>DATJKA010000017.1:0-122166 GCA_035491815.1 Gemmatimonadales bacterium | reverse complement strand
CCCGGCGTCTACCAGTACGTCTCGATGAAGTGGCAATTCGATCGCGGTGTGCCGCCCGTGGATCCCACGATGAACCAGGATCCGTGCGAGACACCCAAGGGACTGCTTTCGCTCAGCCAGGATCAACGGCAACGCGCGGTGGACCGGCTGAAGCAGATCGGCGCCGAGTTCGCGGCCGCGAGTGCGCAGGAATCGCGCACACGGCAGGCGCGCGATCAGCTCCAGCCGGCCTTCGATCTGCTCATCGTCGCCGCCGCCGGCTCGGATCTCGGCCAAAAGCTGCTGCAACTCGCACTGGGTGACGGGATGCTCAAGACCGCTGCGGCCACGGGCGAGATCACCGAGGCCCAGCGCGAGTTCATCGGCAACCTCAACAACTTCATCAAGTCGTACGAGACCTGGACGAAGTTCGCGGACAATCCGGGCGGATGGGGCGAATCGAAGCTCATCGGCGCCGCCAAGTCGCAGGCGGTCGGCGCAGACAACATGGACGTCATCGAGAACGCGCTCGAGCTCGTCGGCTACGGCAAAGTGCTCGCGGGCGCAATCGGACAAGGCGACGGCAGCGAGGCCCTCGACTACATCGAAGAGAATCTTGGCGCACTGGGGCCGCTCGTCCCCGACTACGCGATTTCGAAAGGCCGGCAGTACGTGGACGTCTCCCGCCAATGGGCGAACGCGCTCCGGACAATGGCGCGCCTGTCGGCCGAAGGCGCCAATCTCGCGAGCCAGATCGCCGAGGCGGATCTCGGTATCGCGGTGCGGCAGCGCGCGCTCGACGACTGCACGCGGGCGAATCCCTCCAAGTAGTTAGTCCGGCGGCCCCTCCGAAACCGTTTCAACGGTCGATTTCACCGCCGCGCGAAATTCCCTATTCTGTTGCGGAGTTACTCCAATCACTCGGAGGCTGTCCATGTTTGCCGCACTGGCGGTCATTCTCCTCGTAGCCTGGTTACTCGGCTTCGTGGTCTTTCACGTAACGGGCGGGCTGATTCACCTCCTGCTCGTCGTCGCGATCATTGCCTTCATTTGGCAACTCGTTGCTGGACGACGCACTACCAGCGTGTAGCGAAGATCACCTCATTTTCCGGAGTTGATCATGGCCCGCAATAGCCGCATCTCGAAGATCAAGCGCAAAGTTTCGCGGAAGATTTCGCGCGCCAAGAAGTCCGTGCGCGATCGGTCTTCGATGTAATTCGCGGTAGTCGGGAGCTCATCAAGCGGCGCGCATGTAAGGGGCGCCGCTTGATCTGCTCTTCCACTTTTGTTGGAGTGTCGACCAATGCCTCGCAGAACTCGGAAAGCGCGTCGCGCGAAAACCACCGCGAAGCCCAAACCGCGGGCACGCTCGATCTTTTCGCGGCTCAAGTTCTGGTAGTTTCCAGCGTTCCTTCGCTGCTCGAGAGCCGTCACAACGAGATGCACGGGCAGCCGAAGCCGCTTCGCAACCATAGAGCTGGACCGGGCTGGGTGGGAGTGGACCTGGCCCGGTTTTCTCCTTCCAGGGGCAGGACTTAGCTTTGCGCTGAATCAGGACCCAGGTTCTTGCCGTATACTCTCCTGTCCCCCAACACCGGATTCCGTGATGATCAAGCCCGTTCTGCAGCTCGCCGCCGTCGGCCTGGTGGGTATCGGCCTCATCAAACTCGCCGGCCTCTTCCTCCTACCGGTCCTCTTCTTCGCGCTCAAGATCGCGTTCATCGTGGCGTTGGTCATGCTGGCGTTCTGGTTCTTCAATAAGAAGGACCGTGGTAAGGAGGACACCCCGCCCCCGGCGTAGGCGTGTCCCGCACAACACAATCGAGGCGCGCTCGGCCTGCAGGCGGCCTGGCGCGCCTCGTGCTTTTCCCCCCTGCGAAAGGGGGGCACCATGACCTACATCAAAGCCGTGACCATCTCGCTGGCTCTCGCCTTGGGCTGGATCATGGGAAATCCGGCAGTCGCGCTGGGCCCCGCGCCAGACCCACAGGCGGAGGTCCAGATGAACATCGCGCGCGTCGAATCACTCACGCAGCATCTGCGGAGCTATCCTGAGGACGCGAGCGCGATGGAAGACCTCGCCGCCTTGTACATGACGAACGGGTCCTACGACGCCGCCATTGGGCCGCTGGCGCGCGCGCTGCAGCTCGACCCACATCGCCGCAGCCTCTGGGTGGCGCTCGACGTCGCGGTGATTCGCTCGGGCCGGAAAATGATCACCGACGCGGAGCTGACGCGCCGCGCCGGTGAGTTTGCGAAGGCCCTGTAACCGCGCTTACTGATCGACCCAGGTCGACCGGACGTCGTACGTGACGTCATAGACCAGGCGATTGATCAACTGACCATAAGCGTCGTTCGGATCGCGCGCCGAGAACGACGGCATGCCGCCGGCGAACGAGAGGCCGCCGACTTCCTCGGTCGATGCGGAGCTGCGGCGCCACATCACACCGCCGGTCCGCGTGTTGACGAGCCAGACCGAGAGCTCGACGGTGACGGTCGCGCGCATGACCGGCGCGAAACCGGCCGTGAGACCGCCGTGCGGCTTCACGTTCGAGATCTTGAGATGGCCGAAGAACGCGACGGGCGTGCTGTTCGAATCAGCCGAGCTCGCGAACACGCGCGCCGAATCGGCCTCGGTGAACTCGCGCATTTCGATCCCGCTTTGCGCGGCGAGCACGTATTCCTCGAATCGCTGGGTCGCGAACTGCTGCAGGTTGCCCTTGCCGTTCTCAACCGAGAACTCGAACAATCCGATGTTGCGATGCGGAATGAGATTCAGCGTGGGCGGCAGCAGCACGCGCTGGCGCAGGGGACGATGCCCTCCGCCGCAACCGAAGATGGCCAGGATGATGAAGAAACAGACCAAGACGCGAAGCACGCGCATAGGCACCTCGATCAGGGAGACCCGGAGGACCAACATAATGTGTGCCGCTGGAATCGTGGGGATTTATGTCACAAGACGTGCAGAGACGTGGAACGGCTGGGTGCTACCGTGTCTCCCGGATAGGCCACCGCTGCGTCGGAACGACACTAGGCACGGGCTGCGCGCGGATGTAGGTGATCACCTTCCAAATCGCACCGGGCGACATTACGCCGCCGTAGGCGGGCATGCCTTTGGGACGACCGTAAAAGATCGATTGAAACAGCGCGCCATCGCTCCCGCCGTACCGCCAGCGGCCGTCTACGAGACTCGGCCCGACCCATCCCGTTGCGCCGCCGCCGTGGCAGCCGTCGCAGTTCATCGCGCTGAAGACCTTGGATCCGTCGGTCACCGAGGCGGTGTCTTTGATGAACGGATTCGACATCTGGCGGGCGGCCGGCGGCTGGTTACCACCGGCGGCGACGTGATCGGGATAGCGCACCGACGGCGGCGTGCTGTCCGTGCGGCCGCACGCGACGAGAAGCGCCAATAGCACACCCCACGCCCCCCGTCCCACGTTCCGCTTCATAGGCCGAAGACCCAGACGATCCCCCCCTGGCTGGTATGCCGCGCGAGGTTCGGCGCAAAATCTGCCGGCGGTCGCAGGTCTGCCGGATCATCCGAGCGGACGTCGCCCGACAACAGGAACCAATCGCCACCGATGCCCGCATACACCGCGATGTACTGCTTCCCGTCCGGGCCGCGGAACGAGATGGGCGCCCCCACGACGCCGGAGCCGACCTTTTGTTTCCATAGTACGCGGCCGCGCCGCGCGTCGACCGCCTTGAACCAGCCGTCGAGCGTGCCGTAGAACACGACGTCGCCGGCGGTCACGACGCTGCCGCTCCACACCGGAAACTCTTCCTTGATGTCCCAGACCTTCTTGCCGTGTGCCGCGTCCCACGCGATGAAGGCACCCATGTAGCCGCCGGGACCGGCGACGTAGGGCGTCGTCGCGCCGATGTACGGCGTGCCGGGAATCCGCGTCACGGGCGCAGCCTCGAAGTTCATGCAAAGATTGTTCGTCGCCGTGTAGAACAGACCGGTGCGCGGCGAGTACGCCGCGGGTGAGGCCGGACTCTTGCCGCCCTCGAGACTCGGGCAGATCCCCTGCACGTTGCCCTTCGACGCACCGGTCGTCTTGGTCGTATCGACGACCGGCAGGCCCGTCGCTCGATCGATCCGCTTCGCCCACGTCAGGTTTGCGATGAACGGCTCGGCGACGAGTAGCTCGCCGGTCGCGCGATCGAGCGTGTAGGCGAAGCCGTTCTTGTCGAAGTGCACGAGCACCTTCCGCAGCCGCCCGCCGACCACGAGATCGGCCAGGATCATCTCGGCGTTCGAGTCGAAGTCCCAGCTGTCGTGCGGCGTGAATTGGTAGGCCCACACGAGCGAGCCGTTGCTCGGACGTCGCGCCAGCACGCTATTCGTCCATTTGTTCTCGCCGGGCCGCTGCTCGGTGTTGTAGGGACCGGGATTGCCCGTGCCGAAGTAGATGAGATCGAGCTGCGGGTCGTAGCTGATCCAGCCCCACACCGGCGCACCGCCGCGGCGCCACGAGTCGCCCTCCCAGGTCGAGACGCCGAGGTTACCGGTGCCGCGGAACGTGCCGGGCCGCGCGAGCATGGCGGAATCGGGTCCCATGTTGTGCGCGGTCCAGAGAATCTTTCCGGTCGCAAGATCGAGCGCCTTGACCCAGCCCCAGATTCCAAATTCGCCGCCCGACGGACCCACGATCACGCGATTGCCCGCGACGAACGGTGCCATCGGCGTCGTCTCGCCCTGATTGATGTCGGCGATCTGCGTCTTCCAGACTTCGTGGCCGTCAGTCGCATCGACCGCGACGGTGTGCCCGTCGAGGAGGTTGTAGATGATCTTGCCGTCAGCGTAAACCGCCCCGCGGTTGATCGCATCGCAGCACGCGATGCCGAGTGACGCCGGGTTCACGTCGGGTCGGTATTTCCATTTGAGCGGAAATCCGTCCTGCGTGAGGTCGAACGCGTACAGCACGTTCGGGAACGGCGTGACGACGTACATCGTCTGGTTCACGACGAGCGGTTGTCCTTCGTGGCCACCGAGCACGCCGGTGGAGAACGTCCACACCGGCTTCAGACGTGCCGCGTTCGCCGGCGTGATCTGCGCGAGGCCCGAGTACCGCGTCGCCGCGTAGTCGCGCGCGGGCATTGTCCACTGGCCGTCATCGCGCTGCGGGATGCCCTGGATCAGTGAAAGAACGAGAAGCAACGCTGCGGCGGAGAAAGAGCGCATGGGATAATGATACCCGCGTCTACTCCGGCCCGGCTCGGGCCACGAGTGCCAGCGGCACCTTGCGCAGTCCTTTCCAGGCTCGCGCCTGACCGCCTGCGTCGGCGACGGTGAGCTGCGCCGAGATACCCCCGTCGAGCAACATCGCGCGCTGAGCGCCGAGCGCGCCCATCACCGCCGCCATCTCGGGCACGGTGAGCCCGAACGGTACGCGGTCCGCGCCGGGGATGGGGAGGTCGAGTCGCGTCAGGACGACGAGCAGGCGGCCCTGGCGATCGAGGCCGAGCGCGAGGCGCGCGTCGCGATGCGTGACGTTGATCGCTCCGTTGCGTAACGCGGCTGGCACCGCGCCGTCGCCCGCGAGCAGCGTGGGGTACGACTGAAAGGCGAAGCGCACGTTGCCGCGACGGCGCCAGGCCGAAACATCGTCACCGTCCACCCACACGAGGCGACCGTCCGCGAGGCCGACGAGCGCGGATGAGAGCGGTCCGTAGCCGGGCGGAAGGCGCTCGTGACCATCCACCACGACCCAACCCCACGGCAACCGGTCGACGAACATGCCGGCGTTAACGGCGAGCGCCGCATCGGTCGCCCGATCGACGGTCCAGTGGGGCCGGTCGTGTGCGATGTCCCACACGAGCTGGAAGGACAGCGCCTGCGGATCGATGCGCGCGATCACGAGCGTGAGCGCGTGCGCTTCGCCTGATCCGGAGATCGGCAACGTCGCCCATGCGACGCCGGACCGTCCGGGATGCCAGGTGACGAGCGCGGCGAGGTCGACATCGGCAGCGGTCCATTGCAGGGGCGCCCGAGATGCGCGCCAGAAGACATGCGAGGCCCCGGAAGGGAGCCGGACTGCCAACCCCCCTTCCGAGTCCTCGCCCCCCGCGGGCGACCTCGCGGCCGCCGCCAACAACGTGACCGCGATGACTCGGGCTGCGGTGCGTCCCCCTCCCATCATCCGAAGTATT
The DNA here is from genome assembly GCA_035491815.1 of Gemmatimonadales bacterium. Classification (GTDB taxonomy): domain Bacteria; phylum Gemmatimonadota; class Gemmatimonadetes; order Gemmatimonadales; family GWC2-71-9; genus 20CM-2-65-7. Next base: position 116,031 of record DATJKA010000017.1, on the reverse strand, counting down.
TCTTCAGGTCGGGGAGTCGAGCGGTGAGCGCCTGGTCCTCGGTGTCCGAGAAGACGTAGCCGCCGCCAACGTTTCCGGGTCGATGCAGGACGACGAAGGCCTCGGCCCGTTCGGCAGCCATCGCGAATTGCTCGGGCGTCATTTCCGCCGCACGCGCCGCGGCGGTATTGCCCGCTCCTTCCACTCCCCGGGCTCGGACCGCCAGCGTGTCGCCGAGCGCGGCGAGCGAATCGGCGCGGCGCATCCACGCCGGGACCGGGGGCACGTGGCACGTGGCGCGCGCCTTGACCGTGTCAGCGTGCGCGTCGATCCCCATCAGCCGGTTCAGCTTTACCTGGGCGCGGCGCAGGCCTGCCGTGTCGTTCGTCGCGGCCGCTTGCTGCGCTTCCTGTGCCGCGGCGGTGTAGTCCTGCATGAACTTCGTCTTTTCAGGAGTATTCACGCCCGTCATGCCCGCGAAGCGCTGCTGCATTTGCTGCGCATGCTGTTGCTCGACGTTGTTGAGCTGCTCACTGACGCAGTTCTCAGCCTCCCCGTTCGCGTTTACCCACCGCTCGCGGTCGTCGCTGTGCTGATTGTTGATGGTCGCAGCTTCGTCCGACGCGGCCGCCGCGCGTCTCCGCAAGTCGCCCGCAGTTTGGCCGCCAGTGCCGGCCGTTCTGCTGCGGGCTTCGAGACCCGCGATCAGGCGGGCGACGACTTGCGGGTTCAGCTCGAGAATCGTGTTGTCGAACTTGGGTGGCGCGCCACGCTGCTGTGGCTGGCCGGAGACGGCTTGGCGGCCCGCGTCTTTCAGCTTGCGACGCAGGCCGGGCAACTGCGCCTGCGTGACGGAGGTAACGAGCGCGACGGCGGTCAGCGCGAGAACCAGGGAACGAGACATGGGGGTCCTGGGTTGAGGTATGGTCCACCACATTCTCACGTGGCCGTCTGGAACCCGCTAGATCACCCCTTATACTTCATCGGGCCTATATGAACATCGCACTTCTGCTGTCACTCATCGCGACCGTCCCGACCGCCCCGAGCGTCCCGACCGCTTCTGTCACCCCGGTAGACACGGCGGCGTTTGCGGGCGGCTGCTTCTGGACCATGGAGCACGCCTATGACGACCTGCCTGGCGTGATTTCCGCGACGTCCGGCTTCATGGGCGGGACGGCCAAGAATCCGTCTTACGAGCAAGTGGTCGAGGGGACGACCGGGCATCTCGAGTCGGTGCAAGTCGTCTACGATCCGGCCAAGATCAGCTACGAGACGCTGCTCTGGACCTACTGGCACAACATCAATCCGTTCCAGGCCGACGGGCAGGCGTGCGACATCGGGCCGAATTATCACACGGCTGTGTTCGTCCGCAATCCGGATCAGCGTCGCCTGGCGAGCGCGACGCGCCAGCAGATCTTGGATCGTTTCCATCGCGACGTGGCGACCCAGATTCTCACGGCCGGTCCGTTCTACGCCGCTGAAGACTACCATCAGGACTACGCGAAGAAGAATCCGGTGCACTACGGGATGTATCGGCAGGGATGTGGTCGCGATCGGGTGCTGCGGCAGATCTGGGGCGACGAAGCCGGTGCGGCGAAGATCAGCGCAGCGGCGACGACAACTCCACAACTCAGACAGGCGATGTATACCGTGAAGCCAAAGCCAAGCGACGCCGAGTTACGGCGCACGTTGACGCCGTTGCAGTACGAGGTCACACAGCACGAGGCGACGGAGCGGCCGTTCCAGAACGAGTTCTGGGACAACCATCAGGATGGGATTTATGTGGACGTCGTGTCGGGCGAGCCGCTGTTCAGCTCACTCGACAAGTTCGACTCGCACACCGGATGGCCCAGCTTCACCCGGCCCCTGGAGGCGAGCAACGTCCAGGAGAAGACCGACCGATCGTTCATGATGGTGCGGACCGAAGTGCGGTCCGCGCACGCGGATTCGCATCTGGGCCACCTCTTCGACGACGGCCCCAAGCCGACGGGGATGCGCTACTGCATCAACTCCGCGTCGCTGCGATTCATTCCGGTGGACAGCCTGGCCGCCGAGGGGTACGGACAGTACCTGGCGTTGTTCAAGAAGTAATAGCGGCCGTTTAGCGGCCTGGGTGCCGCTCCAGCAGGGCCACGGCCCGGTGCAGCCGCTCGATAGCGGCGCCCAGGTCCTCACTCGGCCCCGCCGACAGCTCGCCGACCAGCGCGACTTCCTTGAGGAGCTGCAGCGCGTTCCGTACGTGCTCGACGGGCCGCTCGGCATTGGGCGCGCGCAACGTGCGGCCCCGCCGGTCGAGCGTGCTGCGCCGCTCCGCGCCACGACGCCGGTCGACCACGCGCCGCCGCTCTTCTGTCATGAGCATGACAGAACGCCGACGGGGCTCTGACCGGCGGTCATTGCCGGTCCGGCGATCGGTCCACAATCTGGTGAACGACACTATGCCTCGGTGAGAACGGGGGCGCGCAAGGGCCACGCAACGTATCACGAAACCAACCATTTGTCGAATCGTACCATCCAAAGAGTAGCCTCTCATTCCCGGGACAACCATGATGCCGTTTACGCCGGTCGCCGCCGTTATTCTTGCTTTGCAGTCGGCATCGCCGCCCCCCCAGTACTCCGCATCAGCCACACCGTCCGCTACCACCGCGGTCGCTCACCGCGCCACCACGCCGCCGCTCATCGACGGCAAAGACAACGACGACGTATGGCGCGTCGCCCCGGTGATCAAGGATTTTCGTCAGTTCCAGCCGCATGAAGACTCGGTTCCAAGCCTGCGGACCGAGGCGCGAGTCGCCTACGACGCCCACAACATTTACGTCTTCGTCCGCGCGTTCGACGATCATCCCGACAGCATCAAGAAGCTCCTCGCCCGCCGCGACGTCCGCATCTGCTGTGATCAGATCAAGATCGTCATCGACTCCTACCACGATCGCCGTACCGGCTTCGAGTTCGCCGTGAATCCCGGCGGGGTGAAGCGCGACTACGCGATGTACGGCGACGATCAGCAGGAGGACGAGGCCTGGGACGGCGTCTGGGAGGTCGCGACGCAGGTCGACTCACTGGGTTGGACTGCGGAATTCCGCTTACCGCTGTCGCAGCTGCGATATGCGCACGCGCCGACGAACACGTTCGGCTTCGCGATCTGGCGCGACATCGATCGGCACGGCGGTGAGCGAGTGGGGTGGCCCCTGTACCGGCCGTCGAAGCGCGGTTTCGTTTCGCAGCTCGGCGATCTCGTCGGTTTGGAAGGTCTCGCGGCCCCGCGGCGCCTCGAGCTCGCGCCGTACGCGGTCGCGAAGAACGTGCCGGCGCCCGGCTTCGAGCGCGACCAAAAGTTCGACGGGGGCGCCGACATCAAATACGGCTTGACGTCGAACATCACGATCGACGCGACGGTGAACCCCGACTTCGGGCAGGTCGAAGCGGATCCCTCGGTCGTCAACCTGACGTCGTTCGAGACGTTCTATCAGGAGCGCCGGCCCTTCTTCGTCGAGGGAACGGGCATCTTCAACTTCGGCGTCGATTGCAACATCGTGAATTGCCGCGGCGAGGGACTGTTCTACTCACGGCGCATCGGCCACGACCCGACGCGGATCTTGGGGGCCGCCAAGATCACTGGCCGGCTTCCCAGCGGTCTGACGATCGGCGCGGTCGAGGGCGTCACCAGACGCGCGACCGCCGGCGGCGGGGGTCCTACGCTCGAGCCGTTTACGAACTACGGGGTCGTCCGGCTGCAGCAGGACTTCCACAACGGCCAGAGCGGCATCGGCTTCATCGCGACGTCGGTCAATCGCAACAACGATCCATTGACCGACGACGTGCTCCGCAACAGTGCGTACGTGGGGGCGGTGGACTTCCGGCATCGCTTCGACAAGGGCACGTACGAGATCACGGGATCGTTCGACTTGAGCCGCGTGGCCGGGACGCCGCAGGCCATCGCGGGAACGCAGCTGAACTCCACGCACAACTACCAGCGGCCCGACGATCGGCTCGCCTTCGACAGCACGCGGACATCGCTGTCGGGCAGCGACGCCGAGCTGCTGTTCACGCGCCGCAGCGGCTTCATCCAGTTCCAGACGAGCTATCAACGGCTGTCCCCCGGATTCGAGATCAACGACCTCGGCTTCCTCCGCCGCGCCGACCAGGTCGGCTGGAACAACTGGGGGTCGCTCAACTGGACGCAGGCCACCAAGACGATCCAGCGCGCGTTCTGGAACTTCAACTGGTGGCAGTTCTGGACGACCGCCGGGCTGCCGCTCGATCGCGGTTTCAACACCAATGCCCACGTGCAGCTGCGGAATCAATGGTTTTTGCACGCCGGTGGCACGATCGGCCAGCTCGGCGCCACGTACTGCGACCGCTGTGCCCGCGGCGGCCCGGCCGTACGCCAGAGCCGGTTCGTCGCGCCGTGGTTCGGGTTCGGCGGCGATCAGCGCGCCGTGATCACGCCGTATCTGTTCTTCAATTTTTTCAGGGGTGACGACGGGCACTCGCAATCGGTCGATGTGAGTCCGGAGATCGACGTGCGCATCTCGTCGCAGTTCCGCGGCTCGGTCAGCATGGACATCTCGCACCAGATCCAGGACGCATTCGACCGCGACCCGCAGGTCGATTCGTTGGGCGCTACGCATTACGTCTTCGCGCATCTCGACCAGCAACAGGTGATCATGTCGTGGCGCGCCGATTATACGATTACGCCGACGCTCACCGTGCAGCTGTATGCCCAGCCGTTCGTCAGCAAGGGGCGGTGGTCCAATCTGCGGGAGCTGTCGGCGACGCCGCGCGCGGCAACGTACGCGGATCGCTTCCAGTCCTATGCCGGCACGATGCCGAGCGACTTCAACATCAAGTTCTTCAACTCGAACCTGGTGGTGCGCTGGGAATATCGGCCGGGCTCGACGTTGTTCTTGGTGTGGAACCAGGGGCGGCAGGACTTCGAAAGCCAAATGGGGACGCGCAACATCCGCGGCGATTTCGGGCGGCTGTTCGACAGCTATCCGAGCAACACCTTCCTCGTCAAAATGTCATATTGGCTGAATCGGTAAAACGAATTGATCATTCAGCGCGTATCCCTAGCTCATCAATGTGCCCAAGCAGGTCGGCCGGATCTTCGTAGACCTGGTAGGCTCCCGCGCGCTGCAGCTCTTCGGCGCCGTAGCCGCCCGACAACAGGCCGACGCCGAGTGCCCGCGCCCGACGCGCGGCGAGCAGATCCCACACACTGTCGCCTACCGCGATCGCGGATTCGATCGGCACGCTGAGTCGTGCCGCGGCGGCGAGCCAGAGATCGGGGTTCGGCTTCGCGTGCGCGACGTCGTCGCGGGTGATGATAGGGACGCCTGCGGGCGGATCGACGAGCTTGAGCAGCGGCGCGGCGCTCTTGAGTGCGCCGCTCGTCGCAATCGCCCACGGCACGTGCAGCTTGGTGAGATGGCGCAGCAGCTCCTTCGCGCCGGGCAGCAGCCGGATGTCGCGCAGCTGCGCCCTGAACGCCTTCGCGTGCGCGGCTTTGACCTGGGCGGCTTCCTTGTCGCTGAGCTCCCGTCCGACTTCGCGCGCGAGGCTCTCGGCCAACAGTCCGCCGCTCATCCCGATGCGGCGGTGGATGCGCCACACGGACAGCTTGATGCCGCCGAGTTCGAGCGCTTTGGTCCAGGCGAGGGCGTGCTGGTAGACGCTGTCGGTGAGTGTCCCGTCGAGATCGAGGAGGATGGCGGGGCGGTCAGGCACTACTCGATATCCATTCGCTCCAGCGCAAAGCGCAGCCGCAGCATTGCCGTATCGAGTAGCCGCCGCGAATCGTCGCGCAGGGCGCCATGGTCGGCGAGCTGCGTGAGCAGATCCATGACGGCGTGAATCTGGGCGGTCGCTGATTCGACGATCATTCTGCGATCGAGCCCGCTGCGACGCTCAATCTCCACCGGGACGTCCTTGACCCGCCGATCCGGCCCGCGCCTGCGGTTTGCCACGGTCATTCGCCACCTCCGACTTCCCAGGTGCGCTCGCTGTTCAGCAGTGCGTCGAGGTCGGCACGACCGGGCGCGGCCTTCTGTGCGTACACGTCGTGCTCGTACGACTCCGTCGGATTGCAGTACAGCACGCCCATGGCTGTTGGGAACGGTGGCTCGAGTGTCGCCAGCAATTGCGCGAGCGGGCGATTGGTCTCGTCATGAATCAGGGTGTCCGGCCCGGCCGGCGCTACTTCGATCTCCAGCTTGCCGGGCTTGAGCCGGAGACCCTTGTCCTTGTTTTTGCCGAAGATCAGCGGCTTCCCGTGCTCGAGGAGAATCTGGGCGTCGGCGGCGACCTCTTTGCCGGTGATCTGGTCGAACACGCCGTCGTTGAAGACGACGCAATTCTGGAGGATCTCGACGAACGACGCGCCGCGATGCGCGTGCGCACGCTTCAAGACCCCGACGAGATGCGGTTGCAGCGTGTCGATCGACCGCGCGACGAATCGCGCGCCCGCGCCGAGCGCGAAGCCGCAGGCGGATACCGGATTCTCGATCGAGCCCAGCGGCGTGGACGGCGAGCGCGTGCCGCGGCGCGACGTCGGCGAGTACTGGCCCTTCGTGAGGCCGTAGATCTCGTTGTTGAACAGCACGATGTTGAGATCGACGTTGCGGCGCAGCACGTGAAGCATGTGGTTGCCGCCGATCGACAGGCCGTCTCCGTCTCCCGTCATCACCCAGACGTCGAGATCGGGATTGGCGAGCTTGATGCCGGTCGCGATCGCCGGGGCGCGCCCATGGACGGTGTGAAAGCCGTACGTCGACATGTAATACGGAAAGCGGGCCGCGCATCCGATCCCGCTGACGAAGACCGTGCGCGCGCGATCGAGCTGCATCTCGGCGCACGCCTTCTGCACGGCCTTCAGGATCGCGTAGTCGCCGCAGCCGGGGCACCAGCGGACTTCCTGGTCGGACGCGTAGTCCTTGGGCGCGAGCTGGGCGTCGGTGATCGTCGTGACCGTCATAACACGTGCGTCGTGCGTCGTGCGTGGTGCGTGGTGCTCATTTCGCTGCTCCATCAATCCTGCGGATCTCTTGAATGATCTCGGTGACCCGGAACGGCTTGCCGGTGACCTTCGGGAATGATTCAGCGCCGATCAGGTACTCGGCACGGAGCAGCTTCACGAGCTGCCCGTTGTTCATCTCGGGGACGAGCACGCGATCGTAGCGCTGCAGCAGCTCGCCGAGGTTTCGCGGGAACGGGCTGAGATAGCGCACGTGGATGTGCGAGACGTCGCGCCCCTCGTCGCGCGCGATCTTCACCGCCCGGTGGATGGCGCCGAAGGTCGAGCCCCAGCCCACGACGGCGAGCGCGCCGTGATTCTCGCCCAGCGCCACATCCTGCTTCGGAATGTCGCGCGCGATGCCCGCGATCTTGTCGGCGCGTGCCTTGGTCATGCGCGCGTGGTTGTCGGGATCGTACGAAATGTGGCCGCTGTCGTAATCGCGCTCGAGCCCGCCGATGCGGTGCTCCAGCTCCGGCGTGCCGGGCTTCACCCACGGCCGCGCGAGCGTCTCGGAATCGCGCAGGAAGGGATGGAAGCCCTCGGGATTGGTGCGATACGAGATCGGGAAGCGCGGCAGCTCGGCTTCGCTCGGAATCAGCCAGGGCTCGGCCGCGTGCGCGAGGTAGCCGTCGCTCAACACCATGACCGGTGTCATGTACTTGGTGGCGAGCCGGACCGACTCCATCGCTATGGTGAAACAGTCGGCGGTGGTGGTAGGCGCGAGCACGACGAGCGGCGCATCGGCGTTCCGGCCGAGCACCGCCTGGAAGAGATCGGACTGCTCCGCCTTCGTCGGCATGCCCGTGGAAGGGCCGGCGCGCTGCGAATCGATCACGATCAGCGGCAGCTCCGTCGCGATCGCGAGGCCCAGCATTTCCGTCTTCAGGGCGATGCCCGGACCGGAGCTCGACGTTACGCCGAGCGCTCCAGCGTACGACGCGCCAAGTGCCGCACCCGCGGCCGCGATTTCGTCCTCGGCCTGGAATGTCACGACGCCGTAGGCCCGCAGGTTGGCGAGCGTGTGCAGCAGCGCGGATGCCGGCGTGATCGGATAGCCGGCGAACACCAGCTTCTCGATCCCCGCGGCCCGGAGACCGGCCACCAGTCCCCACGCCAGCCCTTCGGTCCCGCTGACCGTGCGATAGCGGCCGGGCTTCACGTCGGCCTTCGGGACGGTGTAGCCGACGAGATGCTCGGTCATCTCGGCCGTTTCGCCGAAGGCGTGTCCGGCGTTGAGTGCCGCGATGTTGGCGTCGGCGATCACCGGCTTCTTCGCAAACTTCTTCTTCAGCCAGTCGATCGACGCGGTCCGCTCGTACCCGTACATCCAGAGCAGAAGCCCGAGCGCCCACATGTTGCGGCACAGCCGCGCTTCGCGCGACGACAGCCCCTGCGGCTTCACCGCGTCGGCCGTGAGCTTGGCGATGTCGAACTTGAGCACCTGATAGCGCGCGAGCGAATCGTCGTCGAGCGGGCTCTTGGTGTAGCCGGCCTTGCTGAGATTGCGCTCGTTGAACGCGTCGGTGTCGACGATGACGGTGCCGCCAACCTTGAGGTCCTTCAACTCGACCGTGAGCGCCGCCGGATTCATGGCGACGAGCACGTCCACCGCGTCGCCCGGCGTCATCACGTCCGTACCGCCGAAATGGATCTGGAACGCCGACACGCCGAACGTTGTCCCGGTCGGGGCGCGGATCTCGGCGGGGAAGTCGGGGAAGGTGGAGAAGTCACTGCCGGCGAGCGCGGTCTCGAGCGTGAACTGACTGCCGGTCACCTGCATGCCGTCACCCGAGTCGCCGGCGAAACGGATTACGACCGAATCGCGGATCTCGCGGTGTGAATGCGGCACGGTGGAGGTGGCCATGACTCCAATCTATACCACGTTTCTGAGGACGAACCAGACGTTCGCCGGCCGTTCGGCGAGGCGCCGCATGTACCAGGCAAACCATGCGCTGCCGTAGCTGATCAGGACTCGCACTTCCGCGCCCATCCCCGCCAGCGATCGCTGCTCGGCGGCCCGAATCCCGTAGAGCATATGAAATTCGTATGAAGAGGGATCGACCCGCTTCTCGAGGGCCGTCTTGCGAATCGTTTCAATTAGCCCGATGTCGTGCGTGCCGAATACGGGCTTCGCCCGTTGCCGCGCCGCCTCGACCAGGAGATGCGCGGCGAGCTCGCGATAGACGGCATCGACGTCGCCCTTCTTCGGATAGGCGACGTCCGCCGGCTCATTGTATGCCCCCTTCACCAGCCGGATCGCCGGCGCGATGGCGAGCAACCCCTCGAGATCTTTCGGCGTGCGCCGGAGGTAGGCTTGCAGACAGACGCCCACGTTCGGCCACTCGGCCTTCGCGCGCCGGTAGACCTCGAGCGTCGCGTCCACGTACCGCGACTCCTCCATGTCGATCCACAGGAACGAGCGCGCCTCCTCGGCGCGGGCCGCGAGCTTGAGGACGTCCTGGATGCAGCCCTCGCGACTCGCCTCGAGTCCCAGGTGCGTGAGCTTGACGGAGACGTGGGCTGGAAGTTTGCGTCGCTGGATCTTCTCGAGCACACCGATGTAATGATCGCGCACGGCCGCGGCTTCGGCACGATTGGTGACCTGTTCGCCGAGCTCCGTCAGGACCGTGCCCAGGCCCGCCTTTGCGAATTGGCCGGCGGCCTCGAGTGCGTCGTCGAGCGTCTCGCCGGGCATGAATCGCTTGACGGCGCGCTGGAAGAACCGGCGCTCGCGCAGTTGCCGCGCGAGCCATTGACTGCGCGAAGCCTTCAGGAGAATGCTGCGTGCGAGTCCCATGGGGAGATAGTGCAGTGTATCCTTATTTCATGCTAGCGCGTTATCTGTCCGCCATCGCCTGTCTCGGCGTTGTCGCCGCATGCGCCCACCCGCGCCTCGGTACGGGTGGCGCGGGCGTTCCCACCACCGGCGGTGGCGAAGCGCCGAAGCAGGCAGTCAACGAAGCCTGCGTGCTCTCCACCGGTGCGGTGACCGCGCACAAGGCGACCATCACGATCGGATTGACCGAAGCGGTTGATCCGCGTGATGCGCCGCTGCCGCGCAACGACGCCGAGCGACTCGTGTTCCGTCACTTGTACGAGACGCCGGTGCGGCTCGACTGTCAGGGTCATGCGACGCCGCAGCTCGCCGAAGAGTGGGTCCGCGACGACGGCGGGCGGCGCTGGACGTTCCGGCTGCGCGAGGGCGCGCAGTTCTGGGACGGGGCACCCGTGACCGCGCAGGACGTCGTGTTCGGTCGCGGCGGTCCGGGCTACACGTTGAGCGCGCTCGAGACACGCGTCGTCACCGTGTCGCTCGCCAAGCAGAGCGACGACTTGCCGCCCGCGCTGAGCGATTGGGGACTGGCGGTGACGAAGGCGGCGCCCGATTCCAGCTGGCCGATCGGCACCGGCGCATACTGGGCGACGAGCGCGACGACGACGGCGCAAGAGATTCGCGCGCACAGCGCGCGCGGCGATACGCTCGTCTTTCGGATGGCAACGAGCGGCGACGCGCGCGACTTGCTCGACGCCGTCGATCTGCTGGTGACGCGCGACGTCGCGCTGCGCGATTACGCCGCCACGCTGAAGGACATGAGCGTCGTGGCGCTGCCGTGGGACCGCACCTACGTCTATGTGACCGCGGAAGCGGGCGGCACGCGGTTCGACGGGCTCGAGCAGTCGGTGCGGGCCGAAGCGCGGCGTGCCGACGGCGGGTTCTGGTGGCTCGATCTGCGCGCGTGCGGCAGCAGCGGCTCGAGTATTTCGCCGCCCGCCGCGAGCGGCCAACACCGCATTTTCTATGTGCGGAGCGATCCGACGGCGCGCGAGCTCGCCGGCCGCCTGGCGGCGCTGACGCACGGGGTCGCCACGCCGCGCAGCGCCGACGACTTCAACGATGCCATCATGGCCGGGCACGACTGGGGGTATGTGCTCGCATTGCCCCGGTTCACCGCCGATCAGTGCCGGACGGCCAAGGAATTACTGCCGACCTGGCCCGCGACTATCACGGCGCTCGTAGACACGCGACCGACCGCCATCGTGCGGCGCGGCGTGGCGCGCTGGGCGACCGACCTCGACGGGACGCTGCATCTCGTGCCATGAGCCTCCGCACCCGCCTCCTCAGCGCGTTCGGGGTGGTGGTGCTGATTCCGCTGCTCGTGTTCGGTCTCGGCATTCGGCGGGAGATGGCGGGTCGGGTCACGGGCGAGGTGCAGCGGCGCGTCGATGCACTGGTGGGCGTCATCAACGCCGACATCGCGCGTGAGAACGATCGCATCGCGCCGCGGCTCGCGGCGCTCAAGAGCGCGATTCTCGCCGACAACAGGCTGTACTCCGACGTCGTGCACGCGCAGGACCGCGGCTACGTCCTCGACTACGCCGGGAGTGCGATGCATCTCGCGGGCCTGGACTTTCTCCAGATCCAGGACGGCGAAGGCCGCGTCGTCTCGTCCGGGCATTTCCGCAACGAATTCGACCGGCTCGGCCCGCAGGCCCGAGGGCTGACGCTCGTTCGGGCGAATGCCGCCGAGGGTCCATTCCTCGCCTTGGTGACGAGCGACTCCGTGCGGGTCGGAAGCCAGACGCTGCGCCTGATCGGTGGGGTGGCGGTGGACTCGGCGTTCCTCAGCCGGCTCGCGCGCGATCCGGAGCTGGGCGTCGCCCTGCTGCTCCCGGATTCGAGCCTGGCCGACTCGAACGCGTTTGTCGTCGGGGAGCGACGCCTGCCGTACGTCGACGCGGTGGACGGCCCCGGCCGCGAGGAACAGGCGCGCCTCGTCGTCACGCGGTCATCCGCGATGATGACCGCGCTCGAGCGCAACGTGAACCTGTGGTTTGCGGCAGCGGTGCTCGTCGCGGCGCTCGTGGCCCTGCTCGTCGCCGGCTGGCTGTCGACCCGCATCAGCCAGCCGGTGGAAGCGGGCATGCGGGACATGGAGCGCCGGATTGCGATCGGCGACCTGGCGCGCCAGGTCAATCACGACGTGAAGAACGGGCTGGCGCCGCTGCGCAACGTCTTCCGGCATCTGAGCCAGGTCGCGCGCGACAAACCGGCCGATCTTGCGCAGGTGTTTACGGAGCGCCAGGGGACGGTAGAATCGAGCATCAATTATCTCGAGACCCTCGCGGCGAACTACGCAAAGCTGTCGCCGCAGCCCGAGCGCAAAGCGACCGACGTGAACGCCGTCGTACGAGAGACGGTCGCCGGCTCGAGCGTCGTCCGAACCAAGCTCACCGATGGTCTGCCGCTCGTGTCGGCGGATGCGCTCGTGCTCAGGCGCATCATCGAGAACCTGGTCAGTAACGCGGTCGATAGCTTGGACGGCAAAAGCGGAACCGTGACCGTGACGACCGAGCGGGGGAGCGGCGTGGTGCGAATCGCCGTGGCCGACAGCGGGCGCGGCATGAGCAAGGCCGAGCTCGATCGCGCATTCAACGACTTCTATACAACCAAACCCGGCGGGACCGGGCTCGGCTTGTCGATCGTGCGCAGATTGGTGCTCGACTCGAGCGGATCGCTGAACGTCGAGACGGAACCCGGGAAAGGCTCAACCTTCGTGATCGAGCTGCCGGCACAATGACCGTCGTCCTCATCGTCGATGACGTCCCGGCTATGGCCGAGCAGTACGCGTACGACTTGAAGCGGCTGCGGGGCTACGAGACGCTGATCGCGAACAGCGGTCGGACCGCGCTCGAGAGTCTGACGCGGGACTCGATCGATTGCGTCATTCTCGACCTCGAGATGCCCGGGATGGACGGCTTCGAGGTCCTGCGGTCGGTCGAACGGCTCGGCCTCCGAGTGCCGGTCATCGTGTATACGGGGACGGGCGACTACGATCGGTGCGTGCAGGCGATCCGGCTGGGGGCGTACAGCTTCATCGACAAGGCGGAGCCCATGGAGCGCGTGGCGCAGGAAGTCGAGAACGCGATCGAGCGCCGCCGCCTCACCAGCGAGGTCTCGGCGCTGCGGCGCGGCTTCGCGCTCGAGACGCCCCTCGTGGGCACGAGTCCGGCGTTGACGAAACTGAAAGAAGCGATCGTCCGTGTGGCGCCCGTGCCCAGCGCCGTGCTTATCGTCGGGGAGAGCGGGACCGGTAAGGAGCTCGTCGCCCGCGAGCTGCATCGCCTCGGCGCCAATCCGAAGGGACCGTTCGTGGCGCTCAACAGCGCTGCGCTGCCGCACGAGCTGGTCGAGAGCGAGCTGTTCGGCCACGAGCGCGGTGCCTTCACCGGCGCGACGGCCACGCGCAAAGGCGCGTTCGAGGCGGCGACCGGCGGCACGCTGTTCCTCGACGAGATCGGCGACTTGCCGGCTAACGCGCAGGCCAAGATGCTGCGCGTGCTCGAGGAGCGGAAAGTCACCCGCATCGGCGCGAACAAGACGATCGAAGTGAACGCGCGTGTCGTGGCAGCGACGCATCGCGACCTCGAGCAGGAGGTCGCCGAGAAGCGCTTCCGTGAGGATTTGTTCTACCGGCTCAACGTGCACGTGCTGCGCGTGCCCCCGCTGCGCGACCGGCTCTCGGACGTCCCCGCGCTCGTGGAGCATCTCGTCGCCACGACCTGCGAGCGCTTCGGCCTCAAGCCCAAGAGCGTCGCGGCCGACGCCATGCAGTCACTCATGGCCTACGACTGGCGGCGCAACAACATCCGCGAGCTGCGGAATGTGGTGGAGCGGATGATCATCGCGAGCGACGGGGATGAGCTGAGTAAGGCTGCGGTCCCCGCTGACATCCGACGCACGACGCACGACGTACGACGCACGCTCGGTGACGCACCACGCACGTTTGAGGAACAGAAAATCGAAGCGGAACGACAGATCGTTGTGCAGGCGTTAGACCGCAACGACTGGCATGTGACGAAAACCGCGAAGGAGCTCGGGCTTTCCGATCACGCGAGCCTCCTCAAGATCATGCGGCGCCTCGGTGTCCAGCGTGACACGAAAGCCGGGTAGGGAAGCGTGTTTGTCCGCACACGGAGAGTCGTGATGCATCCGTAAGTTGTTGATTACCAACCGACACCACACACCCGCCATCTGGCACCGCCTCTGCTTCTCCGGTGGGCAACCCCGCTCCCGGAGGAGCCATGTCGTATCAATTCGAGCTGGATCGTTCCAACCGTTCGCTGCGATTTCCGGTCATCATGATGGCGGTGATCGTCAGCATGGTGGTCGCTGCGTACGTCATCGCGGCGTGCAGTGATCATACTCCCGACCAGGCGCGCGCCAGTGAAGCGCGGTCTGTGTCCCCCTCCCAACCGGCGACCAACGTGCCGGTCACGAGCACGACCGGCGAGAAGCCGTCGACGCTCGTGATCAGCGGTCCGGTGACGTTCGAGATGGCGGATTCCGCCTATCGCGATCGTCGCTACGACGACGCCACCACACTCTTCAAGAGCTACACCGACAGCCGGCCGAACAATGCCTGGGGCTTTTACATGCTGGGCCTCTCGGCGTGGAAGTCGGGCGATCGAGCGCAGGCCGAGAGCGCGTTCGTGCAGTCGCTAGCACTGGATTCGACTCACGTGAAGAGCCATCTCAATCTGAGCCGCGTGCTGCTCGAGGACGGGCAGCCGGACAGTGCGCTCGTGCACATCGAGCAGGCGATCGCGCTGGACTCGACGTCGAGCGAGCCGGTCCGTCTGCAGGGCCGCGCGTTCGAGATGCAGGGCAAGAACGATGACGCCGTCGTCGCCTACCAGCGCGCCATCGAGCTCGACAGCACCGACGTCTGGTCGCTCAACAACCTCGGCGCGCTCTTCATCCGGCTCGAGCGGTTCCAGGAGGCGATCGTGCCGCTCACGAAGGCCGTCCAGCAGGATAGTGCAGTCGCGGTCTTCCACAACAACCTGGGCATGGCGCTGGAGCGGACCGGCCAGTACCGTGCGGCGGAGACTGAGTACCGTGCCGCGGTGGCGATCGAAGGGACGTACGGAAAAGCGGTGACGAACCTGCAGCGTGTGCAGCAGTTGAAAGAGCAGCCGTAACGCTGCTGCTCAGTTGTCGGCGAGCCGCCTCAAGAATCGGTTGAGGCGGCTTTCGCTGCTGTGGGTCTCGTCACCGATGTAATCGACGCGCGCCTCGGCGAGCGCGGCGTGCAGCTCGATGCGCGCTTCGGCGGCGCGAGCGCAGAGCGCCGCTTCTTCGGGAGCAGACGACTCGAGCAGATCCGCGGCGAGCGCGAGCATTCTGCCGGCGAAGGTCACGTAGGCGCGGACCATGCCACGCCCGCTACCGCCGCGCTCGACCCACTCCGGGAAGCAGCCGGACCACCACAGCGCGAGCGCCGCGGAGTCGGCCGCTGCTTCGGCCTGCGCCACGGTGCCGCGCGGCAGGCCGCTCACGTAGCGCCACCACTCCGCCATGCCGTCCTCGCCCTGCGCGATGGCGCGCTGCGATTGCGACTCCGCAAAGACGACGGGCAAGGTGGCGGCGTAATCGGCGAGCAAGATGTCGGACACGCCGCGCTGCCGCAGCTGAGCGCGGATCGGGACGTACCAGAGCAGCGTGAGCGGAAGCGGCGCCGGCGCGCCGCCACGGCCGAGTACGGCTTCGAGCGCGGCGGGAGAATCGAGGACGGTGTCGACGGCGCCCGCCTGCAGCGCCTGATCCGCCTCGCGGCCTTCGGAGACATCCATCCGCGCGATCTCGTCGACGAGGCAGGCGAGATCGCCGCGGGTCAGCTGGCGATGGATGATGGGCCTGATCATGCTTCCCTCCTCCTGCAGCAAAGAGGCAAGGATGGTGCCGGTCACCTATCTAGCTGGCTTTCAAAGTCTTAAGCTGTGATCCCCCACACGATAAGGTTGTTTTCCGGCCACACAATGCTGCATTTGGACACAGGCGCGGGATTGGCACTCGGGGCCTTGGAGTGCTAGGGCCGCGGGTTTAAGTTCCCGCTCCCATGAAAGCCACAGACATTCGCAAAGGTCACGTCCTCATGATCGACGGCCAGCCGTGCCGGGTCATGGACTTTACGCACCGTACGCCGGGCAACCTCCGGGCATTCGTGCAGGTGCGTTTCCGCAGTCTCGTTTCCGGGAACACTTTCGATCAGCGGCTCGCCGCGACGGACTTTCTGCAGGAGGCGCGTCTCGATACGAAGGAGATGCAGGTCCTCTACCAGGATCAGGGTGGCGTGCACGTGATGGATCAGCAGACCTACGAGCAGTTCACGCTGGACGAGCGCGCCGTTGGTGAGGACACGCCCTGGTTGCAGCCGGAGATGGTGGTTCAGGTCGAGTGGCTGGAAGGCCGTCCGATCGCGATCGAGCTGCCGTCGGTGATCGAGCTCAAGGTGGTCGACACCGCGCCGATCATGAAAACGGCCACGAAGACGGCGAGTACAAAGCCCGCGAAGTTGTCGAACGGTGTGACGGTGCAGGTGCCCGAGTTTATCTCGCCCGGTGAGACGGTGCGCGTCGATCCGCGCTCCGGCCAATACCTGGAACGGGCGAAGTAAGCTCGGAGTAGCGGTAACAGGTCACGAGGTGGTCGTTGACCATCCCGACGGCCTGCATGAACGCGTAGACGATCGTCGGACCGACAAACTTGAAGCCTCGCTCGACGAGCGCCTTACTCATCGCGACCGACTCTTTGGTCTCGGCGGGAAGGCGCTTTGGCGTTTTCCAGGCGTTGACTTTTGTAGTCCCGCCGACGAACTGCCAGAGGAACTCATCGAAGGATTCGCCCGCCGCTTTCATCCGCAGGTAGGCGCGGGCGTTGGCGACCGCCGACTTCACCTTCTGCTTATTCCGCACGATGCCGGGGTCGCGGAGGATTCTCGCGATTCGTTTGGCGTCGTAGCGCGCCATCTTGTCGGGGTCGAATCGGTCGAAGGCTTTCAGAAACGCGTCGCGCTTGCGCAGGATGATCTGCCAAGACAGGCCGGCCTGAAATCCATCCAGCACCAGCTTGCCGAAGAGCTGCTTATCGTCGTGGACGGGAACGCCCCACTCGGTGTCGTGGTAGGCGATCATCTGGTCGTCCTTCGAGGACCAGCTGCAGCGCTCGATCATGCGGAGAAGATACCATAACGCAAAAGAGGCCAGGGTTGCCCCCGGCCTCCATCGCGCAGTCTTCGATGACGCGCGTCTAGCGAGTCACTTTCGACTCCGAGCTGATTTGCGGCTCGCGCGCGGTTTCCTGATCCGACGAGCCCTCGCGGATGATGACGAGGAACTTCGACGTCCGCCAGAAATCGACGGGCGACGTAATCGTCAGGAACGGCACGCCCGAATACTTGTTGTGATCGCGCGGTTCTCCGATGTACGACAGGTCCTGCAACGACGCCACCTGATAGCGCGCCGTCGCGCTCGGCAGCGGGATCTGCGTGACTTGCCGCGTGTCGATCGCCGTGAACATGCTGGGATCGAGGTTGCGCGCGGGCTGCAGCGTCTTCCCGGTACGCCAGAGAATGAAGAGCACCCGGCCGCCGCCCTGCTCGGTCAGGATGCCTTTCCGCTTCAGCTCGGCCCGCGTGCCGATGATGTAGTAGCCGGTCGACAGGCTGTCACGCAGCGCCACGTTTTCCGCGGTCAGCGTGTTCACCTGGTCGGTCAGCAGGTCGATCGTGGTCTTCTGCGAGGCGATCACTGCCTGCAGGTTGCCGACGGTCGAGTCATAGGCGGCGCGCAGGCTGTCCGACAGCGCGGTCAGGTTCTTGACGCGCTCCCGGCTCTGCGCGAGCGCGTTCTCGGTCTCCGAGACGCGTGCGATGACGTAGCGCAGCTTGGCGACGAGCGTGTCATTGGCGGCCGTGATCGGGCTTTCGCTGGAGACGTGGAGCCGATTGCGGCGGACCTTGACCTTCGCGAGCTCGACGTTGACGTCGCTGATGAGTCGCGAACTGATGGCCACTTCCTGCATCAGGCTATCCTTCTGCGCGTTGACCTGCTCCAGCTCGGCCAACTTGCGCTCCGTCTCCGCCGACGTCCCGCAGGCCGCGGCCACCAACAGCAGCGGTGCGAGTGAATACATGAGCTTCTTCATTACTCCCCCATCGAGTATGGTGAGACTAGTTTTGCCGCGTGACGCGGCTCTACGTCGGTACGTCCGGCTACAACTTCCCGGAATGGAAGGGAAGCTTCTATCCGCCCAAGCTCTCGAGCGCCAAGTGGCTCGAGTACTACGCCCAACAATTGGGCACCGTCGAGATCAATTACACGTTTTATCGCATGCCCAGCGCGAAAACGATCGCGGGATGGGACGCGGCGACGCCACCGGAATTCCGCTTCGTCGTGAAGGCGCCGCAGCGTATCACCCACTTCGCGCGCCTCAAGAATATCGACGAACCGCTGCGCTTCTTCATCGACATCGTTCGCAAGCTTAATGCCAAGCTCGGTCCGGTATTATTTCAATTACCCCCCAATTTTACGAAAGACCTCGCGCGGCTCGGTGATCTACTCACACAGTTTCCGACGGATGTCCGCGCGGCGTGTGAGTTCCGTCACGCATCGTGGTGGTCAGACGACGTCTACGATTTGCTCCGCAGCACGAACACGGCACTCTGCATCGCGGATACAGAGGAGGGGACGACGCCGGAGGTCGTGACCGGAGATTTTGGCTACGTGCGACTACGCGACGAGGGATACTCGGCCGACGAGCTCAAGGCGTGGGCAGAAAAAATCCAGGCGCTGGGCAGCGCCTGGAAGGATGCATACGTGTTCTTCAAGCACGAGGAGAAAGGCATCGGCCCGAAGCTCGCGGCCGAGTTTCGCACGCTCTTCGGTTAGCGCCTGCCGGCGACCTTGCGGCGCTTGGCGGGCGCCGCTTTCTCCTTCTCCTCAGCCGCCGTGCCGCCTCCCGACAGGCTTTGCTTGAGTGCCTGCATGAGGTCGAGGACCTTGGTCTTCGGTGCCTCTTCCGGCTCCTCCGTGATCTGCTTGCCTTCGACCTTGCGCTCGATCTGCTCCTGCATGCGGTCGCGCACGTTGTCCTTGTATTTCTTGGGATCGAACTCGTCCGTCGCGCTCTGGTCGATGACCTGCACCGCGAGCTTGAGCTCGGTCTCCTTGACGTCGGTCTTGGGCACGGGGATCTCGCCGATATCACGGATCTCGTCCGCGTAGCGCAGCTGCTCCATCACGAGACGGCCCTTGAGCGGGCGGATCATGATCAGGTATTGCTTGCCGCGCGCCGCGTATTGTCCGATCGCGACCCGCTTCGACTCCTCGAGCGCTTCGGCCAGCAGCTTGTAGGCGCGCTCGCCGCCCTTGTCGGCGCCGAGATAGTAGGTGCGGTCGAGCCAGATCCGGTCGACTTGCTCGGCAGGCAGGAATTCTTTGATCTCGATCGCGCCGGTGCCGTGCTCTTCCAGCGCCTTGAGCTCGTCGGGCGTGAACGTCACGTACTGGCCCTTTTGGAACTCATAGCCCTTGATCATGTCGGAGCGTTCGACTTTTTCGCCGTCCTTGGAGCAGATGTACTGCTGTTTGAGACGGGCTCCATCCTTCTTGTGGAGCATGTTGAACGAGACGGCGGCCTTCGACTCGCCGGCAGCGTAGAGCTGCACGGGCACGGACACGAGGCCGAACGAGACCGTAGCGGAACCGATGGAATGGGCGGCCATATAGGGGTATGATACGCCTCGATGCCTACCCGTCGGAAGTCCCAAGCGGAGAAAGGCGACGCGCTTAGCACCTATCGGGAAAAGCGCGCGTTCGAC
Organism: Gemmatimonadales bacterium; assembly: GCA_035491815.1. Classification (GTDB taxonomy): domain Bacteria; phylum Gemmatimonadota; class Gemmatimonadetes; order Gemmatimonadales; family GWC2-71-9; genus 20CM-2-65-7. The sequence continues at coordinate 96,372 of DATJKA010000017.1, read as the reverse complement.
GTCACGCCCGAGCCCGCGGGGTTAGTCCCCAAAGCGGGGCCGAGGCAGGGCGGCTTGCTGATTGTACACATGCACGACGCCACGCGGCTGCACTGGGACCTCCGGCTGGAAATGGACGGCGTGCTCAAATCGTGGGCCGTGCCCAAAGGACCGTCCGCCAACCCCGCCGACAAGCGCCTCGCCGTCAAAGTCGAAGATCACCCGCTCGAGTATGGGGACTTCGAGGGCGTCATTCCGGAAGGCAACTACGGCGCGGGCACGGTCGTCGTGTGGGACCGCGGTATTTGGGAGCCGCTCGAGGACCCGCATGAGGGGCTGGTGAAGGGCAAGCTGCTCTTCAATCTGAAAGGCTACAAGCTCCACGGCCGCTGGACGCTCATCAAGCTCAAGAAGACCGAGAAGGAATGGCTCCTGATCAAGGAGCGCGACGAATACGTCTCGACCGAGCCGTACTCGAACGAGTCCGTGCTCTCGGGCCTGACGAACGACGAGCTCAGCAACGCGAAGGCGCGAGCCGAGCCGATCAAGAAGGAGCTGGCGAAGCTGGGTGCGGCGAAACGCGGACTCCGTGTCGAGGACACCGCGCTGATGCTCGCCGAAACGCGCGAGGAGCCGTTCACCCGTGACGGCTGGATCTTCGAGGTGAAGCTCGACGGCTATCGCATGCGCGCCGCCTGCCAGGACGGCGAGCCAATCCTGTACTCGCGGAAGGGCCTCGATTACACGGAATCGTTCCCGGAGATCGCTCGTGCCGTGAAGGCGATCCCGTTCGAGGGTGTCATCCTCGACGGCGAGCTCGTCGTGCTGAACGACGCCGGTCATCCGAACTTCAACATGCTCCAGGCGCGCGCCAAGCTCGGCGCCCGCGAAGCGCGGCGCGCGGCGATCGAGTCGCCGGCCACGTTGTACGTGTTCGATGTGCTCGCCTTCGCCGGCTTCGATTTGCGAAAGCTGCCGCTCGTCAAGCGCAAGGAGATCCTGAAGAAGGTGCTTCCCGAGACGGGCCCGCTGCGCTATTCCGAGCACTTCGAGAAAAACGGCGAGGCGCTCTACGAGCAGGTCATGAAGCTGGGGCTCGAAGGCGTCATGGCCAAAAAGGCGGACAGCCCGTATCGCGACGGCCGTTCAGGCGACTGGCTGAAGATTCGCGCGGATCGGATCGACGACTTCGTGGTGGTGGGCTTCACGAAGGGGAAAGGCTCGCGTTCCGGGTTCGGCTCGCTGCACGTCGGCGCGTACAAGGATGGCCGGCTCATCTATTGCGGTCGGGCGGGTTCGGGGTTCAGCGGCGCGCAGCTGGACGAGGTGAGCGCGCAGCTCACCCAGCTCGTGCGCAAGACGCCGCCATGCGATCCGCCCGAGGGCGGGGCAGCGCTCCCGAAGGGTCCCGATCATACGTGGGTCGAGCCGAAGCTCGTCTGCGACGTGCGCTATAAGGAGATCACGAAGGACGGGCTGCTGCGGCAGTCGGTGTTCCTGCGCTTTCGAGATGACAAGAAGCCCGAGGATGTCGTCATGCCTGGCCAGCAGGGAGAGGGGAGAAGGGAGAAGGACTCTCAGGCTGCACCGCCGCGTACATCTCCCATCTCCCCTCTCCCCAGAGAGGTGAAATTCTCGAACCTGGAAAAGGTTTTCTGGCCCGAAGAGAAATACACGAAGGGAGACTTGATCGAGTATTACCGGTCCATGGCGCCCTGGCTGCTGCCGTACCTCAAGAACCGGCCGGTCGTGCTGACGCGCTATCCCGACGGCATCAACGGCAAGTCCTTCTATCAAAAAGACGCGCCCGGTTTCGTTCCCGACTGGATCCAGACGATTCCGATCTGGAGCGAAGACACGCAGCGCGACATTTCGTACTTCGTCTGCAACGACGTCGAGTCGCTGGTCTATCTCGTGAACCTCGGCACCATCCCGCTGCACATGTGGATGAGCCGCATCGACGATCTCACGAAGCCGGATTGGTGCCTCATCGATCTCGATCCGAAAGACGCGCCGTTCGAGCACGTCATCACCCTGGCGAAGACGATGCGGGCGCTGTGCGAGCAGGTCGAGATGCCGGCGTTCGTCAAGACGACAGGGAAGTCGGGCCTCCACATCATGCTGCCGCTCGGCCGCCAGATGACGTACGACCAATGCCTCCAGTTCGCGATGCTGTTTGCGCGGCTGGTGACGGACCGTCATCCCGACATCGCGACGACGCAACGCACCATCAGCAAGCGCGAGGGAAAGGTCTACGTCGACGCGTTCCAGAACCGCGCCGGCCAGCTGATGGTCGCGGCCTACAGCGTGCGGCCGTCGCCCGGCGCGCCGGTCTCGATGCCCATCGAGTGGAATGAGGTCAACGCAAAGCTCCGCAACAGCAACTGGACGATCGCCAACGCGCTGAAGCGCATGCAGAAGCTCGGCCACGACCCGGTCGTCAAAGTGCTCGAGCAGAAACCCAAGCTCATAGGCGTCCTCGAGCGCCTCAACGAGCGCCTTGGCGAAGACTGACGAAGGCATGCTGGTGCGGCCGCACGATGCGCGGCTGCTGTACGTGTTCGCGCACGGCGCGGGCGCGGGAATGCGACACCATTTTCTCGCCCAGGCAGCCGACGTCCTCGCGGCGCGCGGCATCGCGACCTATCGGTACGAGTTTCCGTACATGCAGGCCGGAAAGAGCCGCCCCGATCCTCCGGGAGTGGCGGAGACTGCCGTGCGCAAGGCGGTCGCCCAAGCATCGCATCGGGCGCCCGAGTTGCCGCTCATCGCCGGTGGGAAGTCGTTTGGCGGGCGAATGACGTCACAGGCACAGGCGCACGAGCCGCTACCGGGCGTCCGTGGCCTCGTGTTTCTTGGTTTTCCGTTGCACGCACCCGGCCGTCCAGGAATTGAGAGGGCTGAGCATTTAACGGCCGTTGAGGTGCCGATGCTATTCCTACAAGGGACACGCGATGAATTCGCGCAGCTCGATCTGCTGCAGAAGGTGGTGACCGGGCTTGGTAGTCGCGCGACGTTACATCTCATCGATGAGGGCGATCACTCGTTCAAGGTGCCGAAGCGGACAGGAAAGACCGAAGCAGACGTGATGAACGAACTTGCCGACACCATTCAACAATGGGCAACAGCAAATGCCTAACTATTGGCTAGTGAAGACCGAGCCCAGCTCGTACAGCTATGATGACATGGCACGGGAGCAGACTGCGGTCTGGGACGGTGTAAAGAACCCTGTGGCCATCCGCAACCTGAAGGCGATGCATCCTGGCGATCAGGTGCTCGTATATCACACCGGAGACGAGAAGGCCGTCGTCGGCTGGGCGACGGTAGTCTCGGCGCCCTATCCCGATCCGAAAACGCAGGGCCTCGTCGTCGTTGATCTGAAAGCGCACCGCCGCTTGCCGAAGCCGGTGACGCTCGCCCAGATCAAGGCGGACAAGACGTTCGCCGACCTGCCCATCGTAAGACAGGGGCGCCTGTCAGTGAGTCCGGTGACGGCGCCCCAGTGGAAGCGTGTGCTGCAGCTCAGCGGTACGGAAGACTAGCGTCGCTTCTTGTTGCTGAGCTTACGGGCACGGCTTTCGGCGCGCGCCGACGCGATACCCGCGGCGACACCCGCTACGATCGCTGCGCGGCCGACCGCCTTCAGCACCTGGCCCGTGCGTCGCAGCGCCGCTTTCATCCGCATCCGCCGCTCCTCGGTCTCCGCCCGCTTTTGCGCTTCGGCCAGCAGGCGGTCGGCTTCCTTGGCAGCCGTCTCTGCCCATTTCTTGGCCGTCTTGGCGGCCTTGATGGCCGTTTTCTTGAAGCGCTCCGCGCGTGAAGCCATGACTCCTCCTTTGGGTATGACCATTACACCGCTACGCCCCCGGACGTTCGCCTGCCGCGCCAAGCGATTACCACTCCTAGGGATGAGATGGCATTAGGCCGCGCGCTGTTTCGCGGTCCGCCACCGCCGTGTCAGCGTCCATACGATGAAAGCCACCACACCGAGGGGAATGATCACGCCGAGCGACTGCACGACGAGCGCAATCAAGCCGACGAAGTTGCGCCAGGCCTGCGCGAACGCCTCGCCCATAACGCTCTGCCCTGCGGTGCCGACAACGGGAGCGGGTTCGTGCACGGTGACGCTCAGGGTGCTCATGGCAGCGTGTGCCTTGAGATAGCGAATTCGGCCCTCGTACCGCTCGATGTCTTCGCGGACTTTGGCGAGGGCCTGTTCGACGTCCAGCACATCTTTGAGTTTGCCGGTTCGCGCCGCGAGTAATCCGATCAAGCGCTGCTCAAGCCGGTGCGCGTTGTCCATGCGGGCGTTCACGTCGACAAACTCTTCACCGACATCTTGAGCTTCTACGCTGACGGATTCGAGCTTGCCGATGGGCGACAGGCCATTCAGGCTCTCGTCGAAGCGCTCCGCGGGAATCTTCAGCTCGAGCGTGGCGCTGCGCAGCTCGTTCTTCCCGCTCGTGACGTCGCTGTTGGCGACATAGCCTCCGACGTGCGCTGCGAGCACGCGGACGCGTGCGATCGCCGGCTCGAGCGAGTCCACCTGGATCGAGGCCTCGGCGGTGCGAATGATCATGTTGGCGGCCACGTCGGCCGGCGTGACGGGAGGCAGGTCGCCAACACCGGTCACAACGACCTCCGCGAGGGCCATCGGCGAGGCACGACCTCGGGCGTCGTAGCCGAGACGCGGACGGGCCAGGCTGTCCGCCGAGAATAGGCGCGACTGGTGTTCTGCGGAGTGCTCCCTGCAAGCGAGAGCGACGATGGCGCAGCAGCCGATCAGCAACCGTCTCATGATGACACTCCGGTGGGGGGATGCTCCAAGAGACGGTCTGCACCGGGTGCGTTGCACAGTGGGCGTGAAGCCTGGGTTTGCGGTCGTCCGTACATTTGAACCATGGATGGCGTGACCCTGCGGCTTGAGAAGCTCAAGCGCGAAGCGAAGAAGGAATGGCAGCGGAAATGGCGGAAGAAGCTCCGTCAGGCCGCTCCGGCGAACGCGGCCGAGTGGCGCGCCCTGGCCGGCGACGCCGCAGCCGGCGTCCTCAAGATCGCCGCGATCATCGCACTGCCGTTCGCCGTACTGGTGCGGGGCTCCGTCTTCATCTATCAACACGGCCAGACGTCGGTGTGGCTATCGCTCATCACCGCCGCATTCCTGGCGGCAACGGTCGTGACGATCTATGCGGTCTGGGTGGCGCGTCGCTTCACGAAGCGGGGCGGGAAGGGTGGGCGCGAGCTCGTCATGCCGCTCGCCAAATGGGTGGCGCTCCCGCTGGTCGTGTTCTACTGCGGCTATTCCTTGATCTATGTTGCGAGCGTGCACGCCAAGTCGGAGCCGGTGCGGGCCTATTACACGGCGTTGCACCCGCTGCTGCGGCTCGCACTCTCGACGATCATTCTTGTCGATCGCGACATGCTGATCACCGATTCGGGGCGGCAGCCGGCCGACTACGCGCACATGGGCTTGCCCGTGAACACTCGTACGCGGCACTACGTGCAGGCGGACGGCTGGATCCACGCCGTAGACCTCCGCACGACGGGTCGCGGCGCGATCAAGAATCGCGGCGTGCAGCTGTACTTCTGGCTGATGGGCTTCGACACGCGGCGGCACGTCGGCACCGCCGACCACCTGCACGTCGAGCTGAACTAGGCGAACAGCTTCTGCAGCTCGGCGAACGGAATGCCGTAGGCTTCGAGCGTTCCGTACGTCCCTTTTTCCTTCCACTCGCGCGCCATGCGCCGGACCAGGCCGAGTGTCGCGCGGAGCGGCGCGGAGCCGAACGTCACACGCCGCACGCCCAGTGCGGCGAGCTCCTTGAGCGTCGGCGCGTTTGGTGTGCCGAGGATGTTCACGGGCGCATGGATCTGCCGCACCACTTGCTCGATCGTGCCACGATCGCCGACGAACGGTACGAACACGCAGTCGGCGCCTGCCTGGCGGTAGGCATTGCCGCGGCGCACGGCTTCGGCGAGACGCTGCTCGCGCGGAATCTCGGACGCCTCGAACGCGTCGGTCCGCGCGTTGAGCACGAGGCGCACGCCGGTCTTGTCGGCGGCCTCGCGCGCCGCGCGTACGCGCTCGACCGACAATGCGAAATCGATCAACTGCTTCTCTTCACGACGATCTTCGAGGTTCATGCCCACCGCACCCGCGTCGATCGCGCGCCGCACGGTTTCTGCGACGTCGCGCGGCTCGCGGCCGTAGCCTGCCTCGAGGTCCGCCGTCACGGGGACCGAGGTCCGCCGCGTGATGCGTGCGACCGCCGCGAGCATCTCGTCGCGCGTGATCCGCTCGCCGTCGGGAAGCCCCAGGCTGAACGCGACCCCCGCGCTCGTGGTGGCGAGCGCCTGGAAGCCCGCCTCGACGAAAATCCTCGCACTGCCCGCGTCCCAGGCGTTGGGCAAGACGAGCATCGGCCCCTCGACGTGGAGCCGGCGTAAGGCGTCCGCTTTGTCGGCGCTCATCGCGCCAGACGATAGCCGGTTTTGCGAACGGTGAGAATATGCTTGGGATTGGCGGGATCGCGCTCCAGCTTGCGGCGCAGCTCGGCGACGTGCGTGTCGACGGTCCGGCTCATCACCTCGGCGCTGTAGCCCCACACTTCGGTCAGCAGCTCGGAGCGCGTGATGCAGGCGCCGTCGCGCCGCACCAGGGCGAGCAGCAGATCGTATTCCTTCGGCGTCAGCGCGACCGGCGAGCCGTCGCGCAGCACCGTCCGCGAGGGCGTCAGCACCTCGATTTCGCCGAACTTCTCGAACGGCGGCGGCGGCGGTCCGCCGTTTTTGCGCGGCTCGGTTACGCGGCGCAGCAGCGCCTCGATGCGCGCCAGCAGCTCCAGCACGCCGAAGGGCTTCGTGACGTAGTCGTCGGCGCCGAGGCGCAGGCCGCGGACTTTATCGGCCTCCTCGCCGCGGGCGGTGAGAATCAGCACCGGCATGCCGTGCCCGTCTTCGCGCAGCGCACGCAGGACGCGGAAACCGTCCATGCCGGGCAACATCAGATCGAGCACGATCAGATCGGGTTTCGCGACGCGCGCCCGGGACAGCCCCTTCGTCCCGTCCTTCGCGACTTCCACCTCGTAGCCTTCGATCTCGAGGTTGTTTCTGAGCCCGTAGGCGAGGTCGGGATTGTCCTCGATGACGAGGATGCGCTTGGGACCGATGGCAGCCGCGATCATGCGGGCAGCTCGATGACGACGCGCGTGCCGACGTCGGCGCCGTTGTCGTCGATCCAGGTCCGGCCGTGGTGCAGCGTCGCGAGCTCGCGCACGACCGCGAGACCGATCCCGCTGCCGGCGACCGCCGAGCCGCGATCGCGCTCGAGCCGCCAGAACCGCTCCCACACGCGCTCGCGATCGGCGCGCGGAATTCCGGGTCCCGAGTCCGCGACCCAGAGGCGAGCCGAGCCGTTCTCGCGCGTGGCACCGATCTGGATCTGCTGGCCCGCGGGCCCGTACTTCACCGCATTGTCGAGCAGATTGAGCAGCATCTGCCGGACCGCGCCGGGATCGGCGGGAACGACGAGATCCTCCGGCACGGCGGCCGTGAGCGTCGCGCCGCGCGCGGCGGCCAGCGGCGCGAAGCCGTCGATGACTTCCTGCACGAGCGGCGCGATCGCGGTCGGCTCCGGCGTGATGTGCGCCGTCTGCCGCTCGGCGCGCGAGAAATGGAGCAGGTTCTCGACCAGGTGCGTGAGTCGCCGCGCCTCCTGATCGATGATCGCGAGCGAGCGGCGGCGTTCTTCTTCGGACCGCACGCGGCCGAGCGTCAGCGTCTCGGAGAACATGCGGATCTGCGCGAGCGGCGTGCGCAGCTCGTGCGACACACCGGAGATGAAATCGCTGCGGAGCTGCGTGAGCTGCGACTCGCGCCGCAGCTGGAACAGCGCGGTCCCGATCAGCACGGCGGTGAGGCCCAGCAGGCCGAGAATCAGCGGCAGCCGTGATTTGGGCAACCCGCCGATGATGAGCTTGTCGGCCATCGAAGCGCGCAGCGTCGTCTGGGCATACAGATCGCCCATGTCGGTGCCGACGGTGTCACGCGCCGTGAACGGCGACGTGTATTGCACGGCGGTGCGGTAGATCTCCACACCGTAGTGGTCGGTGATGATGATGGAGCCCATCGAGTCGTATTGGACGCCGCCGGTAAGCGGGCTGGGCAAGAGCGGGAACTTCTCGGTGGCCTGGATGATGAGCGGCCGGAGCGCCGTGGGCTTTGCCTCGAAGCCGAGCGCCGTGCGCAGTGTGCCGTCGGCACCACGCAGCACCGTGTAGGCGATGTAGCGGCGGTCGCCGTTGGGCTGGCCGAGGATCGTGCCCATGTGCCACGACGTGTCGTAGACGGTTCGCGTGTGGGCCGGGAGTGAATCCACGAGCCACTTGCGCACCGCCGGCGGCAGGTCCTGCCCGGACGTCTTCAACTGCTTGTTCTTGAGATCCATCCAAAACGTGAACCGGATGTACGGCGCAATGGAGAACTCGTGCTCCATCGTGTCGAAATGCAGATCCTTGGGCTTTGGCGGCGGGCCGTCCGGCATCGTCTCGTGCGCATGCTGCAACGCATTGAGCGGCGGGCGGACGGCATAGTAGATGTCTTGTGCGGTGCGCAGCGCCACGCGCGCGGCGGCGAGCGCGGCGTAGTCGCGCAACACCCGATCGGCCTGCGCGCGGTGGTAGTGCGCCGTGCGGTAGGCCTGAATCCCCAGGGTGGCCGCGACCCCGAAGGCGAGCACCAGCAGCACCGCGACCACGGCGCCGCGGCGGACTCGGAAGCGACTCATGGCCTGAAGAATCCCTTTTTCCGGGTGAACCGGCAACACTGTGTGAACTCTGCTGGACGTTTCTCTGACAAAAACGCGAGCGGAACAGCCCTACATTCGAGGGAGGACAACTGAAGGTCGCGGTCCAAGTGTCGACGGCCACTTGGCCCGGCCTCGCCAACCCGGAGTGCAGCGCGTGGCTCCGGGTTTGGTTTTTCTGGGACCTACATGATCATGATCATGCCGCCGCCGCCTTGGTTTCCAAAGCGCGGATTGACGATGTTCGCGAACTTCGAGCCGAAAGTGTAGCTCAGCTGCAGGAACCCGAAGTATTGATACGACGTGGCCAGCTGGCGTCGCTGCAGCAGGACTTCTTGCTCGGATGCCCCCGCCTTCGGAATCGACAGCTGGTCGTGAATGAGCGAGATGCTGCCCAGGAGCTGGAGTGAGAGCCCCTTGAACACGCGGAAGTTGCCGTTGCCGAAGAACGTCAAGCGATTCTTCCGAAAGTCGTACAGGTAGTTGCTTGCCTCCATCGAGACGCCCGCAGAACCCCACGGCTGCTTTACGTCGAGCGATGTATTCAGTGACTGTACGAACCGCGTCTCGCGCACCCGATTGAAGATCGTGGTATCGCGGTAGCGGTACAGTGTGGGTCCGATCTCATACCGGAACGTCAGCAGCCGCCGAGTCGACTGCGAATAGGGGATGACGTCGTACTCGATTCCCGGTGCGAAATGGAGCGCGAGCTTCTGGTTGAAGAAAGTCGATGACGATCCGGTTGCGCGTGCGCCGAGCGACCAATGCGCCCCGACACTGCGGACGACCAGTGCACTGGCATCGTTGCCGCGGGTGATGTTACGAACTTTGTCCTCGCCGATCTGCGCACCGGTGCTGTCGAGTACGGGTACCGTGAAATCGCTCTGATTGTAGTTGTCGTTGACGGAGAATGTCGTCTTCCATTTGTCGGTGCGTCGATCCGCGCTGAAATTCCCATTCCAGTATTGGAATTTGAGACTCTTCTGTCCGTTCAGATTCCCGCTCAGTCCTACGCTGAACACCCAGTGGTTCCAGGGATCGCGGATCTCGCTTGCGACAGCCGCCGTGGGCGCGTTGTACGTAATCTCCAGACTGTGTGCGAGTGGCGTATGAGCAGCGAACCGCACCAGGCCGAGCCGCAGCACGCCGGCAAGGCCGCGCCGAATGTCGTCCTCGGTGTCGGAAGCCTTGGAGTTCCAGCGCAGCGTGTCGGCGGTGTGCGCGTAACGCTCGAGTCCGATGAACGCCAGCGTGTATTCCTGCCCGCCGGACGTGGTCTGTGTCGTTATGAGAACGTGCACTTGCGCATCGGCTCGATCGCGGACCCAGTTCACGAACGTGATCTCGGTCCGGTAATAGTCGAAATCGCAGAATGAATTGGGACAATCGAGAAACACCCGCACAGCCGAGTCCTGCGCCGTGCGGGTGCTGTCCTGCGCTGCGAGCGGAGCGGCGGTAAATGCAAAGGCACATGCAGCGGCTATCCAGCCAACTCGCATGTGCCTTGCTCCGGTCGAAAAGGGCCTTACGTCAACGATTCGACATTGCCGGCACGACCCGCATTCTGCCGACTACTTCCGCCAGACGTTCCGCCGCAATGCCCAGCACGCAGCCGATCGCCAGCGAAATGACGACCCGCAGGCTCGCGTTGAGCAGCACGGTCCGGAACCCCATGGCGATGTACGTCGCGGCGCCGAGAATCGCGCCCGTCGTGTAGGACAGCATCGGGAACCGCGCTTGGTACACCACGCCAAAGACGGCCGCGCCGAGGACGAGCGCATCTACGACGTCCGATCGGCCGAGCGCGCCGGCGACAGCGACATAGATCATGCCCCACACGACGCCGGAGATGGTGCCCACGATCGATTTCTGCAGTGCGCCCATCCCGCTGCCGGCGCCCACAAATGCGGCGAGTCCGACGAGCACGGGCCAGAGCTGCAGCGGCAGCTTTCCGAAATGCGAAATAATTGCCCAGAGCGCGGCGACGATTCCCAGACTCAGGGCTTTGGTGGTCGAGGCGTTCATCAGTCGGGCCTCCATATGAAGGGAGACTGCGGCGCCAACATAATGAACGGAGACCGCGGGGTGCAACGCTGGCCGGCTAACTGCGTTGAATTACATAGGCTTCCATCGCGTAATACTCGGGGAGCCCCAGCCGGTCGGCGCGCGCCGCGGTCTCGAGATTGCGGGCCTCGACCCGTTGCCAGAACTCGCGCTCGTCATAGCCGGGGAAGGGCGCCGTGTCCTTCTGCGATTGGTGACGGAAGATCGCGAGAATTTTCGCGTGCAGCTCGTCCTGCGACAGCGGTACCAGGATGTCCGCCTCGGTGAGCGACCACTCCTGCCACGCGCCGCGGTACAACCAGACTTCGGGCTTCGGTCCCGTGTAGCGCTCGAGCGCGCGCTCGACGGCGGCTTTGCAGGTGCGATGCGTACCGTGCGGATCGGAGAGGTCGCCGGCGACGAACACGAGATCGGGTTTCACCTCTTCGAACAGCCTGAGCACGATCGCGATGTCGTCGGCGCCGAGCGGCCGCTTGCGCACCTCGCCCGTCTGATAGAACGGCAGGTCGAGGAAGCGCGCGGCGCTCGCCGGAATCCCGACGGCGGCGAGCGCGGCGATCGCCTCGGACTCGCGAATGAACTTCTTGAGGTTCTGGACGACCGGAATGTCGACGTCGCCCGGCGCCTTCTGCTCCATGCCGGCATTGACGGTGCCGCGCGCGCGACGCATCGCGGCGCTGTCGAGCCCGAGCGACTCCGCGGCGCGCTCCACGAAGTCGAGGTGGCGCGTCACGTCATGGTCGAACACGGCGATGTTGCCGCTCGTCATGTACGCGACGACCATCTGGTTCTCGTTCTCCCAGAGCTTGCGGAGAATGCCGCCCATCGAGATGACGTCGTCGTCGGGATGCGGCGAGAAGACCAGCACGCGCTCGTGCGTCGGCAGCTTGGCGCGCCCGCGGATCTTGTCGCGCAGGCGATTGAAGACCTGCCCGTTGATCGGCCCGGCCGAGCCGGCGCGCGCGAGCAGCGGCGACAGCTGGTTTTCAGCGTAATCCTTGCCCGAGAGTTTGAGCACCGCCTTTCCAGTCCGCTCCGCGAGCCACACGACCGACCGCTCGATCAGCGCCGGCGACCACTCGACTGCTTCGAGCAGCCACGGTGTCTTGATGCGCGTGAGATCGGCGGCGGCGGGCAGATCGAGGTACACCGTCACATTGCCGTGCCGCTGCAGGAAGGTGGCGGCGACGTCGGTGGAGATCTCGCCCTCCACCGCGCGCGCGACGATTCCCGCCTTGTGCTCGCCGGTCGCGAGCAGCGCGATCTCCTTGGCGTCGAGAATCGTCGCGACACCCATCGTGATCGCCTCGCGCGGCACGTTCTCGACGCCGAAGAAATCGGCAGCCGCGTCTTTGCGCGTCAGGGTATCGAGCGTGACGATGCGCGTGCGCGTCGCGGCGTCCGAGCCGGGCTCGTTGAAGCCGATGTGCCCCGTCTTGCCGATGCCCAGCAGCTGGAAATCGATCCCGCCGGCATCGCGGATCGCCGCCTCGTACGAGGCGCAGGCGTCGGCGACGCGCTCGCGCGGCGTCGTCCCATCCGGCATGTGGACGTTCTCCTTCGCGATGTTCACGTGCTCGAAGAAGTTCTCCCACATGTAGCGCCGGTAGCTGTGCGGGCTGTCCGGCGCCATCGGATAGTATTCGTCGAGATTGAACGTGATGACGCGGGCGAAGTCCACTTCGCCGGCCTGATGGCGGCGGATCAGCTCTTCATAGACGCCGAGCGGCGTGCTGCCGGTCGCGAGGCCGAGCACGACGCGGCCTTTGGCGCGGGTCTCGCGCTGGACGATCTCGACGATGCGGTCGGCGACTGCCGCGGCCAGGTCGCCGTGCTCGGGGAAGACGACGGTGCGCAGCCGCTCGCGGTCGCGCGCGCTTTCGATCGTAGGCGGCGGCGGTGCTCCCCCTCCGCGGCGTGCGGCGGCGTGCGCCAATCTAGACCTTCACTTCGATCGTCGCGCCCCGCTTGTAGCGCACGTACAGCCACGCCATCGGGATGATCAGCATGCCGGCCGCGATGATCGTGAGCGCGAGCAGCACTGCGGACAACAGGACCGCTTGCTGCGACCGCTGCGCCGCGTGGAACATCGCCGAGTCCTGCTTGGCGAGCAGGACGATCATCGCCTGGCGCGCGTCCGTCGTCGCGACACCCGTCCCCGCGCTCGTGAGACCGCCGAGCACCGCTTGCACCAGGTCGCGCTCGTGCTCGTCCGTCATGGAACTGCCGAGGCCGGCGAGCTCTACCCGGAGCTGGCGGCCGAGACTGTCGCGCTGGGCGACGGCTTCGACGCGGTGGAAGCCGGGATCGGTGCTGGTGGTCATCTCGCGCCAGACCTCGAGTCCGGCGTTGTAGCGGTGCAGAGTCTCGGAGTTATGGGCCCCGCGGGCGACGGTGGACGCCGCCTCCCGTAGCGAGACGATAAGCCAGAACCCGATGACCAGCGCCAGGGCCAGCGTGACGGCGCTGATCGTAACGGCAATCCCGGGCCGGATGAAGGTGTAATCCTTCATAGCGACGGCGAAAGAGGAGCGGCCGACCGAGGGCCGCGGCGGCATTCCAGGAGGAGGAGTCGTCATGGCCCCCACGCTAGTCTGCGCTTGACGGCGCTGCAAGGGGACGCAGTTTCTACCGTGCGCCCCCGCCCCCACCCCCACCTGACGACCCGCTTGTACGGGCTGTCGATGGAGGAGCGTTGAGCGCTGTCGTTCGGAATGACGAAGGCGAAGTCCTGCGTCAGGCGAGTGCGGTCGTCGGGCGCCCGGTGGTGCTTTGGGAGATCATCGGGCCGCATCGCGCCGTGCCGCGAGCCAGCAGCGGCACCGATGTCGGCACAACACCCCCCGATCTGGATCTCGATGCAATTCTACAGAGGTGGAGTGTGCCCGTCGCGGTCGGATCGCGCTGGGTTGCGGCGGCTGGTGTAGCGCCCGGCACGTGGGTCGTAGCGCCGGTGCGTACGCGCCCACCCGAGCCGCCGCCCGGCGGCAAGGAGCGGCGGAGCAGAGAACGACTGGCCCTCGAGCTCGCCGGTCTCGCACTCGGCGCCATCACCGGACCTTCCATCGCGGCCGGCGCGACGACCGAGCCCGCGCCGAGCTCCGGCATGCTCGCACACCAGGCGAGCAATCCCCTGACTGCGGCTCGCGCCGGATTGCAGCTCGCGATGGAATCCGTCGGGCGCTGGGTCGACCTCGCGGCGGATCGCCGTCTCATGCTGCTCGACGACCTCGGCCAGGTGCTCGAAGACATCGATCGCACCAACGAACTGCTGCGCGCGGTCCGCGAGCGCGGCACGACGCGCGGCGCTTCACCCGCGGGCCGGCCGGAGCGCTTCGATGCGGTCCGGGTCGTCCGCTCGTGTCTCACCCTCGAGCGGCGCCTGCTGCGCGATCGCGGCATCGAGCTGGAATTCACGTCGTCGCTCGAACAGACGTATTTGAAAGGCGACCCCAACGCGCTGTTCGACTTGCTGGTGACGCTCGTTCGGAACGCCGCCGACGTATCGGGCGAAACACCGGCGCCGGTCGCCGTGAGCGTCGGACAGAAAGGGAAGGATCTCGAGCTGACGGTGCGCGGCCGCGGTGCGATCGCGAACCTCGAGAAAGTTCGCACTGTCGCCGAGAGTGGGTTCGAGGGTCGCGTGGCGGTCGAGAGCACGCTGACCGGAACGACCTGCACCATCATGCTGCCGCTGCCCCCACAACGCGTGCCCCGGCCGGACACCTTTTAGGCCAGCAGCGCCTCGAGATCGAGCGGCCGCGTGTGCATCCGGATTTCGCCGTCCGGGCCGCGCGGCCATTCCGCTTCGGGACGGTCGCGGTAGAGCTCGATGCCGTTGCCGTCGGGGTCGCGGAGATAGATCGCTTCACTGACGCCGTGATCCGACGCGCCTTCTAAGGGAATGCCGTGGTCGATCACGCGCCGCACGGCGGCGGCAAGAGCAGCACGGTCGGCAAAGAGAATGGCGAAGTGGTAGAGTCCCGTGGTTCCCGCCGCCGGCCGAGGCGCCCCGCGACCGGCCCACGTATTCAAGCCGATGTGGTGGTGGTAGCCGCCTGCCGAGACAAAGACCGCATCTCGCCCGTAGTGCGACGTCACTTCGAAACCCAGAACGTCGCGATAGAACGCCAGCGCGCGGTCCAGGTCGCTCACGGTGAGATGAACGTGGCCGATTTTGGTGCGGGGATCGATCGTCATGTCACCTCCAGAACACCCCTGGGTTCCGCGGTTACATTTCCCCGCATGAACACAGCCAAAATACCAAATCCGGTGAATGAGCCGGTATTGCCGTATGCTCCGGGCTCCAAGGAGCGCGGCGAGCTGAAGCAGGCGCTCAAGGATCTCAGCGGCCGGCAGATCGAAATCCCGGTCGTCGTTGGCGGCAAGGAGATTCGGACCGGCAAGACTGTCGACGCGGTGATGCCGCACTGTCACCGCCACGTGCTGGCGAAGGTGCATCAGGCGGGGCCGGAGGACGTGAGCGCCGCGATCGCGGCGGCTCGGGACGCCTGGCGCGACTGGTCGCGCTGGAGTCTGACGGATCGTGCCGCTGTCTTCCTCAAGGCCGCCGATCTGCTCGCCACGCGCTGGCGCGCGATGGTGAACGCCGCCACGATGCTCGGTCAAAGCAAGACGGCGTTTCAGGCAGAGATCGACGCAGCGTGCGAGCTGATCGACTTCTGGCGCTTCAACGTCCATTACGCCGAGCGCATCTACGCGGAGCAGCCGTTGTCGCCCGCGGGCACGTGGAATGCGTTGGACTATCGCGCGCTGGAGGGATTCGTCTACGCCATCACGCCCTTCAACTTCACGTCGATCGGCGGCAACCTTCCGACGTCGCCCGCGATCATGGGATGTACCGTCGTGTGGAAGCCCGCCGCGACCGCCGCATATTCGAACTACCTCCTCTTCCGGCTGCTGCAGGAAGCCGGCTTGCCGCCCGGTGTCATCAACTTCGTCCCGGGGCCGGCCGCGCTCATCAGCGAGAAGGTGCTCGGGGACCGCCACCTCGGCGGGATCCACTTCACGGGCTCGACCGAGGTCTTCCAGTCACTCTGGAAGCAGGTCGCGACCAATCTGACCGGCTATGCCGACTATCCGCGGCTCGTGGGTGAAACGGGTGGCAAGGACTTCATCCTCGCGCACGCGAGCGCCGACGTCGACGCGTTGGCGACCGGCATCGTGCGTGGCGCGTTCGAGTACCAGGGGCAAAAGTGCAGCGCGGCATCGCGCGCGTACGTGCCGGAATCGCTGTGGCCCAAGGTCAAGGAGCGCGTGCTCGATCTGCTGGGCAACGTGCGGATGGGCGACCCGGCCGACTTTCGCAACTTCATGGCGGCGGTGATCGACAAGAAGGCGTTCGACAAGATCAAGCAATACATCGACCGCGCCAAAGCCGATCCCAAGGTCAAGGTGCTGTTCGGCGGCGACTGCGACGAGGCGGACGGCTATTTCGTCCCGCCGACGCTGCTCGAGGTCGAAGATCCGCTGTATCGGACGATGTGCGAAGAGATCTTCGGTCCGGTCCTCTCGCTGCATGTGTATCCCGACAAGAAATGGAAGGAGACGCTGGCGCTCGTGGACCGGACGTCGCCCTACGCGCTCACCGGCGGCGTGTTCGCGCAGGATCGCGCGGCGCTGGTCGAAGCGGACGCCGCGCTCCGCTACAGCGCGGGCAACTTCTATCTCAACGACAAGCCGACGGGCGCCGTGGTGGGCCAGCAGCCGTTCGGCGGCGCGCGCGCGAGCGGCACGAACGACAAGGCCGGCAGCCTGCTCAATCTGATCCGCTGGACGAGCGCCCGCGCGGTGAAGGAGAACTTCATTCCGCCGCGCGATCCCTGGTATCCGTTTATGGCCGAGGCTTGAAGGCTCCCCTTCTCGTCTGGGCGCTCGCGGCGGCGTTCGTGTTGCTGGTGATCTCGCTGTTGATCGGCGCGTTTTCTAAACCTGAGTTTCCGCCGTACACGCTCGGCGCACACCCGGACAGCACGTACACGCTGGACGCGTCGAACGGCGACGAATGGCGGTGGTGGGGAGATCTCGGCTTCCGCCGCAATCACGTCATCACGGCAGCCGGCGCCGGCGCCATCGATCTGGGTCAGGTGGCCTTCGACTCGGTGACTGCGCTTCCGGTGGATGGCTACGTCGCCACGGACTTCGCCGTTGCGGACACCGCCAACGCCGCGATCGGCAAGTGGTACGACTACAGCATGTGGTCGCACCTCCTGACGTCCAAACATCACGTGTACGCCATACGCACGGCGGCCGGCGCGCAGGCGAAGCTCGAGATCCTGGCGTACTACTGTCGTGAAGTGGGCGCCGCGTGCTACACGGTGCGCTACAAAACAACGCGCCCCCGACCAGCATCGTCGGGGGCACGTCAATAACAGCTCGGGGCGGTTACTTGCCCGGCGGCAGAATCTTGAACATTCCGGTCCCGCACACGGGACAGACACCCTTCAGCGCGGGGCGGCCGTTGGCCATCTTCACCTGCTGGGCGTTCGAGATCTTCCGCTTCGCCTTACACTTCACGCAGTAACCTTCATCCGCGGCCATCGGGGCCTTTCCCTTTGCCATTGCGGTCGCTCCTCCAGTTCAGGGGCACGGGGTCCGGGGGGAACGCGTAGCTTCAGCGCCTGACAACATAATAAGGTCGCGCTAGCCGGTGGTAACCGGCCCGTCCTGGAAGCCATTCCGTTTGTGCGTTCCGTCACAGAACGGTTTGTTGGTCGAGCCCCCACATCTGCACAGCACAACGACTTCCGCCGGTTTGCCGTCCTTCCGGGGTGGGGGCGTTAGCTCTCGGCCGTCGGGCGTTACGATTCGGACCGGCCCCTCGATAATGAGCGGGCCGTTGGATTTCGGGGTGATGGTTATCTGTGTCATAACGGCAATATACCGGGCACGTGTCCCCCGCAGGTGGGGTATTTTTCCCCGTGCATCGCGGCATTCTCTGCGCGGCCGCCGTCCTCGCCGCCTCGTGTTTCGCTGAGCGCGGCCCCCTCACCAATCGGATCGTGCAGTCAGGAGGGAGCGGCGGTAGCATCACGAGCTATCTCGCGCGCGCGGCCCGCCAGCCTGTCGACTGGCAGCCCTGGGATCGCGAAGCCTTTGCGCTCGCGGCGAGGCTCGATCGCCCCATCCTGCTCTACATCGGCAGCGACAGCTGCCGCGCGTGCGCGGAAGCCGATCGCTCCATCTACACCGACCCACAGATCGCATCACTGATCAATACGCTGTTCGTGCCGGTGCGCGTCGATCGCGACGAGCGGCCCGACATCGCGCGCCGCTATCAGGCGGCGGTCGAGCGCATGGCGAGCTTGCGGGGGTGGCCGCTGACCGTGTTCCTGACGGCGGACGCGTCGCCCTTTTTCGGCGGCACCTACTTCCCGGCGGACGATCCCGTGACGGGTCGCGGCCTGACGCAGATCCTGCCGGAGGTGGCGAAGCGATATCACGACCAGCGGGCGATTCTCATGCAGCAGGCGGCGATCGTGCGCCAGCTCGCGCTGCCCGGTCCCGGTGCCCGCGGCGTGCTGCGCGGCGGCGTCGTGCGCGAGGAAATCGATGGCCTCGCCCGCGAGCTCGACCAGGTCGGGCGCGCACCGGGCGTCCAGAGCAGCGTGAGGGTGGCGGAGGCGGCCTCGCTGCTGCTTACGGCATACGCCCAGGGTCGCGACACGCTGGCACTGCGCGTCGCGGAACGCGCGCTCGCTGTCAGGCTGGATACCGGCGCAGTTCGCGGGGACGACGATGATCCGCCGCGCCTCGTGCGCGCCGCGCTCGCCGGTGCACTCGCCAAGGCTTGGGTCGTGACGGGGGACGTGCGCTATCGCGAGAGCGGTCGCGCGATCGTACGGGAGCTCGCGCGTGAAGCGGACCCCACGCTGTATGCGGATCGTGAAGCATTCATCATGGAGCGCCTGATGCTGGCCAGCGCGACGCTGGGTGAGCCGGCGATCGAGGCGCGCGCGCGCGCCGCGATCGATGTATTGTTACGTCGCGCCTATGCGAAGGGATGGGGCGTGCGCCATTCGTTGACGAGCGCAGTTCCGTTGGGAGTCAGTGTCGGTCTGCTGCAGGACCAGGTGCAGGTCGCATCCGCATGTCTGGTCGCTCACCAACTCACGGGCGATCTCCGCTACATCGAAACCGCGCGCGATCTCGTCGTGATCATCGAGCGGGACTACGCCGATTCCCTCGGCGGCTATTTCGACGCCGCGCAGTCCGCCGCGATCCCGGGCGTCGTGAACGATCGCACGAAGCAAGTATTCGACGACGTCCTGCCGGGCGCCAACGCCGTTGCCGCCGCAGTGCTGGCACGGCTCGGCGCCGTCACCGGGGAGCTCGCATATCGCCGCCGCGCGCAGGCCACCCTCGAGGCGTTTGCCGGTGCGATTCGCGGCGCCGCTCCCGACGGTCTTCGCGCCACCTCTTACCTGGCCGCGGCGCGGGAAGTCGTTGGAGCACCGTGACGAAGCTCACCCCACGCGGGTCCATCACATGGTGAACGAAGGCCCTCCGGACGGTGAGGTAGTCGCCCGGATCTTGGGCGGCGATGGAGAGGCGTTCGGGATTCTCATCCGGCGGTATGAGCCGGGTCTGCTGCGGTTTGCCACGCGGATGCTCGGGAATCCCGACGCTGCGGCCGACGCGGTAGCCGAGAGTCTCGTTCGCGCCTATCGGCATTTGGCGCAGTGCCGGGACCCGTCCCGGTTGCGCAGCTGGCTCTACCGCATCACGGGGAATCGTTGCCGCAGTCACCTCGCACGGCGGCATACGAGTGACATCCCGCTGAGCGAGGCCCCGCCCCTGGCGGACCCATCCGATTCCTGGGTCGCGCTGGAACGCGGGGAACAGGTTGCTCTGGTGGAGCGCGCGTTGGCGGCATTGCCCGCCGAAAAGCGCGAAGCGTTTGTGCTGAAGCATGTGGAAGGCATGAGTTACGAAGAGATGGCAGCGGTGACCGGCGCTCGCATACCGACGCTCAAGATGCGTGTGCATCGCGCGCGTGAAGCCTTGCTCGCGGCGCTCGAGGAGCTGGTATGATCGCAGACGACAGGGGAGGTGCCATGAACCCAATCGACTCGCGCTTGCAGGACGCGCTCGACGGTGAGCGCGATCCCGCCGAGCTGCCGGCGGATCTCCGGGACGCCTACGTCCGGTTGATCACCGCCGCGCGGTTGCTCGAGGTGGTGCCGCCCACGACCGTCGCCGACCGCGTCATGGCCGAAATCCGTCGCTCACCGGCTCCGACGTTGAGCCCAGCGCGCCGCGCGGCGCGCTGGCTGTCGCGTCCCCGGGCGATCACGTTCCGGCTGCGCCCGGCCTGGACGCTCGCGCTGGCGGCCGGTCTTGCGGCCATCCTGCTGATCCCGTCCGAACCCGGCACCTTGAACCCCGGCGAAGCCCAGGGCGTCGCGCGGTTCGTCGGTCATTTCCCCGGCGCACGCTCGGTCGAAGTCGTCGGCTCCTTCAACGACTGGAGCCGCGGCAAGCTGCATTTGCAGGACGACGATCACGACGGCGTATGGGACGGCGCCGCGGTGCTCCCGGCCGGCCAGCATGAATACATGTTCGTCGTGGATGGCGAGCGCTGGGTTGCCGATCCGCTCGCGGGCCGCTACGTCGACGATGGATTCGGCGCCGGCCAGCAGAACTCCCTCCTTGTCGTGCGCCCGGCGTCCGGTACGCCATGAGGCTCCTGTGCGCCGTCCTCCTGCTGGCGACTCCTCTCGCCGCACAGGACGGCGGAACACGGAGCGCGGGGGCAGGTGGCCGCAGTAGGGAGCGGCTCGAAGGTCGCGTGCCGGCGGCGGCGCTGCCGGCGATCGATTCGATCATCGCGACCGCAGTCGCCGAAAGCCTCCCGACGGAACCGCTCATCCAAAAGGCGCTCGAAGGCAGCGCGAAGGGGATTCCGGCGGACCGGCTGGTCGGCGGGGTGCGCCGCGGTCTGCTCCAGCTGCGCGACGCCCGCATCATCGTCGCGCGGGCTGTTCCGACGCAGCCGCCCCCCGAGGGGCACGTAGCCGCGGTGGCAGGAGCACTCGCCCGCGGTCTCAGCCCGTCGATCGTCGAACGATTGCTGACCGTCGCCCCTACTGAGTCTCCGGGGCCCGCTTTGCACGCGGCGGCGGACATGGTGGCGCACCATTTCGATCCCGATTCGGCAGCCGAGCTGCTCGTGGAGGCGCATAACAAAGGCGTGCACGGAGTTCGGCTCTTCGACGTGGCACTGGCGGCCGATCACGAGCTGCAGCGCCGGGGCGGTCGCACGCACGCCGACGCGCTGGCGCGGGTCCGGGCGATGCTGCCCAACGTCCCCCCTCCGGCACCCACCCAGCCCGTGACGCGACATGGAACGAAAGGGTCGTAAGAGCGACCCTAACCCGAGGCTTTAATGCTTCTCACCGCTCTTCTGCTTTCCGCACTCGCCGTGCAACAGCCGGCTCAGCAGCCGGCCGCGGCGCCGGCCAAGCCGGCGGCAAATGCCAGCCAGCAAGCCGACACCAGCAAGGCCAAAGGCACCACGCATCGGCGTCGCGCCGCCCGCAAGGGTAAGGCGTCCACGGCTGCTCCGCGGGACACCACCAAGGCCAAGCCCTGATTTACGAGGTGTAGTCGGAGTTGATCCGGACGTAGTCCGGGGACAAATCGCAGGTCCATACCACCGCCTCCGATCGACCGAGTCCTAGGTCGAGCCGGAGGCGGATGGTTTTTTGCTGGAAAATCGGCCGCGCCTGCGCCAGGTCGGCGAGCGCGGTCGCGCCGCCGCTCGCCAGTGTCAGCCAGCTTCCCCCGTTCGTGGCGGCGTCGAGCTTGATGCGCTCCGGCACGAGCGACACGCCGGCAACGCCCGCGGCCGCCAGGACGCGTCCCCAGTTGGGATCGCCGCCGTAGATCGCGGTCTTCACGAGCGTCGAGCGGGCGATCGCCCGTCCCACCTCCCGAGCGTGCGCCTCGGTCTGGGCGCCGACGACCTGGATCTCGAGGCATTTCGTCGCGCCTTCACCGTCTTCGACGATGGCGAGCGCCAGTGTCCGCGCGACCGCCGTAACCGCCTCCTCGAACAGCTTCCACATCGCGCCGTCGCGTGAGGGATCGATGCCGGAATGGCCGTTCGCGAGGAAGAGCACCGTGTCGTTCGTGCTGGTATCGCCGTCTACGGAGATCGCGTTGAAGGTGTGGTCGGCCACGCGCTTCCAGAACGGCCGCAGCGTGCCGGGCTCCGACACGGCGTCCGTCGTGATGACGCCGAGCAGCGTGGCCATGTCGGGGTGGATCATCCCGGCGCCCTTGGCCATGCCTCCGATCGTGATGGGGCCGCTTGGCGTTTCGAGTCGCACCGCGCAATGCTTGGGTTTTGTGTCGGTCGTCATGATGGCCCGCGCGGCGTCGGGGCCGCCCGCCGGCGAGAGCCTGGCGGCCGCGTCGCGCAGGCCACGCTCGATCTTGTCCACCGGCAGAGGGACGCCGATCACCCCGGTCGAGAGCACGAGCGCGGTGCGCGGCGGCAGGCCCGCTGCCTCTTCGGCGGCCCGCGCCATGGCGCGGGCCGCTTCGAGTCCGGGCGCGCCGGTGCAGGCGTTGGCGACCCGGGCGTTCATCGCGACGGCGCGGACGCGGCCGGGACGATCGCTGAGGAACTGGGCGTCGTAGATGACGGGCGCGGCGCGCAGCGCGTTCTTGGTGAACACGCCCGCCGTCGCGCAGCTCGAGGCGGAGACGAGGAGCGCGACGTCGAGCGCGCCGTCCGCCTTGAGGCCGGCGTGTGCCGCGGCGGCGGTGAATCCTCCCGGCGACGTCGCCGAGCCGTTGTCGATCGGGGTGAATCCGGAAGTCATGGTCGCTTGTGTAAGTGTGAACCCTTTCGTATCATAGCACAACCTTCCCGGGAGGACCCGTTCGATGTCGGATCCGTTCCTCAGTTCCGACGAATATGACGAACGTGCTCATCAGCTCTACAACGAAGGACAATACGACGAGGCCATCGACGTGCTGCGCGAAGGCCTGGGACTCTATCCCCATGCCGTAGAGCTGCACGTCGGGATGGGATACGCGCGGCTCGCGCGCGAGGAGTTCGCGTGGGCGCGTCGCTCGTTCGAGGAAGCGCGTGGTCTCGATCCCGATCACGAGGACACGCTCGCCGGTTTGGGCGAAGTGCTGCTCAAGTTCGGCGATCGCGCCGGTGCGCTGGCGTGCTTCGATCGCGTGCTGGCGCTCGGCTTTCAGGACGATCACGATCTCATGCTCCAGATCGGCCGCGCCCTGTTTCGGGAAGCGGTCCTCGATCATGCGCGGCGCTTTTTCGAGGGCGCGCTGCACGCACATCCCGATTCCGCCGACGCGGCGGCGTGCGTCGGCTATGCGGCGCACCGGCTCGCCGACGAAGGCGGCAGCCTCCATTGGCTGCGCCGCGCGCTCGAGCTCGATCCGAGTCTCGGCGAGGCGCGCATCTATCTCGCCAACCTGCTGTACGACCGCGGCGAGTACGAGGCCGCCCTGTTCCACCTCGAGCGCACCGGTCCGGAAGAGCATTATGACGCGCTGGCGATCTGGCGCCTCGTCGAGCTGAAGAAGAGCGTCTACCGGTTGCTCGACGACGATCCCGAGCTGGTGCCGTGGAACGAGCGGCTCAACGAGCTGGCGGGCGAGGCGGCCCCGGAGGACCTCTTGCTTTCCGAAATCGAAGCGATGCGGCCCGACGGTCAGATGCGCGATCCGCGGCAGCTCGAGTTGTTCGGCACGCTGCTCACCGAGCTCCAGGGCATGAAGAATCGCGGTGCGACGGGAGCGGGCGAAGTCCATCGCGTCAGCACCGCGCAGGGGGCGACATACGTCGGCACGTGGGAGGAGATCGTCCGGCAGATGAAGGACGACGCGATCGAGTGGGCGGGCGGCTCGCTCGAGGAATACATGGAAGCGAGCGCCAAGCGCTGGCGCAAACAGACGGGCGTCGCGATTCCCGTGACCGATCCGGAGAGCTTCCTGCGCGCCGGCGCGGATGCCGGGATTCTAAGAATTCTGCACTAAGCCGTTTTCTTAAAGCGGATCCCGATCGACAGGGGGCCGTCGCCCAGCGCCATCAGGGTGACGGCCCCCGCCAGCAACAGACACTCGAGCTCGATGTTGGCGTGATGCGGCAGCCGTCGCGCGATGATGGTGAAGGCCATGAAGACGGCCATCGCCGTCGCCCACAGGCGCGTCCAGATCCCCAGGAGCACGCACACGGCGCCGATGGTCTCGATGGCGATCACCACGAGGATGAGGAGCGTTCCGAACGAAAACGTGGGAAGGCCGGCATGGATTCTGTCGATCCCCATACTCAGGAACACGCCGCCCACCGCCAGGCGCATGAAGAAAGCCGCATACGGCGTCAATGCGTTCACGGAGTCTCCGTCAGAACATGGACATCGCGAGGAACGACCGCAGATTGTCGTTCGTCACGCGCAGCCGGGCGGACAGAAGCCGCACGACCGACCAGAGAACCTTGTAGGCGACGTCGCGGTTGAAGTCGAGCAGCAGCTCGAAGTCGGAACGGGAAATGGTGATGAGGGTGCAGCCGGTGTTGGCGATCGCGTCGGTCGAGCGCTCGGAGCGGTCGAAGATCGACATCTCGCCGAAGCACGCGCCGGGTTTGAGCACCGCGAGCGCTTCCTCACCCGAGCCGGGGATCGTGCGCGAGATGCGGACCTCGCCGTCCGAGATGAGAAACAGCCGGTTGCCGGGCTCGCCTTCTTTAAAGACGTACTGGCCGACCGTGAACTTCTGCTCGCGGCAGACTTCCGCGACTCGCGCCAGCTCGCCGTCATCCAGATCCTGGAAGATGGCCGCCTGCTTCAGCAGTTTGAGATCCACGGAGGCTAAGGTAGGGTGAAACGCGCGTTTTCGGTAGCCGATGTCTTCACAATGGTGCGAGTGCCGCTCGCCGCGCTGTTTCCGCTGGTGCGCGCACCCGTGGGGCAGCTCGCGATAGTCGCCGCAGCGGCCATCAGCGACGTCACGGACGGCATGCTGGCGCGGCGCTACGGCGGCTCGCGCGCCGGCGCGGTGCTCGATCCGATCGCGGACAAGATCTTCATGGCGGTCGCATTCATCACCGTTGCGCGGCGCGGCATGCTCGCGTGGTACGAGGTCATCGGTGTGCTGCTCCGCGACATCCTCGCGGTGCTGGGCTTCGTGGCCACGGCGGTGCTGCGCCGGCCGGTGGCGCTGCCGGCGCGCGCCGGCGGCAAGGCGGTGACGATCGCGCAACTGCTCACGCTCGTCGCCGCCATCACCGAATGGACGTACGACCGCCACTTGGCCTGGGCGACCGCGGCGATTGCGGTGTACGCTATCTGGGATTACGGACGGACGGCGGCGCGCGGTAGCACCACACGGAGAGCGGAACAGGCATGAAAGCTTTCGCGGGGTCGGCTCTGATGCTCTGTATCGGCACCGCGCTCGCCGCGCAACAGTTTCAACCGCCGAAGAGCTCGACCCACGGCGGCACGCGCTTGGGTCTGTTCGGATTCGGGGTGCGCGGGGGCGTCGATCTCCGTCACTCCGGGCAGCTGGTGCTTGGTGCGACCCTCGACGTCGGCGACCTGTTCACCAACCGCATCCGGCTCCGCCCGTCGGCCGAAATCGGCGTCTTCAACGGACCGAACACATACGTCGGCAACATGGAAGTGCTGTGGCGGTTCACCGACGACGATGAGGTCGCGACGCCGTACATCGGCGGCGGCGTGGGCGTGGCGGGGCGCGAGAACTGCAGCGCCGATCCGAACTGTCCCGGTATCTGGCTCAACGCGGTATTCGGGTTCGAGCTGCACTATCGCTCGACGTTCAACTGGCTCGTCGAGTACCACGGCATGGATGCGTTTCGCCACCACCGCCTCTTCATCGGGCTCACGACGCGGCGCGGCAACTGACGTGGCGCGCACGGCGGAAGTGACGGTGCGCTGGCTGCGCGGCCTGGAGTTCGAGGGCGAGGGGGTGGGGCGCCCGCCGATTCTCGTCGACGGCAATTCCAAAGCGGCCACCTCGCCCGTCGAGCTGCTGCTCGTCGCGGCCGCGACCTGCACGGCGTCGGACATCGTGATCATTCTCGAAAAGCAGCGCGTCCAACTCGAACAACTCGACATCGCGATCAGCGGTACGCGCCGTGAAGAGGCGCCGCGGCGCTATACCGCGATCGCGCTCCACGTCACAGTGCGCGGCGCCGGCGCCGACGACACCAAAGTGCGACGTGCGATCGGCCTGTCGCTCGAGAAGTACTGCTCCGTGATCGCCTCGCTGGCTCCCGACATTCCGGTCACCTACGACGTCGCCATTGTCTAGCCTGTTGTTGCTCCTGCCGGTCCTCGCGTTGCAATCCCAGCAGCTCACGACCTCCGAGTTGAGCGTCGGCGTCGCCAGCGCGAGCGCGCGCCGCACGTTCAGCGGCGCCGAGTTGACCTTCGGCCGCAGGCCGAGCGCCGACATGCGATTGGCGTTCACCGCGGCCGGCGGAACGGAGGCGGGGCGCGGGGCCGCTCGCGCGCAGGCGACGGTGCAAATGCTCGTCAACTCGCTGTCGCGGACAGGCGTCGGGATCTACGGCGGCGTCGGCGCGGTGGTCGCGGCGCGCGAGCGCACGCCGGGTCGGGGTTACCTCGCGTTGCTGCTGGGGGTCGAAGGAAAGCCGGGGCGACGGCGCGGCTGGTATGTCGAGCTGGGATTCGCCGGCGGCGTCAGAGCCGCGGCGGGATGGCGACTGCGTTCGTATCCTGCGTGGTGGCGCGGCTAGAAAAAGAAAGACGCCAAGAGGTCTTGGCGTCTTGTACTTGGCGTCTCGGTCGCGTCTGGACTACGCGTTCGCGCCGACGGGAGTATTGCGGGCCACGACGGGGCGGCAATACCGCTCGCCCAGCACGCGCAGCTCGCTCAACTCGCCTTCAGTCAGGTCGGTATAGCGATCGGCCAGGTACAGCAGCGTATCGTCGAACCATTCCTTCTGATGCTCCGGGGTGGCTTCCAGGACACCGCAGCGGAGGATGTGCGAGAACAGCTCGTCGCGCGCCTGCTCGAAGCTCGTGGGGACCGCGGTCTTTCGGGGCTCACTACGCTTTTTGGCCATGCACGGTCTTTCCTTTCGGTTAGGACCTCGTCAAAAACGCGCCGCAAGATAACGAGTTAGGTGGTATAATGCCACGGCGGGGACGCGGGTTCCTCGCATGCGGGAGGATGAAGATGAGCGACGAGATCTATGGGCCGGAGCGCGCGGAGCGGCTGGTGGCGCTGCTGCGGGCCCTCGCGGAGCGGATACAGGAGCTGGACCGGACGGGTCGATTGCTGGACGCCGCCCCCGACTTGCAGAAGCTCCTCGGCAACGCGCGTAGCGAGCTGTTTCATTACGAGGTGCGTAGCACCTACGACACACCGGAAATCGCCGAGAGCCGCCGGATCGTCGAGGAGGCGCTCCGCCGCGATCCGGACGACGATGAGCCCTGGCGAGGGGACACTCAAGGATGAATCGATTCTACGTCGTGTTGGCGGTATTAGCCGTCGTGTTGGGTGTCGCCGTATTCGCGCTGCTCAAGACCGGCGGCGGCGCACCTGCGGCGGCGGCCGGCCCGCCGCCCGCGGTCGTGGACGACGGGTTCCGCGGCTACACGCTCGGCAGCTCCGACGCGCGCGTCGAGATCACGGAGTACTCGGACTTCGAGTGCCCGTTCTGCGCGAATTTCGCGACGGTCCAGATGCCCACGATTCGCGACCAGCTGATTCAGACCGGCAAGGTCCAGTGGCGCTACCGCGACTATCCCCTGCCGGTCCATAAGTACAGCCGCTTCGCGGCGCACGCGGCGCAGTGCGCCGGGGAGCAAGGCAAGTTCTGGGACATGCACGACCAGCTGTTCTATCACCATCAATGGGCGCAGACCGGCAAGGATCCCAACAGTCTGTTTCAGCAGTTCGCGCATGACGCTGGGCTCGACGTGAACAAGTACAACGCGTGCATGGAATCGGGCCGCTATGCGGCGCGCATCGAGTTCAGTCGCCAGGAGGGCGAAAACAAGCTGGTGGACGGCACGCCCACGTTCTTCATCAACGGCAAGAAGTTCGACGGCCCGCGCGCGACTTCCGACGTCTTCAAGCAAATCGCCGACAGCATCATCGCCCATTCGCCCCCCAAGCCGCACGTCTCGGCCGGCCACGAGCACGAAGAGAAGGACCACTTCGTCCATTGACGGCGCTGCGCCAGCGACAGACGATCGCGGTCCTCGCGCTCGTCGGGTTCTTCGTGGCATTGTATCTCTGGCTGCACGCGCTCGGCGTCGGCGGGCCGCTCAAATGCGGCACAGGTGCGTGCGAAACGGTGCAG
The DNA here is from genome assembly GCA_035491815.1 of Gemmatimonadales bacterium. Taxonomy (GTDB): domain Bacteria; phylum Gemmatimonadota; class Gemmatimonadetes; order Gemmatimonadales; family GWC2-71-9; genus 20CM-2-65-7. Next base: position 68,170 of record DATJKA010000017.1, on the reverse strand, counting down.
ACCAGCCCGTGGGCCGTGTTTCTCGGATTCCCGGTCGCGTTCTACGGCGTGGTGGGATACGGCGCCCTGTTCGTCGTGGCGATCGTGGCGATGCGACCCGCGGCACTCGGCCGTCGCGGCTGGAGCAGCATGCTGTTCGCGATGGCAAGTCTCGGCCTGCTGTTCACGCTGTACCTGACCTACGCCGAGCTATTCCTCATTCACGCGATCTGCCGCTGGTGCGTGACCAGTGCCACGATCATCACGGCGATCTGGGTGCTCACGTTTCTTGCGCTTCGTACTGATCGCGCAGCTTCGCCACCACGGCAGGATCCGCAAGCGTAGTCGTGTCGCCGAGGGCGCGGCCTTCGGCGATGTCTTTCAGCAGGCGACGCATGATCTTCCCGCTGCGCGTCTTCGGCAAATCCGCCGAGAACAGAATGTCGTCGGGTTTGGCGAGCGCGCCGATCTTTTTCGACACGTGATTCTTGAGCTCCTCGCGGAGTGCGTCCGTGCCCTGGCGTCCTTCCTTCAACGTCACGAACGCGGCGAGCGCCTGGCCTTTCAAGTCGTGGGCGCGTCCCACCACCGCCGCTTCCGCCACGGCCGCATGGTCCACCAACGCGCTTTCCACTTCCATCGTGCCGATGCGGTGCCCCGCGACGTTCAGCACGTCGTCGACGCGACCGAGAATCCAGAAGTAGCCGTCGTCATCGCGCTTGGCGCCGTCGCCGGGGAAGTAGATGTTTTTCCATTTGCTCCAGTAGACCTGCCGGTAGCGCTCGTCGTCTCCCCAGATCGTCCGTGCCATGCCGGGCCAGGGCTTCGGGATCGCGAGATAACCGCCCCCGACCTTCACTTCCTTTCCTTCGCCGTCGAGCAGCTGCGCTTCGACGCCGGGGAAGGGAACGGTGGCCGAACCGGGCTTCGTGGCGGTCACGCCCGGCAGCGGCGTGATCATGATCCCGCCGGTCTCCGTCTGCCACCAGGTGTCCACGATGGGGCAACGTCTGCCGCCGATATGCTCCTGATACCACATCCAGGCTTCGGGATTGATCGGCTCACCCACGGAGCCGAGCAAGCGCAGCTTCGAGAGGTTGTGGCGCGCCGGGAGCGCGGTGCCCCATTTCATGAACGCGCGGATCGCCGTCGGCGCCGTGTAGAACACGGTGACGCCGTGCTTCGCGCAGATCTCCCAGAACCGATCCTTGGCGGGATGATCGGGCGCGCCTTCGTACATCACTTCCGTGACACCGAGCGCGAGCGGTCCGTAAACGACGTATGAGTGTCCCGTCACCCAACCGACGTCCGCGGTGCACCAGAACACGTCTGCATCCGTGAGATCGAATACCCATTTCGTCGTCGCGTACACGTGTGTCAGATAGCCGCCGGTCGTATGCAGAATCCCTTTCGGCTTTCCCGTCGTGCCGGACGTGTACAGGATGTAAAGCGGATCCTCGGCATCCATCGCTTCGGGCGGGCAGTCCCGCGCCGCTTTGGCCATCAGCTCCGACCACCAGAGATCGCGGCCGGTCTTGAACGTCACGGTCTGTCCGGTGCGCCGCAGCACGATGACGCGCTCGATGCTCGGTGTGGCGGCGAGGGCGTCGTCGGCGTTCTGCTTCAGCGGGACGATCGCCCCGCGGCGGTAACCGCCGTCGGCGGTGATCAAGACTTTGGCGCCGGCGTCGTTGATGCGGTCGCGCAGCGACTCCGCCGAGAAGCCGCCGAACACGACGGTGTGGACCGCGCCGATGCGCGCGCAGGCGAGCATCGCGACGGCGACTTCGGGGACCATCGGCAGATAGATGGCGACGCGATCGCCACGCTTCACGCCGAGGCTCTTGAGCACGTTTGCGAACTTGTTGACGTCGGCGTGCAACTCTCCGTAGGTGATACGTCTCACTTCCCCAGGCGGCTCGCCTTCCCAGATCAGCGCGACGCGCCCGCCGCGGCCGGCACGCACATGGCGATCGAGGCAGTTGACCGACGCGTTGATCTTGCCGCCCAGGAACCATTTTGCTTTCGGGGGCTTCCAATCGAGGACCTGGGTCCAGGGCTGGCTCCACTCCAGTTGCTTCGCCCAGTCCGCCCAGTAACCTTCCGGGTCCCGCCGGGCGCGGTCGTAGGGTGTGGAGTCGTGGACATGTGCATGTGCCGTGAAGCCGTCGGGGGGAGGGAAGCGCCGCTGCTCATCGAGCAGGGTTTCAATGCGGTCAGTCGCCATGGGTCGGGATATTAAGGAAGAGGGTGACTCTAGCAAGTTGCACCCCGCCGCTCGCTATGCGGCAACGGACGGGAGTGAGCAGGCTCACCTGTTCCGGACAACCGCTTGCTGCAGCACGTGTTAGAACACATGGCATTGGAGTCGCATAAGCAAGCGCCGGAGGATTTATGTCACTTGGCCCGGCGGAGAACATACTGATGTCCACGCGCCCGATGGAGAAGACGATCGCGGCACCCGAGCGGCTCGACCTCGAGTCGCGCACGGGGTTTCGTCGCGCCGCCGGCGAGATTCTCGACCTGCTCGCCGAGGGCGCGGGCCGTCTCGTGATCGACCTGTCGGGCACGCGCTCGGTCGACAGCGCGGGACTCGGCGCGCTGATGCTGATCCAGCGCAAGGCCGCCGAGCGACGCCAGACCGTGTGCCTGCGCGGGGCGAACGAGGAGCTGCGGTTTCTGCTGGTGCTCACGAAATTGGACGACCTGTTCGAACTGGAGACGGGGGTCTCCTGACGTATATTGGCCCCCATGTCGGGGCCGTCTTCTTCTAAACCCGCCGCGCGTCGCAAGGTCCTCTTCGTCGAGGACGAACAGGCTCTCCAGTACTCCTACGAGCGGTTCTTCGAAGGCAAATACGCGATGGCCTACGCGCCGAACGGCGCGGAGGCGCTGCGGCAGCTCAGCGAGTTCGATCCTGACGTGCTCGTCCTCGACATGCGGCTGCCCGATACCGACGGTATCGAGCTCCTGCAGCGCATTCGCGAGACTCGGCCGACGCTGCCCGTCGTGGTGACGACGGCGTACGTCAGCATGGAGCCGCTGATGAACGTGCTCGACCTGGGGCACAGCCGGTATCTCGTCAAACCGTACGACCTGAGCGAGCTCGCGGCCGCGATCGATGCTGCTGGCTGACCGGCTCGGGCACAGCTTCGGCGCGGTCCGGGCCCTCGACGATGTCTCCTTTCGAGTGGATGCCGGCCAGACACTCGCGATCTTCGGCCCGAACGGCGCGGGCAAGACCACGCTGCTCAAGGTGCTCGCCGGACTCGTCACGCCGCAGCGCGGCCGTGCGCAGGTCGACGGCGGACGCCGCGCGATCGGCTGGATCGGGCACCAGGCGCAGCTCTACGGCCAGCTGACGGTGCGCGAGAACCTCGCGTTCTGGGCGTCGCTGTACGACGTCTCTCCCCCTACCGATCTGCTGGCGCGCCTCGGCCTCACCGATCATGCGGACCGTCCCGTGCGCGCGCTGTCGCGCGGCCTCGTGCAGCGCGCCGCGATCGCGCGTGCGCTCGTGCACGATCCGCAGGTGCTGCTCCTCGACGAGCCGTTCACCGGGCTCGATCGCACCGCCGCCGAAGCGTTCGGCCGGTTGCTCGCGCAGCACACGGCGGCGGGCCGTGCGACGGTCCTGGTCACGCACAACGTGGAAGAGGGAACCGAGCTCGCCACCGACGTCGCGTTCATGCGCGGCGGCCGGTTTGTGCATTTTGCGCCCCGCGCGGGCCGGGGCGCGCGCGAGGTCGCGGAGGATTATCGCCATGCCATTGCGTGACGAGCTGCGCCACGCCTGGGTGGTGGCGCGCAAGGATCTGCTCGTCGAGTACCGCTCCCGCACGGCGATCGTGTCGGCCGTGGCATTCGTGATTCTCGTGCTGCTCGTGTTCAACTTCTCGCGCGATCCGACCGCCGTGTCGTCGATCGACCTCGCGCCCAGCGTGCTGTGGGTGACGCTGGCGTTCGCGGCGACGCTCGCACTGAACCGCGCGTTTCAACTCGAACTCGAGAATCAGGCGCTCGATGGGTTGTTGCTCGCGCCGGTCGGCCGCGGCGCCATCTATCTCGGCAAGCTGGTCGCCAATCTGCTCTTTGTGGGACTGATCGAGCTGCTGGGCGTGCCGCTGCTCGCGCTGTTCTTCAACGTGCCGATCCTGCCGTACGCCGGGCCGCTCGCGGGTATCATCGCGCTTGCCACCGTCGGCTTCGTATCCGTCGGCACGCTGTTCAGCGCGATGACGGTGCGGACGCGCGTCGCGGAGCTGCTGCTCGCGGTGCTCCTCATGCCGTTCATGGTGCCGCCGCTCTGGTGGGCGGCGCTGGCGACGTCGCGCTTGCTCGGCGGCCGTCCCTTGAGCGAGATCACCGGGTGGCTTAAGATGTTGGCCGCCTATGACATCGTGTTCGTCTTCCTCGCGCTCCTGCTCTTTCCCGCAACGGTGAACGAATGAGAATGCTGCGCGTCGGCCGGTGGATCACCGCGATCGGCCTGCTGCTCCTCGCCGGCGTATACATCCGGGCGCTGGTCTTCACGCCCGTCGAGCGGCTACAGGGTCTCGCGCAAAAGATCTTCTATGTGCACGTCCCGGCCGCCATTTGGGCGGAATCGGCGATGATCTTCGTCGGCCTCGCCAGCGTCTTCTACTTATTCCTCAAGGATCCGCGCCTCGACCGCTTCGCCGAAGCCTCGGCGGAAGTCGGCAGCGTGTTTGCGGCAATCGTGCTCACGACCGGCCCGATCTGGGGGAAGCCCATCTGGGGTACCTGGTGGACGTGGGACGCCCGTCTGACGCTGACGCTCTTCCTCTTTCTCTTATATGTCGGTTATCAGCTGCTGCGCGGCGCGATCGCCGAGCCGGGTGCGCGCGCCCGCTTCGCCGCGGTGCTCGGGATCTGCGGTATGGTGCTGGTGCCGTTCATCCACTTCAGCGTGTACATGTTCCGTACGCTCCACCCCATGCCGATCGTGCTGAAGCCGAGCACGCCGTCGCTGCCGGGCAGCATGCTCGTCACGTGGCTGCTGTCGGTGGGCGTGTTCACGCTCCTCTACGTCGGGTTCGTCACGCAGCGCTATGCGCTCTCCTATCTGCGCGAACAGGTCGAGGTGATCGGGGACGTGGGACGAGGGACGGGGGACAGATGATGCAGGCGACGCCGGAAAACGGCGGCTACATGATCGCCGCCTATGTGATCGCCGCGGTGGTGCTGGTGACCTACGCGGTCTCGCTGTACTGGCGCACCCGGAAGCTCTAGTCGGGCCGCGCCGCAGCCTTCGCGCGCAGCTCCGCGCGCGCTTCGGACAGGCGCGCGTGTCCGTCCGGCTCTACGGTCGCCCAGAGATTCAGCGCCTCATCCGCCGCGCTGTGGTCGCCGGCGTCGTATAACGCCTGCGCATTGTGATACAGCGCCGTTGCGCCGCCGCCCGCGGCGTACGCGCGCGCGAATCGCGCCGCGGCTTCGGGGAACCGGCCCATGCGTTGATAGAGCGTGCCCGCCGCCATCGCCGCGTCGGCCCGCTCCTCGAGCGCGAGCGCCTGCTCGAACGCGCCGAGCGCTTCTTCCTGGCGAAACACCATCTGCAACGCCTCGCCGAGCAGCATCCACGCGTCGGCGTGGTCGGGGAATCGGATGCTGGCTTCACGCGCCGCTTCCACGGCGCCCCAGCGATCGTCGAGCGCGCGCGAGAGATGCACGAGCGCCGGATACGTGTCGGCGAAGCTGGGCGCGAAGCGGCAGCCGAGCTTGAGCCAGGCGAGGGCGCGGCGCGGGGCCTCACGCTGGCAGGCAGCCGCGCGGCGGGCACAGTACCGTGCGAACGAGGCGCGCATGTTTCGGAGCATTGCTTGATAATGAGTAGGGCCACGGTGAGATTGCAACGGCGCATGGGAGGATCCTTGCAGGGGCGCCGCATCGTGGTCACGCGCGCGCGCGAACAGGCCGGCGATCTGGTGCGGGCGCTGGAGGATCGCGGCGCCGTCGCCGTGGTCGCGCCCGTCATCCGCATTCAGCCGCTCGAGCATCTGGGCGCGCTTCGTGCCGCGCTCACCGGCCTCTCCGCCTACCGTTGGGTGGTCTTCACGAGTCAAAATGCCGTGCAGGTGGTGTTCGACCGTCTCGTGGCGTGGGGACTGACGCCCCGCGTCTTTGCGACGACCGCGGTCGCCGCCATCGGGACCGCGACCGCCGAAGCGCTCAGCGTGCGCGGAGTCGTCCCCGCCCTGGTCCCGCCCGAATTCGTCGCGGAGTCGCTCGCCGAGGCGTTGATCGCGGCCAGCGGAGGCTCGCTGGTGGGATCGCGCGTGCTCATCCCGAGCGCCGAGGACGCGCGTGAAGTGCTCGCTGCGGGTTTGCGCGCGCATGGCGCGACGGTCGAGACGATCGCGGTCTATCGCACCGTGCCCGTGCAGGCCGACCTGACACCGCTCGCGGCGGAGATCACGCGCGGGCGCATCGACGCCGTGACGTTTACGTCGTCGTCGACGGTGCGTTCGTTCGTCGATCTGGTCGGCCGACCCGCCGCGACCTCGGGACGGTTCGTGACGGCAACGATCGGTCCGGTCACCGCGGGCACGGCGCGCGAGCTCGGCCTGCGCGACGTGATCGAGGCGGAGCCGCACACCGTGCCGGGGCTCGTCGAAACGCTTGCGCGGCGGTTCGCGTGAAGATCGGCACGCGCGGCAGCCAGCTGGCGCGCTGGCAGGCGGAGTGGATCCGTGACCGCCTCGCGGCGAACGGCAGCCGCGCCGAGATCGTCGTGATCAAGACGCGGGGCGACGCGGAGGTCGACCGGCCGCTCCATGAGCTCGAGGGCACGGGCTTCTTCACCAAGGAAATCGAAGAGGCACTGCTCGACGGCAGGATCGACGTCGCGGTGCATTCGCTCAAGGATCTGCCGACCAAGCTGCCGCCCGGCCTCGCGCTCGGCGCGATCCCGGCCCGTCACGATCCGCGCGAAGCACTGGTCAATGAGGGGGGGACGTCGCTGCGCGACTTACCGGCGGGCACCCGGGTGGGCACGTCGAGTCTGCGGCGCATCGCGCAGGTGCGGTTTCTCCGGCCCGATCTGTCGGTGGTGCCGCTCCGCGGGAACGTCCCGACGCGCGTGCGGAAGGTGGAGAGCCGCGACGACCTCGACGCTGCGTTGCTAGCGATCGCCGGACTCGAGCGTCTGGGACTGGGTGACAAGGGAACGGTCATCGATCCGCTCGACGTGATGCCGGCGCCGGGGCAGGGCGCGCTCGGCATCGAGCTGCGCGCGGACGACCACGCCACGCGCACAGCGCTCGAGCCGCTGCACGACGCCGCGAGTGCGGCGGCGGTTCGCGCCGAGCGCGCCTTGCTGGCGGCGCTGGGTGGCGGGTGTCAGGCGCCGGTCGCCGCGTGGGTCGGGAAGGGGGAAGCGGGAAGCGGGATGCGCTTGTACGGGCGGGTTACCGAAACAAACGGATGCGTGCAACTCACTGCCTCGGCCGATCTCGATCCATCAAAGCCCGAGGCGGCTGGAGAAGCCGTCGCGCGCTTGCTCGAAGGTGAGGGCGCGGCGACCTTACTCGCCCGATGAGCGCTCAATTTCCGATTCGTCGCATGCGGCGCCTCCGGCGCACGCCGGCGCTTCGCCGGCTGGTGCAGGAGACGCACATCGCGCCTTCCCAGCTGATCTGGCCGCTGTTCGTCGTGCACGGCGAAGGCGTGCGCCGCCCTATCGCCGCCTTGCCTGGCGTGTCGCAGCTCTCGGTGGACGAGCTGGTGAAAGACGCCGAGCGCGCCGCCTCGCTCGAGCTGGGCGGAATCATCCTGTTCGGAATCCCCGCGTCGAAGGATGCGACCGGCTCTGAAGCGCACGACGAGCAAGGCATCGTGCAGCAGGCGATTCGCGCGGTGAAGAAAGCGGTCCCGAGCCTACTCGTCGTCGGCGACGTGTGTATGTGCGAGTACACCGATCACGGGCATTGCGGCGTCATTCGCGATGGTGACGTCGACAACGATTCGTCGGTCTACCTGCTCGGCAAGATCGCGGTGGTTCAAGCGCGCGCCGGCGTCGACATCGTCGCACCGAGCGACATGATGGACGGCCGCGTCGCGGGAATTCGCAAAGCGCTCGATGCCGCCGGCTACTCGCACGTGCCGATCATGTCGTACGCCGCGAAGTTCGCGTCCGCGTTCTACGGCCCGTTCCGCGAGGCCGCCGGCTCGACGCCGCAGTTCGGCGACCGCCAGTCGTATCAGATGGCGGTCGCAAACGGCGACGAAGCGATGCGAGAAATCCAGCTCGACCTGGATGAAGGCGCCGACATCGTGATGGTGAAGCCGGCGGGTCCGTGTCTCGATCTGATCCGGCGCGCCAAGGAGCGCTTCGGCGGGCCACTCGGCGCCTATCAGGTGAGCGGCGAGTACGCGATGATCAAAGCCGCCGCGGAGCGCGGCATGCTGGACGAGGAACGGGCGATGTGGGAGTCTGTGACGGCGATTCGCAGGGCCGGCGCGGATATCATCCTCACATATTTCGCGCCGACCCTCGCTGAAGCACTCTAAGACGCTAGGTCAGATCCGCCGCGTCTCTCGGCAGCAACACGTACCGCCACAACGCTGCGGCGACCGATGCGCCGATCAGCGGACCAATCCAGTACACGGCCTGACCGTGCCAGTCCCAGGAGACGAGTGCGGGACCGAACGCGCGCGCCGGGTTCATCGCGGCGCCGGTCAACGCTCCGCCGCCCAACGCGCACACGACCACGACGAGGCCGATGGCGAATCCGCCCACGCGTTCTTTCGCGGGGTTCACGCAGGTCCCGTACACCGCGCTCACCAGGAAGAACGTGAACAGCGCTTCGAGCAGGATCGCTTCGAGGAATCCGACCGCCCCCGAGATCTGCGGTGTGCCGAGCGACGTCATCTTGCCCATCGACGTGGGGAACAGGCCCTTGATGAGCAACGCCGCCGTGATCGCGCCGAGGAGCTGTGCCACGATGTAGCGCCACAGGGTGGTGCCGTCGATCTGCTTGCCGACCCACAGCGCGACGCTCACGGCCGGGTTGAGGTGGCCGCCCGAGATCGGCATCATGATCGTGACGGCGAGGGCGAGGCCCAGACCGTTCGCGAGGGCGATGCCGAGGCTGCCGCCGGCGCCGTTCACGTTGGCGACCGCGCTGCCCGCGCCGACGAGGACGAAGAGCAGCGTCCCGACGAACTCCGCGACGGGAGCCCGGAGAATCCGAGAATTCACTTTTTCCTCTGGTTGTGAAAGCCGCGCCAATCTATCGGCCGTTGCTGTCCGGCCGCAACACCAGCGCGGCGTTGATTCCTCCGAACCCGAACGAATTTGAAACGACGGCGCGCGGCGCCGCGGCGCGGCCGCCCCCCGAGCCGGGGAGGCAGTCGAGATCGCACTTGGGGTCGGGCCGCTCGAGGTTCAGGGTGGGCGGTAGCCAGCCGTGCGACAGCGCCAGCGCGCAGATCGCCGCCTCGATGGCGCCGCTCGCGCCGAGCGCATGTCCGTAGTAGCTCTTGGTCCCGCTGACGGTCAGGCGGTAGGCGTGGTCGCCAAAGACCTGTTTGATGGCGGCCGTCTCGGTCGCGTCGTTCAGCGGCGTGGACGAGCCGTGCGCGTTGATGTAGCCCACTTCGGCCGGCGTGACGTCGCCGTCGGCGAGCGCCAGCTGGATCGCCCGGGCGGCCTGGCGGCCGTCGGGCCGGGGCGCGGTCATGTGATAGGCGTCGTTGGTATACGCGTGGCCGACTACCTCGGCGTAGATCCTGGCGCCGCGCGCGATCGCCCGGTCGCGCTCCTCGAGCACCAGCACCGCCGCGCCCTCTCCCATCACGAAGCCGTCGCGCGTCGCGTCGAACGGCCGCGACGCGTGGCCGGGGTCCTCGTTGCGTGTGCTCATCGCGCGGATCACGCTGAACGCCGCGAACGTCATCGGCGAAAGCGGCGCCTCGGCGCCACCGGCGAGCATCACGTCGGCCCGGCCGTCGCGCACGACGTGAAACGCCTCTCCGACGGCGATCGTCCCCGACGCACAGCTCATCGCGTTCGTCACGTTGGGGCCGGTGAAGCCGAATTCGATCGCGATGTTGCAGCTCGCCGCGCCGCAGAATACCGCCAGCGCCAGCGCCGGATCGAGCCCGCGCGGGCCCTCGGCGAGGAACGACGGAATCTGCGATTCGCCGTACGCGACGCCCCCCAGCGCCGATCCCATCATCGCGCCGACGCGGTCCGGGTCCTCCTTTGTTGGCGCGATCTCCGCGTCCGCGAGCGCGAAGCGCGCGCTCGTGACCGCGAGCTGCGAGAAGCGATCGAGTCGCTTCGCCCGCTTGGCGTCGAGATGGTCGTGGGGACGAAAATCGGGGATCTCCGCGGCGATGCGGCTGCGAAACGGCGCAGGATCGAAGCGCGTGATGGTCCGCACCGCCGACGCGCGCGCCTCGAGACCACTCCACAGCCCCGTCGCGGATGTGCCGATCGGCGTCACCGCGCCCACTCCCGTAATCACGACCCGACGAAAGTCTCTCATCTGTGATCCTTTCTCTCGGCGGCGCGCTTGATGCCGGCGAGCGTGCGTGATGCGATTCCGTGGATGAAGACCGGGCCGATCACGAGATTCGCCGCGAGCCGGCCGATGAGCGGCCACCTCGGCCCCGTCCACGTGTGGACGATCTCGACCTCGACCTCTCCTCCAGCATTGCCACCATCGTCGACCAACTTCCACACCACCTGCATCCCGCGCGTGATACCCCGGACATGCGTATACCGTATCTCGCCCGCGGGCCGATCGACGGTCATCTCGGAGACCCACCACGTCGGATATTTGATGAGGCCGCCGGCGAACGGTCGCCACGCGGCCATCTCGACGAGTCGATCGCCTTCCAGGAGACGTACCCAGCGGTAGTGCGGCAGAATGGACGGCCAGCGCGCGACCGCGCTCGCGGCGGCGAAGACGCGGGAATACGGCGCGTGCACACGAATGCGATCGACGGTGCGCATCAGCGGGAGAGCCCTGCGTATCCTCCTCTATAGTAGAGGAGCGGGCGGCGGTCGGTGGCGTCGCCACCCACGACCAGGCCGATGTAGACGGTGTGGTCGCCGCCGGGGACGGCGACGTGCTTCTCGCACTCGATGTGCGCGACGCACCCTTCCAGCACGGCGATGCCGCGATCGTTCTCATGGTAGCTCACGCCCTTGAATCGTTCCGGCTCGGCGCCGGCGAAGCGCCGTGACAGCGCTTCCTGCTCCGACGACAGGACGTTGAACACGTAATGCGTCGCCCGCTCGAGCGCCGCGTGCATCTCGTGCACCTTCTCGACCGACACGAGCACGAGCGGCGGATCGAGCGACACCGACGCGAGCGAGTTCGCCGTCATGCCGACGGGATCGCCTTTCGCGGTGCGGCACGTGATCACCGTGACGCCGGTCGCGAAGCGGCCGAGCAGCTGGCGGAACAGCGCGGCTTCGACGCCGTGATTCGTCATAGCACCAACCCCGCGAGCACGCGTGGCGTGAGCGCCGCGCGCGCGGGGAGACAGTTGCCGGTGGCGCGCACCAGGAGATCGGCGAGCTCGGGCCGTCGCGCGAGACGCGAGACGACGCGCTCGATCAGCGCGGGCCAGCCGACCGCGATGCCGATCATCCGCTCGAGGACCCATTTGCCGAAGAACTCGCGCCGGCGCGCGCGCGCGTAGCGCTCGAGGCCCCGACCGCTCGCCAGATGTTCGAGAATCGCGCCGGCCGCGAGCTCCGCGCCGCGTAGCGCGCTGTAGATGCCCTGTCCCGTGAACGGATCGAAGAAGTCAGCCGCGTCGCCGACGAGCAGTGCACCGCCGCCTTTCGCCACCGGCCGGCGCGACCACCGCGCGAAGGGACCGGTCGACAGTACGGGTCGGACGAGCCGGCGCGCGTCGAACCGGCCGGCGACCTTCGGAAAGCGGTCGAGCTCCGCGAAAAACCGCGCGCCGCGTCGCGCCTCCGCCAACGGCACGACCAACGCTACGGTGCTCACGCGCTCGCCGATCGGGCCAAGGCCGACGTAGCCCGATTGCCCGACGTGCATTTCGCCGAGCTCGTGCACGTCGACCGCGTCCGCGACGTGCGCGGTGAACGCGATGCGCCGCGGGCCCAGCTGGTGCACTTTGCCGATCCGACGTGCGACGATCGATCGCAGTCCGTCGGCGCCCACCACGACGCGGGCGCGAAACGCTTCCCGCCTCCCGCTTCCCGCTTCGCGCGCGACGACACCAGCGACTGCGCCATGCGCATAGACCAGCTCTTCGACTTTCAGACCTTCCCGCACCTCCGCCCCCGCGGCCTCAGCCGCGTCACGCAAGATCGCGTCGAAGCGCGTGCGCGGCAGCGCATAGCTGAACGTCTCGAACCGGCCGACGACCGCCTTGCCGCTGGGCGCGACGACCTTCATGCCCGTGAGCCGGCCGGGCGACGCCGCGGCGACGGCCGCCAGCACGTCGGGGCCGAGGCGCTCCAGCACACGCGTGGATTCTGGGCTTAGGTACTCGGAGCAGGGCTTGTCGCGCGGAAAGCGCGCGCGATCGAGCAGCAGCACGCGGGCGCCGCCGCGCGCGAGCTGCCGGGCGGTGGCGGATCCGGCGGGACCGGCGCCGACGACGATCGCGTCCCAAATCATGCCAGGAGTCCCGCGCAGGCGGCTCCCGCCAGCGTCGCCACCAGGTTTACCGCGTCGTTGTCCATCCACCGCACCTTTCCTTGCACGGTCGCGCCCAGCAGGGAGTCGAGCAGCATGCCGGCGACGCCTGCCGTCGTCACCGCCAGCCACGCGTGCTGTCCCAACGCATATGACGCCGCGGCAATGACGCCGGCGCCCGCCACGCCGCCGAGCGTGCCGAGCAGCGTCATACCCCCGTCGGTGCCCGCGGGCACGCGCGCTCCCGTCGTCATGAGCCTCGGCATCACGGGTGATCGCCCGCCGATCTCGGTCGCCCAGGTATCGGCATTCGCGGCGGCGAGCGCACCGGCGAACCACGCCCATCTGCCGGCCAGCGCGGCGAGGGCGGCGACGCCGCCGTTGGCGATGACTTGTCGGACGTTACGCTGCTTGCCGCTCTTTTCGCGGGTCAGGGCACTTGCAGAAACGAAGAAGGCGAGGAGCAACGCCAGTCCTCGCCATCCGAACCCCCAGATTGTCGCCGCGCCGACCAGCAGCGCCGCCCCGGCGCCCCGGCCCGTCAACCACTTCACTCGCCGAACAGCTCGCGCAGCACGCGCTTCTTCAGCTCGGGCGGCGCGCCTTGGGTCTTGCAGCGCGCCTTCAGGAACTTGAGGAAGAGCTCCTCGAAGTCGTACTGCTCCTCGCACGGCGGGCAATCCTCGAGGTGCTCCCGGATCTCGCGCTCGAGCTGGGGCGTCAGCTCGCGGTCCAAAAACTCGTACAGATGCTCGACGCACTCGCGGCAATTCATGCGGGACTTCCTTTGATATATCCCATCTCGACGGCGTAATCGTAGAGCTTGGTCTGCAACAGCTGGCGCGCGCGGAACAGCCGCGACTTCACGGTGCCGATCGGCACCTCGAGGATGCCGGCGATCTCCTGGTACGACATCCCTTCGACGTCGCTCAGCACCAGTGTCTCCCGGAAGACCTCAGGCAGCTGATCGATGGCGCGCAGGACTTCGTCGTCAACGATGCGATCGAAGAACGCGCCCTGCGGATCCTCATCCTGCACTTCGGGGAAGACGGCATACGGCTCGATGGCGTCTATGTCCACGGTTTCGGGGTGTCGGGTCTTGCGGCGGTATTCATTAATGAATGCGTGCCGCAGTATCGTGAGCAGCCACGCCTTCGCATTGGTTCCCTGCTCGTACTGATCCCACGCCCGGTAGGCCTTCAGCATCGTCTCCTGCACCAGGTCGTCGGCGTCCGTCGGGTTAGCGGTGAGACGCAGAGCGACGCGGTACAGCACGTCGAGATGCACGAGCGCCTCGCGCTCGAAGCTCGCGCGCTTGTCGTCGAGGGGCGGGTTGGGGGGCGGAGGAGGGGGAGGGAGTGCCATAACGTGTCCTCCAGAAGGCTCGTGCCGCGCCGCGAGTTCCGCAATAGGGCAGCGCGTGCTACGTTTCGCGCTTGGTGGTGCACAGCATCGTCCCGCTCGCCGTCCTCGAGGCGGTCAAGAACCTCGACACCCCAGTCGAAGATGGGCTCACCGAATTTGCGGACGAGCTCCTCGTAAAGCGTCTCGGTCTCTCCCCCACGGTGGCCATGCAGCTCGCGGAGTTCGAGCAGCTCGTCCGGAAAGACGCGCGCGTCGAGCCGGCGCACGTCGAGGCGCTGCTGCGGCTGGTGGGGCGGCGTCCCGATGCCGATCTCGTGTTCGCCGATGCGGGCCGTCGCGCCGCCCGTCGCGCGGTGAAGCGCACGTCGCGCGTGGTCCGGCTGTTCGGCCGCGTGGCGGCGCGTCGCGCCGCGCGCGCCGTCCTCGGCGCCGAGCTGGGGTTCGAGCAGCGCCGGCCGGTCGCGCGCGTCAACGATCCGATTGCGATTCAGGCGACCCCGGACGGCGCAGCGTGCGGCTTCTACAGCGCGGGGCTCGTCGAGCTGCTGCGGCTGCTCGTCGGCTATGAGGGGGCGATGGTGCACGTCGATTGCCGCGCGCGCGGCGGTGCGGCGTGCGAGTGGCGCGCCGCGGCTCCCGATCCCCGCCACCAGTGACGACTCCCCCGCTCACGGGCTTCGAGTTTCCCGCGTTGCGAGACGCGTTGGCATCGCTCGGCGCCGACGGCTGGCTGCTCTACGACTTCCACGGCAACAATCCGGCGGCGTCGCGCGTGCTCGGCATCCACGGCATGGGGACGCGCCGCTACTTCGTCCTGTTGCCGCGCGAGGGACCGCCGGTCGCGTTGGCGCACCGGATCGAGCGGACGGCGTTCGACGGATTCCCCGGCGCGGTGCGCGAGTATGCCGCGTGGCGCGAGCTGCACGATGAATTGCGCGCGCTGGTTGCGGGGAAGACGTTGGCTATGGAGATTTCTCCGCGCGACGCGGTGCCGTATCTGGATCGCGTTCCCCACGGCGTCATCGAGTTGATCGAAAGTTTCGGCGCGCGCGTGGTGTCGTCGGGGCCGTTGATCTCGCGCTTCGCGGCGCGGTGGTCGGCGGAAGAGCTTGCGGGACACCGGCGCGCGGCAGAAGCGATCGCGCAGATCGCGCGCGAGACGCTGGCCTGGGCCGGTGCGGAGTTCGCGCGCGGCGCGGAAGTGCGCGAAACGTTGGTGCAGTCGCGGGTGATGGACGCGTTTGGTCGTGCGGGTCTCGTCACTGATCATCCACCCATCGTTGGCTTTCAGGCGAACGCGGCGAATCCGCATTATGAGCCGCGCCCGGGCGAGGATCGTCGTCTCGCCGCCGGTGACGTGCTGTTGCTCGATCTCTGGGCCGGCGTCGCGCGCGGGACGGTGTTCGCCGATCAGACGTGGATGGCGTTCGTCGGACGCGAGCCGAGCGCCGAGGTGCGGAAGGTGTGGGACGCGGTGCGTGGCGCGCGCGACGCCGCGGTCGCATTGCTGGCTGAGCGCTGGAAGAAGAAGGAAGCAGTCACCGGCGCGGCGCTCGACGACGCCGCGCGCGGCGTAATCCGGGCGGCCGGATTCGGCGAGTACTTCGTGCACCGCACGGGACACTCGATCGACCGCGATCTGCACGGCTCCGGCCCTCATCTCGACAACTTCGAGACGGCGGACGAGCGAATGTTGATCGCGGGTGTCGGGTTTTCGGTGGAGCCGGGGGTGTACCTGCCGGGCCGCTTCGGTATGCGAAGCGAGATCAACGTGTTCGTTGCTGAGGCGGGTCCGGAGGTCACGCCCGCCCGGCCGCAGCACGATCTCCTGTTTGTCTAAGGAACGCGTCCCCTTGCGGGGTCGCTCGGGGCGGGCCATTTTCGCCGCCGCCCAAACGACGTTACCCAAGCTAGACGTTGACGTAGCAATGTCTTGACGGTTGTCCAAAGCCCGTCCAGCTTTTCCGAGATAGCAGGTTAATGCCGTCTTTTGGGCCCAGACCGAAGGGAGGTGACGTGTCCGACGTCACAATTCTGTCCGGAAGTTCACGCGCATTCACGCATTGGAGGATGAATCCATGATGCATCGTGTGAAGACTGTCCTCGGTCTTCTCGTCGTGTTCGCCGCCCTTCCATTGGCGGCGCAACAGACGACGGGAAAGATCGAAGGCACGGTGTCGGACCAGGCGGGCGCGCCGATCGCGAACGCGCAGGTGTTCGTCGTCGGCACGTCGTTTGGCGCAGTCACCAACGACAAAGGCTATTACTTCGTCAACAACGTGCCCGTCGGGACGTACTCGCTGCGCGCGCAGTTCATCGGTTTCGCGCCATCGGAAGTGACGAGCGTGCACGTGCTCGGCGGCCAGACGATCACTGAGAACATCAAGATGCAATCGTCGGCCGTCGTGCTGACCGGCATCACGGTGACCGCGGCCGCGAATCCCATCGTGCCCCGCGACCAGGTGACGTCGAAGGGCATCGTGTCCGGCGAGCTGGTCGAGAATCTGCCGGTGGACGACGTGCGCGCGATTCTGTCGCTGACGCCCGGCGTCGTCGAGTCCGGCGCGGGCGCGGGCGTATCGATCCGCGGCGGCCGGCCCGGTGAAGCAAACGTCTACATCGACGGCGCACCGATGCGCGGCACCAACAGCGGCGCGCCGCGTGTGTCGCTCGGCACCAACGCGGTCGAAGAAGCGTCGGTCACGACGGGCGCGATCGGCGTCGAGTTCTCCGACGCGCAGTCGGGCATCATCGCGTATACGACGCGCGCCGGCGGACAGAAACTCGCCGGCACCGCGTCATACGAGACCGATCAAGCGTTCAGCAACAGTCTCGGCGTCAACCGCTTCGAAGGCTCGCTGGGCGGCCCCATTCCTGGCGTCAAGAATTTGACCTTCTTCGGCTCGGCCGTGTTGTTCGGGCAGCTGTCGCAGCAGCGCGGCATCGGCGCGGAGAATCAGCCGACGTTCGTGCGGGCAGGCATCGACACGATCGTGCCGACCACGGAATCGGACGGGAGCGTCTCGAGCATCGCCCTGCCGCGCTTTGCGCAGTACAGCGGCACGTGCGGCAGCTTCGGCTCGAGCGCGACGCCGGTTGCCCAGTCGATTCAAGGCAACTACGGCGTCGCCTGCCAGGGCATTCGTCGTCCGATGGACTGGTCAAGCTCGATCCAGCTGGACAGCAAGCTGCAGTACACGTACGGCTCCGGCTCGAGCATCTCACTCACGGGTCTCGCGAGCGGGGACCAGCAGCGGTTCACGCCGGGCACCAGCCTCAACGATCCGTCGATTTATCGCGGCGTGCACACGTGGACACGCTCGGCGATCTTGAACCTCAACCATCAGGTGAGCCGCAGCGCCGAGCGTTCGCTGGCGATCAAGGCGAACCTGGCGTACGCGCGCGACCGTGCCATCAGCGGCCCGCTCGACCCCACGTCCGAAGCGGATACGCGTGATCCGACGCTCGGCCTGCAGTTCGGCGCCCTGCAGTTCGCGGGCTTCAACAACTTCCCGTTCCCGATCACCGACCAGATCATCCGGGATCAGCGCACGCAGTCCGGCACGCGCGGTGTGCCGCTGTTCAACGCCTTCGCGAACGGCGACATCCAGACCGTGGGCCAGGCGACGCGCGCGAATCCCTACGGCATGGCGCAATCGTGGGCCGACCAGGGATTCGCTACGGGCGCCTCGCTGCTCGGCGAAGACCGCTATACGGGTAGCGTGACGATCGACTGGCAGGCGAATCGCTATCACCGCTTCAAGTTCGGCGGCGACGCGAAGAAGACGAACCTGTCGTTCTGGAGCAGCAACCAGGCGCGCCAAATCTTTATGGACGCCTACGTGGTGCATCCGGTCCAGTACGGCGTGTTCGCGGCCGACCGCCTCGACCTCGGCGACGTTGTGATCGAGCTCGGCGCGCGCTGGGACTATTACAACAGCAACGCGCTGTTCCCGAACACGCCGCTGTTCATCTCGTCCGCCGGTCCGGCGCTGTGGAATCCGATCAGCGCGACGAATGACACCGCGTACGCCAATTCGGTGGCGCGCACCTTCACGCCGGCCGTCGGGCACCACACGATTTCGCCCCGGCTGGGAGTTTCATTCCCGATCACCGAGCACACCGGCTTCCGCCTGAGCTACTCGCACCAGGTGCAGACGCCGGAGTTCACGACGCTCATGACCGGCATCAACAACGACCTCTCGTTCACGAACACGAACGACGTCGTGGGCCGGGACCTCGATTTCGGCAAGTCGATCTTGTTCGAGTTCGGCGTGCGGCACTCGTTCAGCAACGACCTGGTGCTGGACGTGGCGGCATACAACAAGGACAAGGTCTCCGACTTCGCGGCCCGCATCCTGGCGTTCCCCGATCCGAAGGACAGCACGAAGCTGACGGGCATCAACGTCCTGACGAACCGGGACTTCGGGAACGCGCGCGGCGTCGATACGAAGTTCGATTGGCGCATCGGGACGAACCTGAGCACTTCCGTGGCCTACACCTTCCAGGTGTCGAAGAACACGGGCTCGGATCCGTTCTCGTATCTGAATACGTTCGCCCGGCAGGTGTCCGCGCAGACCGGCGTGACGCCGCCGCCTGAGGCCGCCCAGCGCACCAACGACGACCGGACGCACACCCTGGTCGGGTCCGTCGCGCTGCAGCTGCCCGGCGACTATCGCAAAGGCACGACCGCGGGCAACATTCTCCGCGACCTCAGCGTCTTCGCGACGTTCCGCGTCCAGAGCGGGCTGCCGTACACGCAGCTCGTGAACAACGGCGACGGCCAGACAGCCCCGCGGCTGAGCTTCGGGTTGGGCGGCCGGACGCAGACGGGCGAGCGCCTCAACTCGTTCGCGATGCCGTGGACCAAGAACGTGGACCTGCGGCTCAACAAGGGCGTCCGCTTCGGCCGGATGGACGCCACGCTGTACGCGGACGTCCGTAACCTGCTCAACTTCCGCAACGTGCTCGGCGTGTTCGCCGAGACCGGTGATGTGACGAACGAGAAGTTCCGGAAGAAGACGATCGGTGACCCCGATCCCACGGTTGCGAGCGGCGAGTACGGCTTGCTGTGGAGCGAGGCGTCGGATGCCGGCGCGCTGGACAACGCGACCAAGGCGGTGGATCTGAGCAGCTGCGCCGCCTGGGGCAGCCAGATCAACTGCGTGTCGCTGCGCCGCGCCGAAGCCCGGTTCGGGAATGGCGACGGCGTGTACACGCTGGACGAGCAGGAGCGTGCGTTCAACACGTTCTTCGACTCGTTCAACGGCCCGTGGATCTTCCTCGCGGCGCCGCGTCAGATTCGCCTCGGCGTCGAATTGAAATTCTAGTGTGGTGTCGGGCGGTGCCGGTATGTTGCCGGCACCGCCCGTCAGTCTCTGAACTTTTTGAGGGGTGATCATGCATTCAACCGTGTGGAATCGCTTGGTGCGGGCGGGCGCGCTGGTAGCGATCGGAGCCTTCGGGCTCGCGACCGTGGCGGCCGCGAAGCCGGCGCCGCGGCCGGGACGGCGCGCGCTGAATCTCTTCGCGAGCTCCGGCCTCCTGCTCCAGGCCAACCGCCTTCAGTGCGGTGTCGATAACGTCGGGCAGGTCTGCGTCGCCTTCTCCGGATCTCCGGTGGGCGGCGGCGGGTTCTGGCCCAAAGGCACGCCCGACCAATACATCTTCAACTCCGGCCTGCAGCTGGCCGGCGTCGTCAATCCGGCGATCTCGGGATTCGCGTGGGCGGGCGATACCGCCGGCGCGTTCTTCTTCGATCCGCGCGGCGACCAGGGCGCAGGCGACGCGCTCGGCCAGATCTACAACTCGTTGGATCCGTCCGATCTGGACAACTGGCCCGTCGGCGCCGTGGTGCGCGACCCGAGCGTGTACAACCCGGTGCTGCTCGGACAGAAAAAGATCTCCGACGGCGACTCGTGGGTCCGCTACTGGGAGGGTAACCCGACGCAGCTCGGCGGCCGCGAGCACCCGATGGGCATCATGGTCGACCAGCGCTCGATGTCGTGGAACTTCCCGGTGGGCAACGAAGACATCCTGTACTTCGTGTTCACCTTCTATAACATCACCGCGCGCAACGCCGCAGCATACGCGGGCCTCGATCCGGCGATTCGGGACGAGGTCGCGGCCGTCGGCGCGCGGTTCCAGGATCTCAACGAGACCAAGTTCGGCATTCAAATTCCCGACTCGGGCTACACGTTGACGAGCTTGTACGCAGCGTTCGGTATGGACGCCGACGTCGCCGTGTTCAACCAGAACTACGGCACCGCGTTCCTGCCGTTCAACATCGGCTCCATCTACTCGGGTACGTTCCTGCCGGAAGTCGGCTGGGTGTTCCCGAGCTCGATCTTCGGCCCGCCGTTCTTCCCGGGCGCCGGCTTCATCGGCGTGAAGTACCTGAAGTCGCCCGAGGATACGCCGGGGCACCAGGTGGGACTGACGTTGTTCGGGATGACCACCAATAGCAGCCAGTTCCCCGACGCGGTCGGCGACCACCTGCTGTATCGCCGCCTGTCCGGCTACCTCGGCGCCGCGGACAATCCCTGCAGTCCGTTCACCAATCCCGCGACGGCGCGGGCCCGCCGGTTGTGCTACCTGGCGCAGATCCAGGACGATGCCCGTTTCTATCAGGCCTCCGGCCCGTTCAGTCTCGCGCCGGGGCAGTCGCAGACGATCGTCGTGGCGTACATCAACGCCGCACCGGTGGCGACGCCGGGCGTGGTGCAGGGTGGTGATACGAAGCCTGGCGTGCCGTTCACGGGTGACTCGATCGCGGCCAATCCCGCGACGCACCTCCGCCCGATCGACCGCGTGGCCGGGTGGGCGGGGCAGTCCGACGCCAACAGCGACGGCATCATCGAGCAGAACGAGGTCCAGACGACGCCGCGCTCGCTGCTCAACAAGGCGCTCGTGGCGCAGGCGGTGTTCGACGCGAAGTTCCTGCTGCCGAACGCGCCCGCCTCGCCGCAGTTCTTCCTCGTGCCCGGTGACAACAACGTCACGGTGGTGTGGCAGAAGAGCGAAACGGAAACCACGGGCGATCTGTACTTCAACATCGCCTCGCGGCCGTTCAACGAGGATACGGTACGCGACTCGCTTGGCGTCGTCATCCGCATCGATAGCACGCAGAACGCCCTCTACGATCCGAACTTCCGCAAGTTCGACGTCGAAGGGTACCGGATCTACCGCGGCCGGACCTCGAGCGATCTCCAGCTCGTGGCGCAGTTCGACTACGCCGGCACGCAGTTCGTCGATTTCACGGGCGCCATCGCCTACGGTGACCTGAACGGGGACGGTAAGGTGCAGTGTGCCCCCGAGCTCGGATTGCAGGCCGACTGCCCGACGTTCCCGCCCGGATTTGACACCACGTGGGTGAAAACGACGAGCTTCCCGACCGAGCTCACCGGCCCGATCGTGCAGGTCAAGGCGGGCGACCGCGTGCAGCTGGCGAGCGGCGACGTCATCAATCTCGTCGCTGATACTGCGGTGACGGGTGGCGCGAGCGGTTTCCCGGCGCTCACCAACACCGGCGTGTCGTTCGCGTTTACCGACAACAACGTGCGCAACGGTTTCACGTACCATTACTCCGTTACCGCGTTCGACGTGAATTCGGTCAAATCGGGACCAAGCTCGCTCGAATCCACGCGCATCACGAAAACCGTGACGCCGCGGGCTTCGTCGGGACAAGAGGTGGCCGGCGTGTTGTCGCCGCAGGAGCTGCTGGCTGCTAACGGTTCGGTCCTCAACGCGGCGGCGGCGGTGCCGACGATCAACGCCACGACCGGAGAGTTCTCCGGCCCGATGCCGCCGACCGATGGCATTCAAGTCGGCCTGGCCGCGTTCCTCCCGCAGCTACTCGGAAACGGCAGCCTGACCGTCAAGATCGACTCGATCCAGGCGGGCGTTGGGGCGGCGGACGTAACCCCCGGGCTCGACCGCGCGGCCATTTTCTACATGACCGGACAGGGTGCCGGCGCGCCGGTGCAATTCACCGTGCCGCTCGCATACGACGGCACGGACGGCGACGCGACGAATACCGCGCCGTTCGAAGCCACGGCGGTCGATTCCGCGAAGTCGGTGCGGTTCGGCGGCAATCAATCCTTCTCGTTGTTCGGGCAGGCGACGGTGAGTGCGCCGGGAACCTGGCGACTCACGGGGCACGGTCGCGGCGACGCGAACGGTAGTCCGGTGGGTCCCGCGGGCTCGGACGCCCTCAACGGGCCGCGGTGGTGGACCGGTTCGGCCAATGAGAACACGGCGGACCCGAATAGCGGCGTATGCGCACCCGCGACGGGCGCCTGCAACAACAGCGTGACGGTGCCGAATATCGCGCTGAGCGCCGGCACGATTGCGGGTGTGACGATTGCGAACATCCAGGCGTACAACACGGTGCCGAGCACGCAGATGCGTGTCGTGGAGACTTCGACGGGCACCGTGGCACGTGCCGCAGACTTCCATGTTGTCTGGGGCGCGGCTGGCGCGATCGACACCGTGTGGGACGACACGCACGGTGTGCCTGTGGCGTTCAGCGCGCGCGTTGGTCCGACATGGGGCATTCTGAACCAGGCCTCGTTCACCAGCACGCCGCAGGCTTCTACAGGCGACGGAAAGAACGGCCTGCTGACGTGGGCCGACGTGGCATGTGTCGCTCCGCTGCCGGGGTTCACCGGCCTGTGCGGTGGTCTGGCTGACGCCAGTGCCGCAGTGCTGCAGAACACCGCCGCGCTGAGTCCCATCGCGATCCGGTCTGTCGGGTCGGCGTACGGGGCGGGCGGCGTAGGCGCCGCGGGTTATACCGCCACGGGGAACGGTTTCATCTTCTATCTGGCCGGCCACTTCTTCCTGATGCAAACGGCCGCGCTGCCCACGGCGGGCACGGTCTGGCACCTGCGCACCTACGCGGGCGCTGTGACGGGCTCGTCAGGGTCCTATGGGTTCGTATCGTCCACGCGGCCGCCGAACGTGCCGGGCCTGCGGGTGCGTGTGGCATACACGGGCTCGACGTTCAGCCCGGCCACGACGACGGCGGAAAACCTGAGCCGAATCCATACGTTGCCGGACCCCTACTACGTCTCGAACGCGCTCGAGAACACGGCCAACCAGAAGGTGCTGCAGTTCGTCAACCTTCCGGCGCAGGCGGTCGTGCGGATCTACTCGGTCAGTGGCGTGCTCGTGAACGTGCTGACGCACAACGATCCGACGGGCGGAGGCCTCCTGACCTGGAACCTCCGGAACCGTAACAACCAGTTCGTGGCGTCGGGCGTGTACTTCTATCACGTCGAGGCGCCGGACGGTCAGACCAAGGTCGGCCGGTTCACCGTCGTCAACTTCGCGCCATGAGGAGCTTGACCATGACGAAATATCTCAGCCGGTTCGTGGGCGCGATGGCAGTCGCGATGATGCTGGCGACCCCCGCGTTCGCGCAAACCGGAACGCAGGATAACACGGCGTATGGCGGCGCCGCCGGAGAGTTCTTGCTCCTCGGCGCCGGCGCCCGCGGCACGGCGCTGGGCGGCGCATATTCGGCGCTCACGACCGATGCCACGGCGATGTACTACAACGCCGCCGGCCTGGCGCAGCTCGCCCGGCCGACCGTGATGATCACCTCCAGCTCGTACGTGGCGGATACCAAGTACGCGTGGGCTGGTCTCGCGTTCCCGCTGGGTGGCGGCGTGCGCTCGGTGGGTATCTCGCTGGGTTCGTTCGGCTTCAGCGATCAGCCCATCTACACGCTCGACGATCCGGACGGCAACGGGCGGACGTACTCGGTCCGCCAGACGTTCATCTCGGGCACGCTCGCCCAGAACTTCTCGGACCGGTTCTCCGCGGGCATCTCGTTGAAGTTCATCAACGACCGCCTCGGCACGGCAAAAGCCAATGCCGTGGCGGTGGACTTCGGCACGAACTTCCACGCTTCCGTGGGCGCGCGGCCGATTCGCGCGTCGTTCGTGATTCAGAACCTGGGGACCAACCTCCAGCACACGGGTCAGGACCTGATCGTCGGCGTGACGCGTACGCCGCCGCTCGGCACCGTGGACATTCCGCAGGAGCCGCAGTCGGCCCAGCTGTCGACCGGCTCGTGGACCCTGCCGGTGATGTTCCGCGTGGGCGTGGCGCTCGACCTCGTGGCGCAGGGCTCGAACCGTCTGACTGTGCTGTCGGAGTTCACGCAGCCGAACAACACGAAACCCGGCGCCGGCGCCGGCTTCGAGTGGGCGATGCAGAACATCGGCCAGCGCGGCTTCTCGGTCGCGGCGCGGGGCAGCTACACCGTGATGCCGGACAACCAGACCAGTGACCTGACGATCGGCATCCCGACCAAGGAGTCGAGCGGCTCGTTCACGTCGGACGGCCTGGCGCTGGGCGGCGGCATCGAATACGCCCGCGGCCAGACGCACCTGGGCTTCGACTACGCGTGGAAGAGCCTGGGCACGCTGGGCTCGACCAACTTCCTGACCTTCACCGTGGGGTGGTAAGCAGCCTCACGTGAGATGTAGATGAAGCAAAGAGCAGTCGCAGTGGCGGCGGTGCTGGCGGTCCTCGCGGCCGCGAGCGCCGCCGCCCAGAGCCTCGAGATCGGGGTGACGCGCTTCTATCGAAGCGCGACCCGGCAGACGATCGTGGACGGGTTTGTGCGCGTCCCCTTCGCGCTGCTGGACACCCTGACGCGCGGGGCGAACGGCGTGGCGGCGTACCGCATCGACATCGTGGTGCGGGACAGCGCGAACCTGCAGTTGGTTTCGCAGTCCTGGTCCAAGTCGGTGCCGGCGCGCCTCCTCGCCAGCGAGCGGAGCTCGGCGCTCGAGCACTTCACGTTCGCGGCCAGTCCGGGAACGTACGCGCTCGAGGTGGCCGTGCACGATTCGGCGAGCGGCCGGATCACGCGGGGCGGAACGTCGCTGACGACCTTCGCGCAGTCGCCCGTGGTGTCGGACCTCCTGCTCGCGACGGGGATGCGGATGCCGAGCGGTGCGGATACGACGCTCGGACCAGGAGAGATGCACAAGGGCGGCGCGATCGTCGAAGCCGCCGTGCGGCCGCTGCTCACGCCGCGCCAGGCGCAGCTGGGCTACTACATCGAGTGGTATGGACGCGAGGGACGGCAGGCGGCCGAAACGACGGGCGTGAGCGTGCGGGTCACGCGGGCGGATGGGTCCCCCGTCGTGACGACCCCCGCGCAGCGGGTGCCGTTCCAGGCCGGAGGTGGAGTGACGCGCGCGATGGTGGATCTCGCGGGCCTGCCGCCCGGTGAGTACGGCTTCGAGGTGATCGTGCAGGGCAAGGACACGACGGTCTCGCGGCGCGGGCCGTTCCGCATGGCGGGCCTCGAGACGGTGGCGGTTGCGGACGTACCCGCCGCCGACATCTTCGAGAGCAAGAGCGAGGCGGCGCTAGACACGCTGTACGCGCCGTTGATTTATCTGATGACGTCGGACGAGACGGGCATTTACAGCACGTTGACGGTCGAAGGGAAACGCACCTACCTGCGGCGGTTCTGGGCCAGGCGCGATCCTTCACCCGGAACGGCCGACAACGAAGTGATGGCGGCGTTCTACGCGCGGATCGGCGAGGCGAATCGCCGCTTCCGCGAGGGCGGCGCGGCGGAGATTCCGGGCTGGCGGACCGACCGGGGGCGGATCTTCATCAAGTACGGCCCGCCCAACGAGGTGATGCAGCGTCCCCAGGCCGGCAGCACGCTGCCGTATGAAGTCTGGAAATACTCGCGCGGACGCGCGCTGAAATATGTGTTCATGGATTTCACGCAGTTCGGAAATTACTCGTTGATCTGGACGGACGACCGCCGCGAGCCGAGCCGACCCAACTGGGAATCATTGCTCGGTCCCGAAGCGCTCGAGGAAGTCCAGCGATTCTAACCACGTGGCTTTACATCAAGCGAGGTTTGGCATGAAGCGTCGTCTTTTCGGAGCCTTCGGCGTCCTGGCCATCGCCGCCGCCGTGTCCGTCGGGGGGTGCAAGAGCGATCCGCTCTCCGACTCGGACGGCATTCCGGCGCAACTGGTGACCGACTTTACGCATCTGCAGATCGGAGTCGGGCAAACGGCATCGGTGACCGCGAGCGTGCTCGACGCGCGCGCGACTGCGCTGCCCATCCCCGTGACGTTCACGGCCTGCAGCGCGGTCGTGCTCGCCGCCACCGACACGAGCTACCACCCGATACCGGCCACCTCGTCGCGCGCGGTCATCACCGCGCAGACGCCTGCTCCCACGTGCGTGGTGGCAGCCGCCGCGGGCTTCCAGGACACCATTACGGTCTCGGCGGTGCCGCTGACCTTCACGGGCGCGTTGTCGAGCACGACACCGCAAGGCGGTGATACCCTGGTGATCGCTTCCACGCCGCAGCTCAAGTTCGATACCGCAACGGTTGCCGTGACGTTCGGCGCTGGCGTTGTCGTTCCGGGGACGATCATCGCGAAGAGCACCGACACCATACGCGTGCTGGTGCCCTTCTCGACGGCGGCTCCGATCACGATTGCCGGTGTGCTGGTGACCTCATACACGCCGCCGCTGGCGGTGACTCTGCCGTCGTCCGTGACCGTGACACAGACCGGCGACCTATGGGGAACCGGTGACACTTCATACGCGACCGCGCCGACGATTCCGATTCCCCCCGCGGGAGCGAGTTTCAAGATGCTGACGAACTTCGGTCCCGCGAACGGGCCGAACTGCGCCGAGTTTGGTCCGCCGTCGCCTAGCAACTCGATCGGCCCCTGCGTGATCTACAAGTTCACGCTCGCGGCGCCGACGGCGCTCACATTCTCCACCGCCTGGCCCACCACAGGCGATATGGATACGTACGTGTGTGATGCGAGCGGGCTGGCAGGCTGCTTCGAGAGCGGCGGGAGCGGGGCGGGATCCAACAATCCCGAGGTGATCAGCACGGCCACTTACGCCGCGGGGACGCATTACTTCGTGATCGAGCAATTCCGCGGCCCGCAGCCGAATAACATGGTGGTGACGATTACGGCGCCGTAACTCTCGCCCCCCAGTTGGTTATCGAGGCCCCGGTGCGGTTGCCGGGGCCTCGGTGTTTGTGGCGGCAGGCACGAGCGCCGCCAGCACCACCGCCGCCCATACCGCCGATCCCACGGCGACGTGCGCCGCCTGCACACCGCGCGGCAACCCAGCCAGCACCAGCGTCGCGCCGAGCGCAACCTGCAACACGACGAGGCCGAGCACGATGAGCGGCGCGCGGCTCTGCGTCCGCCACGCCCACACGAGCACGCCGGCCGCCAGTGAGTAGGCCAGCAGACGATGGATCCACTGCACGAGCGCGAGCGGCCCGGCCGTGATCCAGATCTGCCCGTTGCAGAGCGGGAAGCCGCCGCACGCGGCCGCGGCGCCGACATTGGCAGTGAGGGCGCCGAACAAGACGGTGACGAACGCGAGCGACAGGAGGAGCCGAGAGCCGAGAGTCGGGACCGCGAGCGGGCGGTCCATCGCAATCCGAAGGAGCACGGCGAGCAGCAGCATCGCTGTGCCGAGATGGAGGACGATGCTCCACGCCGGTAGTTCCAGCTTCACCGTGATAGCGCCGAGCGCGATTTGGAGGATGAGGAGGAGGACGGCGACAGCGGACGGGCGGACGGCCAGACGGCCGGACGGGCGGTTGAGCCACCAGTCGTATGCTGCCAGCGCCACCACGAGAAACGAGACCAGCGCCGCGACGAGCCGATGACTCCACTCGATCAGCGTCCCGATGTCATTCAGCGGCGGAAATAGATGACCGTTGCAGAGCGGCCAGTGATCGCCGCAGCCGAGTCCCGAGTGTGTGATGCGAACGATGCCGCCGAGGACAATGAGGAGGTAGGTGCTGACGGCGGCGGCCCAGGCGAGCGTTTTGAATCCTCTCATAGGCCGCGAAATGTATATTCCCAAACCCATGTCCACACCCTTGATGCCCGCCGATCGCTGGGGCGAGCGCCTCATCCGCCGACTCGGTCTCTGGAGCGCCGTCGCCGTGCTGGTCGGCTCGACGATCGGCAGCGGCATCTTCCGCACGCCCGCCGGAGTCGCGCAGCGCATCGACGACGTGCCGCTGTTCCTGCTCGCCTGGGTCGTCGGCGCGGTCGTCGTGCTGTGCGGCGCGCTCACGTACTCGGAGCTCGCCGCCGCATTCCCGCGCTCGGGCGGCGTGTACGTGTTCGTGCGCGAGTCGTTCGGGCTGCTGCCCGCGTTTCTCTTTTCGTGGGCCGAGCTGTGGGTCATCCGGCCCGGTGCGTTCGGCGCGATCGGCATCACCGCCTCGGCATACACGCTGCGCACGCTCGGCCATGATCCAGCGGCGGTCGTCGCGAGCATCGGGCCGCTGCACATCGCCGCCGAGCAGATCCTCGGCGCCGGATACATCCTGCTCGTCGGCACCGTGAACTTCTTCGGCATCCACCGCGGCGCGATTCTCCAGAACCTGAGCACCGTCTTCAAAATCGGCGCGCTCGCCCTGCTCGTGGTGGTCGGTTTCGCGCTCGGCAAGCAGGCGGAATACCCGACCGGCGGCATGCTCGCGCAGCACGCGAGCGTCGGACTGTCGCCGTTCCTGCTCGCCATGGTATCGATTCTCTGGGCCTACGACGGCTGGGCCGATCTCGCGTTCGTGGGCGGGGAAGTGCTGCGGCCGCAGAAGACGCTGCCGCGCGCGCTGCTGATCGGCACGTCGATCGTGGTGGTGCTCTATCTGTCAGCGAATCTCGTGTACCTCTATCTGATGCCGATCCAGCAGATCAAGGGCGCGGAGCTCGTGGCCGCCGACGTCGCGCAGCTCGTGATTGGTCCGGCGGGCGTGATCGTCGTGTCGGCCGCGATCGCGGTGAGCACGTTCGGGACGCTGAACGGCTCGATGATGACGGCGCCGCGCATCTTCTTCGCCGCCGCCGAGGACGGGCTGTTTCCCCAGGCGATCGCGCGCGTCGATCCCAGGAACCATGCGCCCACCGGGGCGATCGTGCTGATGACGGTCATGGGAATGCTGTTCATCCTGGTGCGGAAGTTTACCGCGCTGGCCGATCAGTTCATCATCGGGATCTGGCCGTTCTACGCGCTGGCGGTCGCGGGCGTGTACGTCCTGCGACGCACGCGGCCGCGGCTCGAGCGGCCGTACCGCACGTGGGGCTATCCCGTCGTTCCGGTCGTATTCCTCGTCGCCGCGCTGTTCGTGCTGGGCAACTATCTGATTCGTGAGACGTTGAGCTTCGCCGTCGACATCGGGATCATCCTGTCGGGCATTCCGTTCTATCTCTTGCTCCAGCGCCGCCAGCGACGCGCGCCGCCGCCGGCCTTCTCCGCCCACCAATAGAAGCCGAAGGGCGCGATCGCTCGCGCCCTCCGCTTGATGCCCGTCCGCCCGTCCGCCCGTCTAAAAGGCGTACCGCAGCGTCAACTGCACCTGATAGTTGCTACTGAGCAGCGCCCGGCTCTCGAACGGCTTGGCCTTCAACGTCGTCGCGTCAAACAGCCGCGAATCGAGCGTGAAGATGGGCATCGAGGTCTGCAGGGACCCCGGGCTGCGGCCCTGCTGAATCAGCGCCGACTGGTTGTTGTTCGTCGCCGACAGCGTCGGCAACTTGATCTGGCCCCAGTCGTGGTTGATCAGGTTCAGGAAGTTGAAGATGTCGAGCTGCAGCGAGAGCTGCTGGCCGCGGATCGCCGGAATCGCCTGCCGCACGGAGACGTCGAGGCGGTTCTGCCACGGGCTGCGGCAGCTGTTGCGCTCCATGATCCGGCCGCGCTGGCGATCGAGGCACGGCTGCGAGCTGATGAAGTTCTCGAACGCCTGCGCCATCGCCGGGTTCGGCGTGAACACCCCGCCGGCCGACGTGCCGATCTGCACTTCGCTCACGTCCTTCGCGTTGCGCGGGATGTAGATCGGATCGTTGCCGTTGACGAGATCGCCGTTCAAGTCGCCGTTGGTGACGTACACGAACGGCACGCCCGACGTCCCCTCGTAATACACCGTGATGTCCGTCAGCCACGGCAGCGTGTACGTCCCGTAGGCCTGGAGCCGGCTCGGCCGCGAGAAGTTCGACGTCGTCGCCACGAGGTCGTCGTGAGCGTTCGACAGCTGTCGGCCGAACCGGAAGTTCGAGATCGCGCGGTCGGAGGTGAGGCTCTGGACGTCGTTCGACTTCATGTACGTGTAGGCGACCGTCGCCTCGAACTTGTCGGAGAAGCGGCGGTGGATCTGGCTGGACAGCGAGTAGTTGTAGTCCTTCGATTCGTTCGTGACCTCGATGAGGCCCTCGCTGAACGCCACGCCGCGCAGCGACGTGAGCCAGCGCTGGCCGTTGTTGACCACGCTCCCATTGGCGAGGATCGTATCGGCGTACATCACGCGGCCGTCGCGGTCGCGGTACACCACACCGTTCGTGGAATCGACGAGGCGGGGGCCCTTGAGGTTTGCGTCCTGCACCAGCACGCCGTTGATCGCCTTGCGGTACAGCCCTTCGACCGTCAGCACGAATCCGCCCGGCAGCTCGCGGTCGAACCCGGCCGATACACCGAAGAACTGCGGATACTTGAAATTCGGATCGGTGATGTTGACGCCGAGCGTCCCCGCCTGGCCCGGTCCGGGCGCCGGCTGGCCGGCGCAGGAGGTCGGCAGGTTCTTCACGTCGAGCGTGAACGCCGGCACCTGCCCGGCCACGGTGCATGACAGCCGCACCAGGCCAAGGCCGGTGTTGGCGTATGCGTTGCCGAGCATGATGTACGGCGGCGGGCCGGTGAAGACGCCGATGTTGCCGCGGATCTGATTGCGCGTCGATCCGCCGGGATTGTAGTTGAAGCCGATGCGTGGCGAGATCAACATCGACGAGCCGGGCTTCGTGCTCGTGTTCACGCTGAGTCGCCCGGCTGACGCCGAGTCGAACTTCACGCGCAGCGTGTCATTCTCCGGCGGCGTGTCGGGCAGCGTGGGCATGTCGGCGCGGAGGCCGGCGGTGATGGTCAGGCGATCGTTCACGGCCCACTGGTCCTGGCCGTAGAAGCTGTACACGTTGACGTGGAAGTCTGCCGGAATGTCGGCGGCGTTCTGGCTGTTGGCGTATCCCACGGCATAACCGGCCGCATGTCCTGCGGCGAGGCTGTCGGCGTTCAGGAACTTGTACACGCCGAACGACCCCTGCGCGAAGTTGTTGAAGATGTGCGTCCGGTCGAGGCGGCCGCCGACGGTGAACGTATGAGCGCCCTTCGGGATCGTGACGTTGTCCACGGTCTCGAAGATCTTCTGGTCCAGCAGGTTGCCCGGTGAGAACTGCTCTGTCCCGAGGGTCACGACGCGGCGCGTGGTGCCGAGCAGTACGCCGACGCTGATCTCGGGTGCCTGCACCGGCACGATGCGCTCGTCCTTGATCGTGCTGTAACCCACGATCAGCTCGTTCGAGATGCCGCTCCCGAAGTTCGAGTAGAGCTGCGCCGTGGTCGAGTTGTTGTGCGCGTCGCGCTTGAACCCGTTGGAGCCGAGCCGGTAACCGGAGTTCTGCGTCAACGGATCGGACGTGTAGACGTTCGTCACCGAGCGCGAGAAGTCGTCCTGCGTGTCGTGATTGATGATCTGCCGGATCACGAACCGGTGCGTGGGGGAGATCTGCCAGTCGAGCCGGCCGAACAGGTTCGAGAGCGGCGTGCCCTTTTGGACGGGGCCGACGTCCCCTGCGTTGAAGCCCAGCCCGTTCATGATGTTGATGATCCGCTGGACCGAGTCGAGCGGGATGATCGGGTCGTTCGGGGCCGGCGACGGCTGACCCGCCAGATAGAAGGCGCCGGACGCGGGGTCGTTGCGCGACTGCCACTCGGGCGCCACGAAGAACTGCAGCTTGTTCCTGATGATGGGGCCGCCGGCCGTGAAGCCATACTGCTTGACGTCGAACGCCGGCACGCGGATCGCGGAACCGACGAGCTGCACGCCCTCGATATCGTTGCTGTTGCGATAGGTGTAGGTGGCGCCACCGTGGTACTCGTTGGTGCCGCTCTTCGTGACCGCGTTGACCAACATGCCCGCGAAGTTGCCCTGGCGCACGTCGGTGGGTGTGAACATCACGCGGAACTCCTTCACCGCGTCGACGCCGATGATCTTGCCGCCGGCGCTGCCGCCCGGCACGCCGCTCGTCGCGGCGAGGTTGAAGCGCTCGCCCTGGTTGGCGCCGTCGATCGTGATTGTGTTGTAGCGGTTATAGGCGCCCGCGCCGCTCGCCGCGCCGCTCGCCGGAAAGGTCACCTGCGGCGCGAGCTTCAGCTGGTCGATGAAGTCACGGCTCAGCGTCGGGATGCGCCGCACCAGGGTGTCGGAGATCTGTGTCGAGACGCCTTGGCGGGTCGGCGCGAATTCGGCGGTTGCCGGGGCGCTGATGCTGACGGCCTGCAGCTCGACCGCCTGGGCCACGAGCTCGGCATCGACGCGCGTCGTCTCGGAGAGCTTCACGGTCACGCCTTCGTGCGTGTACGGGCGGTACCCGATCACCCGAATCGCGACCGTGTACGGCCCGCCCGTCTCCAATCCCTGGACCAGGTATTGGCCGTTGGCGCGGCTGCGGGTCTGCGTGGTGAACCCCGTTCCGCGATTCGTCACCTGGACGGAGGCCTCCGCGACGGGCTGGCCCTTGTCGTCGGTGACTTTGCCGCCGATCGCGCCGGTCGTCACGCCTTGGGCGAGCAGCACGCCGCCCGGGAGCATCGCAAGAACCGCCGCGGCCATCACGGCCCGGCTTGAGCCAACGATCCAGCGCATGGATGGACCTTTCCTTCGAGGGAACGGATGCAAGTTGCGGGTACCCATTTTAGACCGGGGAGAAAGTCGCCCGCCCCTTACACCTCGTCAAGGACGCTAGGTCGGGGCTTTACGCAGGAGATACACCGCCGAGACGGCGACGAGAAGATTCGGCGTCCACGCCGCGAGCAGCGGCGGCATCACGCCGCCCGCGCCCACCGCCTTCGCGAGCTGGAACATCAGCAGCACGATGAACGTGGTCGCGAGACTCGCCGCCACGCCCCACGCGGCGCCGCTCTTGGGATTCGAGATCGCCAGCGGCGCGCCGAAGAGCGCGATCAACAGGCAGATGAACGGAATCGCGATCTTGAGCGCGAGCTCCACCTGCAGCTTCTTCACGTTCGAGCCGGAGCGTGCCAGCGCCTCGATGTAGCGGTCCAGCTCCCCGTAGCGCATCTCGTCCGGCGCCTTCGGCTCGGCCAGCAGATCGGCCGGGGTCTCCTTGAGCGTGCGCGAGCGCAGCGAATCGAACTCGAACGCGAACTCGCCCTCGGGCTGCGAGCCCTCGAAGTAGCGGATCGTGCCGCGATGCAGCGTCCAGCGCGGCGGCTTCGTCGCGCTCTTGCCCGTATCGCTGTAGATCGCGCGCTGCGCCGCGAGCACGATCGTGGGGTAGGCGTCGCCCGTGCCTTCGCGCTCGAGGATGAGATCGGTCATCTCGCGCGAGCGCAGCTCCAGCGCGCGAATCGCGTACACCCAGCCGCGGTCGGCGCGGTAGACGAAGTTGTAGCGCGAGCTGGTCGAGCGAATCGCCTTTTCGCCGAGCAGCTCGAGCCGCCGCGCCGTGGCCACCGGCGCGATCTCGCCGAGCAGCAGCCCGGCGACGAACGACGTGCCCGCGGCGAGAAACAGCGGCCGCACGAGGCGATGGAACGAGATTCCGGAGGCCTTCGCCGCCGTCAGCTCCGAATGGCGACCCAGCGTCCCGACCGTAAACACCGTGGCGAACAGCACGGCGACCGGCAAGACCAGGAACATCTTCTCCGGCAGGTCGAAGACGTACGACAGCGCCACCGCGCTCGACGTGATACCGCGGCCGAGATACGTGTCGAGCTTGTCGGTGAGATCGATGACGATGACGAGGATCGGAAAGCCGAGCAGCGTGATGAGGAAGACGCGGAGCCACTCCCGCAGCAAGTAGCGATCGAGGGTGTTCCCGAGAAATGCTTGCGGCTTGCGGACTGCGGAGAGAATGTTCATCGGCCCCGCAATCCGAAATCCACGATCCGCAATCGCCGCACCCAGCCGAACAGCGTCTGCTTGAGCTCGTCCCAATCGCCGCCGTGTGCCGTGCTGCCGGCGCGCCGCACCGCCCAGAGCATCGGGATCGCGATCAGCAGAAAGATCAGGTTGGGCGTCCACATCGAGAAGAACGGCGAGACGATCAGCCGATTGCCCAGCTCCTCGCCGCCGATCAGCCCGACGTAATAGATCGAAAACACGGCGAGGCTCGTGCCGATCACAAGACCGACGCCGCCGCGCGGATAGCGGATCGCGATCGGCATCCCGAGCAGCGCGAACACGATGCAAGCGATCGAGATCGCGAGCTTCTTCTGGATCTCCACTTCGTAGATGGCGGCACGCTGGCGCGCCGAGCGCACGCGTTGCTCGAACGCCGACAACGCGATGGGCGCCTGCGCGACGTTCGTGATTACCTTGGGCGGCGCGGGCGGCGCGGGCGGCGTGCGCGCCTGCGAGGGGTTCTGTGTCTCGGCCGCATGCGCGCTGTCGGGCGTCACCAGGTGACCCAGGAATGCCAGCAGCTTGCAGTAGGTGCTTGGAGGCGGTGGGCTGGTGTCCACAGGCTCGGGAGGCAGGGGCGTGAGATGGCTGATGCGTCGCAGCTCGACGCGCACCGCGGCAATCGATTCGCGTCGCACTCTGGTCTCGTCGATCCGCGCGCGACCCACGACGTCCTGCATCTGGCAGATCGCCATCTCGCGGTCGCTGCGATATTCGTCGTTCTGCGTGGTCTCGAACGTATTGCTGACGCCCGCGACTTTGATCCGGTTGACGCTGTAGAACGTCCGGTTGAAGTGATTCGGATCGGAGCGCTGGACCTCGTGCACCTCGCCGTCGCGCAGCGTCAGATAGAGGTCCGTGCCGCCGGTGCTGTACGCCATACGGCCGGAATCGGCCATGATGATGCGGCGGCGCTCGGGATCGCCGAGGTCGTAGATCGTCACGTCGCTCAAGGCGTTGGTCGCCGGGTCGATGCGCGCGGCGCGCAGGAAGAACTGCCCCGGCACTACCTCATTGATCACTTGCTCCTTCAATTGAAACGTGGGCTTCTTGCGCTGGATGTCGACGAGCAGCGTGCGCAGCGTGTGATTCGACCGCGGCAGGATCTGGTCATTCCACACGAACGCGATGAGCGCCACGAACGTCGCGCCCACCGTCACGGGAATGAGCAGCCGGGCGATACTCACGCCGCTCGCCTTCATGGCGGTGACTTCGTTGTCGGCAGCGAGATGGCTGAACGTGTAGAGCACGGCGACGAGCACCGCCATCGGCAGCGTCATCGCCACAATGAAGGGAATCGAGAGCGCGAACACCTCGAAGATCACGCTCCACGGCAACCCCTTGCCCACGAAGTTGCCGAACTGCTTCGCGACCTGATTGACGAGCATGGCGAACGTCAACGCCGCCAGCGCGTATCCGAGCGGAGGGAGGTGTTGCCGCAGGATGTAACGGCTGAGGATGCGCACGGTCGGTCGCGCCATTATATTCGGAACCCCAAGTCATTACAAGGGATGCGGCGTCTCGCCAAGATAGTTTTACTCGCCACCTCGCTCGTCGTACCCCGGGCTTTTGCACAGGCTCCTCTCCCCGTGTACACGTTTGGCGTGCCGCCGCTGGCGCCGCCGCGCAATCCGGCGCTGGCGCCGGGCGGCCGCCTGGGCGCGCGCGTGCCGCCGAGTCTCGTCGCACGGGCGTGGGCCGACTCGGTCGTCGCGCATCGCACGCCCTTCGGGGTGACACTCGCGACTGCCGCGTCACCCGCCACCGGTCCCACGTCCCCCGTCGCTCCGCCGACGTTCGGAGGGGTGGGGCAGGGCGAGCATCCCGGCCTGCTCGGCCAGTACGCCGATATCGGGATGCAGCTCAACCTGCGCTTCGAGCTGAAGGCCGATCAGTTCCGCAACCTGCGCTGCTCGTCGCAGGAGCGGCAGATCGCGTTATCGGGCTGCACCGCGGGATTTCCTACGATCAGTCCCAACCCGCAGTACGCGATCCGCACCGCGGGCGTCGTCGGCCAACGGCTGCACGTGGACGTCGACTTCGATAGCCAGCGCGAGTTCGACGCCAACAACAATCTCCACGTGTGGTACGAGGGGCTGGAGGACGAGATCCTGCGGCGCGTCGAGGCGGGCAACGTGACGTTCGCGGCGCCGCCGTCGCGCTTCATCACGGCGTCCGTCCCGGCGAACAACTTCGGCATCCAGGCGATCGCGCAGCTCGGCCCCGTGGAGTTTCGCGGCATCGTCGCGCAGCAGAAGGGCAACGTCGTGAAGGACCGGCTGTACACGGTCGGCGACGTCACCAGCCAGCCGCTCGATCGCGTGGCACGCGACTTGGACTACGAGCCGGGCCGGTTCTTCTTCGTGATCGATCCCGCCGCGCTCCCCGGCTATCCCGCGATCGACATTCTGCAGCTCGATCAGACGACGCGTGCCGATTCCCTCACCGTCGGCGCGCTCCGCGTGTATCGTCGCCGTGCCATCGCGCCGGGAACGAACGGCAACCAGAACGCGGGTGGCGTTCGCGCCGTCGCGTGCGGACCGGGCGTGCGCGCGATCGACTGCGCGGCGCAGCGCGAAGGGCCGTTCGAATGGGAGATCTTGCAGGAGGGCAAGGACTACTACGTCGATCCCAGCGGCACGTGGTTCGCGCTCGCCAATCGCCTCGATCCGGCCGACTATCTCGCGATTTCGTACATCACGGCGAACCAGCGCGACTCGATCGGCACCTTCCCCGTGGATGCGGGGGCCGATACGACGCGGGTCGACACGTTGCGGCTCGTATACGATCCGAAGCCGGCCGTCAGCGCGGCGTCGCCGTCGTTCCGATTCGAGATCCGCAACGCCTACCGCGTCGGCGGGCGCGAGATCGATCGCACGTCGGTCGACCTCAGATTGATGGTGAACCAGCGCGAGCGCGCCGCCTCCGGGGCCACCTACATCCAGCTGCTCGGCGTCGCCCAGCAGAACGACGCGACGCAGTTCGATCAGTACAACCGGCTGTTCCCCCGCGACCGCGATCCCAACAACGGCGATCCGGTCCGCGACCAGTTCATCGTCTTCCCGCATCTCACACCGTTCGCGGACAGCACCAAGCTCGGCGTCACCGAGCGGAACGACTCGCTGTACCGCACGCCGCGCCAATATCTCGCCACGCAGGGGCCGCCGTCGGTCTTCGCGCTCGGGCTGCACATGCAGGCGACCGCCTCGGCGGACCGGTCGGTGCTCTCGTTGAACAGCTTCCAGATTCGCGACGGCAGCGAGCGGATCTATGTGCGCAACACGCTGCTGACGCGGGACGTCGACTACACGATCGACTACGCCACGGGCCAGGTGCAGTTCAAGAACCCCGACGCGCTGTTCCAGGGCGGCGCGTCGCAGGTGCGCGCGCAGTTCGAGGAGCGAGCCGCGTTCTCACTCGCGCCGACGACCACCTACGGCCTGTCGGCGCGCTACGATCTCGGCGCCGTCGGCCAGGTCAACCTGCTCGGCATCTTCCAGAACGAGCAGAGCAACTTCACCCGGCCGCCGCTGGGGTTCGAGCCGTCGTCGGGGTTCGTCGGCGGGATTTCGACGCAGCTGCGCTTTCAGCCGGACTGGATCACGCGCCTCATGGACAAGCTGCCCGGCGTGCGCACCAGCGTACCGTCGGCGGTGAGCGTCAACGGCGAGGTGGCGATCTCGAAGCCGTCGCCGAACAAGTTCGGTCAGGCGTACCTCGAGGAATTCGAGGGCGGAGTCGCGCGGTCGATTCCGCTCGCCGACAACGCGTGGCATTGGGGCAGCATCCCGACCTCCGTGCGCGGCGTCGAATCCCTCGGCTTCTCCGCTGCGTTCGATCCGAACGACGCGGCGTTCCTGACGTGGCAGAGCCTGCCGTACAACGTCGTCAACAATCAATACCAGCCGGTGCAGTTCCTGCCGCAGCAGATCGACCCGACGCTGCGCTTCGTCGGCCAGGCGCAGGCGTCCGAGCCGGTGCTCTGGCTGATGCTGAAGCCGGACACGGTGCTCGGCCTGGCCAATAACCGGGTGAGCGCGCCGACGTTCGGTCTCCCGAACTGGGTGCGGCCGCATCACGACGCGCCGCGCTGGCGCTCGATCACCCAGTCGCTGTCGACGACCGGCATCGATCTCTCGCGCGTCGAGTTCCTCGAGTTCTGGGTGTGGGAGGACGCGTCGCGCACCGCCAAAGCGAATCGGACGACGGTGCTGTTCGACTTCGGCGGCGTGTTCGAGGACGCGCTCGCCTTCGTCCCAACGGCATTCACGGTGAGCCCCGACGGCGACACGACCTACACCGGGCTGCAGCGCGCCGGCGCCGGCCGGCTCGATACGGAGCGCGATCCGCGCACCCAGACGTGGAGTGCGAGCCTCAATGACGAAGGTATTCTGTCCGACCGCGTCACGGATGGTATCCTCGACGTGAACACCGGCACCGTCATCGACACGCTCCCGCTGTGCTCCGCCACGGAGAACGGGCAGCTCGTCCCCTATGCCTTCGGCGACATCCGCTCGCGCTGCGGCCGCCACAACAACGCGATCGACACCGAAGACGAAGACGGCGACTTCCAGCTCGACTCGCTGACCGGCGTGCGCACCGCCGAGAGCTTCGTGCGCTACGTCTTTCCGATCGGCGACGACCGCTACTTCGTGCGCGACGGCGGCATGTTCAACGGCGCCGGCTGGCGCCTCTATCGGATCCCGTTCCGCACCGACACGCTCCAGGTCGGCTCGCCCACGCTCAGACAAGTGCAGTCGCTGCGTATCACCGTCGTCACGCCGGCCGGCCCGACGCCCGGCCAGCCCGATCCGCAGGTCTTCTTCGCGCTTTCGCGCGTGCGCCTGATCGGCAGCTCGTGGGTGAAGCGCAGCGACACGCCGATCGCGGGGATCGGCGGCGAGATCGGGAGCGGGACGGGCGAGGTCGTCGCCTCCGTGGTCAGCACCGAGAACCGCGACCTTGGCTACACGCCCCCGCCGGGCGTCGCGGACGAGGCCGGTCAGCGCAGCGCCACGTTCCAAGTGGCCGCCACCGAAATCAACGAGCGCTCGCTTCGGCTGCTCGCGCGCAACATGTCGCTCGGCCAGCGGGCCGAGGCGTACGATCGCTTCACGACCGAGGGTGACAAGAACTTCCTCAAGTACCGCACGCTGCGAGTCTGGGCGCGCGGCCGCGGGGAAGGGTGGGAGGACGGCGACCTCGAGTTCTTCGTCAAAGCCGGCAAGGATCAGGACAACTTCTACATGTATCACACGCCGGCGCGGACCATCTCGTGGGAGCCGGAGGTCGTCGTGAACTTCGAGCGCTGGCTGATTCTGCGCGCGCGCATCGAGCAGGCGTGGCTCTCGGGCGACAGCGCGCACGTCTATCCCGGGTGTCCGGACTCGACGCTCGTGCCGAACGACGGCGCGTTCGTGATGTGCGACGGCGGGTACATCGTGCACGTGAAGGACCCCGGCACCGCGCCGCCCAATCTCGCGCAGGTCCAGGAGATCGCGGCGGGCATGTGGCGCGTCAAAACCAGTGTCTTCGTGGATCAGGCCGAGCTGTGGGTGGACGACATTCGGCTGGGCGACGTCGTTCAGGAGACTGGCGCGGCCGGCGCGCTCGACCTCGGCATCGCCGCGGCCGACGTGGCCGAAGTGTCGCTGAACCTGTCCCGGCGCGACGGGCAGTTCCGCCAGCTCACCGAGGATCCATCGTACGTCACCAACAACACCGCGACCCTGAGCAGCACGATACATGCCGAGCGGTTCCTGCCGTCGCAATGGGGGCTGTCGATGCCCGTGACGGTGCAGCGCACGCTGACGTCGGCCGAGCCCTTCTATTTGAACGGCACGGACCTCCGGGCCGACGCGCTGACGGGATTGCGGACGCCGCGTGCCAACGCCGCGACATACTCGTTCGCGGTCCGCCGCATCGTGCAGGCGCGCGGCGGCGTCGCGCGCTGGCTGCTTGATCCGCTGTCGCTCACGGGGACGTGGACCAGCGGCGACACCCGCTCCGAGCTGTCGCGCGCCAATGCGTCGACGTACAACATGAACCTCGACTACTCGTTCACGCCGAATGCGCGCAGCGTGCGGATTGCCGGGATCGCGCTGCGACTCAATCCCGCACGCGTGCATTTCCGCTCCGGGCTCGCCTCGAGCAACGCACAGCGGTTCTCGTATCTCGTGCCGATTCCGCAGCCCGGCGACACCGCGCCGCCCGCCGTCTCCCTGACGCGCCTGTGGCAGAACGCCGGCAGCATCGCGCTCGCGCCGCTCAACGGCGTGCAGTTCGGCGTCGATGCCGTCTCGACGCGGGATTTGCGCGACTACGGCGACTCGACCACGCTGGGGCGGGTGATTCGCCAGCAGCGGGCGTCGCTGTTCGGCGGCAATGTCGGGGTCGAGACATCGCGCTCGCTGACGACGACGTTCGCCGTCACGCCGCGGCTCGCGGCGGGGACGTGGATCCGGCCGCGCTTCGCGGTGAACAGCTCCTTCTTCTTCTCGCGCGACGCGAACGCGCGGCAGCCGGCGCGGGAATTCGGCGACACGGCCGGCGAGTTCAAGATTCCGGCGGCCTTCAGCAACGCGCGGCGACTCGAGACCGGCGCGCAGGTCGATCCGCGGCGCCTGGCCTCCAAGGTCTTCGGGGACTCATCGCGCATCACCGGTTTCTTCGGGCGGTTCAGCGGCGTCGATGTGACGTACAGCCTGCAGCAGGGCTCGACGTTCAGTCGCGCGACCGACGTGCCGTCGGGGGCGTATCAGTTCGGATTCGGCGGGATGGATGCCTTCCGCGCGACGAGCGGCCTGCAGGCGACGTCGGCGACACAGACGCGCACGCTGTCGTCGGGCGGGGCGGCGGTGCTGCCGCTCGGCCTGCGCGCGAACGTGTCCTATCGCTCGACCCAGGGCGTCGGCTGGCTGCTGCGCACCGACAATCAGGTCGCGATTCACTCGCGCACGACCGACTGGCCGAATGGGTCGGTCAGCTGGTCGATTACGCCGTCGCGCGAATTCATCGGCAAGATCCTGACCAACATCAGTGCGCGCGCCGGCTACCGCCGCAGTGAGTCGGTGATCGAGCAGCCGACATTCCGTGCCGCGGATGTCACGCTCACCAGCACGCTCGAGCGCGCGTTCACGCCGTCCGCCTCGCTCACCTGGGGTGGGACGATCTTCACCACGGTCGACGTGTCGCGGACATTGTCGGACCGCGTGACCGCCGGCAATCTCTTCCGGTCCCAGCGGAACAGCCAAAGCGGAACACTGTCGTTCTCGTTCCGACCTCCGCACATGGGAAAGTGGAGGTCGAACATTCGTACCACGGCGAGCTATACCGCCTCGGACAACACGACCTGCTTGCGCCGCGCCGGGCAGGACGATTGCGTTCCCTTCGTGGACAGCCGGCAAAGTCAGACCCAGCTTACCATGGACACCGATTTACCGAGTAACATGAGCGCGGGGCTTCAGATGGCGTACGTCTTGAACGAGGAGCGACAAACGAACCGCAAGATCTCGCAGTTTGTCATCACGGCGTTCGTCCAACTTTCCGCCAGCGTCGGACAAATCCGATGAGCACGTGCGGCATGCGGCGTGCGGCGTGCGTGGCGCTCGTGGCCCTGCTCGCCTGTCAGGCTCGCGCGGGGGGAGAGCGCACCGCCAACACGCGCGAGTTCAACGGGACCACGGCCTTCGGCTACGTCCAGCAGCAGATGTCGTTCGGGCCGCGCATTCCCAACACGCCGGGCCACCAGCAGGAAGCGGACTGGCTGCTCGCCCAGCTGCGCCAGCGTGCCGACACGGTGATCGTGCAGGAAATCACGCACAAGCTGAAGAACGGCGAGACGCTGCACCTGCGGAACTTCGTCGCGCGTTTCAGGCCGCAGGCGAGCGACCATATCCTGTTCATGGCGCATTGGGACACGCGGCCCATGGCCGATCGCGCCGAGAACCTGGGCCAGCAGCGGATGCCGGTGCCGGGCGCCAACGACGGCGCTTCGGGCGTCGCGATTCTGCTGGGCGTCGCCGACGCCCTCAAGGCTCGCCCGCTCACCGGCGCGACGGGCGCAGATCTGCTGTTCGTCGACGGCGAGGATTACGGCGATTTCGCGGATACGAACGACGTGCTGATCGGCTCACGATGGTTCGCAGCGCATCAGCCGGCTGGCTATCAACCCCTGTACGCGGTGCTCTTCGACATGGTGGGCGACAAAGATCTCCAGATCTTCCAAGAGGGACAGTCGGTCGCCGGCGCCCCCGAAGTGGTGCAACGCGTCTGGCGCGTCGCCGCCGACCTCGGCTACGGCCATCAGTTCGTGCCGAGTGTGCGGCACACGCTGACCGATGATCACGTCTCGCTCCAGAAGGTCGGGATTCACGCGATCGATGTAGTCGACTTCGACTACCCTTACTGGCATACGACCGACGACACGATCGATAAGGTCAGCGCTGAGAGCTTGCAGATTGTTGGTGATGTCGCCGTTGCTTTGGTACGGCAGTAGCGGCCAGTCGCTCTATGTTGGGCGGCATGGACGACAAGCGTGCCGCGCTGATGCTTGCCTGCTTGGCGCTCGCCGGAGCCGGCGTACGCTACGCCCTCTCACCGTCGTCCGATGCGCCGCCAGGAGACGTCCAACTGCAGTCGGCCTCGACGCCGCGCCCCAATGCGCTGCGAGAAACGGCCAGGCGCGCGGCGCAGCTGTCCCGCCCTCTGATGCCCGGCGAGCGCATCGACCTGGATCAAGCCGACGTGAGCGAAATCACCCGCCTGCCTCGCGTCGGTCCCGCACTCGCGCAACGTATCGTTGCCTGGCGCACCGAGCACGGCCCATTTGGCAGCCTCGCGCGCCTGGATAGCGTACCAGGCGTAGGTGCCAAATTATTGGACGCTATACGCCCTTTCGTCACTCAGCCTTGACCGGGCTAACCCCGACTCGCATTTTAGTCCCTTCAAATTCAATGAGTTGCATACGGCGAGCGTTGCGGTTACCCAGGACAAGCTCGGTGAAATCCTTGTCCGTGAAGGGCTGATCACTCAGGAACAGCTCAGGAAGGCCCTCCTGGAGCAGAAGAACTCCGGGATGCGCCTAGGTTATACCCTGGTCAAGCTGGGCTTTATCGAGGAAACCGAGGTCAGCAAGATGCTGGCCCGGCAGTACCGCATGCCCGCCGTCGACCTGTCACGCTTCGAGGTCGACGCGAAGATCCTGAA
Organism: Gemmatimonadales bacterium; assembly: GCA_035491815.1. Lineage (GTDB taxonomy): Bacteria > Gemmatimonadota > Gemmatimonadetes > Gemmatimonadales > GWC2-71-9 > 20CM-2-65-7. The sequence continues at coordinate 24,949 of DATJKA010000017.1, read as the reverse complement.
GCTGATCCCCCCCGACGTCGCCACCAAGCACACCGTCCTCCCCCTGAAGCGGGAAGGCCGGACCCTGACCGTGGCCATCGCCGACCCGAACAACGTGACGGCGATCGAGGACATCAAGTTCATCACGCGCTGCGACGTCTTCCCGGTGATCGCCGGCGAATACACGCTCCGGAACGCGATCGACCGCTATTACCAGCAATCCGACGCCCAGCTCCAGAGCCTGCTCAAGAGCGTCGAGCAGGAAGAGGATCTGGAGGTAGTCGAGGACCAGGAGGACGAGGACGTCAAAGCGCAGGACCTGGCCGACGACGCCCCCGTGGTGAAGCTGATCAACGGCCTCCTGACCGATGCGGTGAAGCGCGGCGCCTCCGACATCCACATCGAGCCGTTCGAGCACGAGATGCGCGTCCGCTACCGTGTGGACGGTGCGCTGCAGGAAGTGATGAAGCCGCCGGTGAAGATGCGCGCCGCGCTGACCTCGCGCGTGAAAATCATGGCGCAGCTCAACATCGCCGAGCGGCGCGTCCCGCAGGACGGGCGCATCAAGCTGAAGATGGGCTCGCGCGTCATCGATTTCCGCGTCTCGACGCTGCCCGTCTTGTTCGGCGAAAAGATCGTGCTGCGTATTCTCGACAAGGGCAACCTGACGCTCGATTTGAAGACGTTCGGATTTGAAGTCAAAGCCGAAGCGGATCTGCTCAAGGCGATCGAGAATCCCTACGGCATGGTGCTGGTGACGGGGCCCACAGGATCCGGCAAGACGACCACCCTATACTCGGCGCTGTCGCGGATCAACCAGGTCGACGTCAACATCATGACCGCCGAGGACCCGGTCGAGTACAACCTGCTGGGCATCAACCAGGTGCTCGTCCGCAACGAAGTCGGCATGACGTTCGCCGCGGCGCTGAAGGCGTTCCTGCGGCAGGACCCGAACATCATCATGGTCGGCGAGATCCGCGACCTCGAGACGGGCTCCATCGCGATCAAAGCCGCGCTGACGGGCCACCTCGTGCTCTCGACGCTGCACACGAACGACGCGCCGTCGACCATCACCCGCATGGTCGACATGGGCATCGAGCCGTTCAACGTCGCGAGCGCCGTGAACCTGATCGTCGCGCAGCGGCTTGTGCGCCGTATCTGCAAGGAGTGCAAGCAGCAGCACGAGTACACCAACGAAGAAATGCACGCGTTCGGCATCGACAAGAAGGAAGGGCCGTTCTTCAAGGGCGCGGGCTGCGACACGTGCGCCGGCACCGGCTACCGCGGTCGCCAGGGCCTCTATGAGGTGATGGCGCTGTCGAGCCCGCTGCGCCGCGAGATCCTGAAAGGCGCGTCGACCGAAGAGCTGCGCGATACCGCCGTCAAAGAGGGCATGCTGACGCTGCGCATGGACGGCATGATGAAAGTGAAAAAAGGCGTCACCACGCTCGAAGAAGTCGTGAAAGAAACCGCGGCCGGATAAGGAGAGGCCAGATGCCAGTCAACCTTCGGGCGCTGCTCGAGGAAATGATCGAGAAGGACGCTTCCGACCTCCACCTGGTGGCCGGCGAGCGTCCCAAGATCCGCGTGGACGGGGACATCGTCAGCGCGCAGAGCGAGGAAGTCCTGACGCCCAAGGATACGCTGTCGCTCGCGTACTCCGTGCTGACCGAAAATCAGAAGAAGCGCTTCGAGACCGAGAACGAGCTCGACTTCTCCTTCGGCATCCAGAACCTGGCCCGCTTCCGCGGCAACGTGTTCAAGCAGCGCGGCTGCGTGTCGGTGGTCATTCGCCAGATCCCGTTCAGCGTGAAGACGTTCCAGGAGCTCGGCCTGCCGCAGGTCGTGGCGCAGCTCGCCGACCGGCCGCGCGGCCTCGTGCTCGTGACCGGCCCGACCGGCTCGGGCAAGAGCACCACGCTCGCGGCGATGATCGACAAGATCAACAAAGAGCTGAAGGGCCACATCATCACGGTGGAAGACCCGATCGAGTTCATCCACCGCCACCAGGCCTGCATCGTCAACCAGCGCGAGGTCGGAACCGACACCAACTCGTTCCAGGCCGCGCTGAAGTACGCGCTGCGCCAGGACCCCGACGTCGTGCTGGTCGGCGAAATGCGCGACCTCGAGACGATTCAGGCGGCGCTGACGATTGCGGAGACGGGACACCTCGCCTTCGCGACGCTCCACACCAACTCGGCCGCCGAGTCGATCAACCGTATCATCGACGTGTTTCCGTCGCACCAGCAGTCGCAGGTCCGCGCCCAGCTGGCATTCGTGCTCGAGGGCGTGCTGACCCAGACGCTGCTGCAGCGCGCCAAGGGCCGCGGCCGCGTCATGGCGGCCGAGATCATGATCTGCACGCCCGCGATTCGCGCCCTGATCCGCGACGACAAAGTCCACCAGATCGAGTCGTCGATGCAGGCAGGCAAGAAATACGGCATGCAGACGCTGAACGATGCGCTGTATCAGCTCTACATGAGCCGCGAAGTGACGAAGGACGAGTGTCTGCGGGTCACGTCCAAGCCGAACGACTTTCTGCGGTCGATCGGCGAGACACCGCCCGATGAACGCGAAGGTCCAGCCGCCCCGGGAGCAGCCGCCCAGGCCGGTCCACCTAAAGTTGCCGTCCGGAGGTAGGTATGCCGGTTTTTGAATACACGGCGCGCAACCTGAAAGGCGATCTCGTCAGCGACAAGATCGACCTCAAGACGCGCGACGACGTCATCGCCCACCTGCGCAAGAACCGCATGGTGGTGGTCCAGGTCCGCGAAGCCAAGTCGGGCGGGACCGACTTCATGGCGCTGCTGAAGGGCGGCGTGAAGACGCGCGACGTCGTGATTTTCACGCGGCAGTTTGCCACGATGATCAACTCGGGTCTGCCGCTGGTGCAGGCGCTCGACATTCTGTCGCAGCAGACCGAGAACAAGATGCTGGCCGACATCACGCGCCAGGTGGTGTACGACGTCGAGAGCGGTCACACGCTCGCCGACGCGATGCGCAAACACCCCAAGGCGTTCAGCGATCTCTTCGTCAACATGGTCGCCGCCGGCGAAGCGGGCGGTATTCTCGACACGATTCTGCTGCGCCTCGCGCAGTTCCTCGAAAAGAACGACGCGATCGTCCGCAAGGTGAAGGGCGCGATGATCTACCCGGCGGTTATTTTCTCGGTCGCCGGTATCGCCGTCGCCGTGCTGCTCATCTTCGTCATCCCGACGTTCCAAAGCATGTTCGCGTCGGTGAACCTCGAGCTCCCGCTGCCGACCCGCATCGTGATCGGCGCGAGCAACATCCTGAAGAATTACTGGTGGGCCCTCATCGCCGGCGGGATCTTCAGCGTCGTCGCCGTCAATCGGTACTACAAGACGCCGCCCGGCAAGCTGCAGATCGACAAGCTGATGCTCAAACTGCCGGTCCTCGGTGACCTGCTGCGGAAGTCGGCCGTGTCGCGCTTCACGCGCACGCTCGGCACCCTGATTTCCTCGGGCGTGTCGATTCTCGACGGCCTCGAGATCACAGCGCGCACCGCCGGCAATATGGTCATCCACAACGCCGTCATGGAATCGCGCGCGTCGATCGCCGGTGGTGAAACGATCGCGCAGCCGCTCCAGAAGTCGAAGGTCTTCCCGCCCATGGTGATCTCGATGATCGCCGTCGGCGAGCAGACCGGTGGGTTGGACGAAATGCTCACGAAGATCGCGGACTTCTACGACGATGAGGTCGACGCCGCCGTCAGCGCGTTGCTGTCGCTGCTCGAGCCGATCATGATCGTCGTGCTGGGCGTGATCGTCGGCGGCATGGTCGTCGCGATGTACCTGCCCATCTTCGACATGGTCAATGCCGTGCAATAACTGACGGGCCGATGGGCGGCCGGGCGAACGGGCGGACGCGCGGACGGGCGGTTCCTCGTGGGACCGCCCTTCGCTTTTTCTCCCCTTCACCGATCAGCCCATCCGCCCGTCTGCCCCTGCCGTCCGCCCGTCATTTGTGCTCGCAATCCTTGCATTTTGCACGGGTCCATCCAATAGTGTCCCCCCATGCGCTGGCTCGGCGTGAAATCCGCGACAATTCCGACCGCTCGCGAGCTTCTCCGGCTCGTCTACGTGGGCCGGACGTGTCTGGCGATCGCGATCTATGTCACGACGGCCCTGAAGGTTCGGGTCGCCGCCCCACCGGACATCCTTGCATCCTCCCTGATTCTCGTGTTGACCGCCGCGGTGACCGTCGCCTCCTACTGGCACACGCACTTCCGCGCCAAGCTGCCCGGACCGACGTTCCTCTATCTCCAGGCCGTGTTCGACGTCCTGCTGATCACCGCCGTCGTCCACATGACGGGCGGCGCCGACTCGGACCTCGCCAGCCTGTACGTCATCCTGATCGCCGTCACGGCGCTCCTGATGCCGCCGGCCAATGCGGGCCTCGTCACGTTGTTCGCCGGGCTCGTCTACTTCGCGGACGTCTTCTGGGGCCACAGCTCGGCCGTCACGCCCGGAGTCTGGCTTCAGCTCGGCGTGTTCATTCTCGTCGCCGTGGTCACGGCGTACGTCGCCAGCCGGGTGAACGTGATGGGGGCCGAGCGCGAGGCGCTGGCCGCCGAGGTTCGGCAGGTACAGCTCGAGGCGGACGACGTGCTGCGCAATATCCGGACGGGAGTCATCACGGTCGATGCGGATGGACGCCTGCTCTATGCCAATCCCGCCTCGGAGGAGATCCTCGGCTTCAAGGCCCGCGAGTGGCTCGGTCGCGCCGTGATGTCGGAGTTCGCGCGGCTCGCGCCGGAGTTCTGGGCTGCCGTCACGTCGACCGCGCGGCGGGGCGTGCGGCTGATGCGCGTCGAGGCGACCGTCCATCGGACCGATCGCAGCTTCCCGATCGGCGTCACGACCACCACGCTTGACGGGCCGGTTGGAGCGCGGCCACGCGTCTCCGCGATTTTCACCGACATCTCCGACTCCAAGCGACTCGAGCAGCTGCATTTGCGCGCGGAGCGGCTCGAGGCAGTGGCGCAGCTGTCGTCGAGCCTTGCGCACGAGATCAAAAACCCGCTGGCGTCGATTCGGAGCTCGGTGGAGCAGCTCGGGAAGTCGTCGCGCGCCAATCCGGACGAGAAATTTCTGGCGAACCTGATCGTGCGGGAGAGCGACCGGCTGTCCCGTCTCCTCTCTGAGTTCCTCGACTTTTCGCGGGTGCGCGTGACCGAGTGCCGCCCCATGGATCTGCACGCCGTCGCCGAAGCGGCGATCCGGCTCGTGCGCCAGCACCCCGATTGCGGCAAGAGCGTCAAGATCGTGCTCGAGGGCCAGGCGACGCCGATGGAAGGCGACGAAGACCTGTTGCATCGCGTCGTGTCGAACCTCGTGCTCAATGCCGTGCAGGCGGCGGGTGCGAAGGCGCACGTCGTCGTGCGCACCGGCCGCGCCGCCGCGAACGAGCTGCCGGCGGCCGCCGGGATCGACAACCCCATCGCGCTCCGCGTGACCGACAACGGGCCCGGCATACCGGAAGAGCTGCGCAACCGGCTGTTCGAGCCGTTCGCGACCGGGCGGGTCGGCGGCACCGGTCTCGGACTCGCGATCGTGCAGCGCGCCGTCGAAGCACATCGCGGGCTCGTACTCGTGGATACCACGGCAGGCGGCGGAACCACGTTCACCGTCTACTTTCCCGCCGCTCGCAGGAAGGAGGAAGCCGCCTAATGGCCTCTCCGGCGAATCCAACCCTGCTCGTCATCGACGACGAGCAAGGGATTCTCGAGACGCTTCGGATCCTGCTCAAGAACGAGGGATTCGACGTCACGATCGCGCAGGGCGGCAAAGCGGGGCTGGAGCAGCTCAAGAGCTCAGCGCCCGACATCGTCCTCACCGACCTCAAGATGCCCGGCGTGACCGGCATCGAGATCCTGTCCGCGGTCCGGGGACAGGATCCCGAGACGCCGGTCATCCTGATGACCGCGCAGGCCTCGCTGCAGACGGCGATTCAGGCCGTCAACGAGGGCGCCTTCTACTACATCCAGAAGCCGTTCTCGAACGACGACATGGTGGCGATCTGCCGCCGCGCCGCCGAGCACCGCCGGCTCCGCGCCGAGAACAAGCAGCTCAAGCAGGAGATCCGCCGCCGCGAGCAGTCGGGAAAGGTGAAGCCGCTCGGCAAATCTCGGCTGTTCAGCGATGTGCTGCGGCTGGCCGAGCAGGTTGCGCCGACCGAGAGCACCGTGCTGATCCAGGGTGAGTCGGGAACGGGCAAGGAAGTCATCGCGCGCTATCTGCACGAGCTGTCCGCGCGCGCCGAGGGGCCGTTCCTCTCGCTGAACTGCGGCGCCCTGCCCGAGAGCCTGCTCGAGTCGGAGCTGTTCGGGCACGTCAAAGGCTCGTTCACGGGCGCGGTGCGCGACAAACAGGGGCTGTTCGCAGCGGCGCGCGGCGGGACGTTCTTCCTCGACGAAATCGGCGAGATGTCGCCCGCGACGCAGGTCAAGCTGCTCCGCGTCTTGCAGGAGCGTGAGGCGATTCCCGTCGGCGGCACGGAAGCGATTCCGGTGGACGTGCGCGTCGTCGCGGCGACCAACCGCGACCTCGAAGAGGAGATCAAGCGCGGACGGTTTCGCACCGATCTCTACTACCGGCTCAACGTCATCAATATCCATCTACCGCCGCTCCGCGACCGGCGGGACGATATTCCGATCTTCGTCAAGGAGTTTCTCAGTCACATCGCAGGCGAGCGCGGCGAGTCGCCGAAAGCCCTGGCGGCGGAGGTCGAGGAAGTCATCATGGCCTACGACTGGCCCGGCAACGTGCGCGAGCTCGAGAACGCGCTCGAGCGCGCCGTCACGCTGACCAAAGGCGACGTCATCTCGCGTTCCGCCATCCCCGATAAGATCAGCGAGCGCAAAGCCGAGCCGCTCGTCGCCGAGCGGCAGCACCAGAATCCGTCGCTCGACGTGATCGAGCAGGCGTACATCACCTGGGTGCTCCAGAGCGAGGGCGGCAACAAAACCCGCGCCGCCGAGGTGCTCGGCATCGATCCCTCGACCCTCTATCGCAAGCTCAGCCGCTACGAAGGCCCAGGAGGAACAGGGGGGGGCCCTGGCCCAGGCGCCGAGTGACCCGGTCGGCGCCGAAACGCTGGAGCAGCTCTCCGGCGCGGTGCGCTACAATCGCTGGATGTTCGATCGCCTGGAGCGCTGGATCGGCCGGCGCGTGCTCGAGATCGGCTCCGGCATCGGCAACCTCTCGGCATTCCTCGTGGATCGCGAGCGGCTCGTACTCACCGACACGCGCGAAGAGTATTTGGCGCAGCTGCGCGAGCGCTTCGCCGACCGGCCCAACATTCGCGTCGCGCGTCTCTATCTGCCGAACGAACACCAGGACGTGGCCGGCGAGCGCTTCGACACGATCATCTGCCTCAACGTCCTCGAGCACGTGGAAGACGATGCGGGCTCGCTCGCGGCCATGCGCGATCTGCTGGCCCCCGGTGGCCGGCTCGTCTTGCTCGTGCCCGCGCTTCCGGTGCTGTACGGCGCCATGGACCGCGCGCTCGGCCACTATCGGCGCTACACCAAGGCGGGCCTGGTGAAACTGTTTCGCGCATCGGGGTTCGACGTCCCGCACGTCGAATTCTTCAACCTCGCCGGCGTCCCCGGCTGGTGGTTCGCCGGACGGGTGTTGGGTCGAGACACGATCCCGCGCGGCTCGCTGAAGCTGTACGACATGCTCGTGCCGCTGTTCCGGCTGGAATGGCTGCTGCCGTGGCGAGTGGGCCAGTCGTTGGTCGTGATCGGAGCGAAAGCGTGACGCGCGAAGAACGGCGCTCGCCCAATCTGCTGCTCTCCGTCATCATGCCCGCATACAACGAGGCCGCCACGGTCGAGATTTCGCTCCGCCGTATCCGCGAAGTGCCGCTGCGGCTGGAAGTCATCGTGGTCAACGACGCCTCGACCGACGGGACCAAGGAAATCCTCGACGCCTTGGCGGCCAAGGGACTCGTGGATCGCGTGCTGCACCACGAGACGAACCGCGGCAAAGGGGCGGCCATTCGTACCGGCATTGCCGCGGCGACCGGCGATGCCGTCGTGGTGCAGGACGCCGACCTCGAGTACGATCCGCAGGATCTGCCCGCGCTGCTGTTGCCGCTCCGGTCACGGCAGGCAGATGCGGTCTATGGCTCGCGATTCCAGGGCGGACCGCACCGCGTCTTGTACTTCTGGCACACGGTCGGCAACCGTTTCCTCACGCTGTTGTCCAACATGTTCACGAATCTCAACCTCACCGATCTCGAAACCTGCTACAAGCTCGTGCGGAGCGATCTCATCAAAAAGCTGCCGCTCTCGTCCAACCGCTTCGGGTTCGAGGTCGAGATCACCGCGCGGCTGGCGCAAGCGCGGGCGCGCGTGTGGGAGATGCCGATCTCTTACAGCGGTCGCACGTACGCGGAGGGAAAGAAGATCACGTGGCGCGACGGCTTCGCGGCGCTGTTTCACATCCTGCGGTACAACCTCTTCGTCCCGCGTAACGTCGGCGAGTGGCGTTTACCCGCGAAGTAAAGGGCGGGGGAGTGGCGGCCGCGCTGACGCTGGCCGCCGGATTTTTGACCCTGAATCGCGCACTCGTCGGCGTGTTCTACGACGATGGCATCTATGCCGGCCTCGCCACAGCGCTCGCCGGCGGTCATGGCTACGCGTACGCCAACCTGCCCGGGCTGCCGGGCGCCGTGCACTATCCACCGCTCTATCCATTGGTGCTGACGCCGCTGTTCGGTCTGCTCTCGGTCAGTGCGGCGGCGCTCGTGGGAAAGCTGCTCAACATTCTGCTCGCCGCGGCGAGCGCCGGACTCATCACCTGGCACGTCTTGTCCGCCGGTCTCTTCGGCGACGGCTCGCCACGGTGGGTTCCACCCACTCTCGTCACCGCCGCGGCCGTCTCGATCCCCGTCCTCGCCATGCAGTCGGTGCTGTTCGCGGAGCCGCTCTTCGCCGTCCTGCTGGCCGCCGCGATCATCTACGCCGACCGCGCGAAATCTCCCTGGCTCACCGGATCGCTGATCGCCCTGGCGGTGCTCACGCGCTCGATCGGCATCGCCGCCGCGGCCGGCGTCGTGTGCTTCCTACTCGTCCGGCGCGTTCCACCACGGACACTGGTTGCATTGCTTGCGCCGGTGCTCGTCGCTTCGCTCGCCTGGAGTCTGTGGGTCACGACCAAACAGAAAGCGATCGATCCGGCACTGGCACTCACGTACGGCAGCTACGGCGCCGTGCTGCAACAGACCGGGCTCTCCGCCTTGGGCGTCAGCGCGCCGGACTTGCTGCGCCCCTTCGAGGTCATCGCGCTCGGTTGGATTCCAGTGGCGTGGATCTACAACCTGCTCGCCACCGCTATGTTCGGCGTCGGCCTGTACGGCCTCGCATTGCTGTCGCGCCGCTCGGCGATTGGGTTCACGCTCATTTTCTATCTGGCGATCCTGGCGATCTGGCCGTATCCGCCCGACCGCTTTCTCTGGGCCGTGCTGCCGTGGCTCGGTGTCGCCTGGGCGCTCGGCGCGCTGACGATCTGGCAACGCTGGCGACGCGCGCGGATCCCGGTCGCGGTGCTCGCTGTGCTGCTCGCGGCCGGATATGCGCGCTACGAGATCCAGGGAATCGCCGGGCGGTGGTGGGGAACGCAGGCCAGCGCGATTTCCGCGAATTTCGCCGAGCTCTTGCCCGTCGTCGCGAGCCTGCCGCCTTCGGCCATCGTGGCGACTGACGATGAAGCGCTCGTATGGCTCTACACGCGCCGGCAGGCGGTGCCGCTGTACCTCGAGCGCTACCAGGGGCGACGGGTCATCCGCCCCACGCCGGAAGAGCATCGCGCCTATCTCGACCGCATGGGCGTCACGCACATCCTGCTCGCGAGTGCGACGTCACCATCCGCGATCGAGCTGCGCTCGCTCATGACGGCGAATCCCAACTGGCTGACGGCGCTCTATCGCTGGCCGGACGGCCGCTGGCTCTTCGCGGTGCAGCATGGATCGTAGCGACCGCCGGCTGTACCTCGCCGTCGCGCTCTGCGCGATCGTCCCGTATCTGCCCGCGCTGTGGAACGGGTTCGCGATGGATGACCCGTACATCATCGTCTGGAACCCGCTCGTTCACTCACTCGGCGGCATGCTGCGCGCATTCGGGGCTCCGTACTGGCCCCCCGACCTCGGCGGCGCGATGTACCGACCGATTCCGATCGCCAGTTATGCGATCGACTGGGCGATTGCCGGCGGCGATCCGGCCTGGTTCCACGCGCTCAATCTGCTGTGGCACGCCGCGGTCGCCGTCAGCGTGGTGGCCGTCGCGCGACGCTGGGCCGGAGCGACCGCGGCCTTCGTCGCGGGTCTGCTCTTCGCGGTTCATCCCGTGCACGTCGAAGCCGTCGCGAACGTGATCGGCCGTGCCGAGCTGATGGCGGCACTCGGCGCGTGCCTGTCGGTGTACGCGGCCCTGGTCTACGACAGCATCGTGTGGAGCGCGGCAGCCCTCGCTTTCGGGCTCTTGTCCAAGGAAAACGCCGCCGTCGCGCCGGCGCTGATCGTGTGGGCCTGGATGCTGCGGATCAACCGCCCGTCGCGCTCCCGCGGCGTGCGGTTCGCCTTGGCGTGGCTGCTGGTGTTCGTGCTCTACGCGCCGGTCCGCATGATCGTGCTGCATCCCTACGAGCGACTGCTCAGCACGGCGCCGGTGTTCGTCGGCGAGAATGCCCTGACCGTCCGGCTGACGGCAATCTCCGCTTTGGCAGATGTCGCGCGGCTGCTCGTCTTTCCGCTCACGCTGCGAGCGGACTATTCGCCGGCCGAGCGGATCGCGGTACGCACGCCCCTCGACGGACGATTTCTGCTGGGCCTCCTCGCCGTCGTGGTCTGGGCCATGCTGCTGCGGTTCTGCTGGCGCCGCGGCCGCAGGCTCGAGACGTACGGCTTGGGCTGGATCGCGATCGCGTTTTTGCCGATCGCCAACCTCCTGTATCCGTCCGGCGTCTACGTGGCTGAGCGAACGCTGTATCTGCCTTCAGTCGGCTTGGCCCTCGCGGTTGGCGGCGCGCTCGGCGGGGGCCGCCTGCCAGAGCGAAAAATGTGGGCCGTCGTCGCGTTGCTCGTCGTCGCCGCAGGCGTGCGGTCGGCGCTGCGGACGCCGGTGTGGCGCGACAATCTTGCCGTGACCGGCAGTATTCTCGAGGACTCTCCCAACTCCTATCGCGGCCCCGCCCGGATGGCGGTCATCTATCTCAGTCACCGCCAACCCGAGCGCTCGTTGGCGGCAGTGGGCGTCGCCAATCGCACGTTCGACCGCGACCCCGCCGTCTTCATCACCGGCGCGGACGCGGCGTTCACGCTGGGCCAGCCACAGCTCGCGGACTCCATGCTGGCACGCCTGGAGCAGCTCTGCTATCGCTGTCCCGGCTACTACCGCATTCAGGCCGGCGCCGCGCGTGCACGAGGCGACTCGACTACGGCGGACTCACTCGCGGCTCGGATCCCATGAGCGAAACGCGCAAGCTGTATCTGGCCGTTGCCGCCTGCGCGATCGTCGTGCATCTCGGCGCCCTGGGGAACCAGTTCGCCCTCGACGATCGCCTCATCGTCCTCTTCAATCCGCTCGTGCAGTCGTTGTCGGGCGTGTGGAGCGCCTTCGCCGCGCCCTACTGGCCCGCCAATCTCGGCGGCCTCGTGTATCGCCCGCTTCCCATAGCGTCGTACGCCGTCGACTACCAGCTGCATTCCGCCCTCTGGTTTCATCTCGTGAATCTGCTGTGGCATGCCGGCGTCACGGTCGTCGTCACGGCACTCGCGCGCCGCTGGACCAGTCCGACGGCGGCGCTCGCCGCCGGCCTGCTCTTCGCCGTGCATCCCGTACACGTCGAGGTGGTCGCGAGCGTGGTGGGCCGGGCCGATTTGATGGCGACGCTCGGGACCTGCCTGGCCGTGTACGCCGCCGTGGCGTACGACTCCATCGGCTGGAGCGCAGCGTTCCTGGCGTTCGGTATCCTCAGCAAGGAAAGCGCGGCCGCCACCCCGGCGCTCATCGCTCTGGCATGGCTGATCGGTCTCGCGCGGCCGCCGCGGCGCCGCATGGTCATGTACGGCGCGAGCTGGTTGGCCATTGCCGTGCTGTACTTCGTGCTGCGCTGGACTGTGCTGCATCCGTACGAAGGCTTTCCCAACATCGCGCCGCAATTCATCGATCAAAGCCCGCTCGCGATTCGCTACACCGCCGTTGCCGAGCTCGTCGACGTCGTGCGACTGCTGGTATTCCCGCTCCACCTGCAGGCCGACTACTCGCCCATGGAACGCGTCACGGTCACTTCACCGGTTGCCGGGGCGTTTCTCCTCGGACTCCTGTGTCTCGCGGTCTGGGCGACGCTCCTCACGCTCGCGTGGCGCCGCGGTCGCCACGTCGAAGCCTTTGGGCTCGGCTGGATCGGCGTCGCGTATCTCCCGGTTGCGAACCTCGTGATCCCGCACGGCGTCGTAATGGCCGAACGGCTGCTCTACCTGCCGTCGGTCGGCCTCGTGCTTGCCGCCGGAGCGACGCTCGACCGCCTGCCGCGACGAGCTTGGGCGGTGGCGCTCTCCGCGCTTGTGATCGCCGCCGGCATGCGCAGCGCTTTCCGCGTCCCGGTGTGGCGCAACAACCAGGCGGCGGCGCTGGCGATGATCGCGGACGCGCCGCTCTCGTACCGGTCCTGGGACTATCTCGGCTGGGAGTACCTCTGGGCGCATCGCGATGAGCGCGCCCTGGAGGCGTTCCGGCGTTCGGCGTCCATCTATCGTGATGATGCCCGGATGCCGCTCGCCGGCGCGCACATGGCATACGCGCTCGGCCGCACGGCCCTCGCCGACTCGTTGCTCCAGCGCGCGGATTCCGTGTGCCCGCGCTGTCCCACCGCATACCACAACCAGGCGAGCGCCGCACGGCTACGCGGCGATACCGCCGCCGCCCGTTTCCTCCTCGACCACCTCCAACGCCGGCTCGGGCAAAAGCAGTGACGAAACGCGACCTCCTGATCGTCTTCGTTGCGGCGGTCGCGCTCTATTTGCCTACGGTACGCCACGGCTTCGTTCAGGACGATCGCGCGATCATCGCGTCAAATCCGGCCGCCCATTCGATCCCCCGCGCTATCGTCGCGTTCGGGGCGCCGTATTGGCCACCCGAAACCGGGGCTGGCCTGTATCGTCCCGCCACGATTCTGAGCTACGCGATCGACTGGACGATCTCCGGCGGACGGCCGGGTTGGTTTCATCTCGTCAACGCGCTTTGGCACGGCGTCGTCACTGTCTTGCTCGTGCTCGTGCTCGCGCGCTGGCTGCCGCCGCTCGCCGCGCTCGCCGCGGGCCTGGTGTTCGCGTGGCATCCCGTTCATGTCGAGGCGGTCGCCAGCCTCGTCGGCCGTGCCGAGCTGCTTGTCGCGGCGGGAATCCTAGGAGCCGTGTTGGCGGCGCGACGAAGATGGTGGATCTCTGCCGGTCTGTGTGCCGCCTTGGCCATGTTCAGCAAGGAGCACGGTGTCATCGCCGGTGTCGTCATACTGTTCGATTGGTGGTTACGACCCCACCACGCGTCCCCCTTCTCCGGAACGGAGAGGGGGTCAGGGAGTGAGCACTATCCGCTCGGTTTCTGGCTCGCTCTAGTTCTCCTGACGGCGGGCTATCTCGTCCTCTGGCGCGTGATCGGCTGGGCCGGCGCGAACGACGCGGCAGCGATCTTCTATCACGGGGGGATGTCGGGACGACTGGCGGTAGCGCTGCCGGCGTTGTGGCGCGCGGCGGTGCTGCTGGTCTTGCCGGTGTCGCTCTCTTCTGACTATGGACCGCAGGTGATTGCGACGAACGCGGGATTCTCGCTCGCCGCGGTGCTTGGTCTCACAGTCCTTGTCGCGGTTCCTGCGCTCGTGGTCCTGTGCCGCCGCCGTGCTCCGGCGATTGCATTCACGGCCGCGCTCGCGGCGCTCTCGTATCTGCCTACGTCGAATCTGTTCTTTCCATCGGGGATCGTGCTCGCCGAGCGTAACCTGTATCTCGCGGTTGCGCTGGTGGCGGCGGCGCTGGGAATGGGGATGACGTGGGTCGCCGCGCGGCGCGGTCTTCGGCCCGCGGTCCTATGCGCCGCCTTGCTCCTCGTGCTCGGTGTGGGACGGTCGTTCGCGCGGCTGCCGGCGTGGCGCGACAATCGCGCGGAGCTGCTCGCGCTGCTGGAGGATCACCCAGAGTCCTATCGTGGCCACGGGTCTGCGGCGGCCGTGCTGGCCGGCACGGGCGACACCGCGGGCGCCCGACGCGAGTACAGGATGGCGGACTCGCTGTTCCCCGAGGATCCCTTTCTCATTGCCGCTCGCGCGATCTTCTTATTGGGTATCGGCGATACCGCGGGTGCCGCGCCCCTGGTGGCCCGCGCGCAGGAGATGGCCGCCGGTGGCGTGGGCGATCGGCCGGCATTGCGCGCGCGGTTCGTGCTCGAGCTGGCGCGCGGCCATCGCGCTCAAGCGGCGCAGATCGCGGACTCGGCCAGGCGTCGGTTCTCTGGCGAGGCGCGCTGGTATCGCTTTTATTTGCAGTAGGTTGCGAGGTTTTTGCGTCCGGCCTCGCGACTTGCAAAAAGCCTGAGCTTTCCTACGTTTTTAGTCGTCAGTAATTGCCGACGTAACGCCTCAAGTCATTGCGATTGTGCAGTTTGGCGGGAATTAAGCCTATCGGGCACGATTCGTGCCTCTAAGCGCGACGGAATAACTGCGCTCACTGTGTCTTAGAATCTTACAGTTGCTGATCCTTACAGGGGAGGTAGTTCAGATGAACCGCAAGGGCTTTACACTGATCGAGCTTCTGATCGTGGTCGTGATCATCGGCATTTTGGCCGCGATCGCGATTCCGAAGTTCGCCAACACGAAGGAAAAAGCGTATCTGGCTTCGATGAAGTCGGATCTGCGCAACCTCATCACCGCCGAAGAGGCGTATTTCGCCGACTCGGTGAAGTACACCAGCAACCTCGGTACGGCGTTCAACACGACCAGCGGCGTGCTCGGCCCGAACATCACCGTGACGGCCGACGGTTTCACCGCGACGGTCAGCCATACCACGACGACGAAGACGTGCGCTGTGTACGTCGGCTCGACGTCGATCGCCCCGGCCAACAAGGAAGGCGAGCCGAATTGCGTCTAAGGCCTCTGGCCTAGACAGTTACGATGAGCGGCGAGGGATTCTTCCCTCGCCGCTCATGTGCTTCTCAAAGTGTCCCATCGGGAGGATGACATGAACCGCAAGGGTTTCACTCTGATCGAACTGCTGATCGTAGTCGTGATCATCGGCATCTTGGCCGCGATCGCGATTCCGAAGTTCGCGAATACGAAGGAGAAGGCGTACCTGGCGTCGATGAAGTCGGACCTGCGGAACCTCGTGACGGCCGAAGAGGCCTACTTCGCCGACTCGGTGAAGTACACGAGCAACCTCGGCACCGCGTATAACACGACGAGCGGCGTCGTCGGTCCGAACATCACCGTGACGGCCGACGGCTGGACCGCGACGGTGAGCCATACGACCACGACGAAGACCTGCGGGATTTACGTGGGTTCGACGTCGATCGCTCCGGCCACCAAGGAAGGCGAGCCGAAGTGCGTCTAAGGCGTTAGCGCCTGGAGACATGGAGCGGCGGGGCAACCCGCCGCTCTTTTTTTTCGGGTGACGAAGGCAGTGCTCGCGGGGTCGTAGCGAAGCGCCCCTTTCATCCCCATCGGAGGTAGTGTGGTCAACCGCAAGGGCTTTACGCTGATCGAGCTGCTGATCGTGGTCGTGATCATCGGCATTTTGGCCGCGATCGCGCTTCCGAAGTTCGCCAACACGAAGGAAAAGGCATATCTGGCTTCGATGAAGTCGGATCTGCGCAACCTCATCACCGCCGAAGAGGCGTATTTCGCCGACTCGGTGAAGTACACCAGCAACCTCGGTACGGCATTCAACACGACCAGCGGCGTGGTCGGCCCGAACATCACCGTGACCGCGGACGGCTTTACCGCCACGGTGAGCCACACCACGACGACGAAGACCTGCGCGATTTACGTGGGCTCGACGTCGATCGCCCCGGCCAACAAGGAAGGCGAACCGAAGTGCGCGTGAGGCGGCTTCAGGCCTGACGCATCAAGGCGGCGGGGGCGACCCCGCCGCTTTTGATTTCCGGACGTTGCGGCTGCTGACACGCGTCTCTCAGCTCGCCGAGGAGCCAGACGAGGCCGCGATCGCGGGCCGCTCGCCAAGAGAGTCCTGTCAGCGTTTTCACGGAGCGGTAACAGACGGCGGGATCCAGGTCCTGCGTGATGGCGAGTCGATACAGTGACGTGCGGTAGAAATCCCACTCCAGCATCCAGCCGATCAGTCGCACCCACATCCGCAGCTGCTTGAGGCGCGGGAGTCCGTCGTGTGCGAGCATGCGCGCCAGCTGGTGACGGCTGCGGCGCGCTACTCGTTCGGCGAGGAGGTCGGCGCGCAGGTCGTGGAAGCTCGCGAGCAAGATGAGAATCTCCCGCGTCGCGGGAGAGACCCAGTGCAGCGTCGTCACCAGCAGCAGGGCGAGTGGCCGCATCGTGCTCGAACCCTAAACCGCGCGCCCGACAAACGTCCAGTCCAAGCGCGCAATACGTCATAATGATTTTGTGTGCGCCCCGCGCGATAAGTCATAGCGTGCGGCGGGCCGCTCCGCCTCTGTTCGGGACATTCCGCCGTACACCGTTGCACTCGAGCTGCGGAGGCGACTATGCGGATGTCCCTGAGAGTGTGTTTGACGGTCGGTGCCGTTGCGGGCGTGTTGAGCAATTGCGGAAGAGACAACCTTCCCACGGCAGCCGATCCCCAGCGGCCGCCGGGGCCATTTCTGTCGGGCGGTGGGTCGTACAACTACATCGTGATCGACAGCTTCGCCGGCACGAACGGCACGAACATCATTTCGCACACGGCGAACACCGGTCAGTCATGGAGCTTGAGCGGCGGCTGGACCGACAAGATCAAGATCGAGAGCAATACTGCGCAGCTCGCGTCGGGCGCTGATGCCAACAATTGGCGGATGGCGATCACGACTGATGTGGTGGACGACAGCTTCGACATTTGGACGGACTACAAGCGTGGCAGCCAGAACGTGTTGGGCGATTATGCGCAGCTCGAGTTTTTGGCGAAGTCGGGTGCGAATCCCCCGACCGACCGTGTCTATGTCTCGTTCACGCGCGCATCGGCGTCACTCGTGCAAGTGCGGCTGGTGCGCACGCTCAACTTCTCGAACGCGCAGTCGATCATGCTCGACTCGGCATTCCCGTTCGACACGAGCGCGACCAAGCGCATCGGCGCGACCGTGACGGGATTGAGCGTGCAGGTGTGGTGGGAGCCGGCCGGCGGGGGGACGCGCACGAACATCGGAAGCGCGCAGACGCTCACGGCGGATTATCGCGACGGGCTGCACAAGCGCGTCGCGTTCAATTTCGTGGGGGCGCAGGCGTGGAGTGCGGGAAGCCCCAGTGTAGATAACTTTGTGGTTGCGACGCCAGCTCCTGCCGATACGAGTCGTCCTGCGGTGCCCACGCTACTCAACCTCCCCGAACAGGGCGCCCTGACCGTTCCTTCTCTCTCCAATCCCGCTGTCAGCTACTACCGGGACGTCGTCATGATTGCGTTCGCGGCAAGCGCCAGCGGGCCAACGGTGCGGTCCACTTTGACGCAGTACAACGCCACGATTGTCGGCGGCGCCCCCTATGTGGGATCGTGGGGAGCTTACATCGTCCAGGTACCGGCGCCCGGGAATAGTCTAGCCGCAGTCGACTCCTTCGTCGCACGCATCGAAGCCGAGCCCGGCGTGGAAGAAGCGATGGCCGTCTCGTACGCCGACACCTATCAGCAGCATGGGCGTTATCCAAACGACGGCAGTCTGAGCCGCAAGAACAATTGGGCCAGGAATAATCTCAGCTCCGCCACTCGTTCTCGCCTGGCAATCCGCGCGCCGCTTGCGTGGGGATGTGAAACCGGCACGTACACGAGCACGCGGGTTCCGCTCGCGGTCATCGATATCGTTTTTCCGGTCATCCACTCCGACTTTGCGGGCTCGACCGTCCAGATCGATACGCCGGCTCAGGCACCGTTGCATTTGGATGATCTGGAGGACGCACGGAGCCGGTCCCACGGGATCGCCATGGCGGGAATCATGGCCGCTACGGGCAACAATGATCAGGGCATCGCCGGCATGATATGGGGCGCCAACCTGACACTCTATGCGTACGGTCGGGGGCAATCGATCGTGCGAAGCCCCGCGCTGCGACTCAGCGAAGTCTTCCGGCTCGCCTCGTCGGCTGGGATTCATATCATCGAGACGTCCACCGCCGCAGGTGAGTCCGACAAGCCTGGTCAGGTCAGACGAATTCGCCGCGCCTTGCGAAAGTATCTCGAAGCCGACTCCAAGAACCTCTTTGTGCTGCCCGTGAATGAGAACGCCATCATCGGCGGCATGGTGATGTCCCTCCATGATCTGCAGACCACGACCGATCCGAACTATCACGCATCGGAGGTGGCTGCAGCACAATTGTACGATTCATTGCCGGGGCAAATCATCTTCGTTGGTGGTGTCGACGCCAACGGTGCCTACTGGTGGGAAAGTGATCTCTACGATGGTGCCACGCCGGTCGCCGCCCCAGCCGTGGGCGTCACCAGCCTCGCCGATCCGGCGGATTACCCGGACAGCACGCTGACTGAGGACGGCACGAGTCTAGCCGCTCCGTTCGTCGCCGGCGTCGCTGCCCAACTTCGCGCGAGTGATCCGGCTCTCACGGCCGCCCAAGTGACGGACTACATCGTCCGGGGTTCACGTGTGCCGCGCTGGAATCCGGATTCCATGCGCATGGATACTCCCCAGCCGTTGGGTGGGGTATCGGAACCAACGTATCTGCTCGACGCCTATGGGGCCCTGATGCTTCATTCGAGCGAGCATACAGGTACTCCGCTCTGCGGCAATCGCGTGTGGTACGACGGCAGCTCCGTTCGCAGAGAGCGGGATACGGCAACGCATGCCACGGAAGTCCTCGGCTCGGTCAGCGAAGAGGCGGACATCGCGAACGCGCTTCATGGCGGGCGACGCGTCGAAGTCTTCGGGTTCAATAGCGGTACTCTGGCCTTTGCCTTGCAAAACGGGAGCTGGGTGTCGACGACCGACCCTGCCACGACGCTCGACGGCGGCGCGTATACGGGCATGTTTCAAACGTCGCATGACTTCGACTCAGTGGTGGTATCATCCACGACAGGCGATGGCGTTTATCACATCAAGTTGCGCGACGTCCATACCGGGGTCGTGACGACGCTTACGGACTTGTCATTGGGGTTCTCAGGGCCGACCGACTCCGTCTGTGTCATCTACACCGCTCCGGATACCGCTGGGAATCGCACGTGCGAGGGTTACAATCGGACGGGGACGACCGTGAGTCCATCACTCTTCCTCGCCTATTCGCCGCTCGGTGACGAGATTGTCGTAGCCGTAAGCTGGGTGCAGACCGATTTCGTTAGCGCAAACGGATTTCAGAATTGTCCCACCTCGGGCCAATCGCAGTTCGAATGGATCTGTCAGAGCACCACATACAGTTATCACAGCGTCGGATCTGACATCTATCTGATCAGGATCCCGACCGGTGCGATAATCGCTCAATGGCCGCGTCTGTCCACCAAGGCAATATCCTGGGTCGCCCTTTCCGAAGATGGTGGTCAGCTCGCGGACGGAGAGCGGATCTACTCGGGCGGCTACACGATGGAATGGGTAGCGCTGAGCCAAGAGGGCGGGCTCGGCCAACACATGAACAGCGACCCTGAGCAGGTGTCGGGATGCGGCTTGCAGTACCGTGAGCACCGAACCGGTTTGGAGCTCCGGCCGCTCCTCACATTCACTGGAAGCTTCTGCAACAGTCTTGGTCGCGGAACGATCTCGCCCGCTCCAAAATTCCGCGTGGGTTCTTAGACACTCCGGATCTCTCCCAGAGTGTGGGGCGGCGAAGCAAGCCGCTCCACACCCTTTGGGCGAGCTAACGACGCGACGCCGCGAACGTCTCTTGCGGGTATGGACATGCGACTCATAGCTATCTGCCTCGTTACTGTCGCTTCTGGATGCGGCGCCGGCGACCCTCCCATCTCGCGCCCGGCGCAGTCGGGTCAGTCGCCAGCCGATACGACCGCACCGGCTATTCCATCGACGCTCAACCTGCCCGAGCATGAACCGTTGCTCGTCGCCTCGACCACAAACCCGGCCGTGCTGTACTACCGCAACGTCGTCCTACTCGCGTTCGCCGATACCACGCGCGGGGCGACCATTCGTGCGGTCCTCAATCGATTCCATGCGACCGTCATTGGTGGGGCGCACTACGTGGGAACACGGGGCGCGTACGTCACTCTGATCCCCGATCCAGGGCGGACGATGTCCGCACTCGATAGCGTCCTGCAACGTCTCGAGCGCGAGCCCGGCGTTGAGGAGGCCTCGTCAATTACTTACAAGGACGTGATCAAGCAGCGGATCCCTGGACGACCCTAATCCGTCCGGTTCGCCTTATCTTGGGGCCCTAATGGCTCGCCCCCCCCGCCCGAAACCGGCCCTCCGCGCCGAGCTGCTGTTCTACCTCACGTTCCTCGTCGCCTTCGCCATCCTGCTCGGCGTCGCGACATCGCAGTTCGCCCTCGCGATCGCCCCGGGGCGCGGCGTCATTCTCGTGGTCGCGTTGGTTGCCCTCGAAGTCGCCATCTTCGTCGTCTACGGCCGTGCGCTCGTCCAGCGACTCGTGCTGCGGCCGCTCGACCGCGTGATGGAAGCCGCCGACGCCGTCGCCGACGGCGTCCTCGAAGCCCGCGCGCCCGACGCCGACACCCGCGACTTCGCCGCCCTCGCCGAACGGCTGAACCGCATGACCGACCGGTTGCTCGACGCCCAGAGCCAGCTTGTCCGCTCCGAGAAGCTCGCCAGCATCGGCCGCCTCGCCGCCGGCGTCGCCCACGAGATCGGCAACCCGCTCGGCGCGATCGGGACCTACGTCGAGGTGCTGCGGCGGCGCGGCGGGACCTCAGATCAGGAAGTGATCGCCGGGATCTCGCGCGAGCTCGAGCGCGTCGACCGCATCGTCCGCAGCCTGCTCGATTACGCGCGACCCCAGCAGGATCCGCTGGCCCCCGTGAACGCCGCCCAGGTCGTGCACGCCTCCTACGAGCTGCTCCGCGCGCAGGGACTGTACAAGCGGCATCGCGTCACCCTGGATCTCGATGCCCAGGTCCCCCTCGTGCTCGGACGCGCGCACATCCTCGAGCAAGCACTCGTCAATCTGCTGCTCAACGCGCTCGATGCGACGCCTGAGGGAGGAGCCATCGTGATCGGCGCGCGCCGCTGGGCGTACGAGCCGGGCCAGGTCATCACGAGGCGCGCGAGCGACACGGGCGACGTCCGCTTCCCGCGTGCCTCCGAGCGCCGCCCCGCACGCACCGAGTTCTCCGCCGGCCAGCTCGGCACACTCCTGTTCGTCGCCGATTCAGGATCCGGCGTGCCGCCCGCCGACCGCGACAAGATCTTCGAGCCGTTCTACACGACCAAAGAACCCGGCCGCGGCACCGGCCTCGGCCTCGCGATCGTCGCGCGCTCGGTCCACGAAATGGGCGGCGTCGTCTGGGTGGACAGCGCGCGCGAAGGCGGCGCCGCGTTCAAGCTGTTCTTCCCGATCGGAGTCGCCGAGTGAAGCGCGTGCTCGTCGTCGACGACGAGCCGGGTCTGCGCCAAAGCCTCGGCCTCCTGCTCACGGACGCCGGCTACACCGTCACTGCCGAACAGGACGGGCGGCGCGGGCTCGAGCGCGCGGTCGCCGAGTCGTTCGACTTGATCCTGTGCGACGTCCGGATGCCGGAGATGGACGGGCTCACCTTCCTCCGCAAGTTCCGCGAGAAAGGCGGCAGCGCGCTCGTGATCGTGATGAGCGCGTACGGGGGCGAAGACGCGGCGATCGCCGCCATGAAAGAAGGCGCGTACGACTATTTGCCGAAGCCGTTCCGGCCCGACGAAGTCGTGCTGACGCTGCGCAAAGCCGAAGAGCGCGAGCGGCTGCGCCAGGAAGTCGCGGGGCTCAGGGCGCAGCTCGCGACGGGACCGGCCGAGCGCGGCCTCGTGGTGGCGAGCGGGGCGATGCAGCAGGCGTTGGCGCTCGTCGCGCGCGTCGCCGAGCACAACACCACCGTGCTGATCACGGGCGAGAGCGGCACCGGCAAGGAAGTGATCGCGCGCGCGATTCATCGCGCGAGCCCGCGCGCGGCGAAAGCGTTCGTCGGCATCAATGTGGCGGCCATCCCGGAGTCGTTGCTCGAATCCGAGTTGTTCGGTCACGTGCGCGGCGCGTTCACCGGCGCGACGGGCGACAAAGCCGGACTGTTCGAGCAGGCCAACGGTGGCACGCTGCTGCTCGACGAAATCGGCGAGCTGCCGGTCGGGCTGCAGGCGAAGCTCCTGCGCGTGCTGCAGGAAGGTGAGATCCGGCGCGTCGGCGATCAGAAGACGCGCAAGGTGGACGCGCGCGTGCTGGCGGCGACGGCGCGCGATCTCGAAGCCGAAGTGCGCGCCGGGCGGTTTCGCGAGGACCTGTTCTATCGCATCAACGTCGTCGTCATCGCGCTGCCGCCGCTACGAGAACGCAAAGCAGACATTGCTCCACTCTCCGGCTATTTCGCGGCGCGCCTCGCGCAGCGCTTCGGCCGCGCGGTCGCGCTGAGCGACGACACGATCACGTGGCTCGAACGGCAACCGTGGCCGGGCAACGTTCGCGAGCTGGAGAATGCGATCGAGCGCGCCGCAGTCCTTTCGGGAAAGGACGTGTTAGAGCCCGCCGACTTTTCGCCCGCCAACGCACGACGCACGACGGACGATGCGCTGGGGACACTCGAGGAGGCCGTCGCGGCGGCCGAGCGCGAGGTCATTGCGGCGGCGCTGAAGCAAACCAACGGCAATCGCCGCGAGGCGGCAAAACGACTCGGCGTGAGCCTGCGAACCCTGTTTTACAAGATCGATCGCTATGGTCTGACCTAATGCAAGATTCTGCACTTGTGAAGCATTCTGCAGGTATTCTCGACCGGGTCTGTCGACGTATCTACTTGACTCAGCTGTAGTTACGCATAGGCACAGTTCGTGTAATTAATCCCGCCCAACGGAGGATTTCCATGGGCCGCAAAGGGTTCAGCCTCATCGAGATGATGTTCGTGTTCGTGCTGGCCGGGGTGATCATGGCGATCGGTTTCCCCCGGCTCAGGAGCAGTCTCGAGAAGCAAAACATCCGTAACTCCAAAGCGTTGATGTCGACGCTGGTGGCGACCGCGCGCGGCACGGCGGTCCAGCGCGGCTGCAACGCGACCCTGAACATGACGGCCGACAGCGTGTGGGTCACCGCGTGCCAAGTGAATGGCTTGGGGAGCAACGTGCAGGTCGGCACGAAAAAGCTCGTGGGGTCCGAGTTCGGCGTGACGCTGGCGCCGAGCAGTGGATCGGTGGTCTATGATCCGCGCGGCATTTCGACGGTGTTCCAGCAGACGTCGATCCGGATCCAGGGTGCACACTACACCGATTCGGTGGTCATCAACTCTGTGGGGAAAGTGGTGCGCCAATGAACATCAAACACAACCAAAGCGGTTTCACGATCATCGAGATCATCATCGCGATCATCGTGCTGACGGTCGGCCTGCTCGGCCTCGTTTCGACGGCCGCGCTCGTCACCCGCATGATTGCTCGCGGGCAGCGCTCGGCGGTGGCGACGGCGTTCGCCTCGCGCCGGCTCGAACAGATGCGGGTCGCGGCGTGCATCGACGCGCAGCGCGTCCCGGGCACCGATACGCTCTACCGCGGCTCGCAGTGGGTCGCGATCAACACCTGGAGCTTCACGACGCCGGCGACGCAGACCTACCGGCTGAAGATCGTGACCAGGTCCCGGACCACGAAGAACAAGATTCGCACTGATTCCACGGAGACGACGATCCCATGCAACGTATTCGGATGAGCCGCCGCGGCCGCCGCGGCTTTACGATGGTCGAGTTGCTCGTCGCGCTCGTGTTGCTCGGCCTCGTCAGCGCCGCGCTCTATCGCGTGCTGGTGAACAACCAGCGACTGTACATGGCGCAGACGGCGCGCATCGACCTGTCGCAGAACATTCGCGCCGCGGTGAACATCCTCCCGGCGGAGCTCCGGCAGATCGACGCGGCGGACGGCGACATCATCAACATGTCCGCCACGCAGCTCGAGTTCCGCGCGATGCGCTGGCTCGGCTTCGCCTGCGTCGCGCCGGTGATGGGTGGCGCGAGCCTCAACGGGTTGACTGTGACGATCCGCGGCGGCACGCCCGGCCAGCCGATGTTCTTCGGCTCGCGGGCCATCAACACCGCGACGGACACCATGTTGCTGTACTACGACGGCGACCAGACGTCGCGGAACGACGACTACTGGGCGCGCGGCGTGTTTACCGGCGTCGCGCCAGTGGCGGTCAATTGCCCCGACCCGACCGTGCCGCCGCAGCCCGGCCGCCTGGTCACGTTCAACCTGAATTTGCTGGGCATCGGCGTGAATCAGGCCGGGGCGATTCCCACCGGCGCGCCGATCTGGGGCTACGAGCACGTGAAGTACGTCCTCTATCAGGCGACCGACGGATTTTGGTACATCGGCCTGCAGCCGGGGGGAACCGCCGCACCGCAGCCGCTCATCGGACCGGTGCTCGCCAACGGCCTCACGTTCACCTACTACGACGTGAACGGCGCCGTGACGGCGGTAAGGGCACAAGTCGCGCGCGTGGACATCACCGTGCGAGCGCGGACGCAAAACGCCGTGCGCCGCGGCGGTCAAGCGCCGGCAGCGGTCATGGTCGACAGCATCACGACGAGTGTTGCGCTTCGGAATAACAGGAGATTCTGAAAAGCAGTCCAGGTCGGTGGAGGTTGTCGAGGTTCTCGA
>DATJKA010000016.1:0-2940 GCA_035491815.1 Gemmatimonadales bacterium | reverse complement strand
TTGCGCGGGTCCGTATCGCGTTCGACGTACCAGTGCAGCACGTCGTCGAGCGTATGGAACACGCCGTTGTGAAAGAACACCTGGCGCGTCGCGACGTTGCGCAGCGTCGGCGTCTTGAAGAGCCCGCAGTAGTTCTTCTGGTTGCGATAGTCGGCGCGCACCGGGCCGCAGAGCCCGAGATCGAAGTGATGCGGATCGCGATTCTGCGCGAGCGCCCGGTTGCGCGGCACGCCGAGCGCTTCGAACTGGTAGTCGGTGAACGCCGCCGGAAAGACGCCGTCGCGCGACGGCTTGTCGATGTGGCACGCGGCGCAGTTGCCTTTGGCGGGATCCTCGAACAGCTTGAGGCCATGCATTTCCTGCGCGTTCAGCTGCGCCTTGCCGGTGAGATACCAGTCGTATTTGCTGTCGTACGGATGGAACGACACGTCTTCGGCCTGATAGCGGCCGAGCGCAAAGAGCGCCTCGCCGATCAGCTGTCCGGGGTTGTTCAGCACATTGGGCCCGAACAGGTCGATGAAGCGGTGCGCGTAGCGCGCATGGCGCAGCTTGCCGGTCACCACGTCGAGATTGCGGTTCGCCATTTCGTGGGGATCGAGGAGCGGGCCGGTCGCCTGTTCCTGCAGCGTATTGACGCGGCCGTCCCAGTCGAAGCCGCCTTGCGGAACCGGTGCGGGCGGCGCGGCCGACGCGGTTTGCGCTGCGCCGCTTTTCGCGCTCGCCGCGACCGTGCCGCTGACCGCGGCGGGCGGCACGTTGGGCGCGTCGGTGTCGGGCATGATGTTCGGCACGCCGATCGTAAACGTAGGGTTGTGGTCGAGATAGCGCAGCGACGGCACCGCGCGTGAGCCTTCGAGGTTCATACGGATGCCGCCGAACTGCGCGGGGCGCCCGTCGGGCGGACCGTATGCATGGTCGGGGCTATGGCACGACGCGCACGACATGCGGCCCGATCCGGACAGGCTGCGATCGAAGAAGATCTCCTTGCCGAGCTGCGCCATCGCAGAGAGCGGTGGGTGAGGGCGTGTGGCCGGGTCGGTGGCTACGAGCGGCCTTGCCGTGGCGAGAGACGGCGCCGGTAACGCGTGTGGCATTGCCGCGCGAGGACCGGAGGAGACGGAGCCGGGGGCGTTTGAGCGCGTGCTTAAGTTCGCGCTTGAGGCCGCGTTTGAACCGTCGGCGGAACCTGTGCTCGCGCCCGCATTCAGGCCCGCACTCGAGCCCGCATTCATGCCGCCATGCAAAAAATAAACGCCCGGCCATCGCCAGGCGTTGAAGTGGTGCTTGCCATGACTGAACCACGCGAGCGCGGCGAACGCGGCGGCCGTCACCACCGCGAGTGTCGCGCACAGTCTGAAATCGGACCGCGAACCCAATACCTTCATGTCTTCTGCCAAACAGGTTGCCCCGGTAGCGCCGATTGCCTCGGCCGCCCTCGTTGCATCACAAGCGGATAAGCGCGCGGCGCGGGCGCTCGACTGCGTGCCCGGCGCCGCGCGCCGCTACAACATTCAGCTGCGCTGATCTGTCTTGGTTGCCTGCCTTATTTACCCTCGAGCGCCGCTTGCGCCCCCGGCAACGCGCCGGAGTTCGGATCGAGCACCAACGCCGGCGTATTCAGCGAAAAGTCGAACAGGTTCGTGAGCGGCCCCGACAGCGCGTCGAACGAGCCCTGGCCGATCCGTTGCCCGTTCAGCCAGTTGTCTTCGATGAAGTGAATCAGCGAGGTCTGGTCGGTCAGCGTGTGATCGACGAAGTTCTGCTTCGCGAACGGCGAGATCGCGATCAGCGGCAGGCGCGGGCCGTAGCCGCAACGTCCGTTGGCGGGCAGACCGCTGACGCCCGGCAGCGGCGTCGTCGCACCGCCCGCGACGGTCACGAGGCACGAGCCCGGGCCGCTCAGCTGGTCGGCGCTCGACGACGACGGATTGACCACGTGCTACATGTGGTCGTACCAGCCGTCCGAGTCGTCGTAGGTAATAAACACCGCGGTGTTCTTCCAGTCCGGCTGCTGTTCGAGGAAGTTCACCGTATCGACGAGGAAGGTCTGCTCGCTCAACGGATCGGACGTCGACGAGTGGCCGCTTTGCCACGACGGCGCCTTGAGGAAGCTGACCGACGGGAAATTGCCGGCCTGTACGGCCGCGATAAAGTCGTCGGTGTCGTACTGGTGGTTGGCGCCGCCGTCGTTGTTCGTGCCGATCGCCTTCACCGACGACGGCCGCGTGTGCTGCGGGTTGCGCGTCGACGCGTAGTACTGGAACGGGCTGTGTTCGGCGTCGTAGTCGGGGATATAGCCGCCGACGACCGACGAGAAGGTCGAGCGCAAGCAGCCGGTGGTGCCGTTCGGATTCGTCTGCGTCAGATCGAAACCGCCCTGGAACCAGCCCCACGTGACGCCCGCGGCGTTTAGCAGGTCACCGATGTTTTTGCTCGTCATCGAGCCCGTGGTGCCCGCCGGCGAACAGGCATCGCCGGTCGGGAAGATATCGCTCATCAGCGTGAACGTGCCGGTGCCCGTGCCGTCATCCATCGCGGAACCGGTCGCCTTGGTCGGGACGACGCCGTTGGTCTGTCCGGAGATGAGGTTGATCGCGCCTTGCGTCGACGAACCGAAGGTCGTGCCGAAGAAGTTGTCGCTCATCGCGAAGCTTTGGGCGTAGTTCCACAGCGCGGTCACCGTATTGCCGTCGTAGTAGCCCATCACGAGGCCCGTCGTGAAGAACGGTCCGGTGCCGGAGGCCAGCGTGACCGCTCGGCCGGTGGATTTGGGGAACAGATCCATCGCTGGGCTCAGCGGCGTGGCGACGCCATCGAATGCTTCCTGCTCGGGCGTGTAACTGTGAGACTGGTCGGCAGTCAGCGCCTGCGTGCGTTCGAGACGGAACGGATTGGTTGCGCCCGCGCCGTTTGCGGTATTGAGCGCATTCGGATTCATCG
>DATJKA010000015.1:0-30076 GCA_035491815.1 Gemmatimonadales bacterium | reverse complement strand
TGGCCTTCTTGTACACGAGCGGCTTCATGCTACAGCACCTCCGGCGCGAGCGAGACGATCTTCATGTACCGCTTCTCGCGCAGCTCGCGGGCGACGGGCCCGAAGATACGGGTGGCCCGCGGCTCGCCGTTGTCGGTGATCAGGACCGCGGCGTTCTCGTCGAACCGGATGTAGGAGCCGTCCTTGCGCCGGGTCTCCTTGGCCGTCCGCACGATCACCGCCTTGGCCACGTCGCCCTTCTTCACCTGGCCGGTCGGGATGGCGTCCTTGATGGCGACCACCACCGTGTCGCCCAGTCCGGCGTAGCGGCGCTTGCTGCCGCCGAGCACGCGGATGACGAGGGCGCGCCGGGCGCCCGAGTTGTCCGCGATCCGGAGAATCGATTCCTGTTGGACCATGGCTACTTGGCCCTTTCGACTACGTCGGTGACCCGCCAGCGGACCGTCTTCGCGAGCGGCCGCGTCTCCATGATGCGCACGGTGTCGCCGGCCCGGGCGGCGCCCTCACCCTCGACGTTGCGGGCTTTCACCTTCTTGGTCCGGGTCACCTGCTTGCCGTAGACCGGATGGGCGTATCGCCGCGTCAGCGAGACCGTGACCGTCTTGGTCATCTTGTCGCTGGTGACGACGCCCGTCCGGATCTTGCGGCGCGCGCGGTCCGCGGCCTGGGTCTGCTGCTGCTCAGCCATTGCCCACTTCCTTCTCCCGGAGGATCGTCTGGAGCCGCGCGATATCGCGCCGGAGCGCCCGGAAGCGCATCGGGTTCTCGATCGACTCGGTGGCGGAGCGGAAGCGCAGGTTGAAGCGCTCGGTCACGAGCTCCTCCAGCTTGGACTTCACGTCGTCCACCGACATCTCCCTGATCTCGTTGGCCTTCATCGCTCAGACCTCCTCGCGCCGGATGAAGCGCGTCTTGACCGGCAGCTTGGCCGACGCGAGCGCCAGCGCCTTCTTGGCCAGGTCCTCGCTGATACCCTCGATCTCGAACAGCACCCGGCCCGGCTTGACCACGGCCACCCAGCCCTCGGGGTTGCCCTTGCCCTTGCCCATGCGGGTCTCGGCGGGCTTCTTGGTGATCGGCTTGTCCGGGAAGATCCGGATCCACACCTTGCCGCCGCGCTTCATCTCGCGGGTCATGGCCACGCGCGAGGCCTCGATCTGCCGGTTGGTGACCCAACCCGGCTCCAGGCTCATCAGCCCGAACTCGCCGAACGCCACCGTGTTGCCCCGCTGCGCGATGCCGCGGGTCCGGCCCTTGAAGGTCTTGCGGAACTTGATTCGCTTGGGCGCGAGCATCGGCCTCAGGCCCCCGTGCTATAGGTGCGGCCGGACACGTCCTCGATCACCTCGCCCTTGAAGATCCACACCTTGATGCCGATCGTGCCGTAGGTGGTCTTCGCGGTGCTGGTGGCGTAGTCGATGTCGGCCCTGAGCGTGTGCAGGGGCACCCGCCCCTCGTGATAACCTTCCGTCCGCGCGATCTCGGCGCCGCCCAGGCGGCCCGCCGCGCGCACCTTGATGCCCTGCGCGCCCATCCGCATGGCGCTCTGCACCGCGCGCTTCATGGCGCGGCGGAACGAGATGCGCTGCGTCAGCTGATGCGCCACGCTGTCGCCAACCAGCTGCGCATCGAGCTCGGGCCGCTTGATCTCCTCGACGTTGATCCCGACTTCTTTGCCCGTCAGCTGCGCGAGCTCGTCGCGCAGCTTATCGACTTCCGCGCCGCGCTTGCCGATGACGACGCCGGGCCGCCCGGTATGCACCGTCACCGTGACCTTGCCGGGCTTGCGCTCGATGTGGACGTCGGCGATCGCGGCGTGGCTGAGGCGCGTCTTCAGGTACTTGCGGATCAGCTCGTCTTCCTTGAGCAGCTCCGGGAAGTTGCGCTTCGCGAAGTAGCGAGAGCGCCACTGTTTGACGATGCCCAGCCGGAAGCCGTACGGATGTGTTTTCTGACCCACTCACTCGCTCGCTTTCTTTTTCTTCGCGGTCTTCTTCTTTGCCTTGGCCGGTGCTTTCTTCGCGCGGGGTTTCCGCTCGCCCTTCGCTTCCGCCTTCACCTCGGCGGCCTTCCCCGCGGGTGCAGGTGCCACCGGGGCTTCCGCACCGGCGACCCGAATCTCGACGTGGCTCGTCCGCTTCAGGATCGGCGTGCCGCGGCCCATCGCCGCCGCCGTGAACCGCTTCAGCGTCTGCCCCTCGTTCACGACCGCGTACGTGACCCGCAGCGTATCGGCGTCGAACGCCGCGTTCTGCCGCTGCGCCGCCTGCTGCGCGTTCGCCACCGCGGACTTCAAGACCTTATGGATCTGGTGCGCCGCCCGCTTCTTGGAGAACCGCAGGATCGCATCGGCCTCGGGCACGGCGCGGCCGCGGATCAAATCGATCACGAGGCGCATCTTGCGCGCCGACTGCCGCACGCCGCTCTGTATCGCTCGCGCTTCCATCGCCTACTCCTTCTTCTTCTCTGCGCCGCCCTCGGCGCCGCCGGTCTCGGCCGCTGCCGCCTCGGCCTCACGTTCGGCCGCGGAGCCCTTGGCGCCGTGACCGCGGAACAGCCGCGTCGCCGCAAACTCGCCGAGCTTGTGGCCGACCATGTTCTCGGTGATGTAGACGGGGATGAACTTGTTCCCGTTGTGCACCGCGAGTGTGTGGCCGACGAAGTCCGGCGTGATCGTGCTGCGCCGCGACCAGGTCTTGAAGACTTTCTTCTCGTTCCGCTCGTTGAGGGTGCGAATCTTCACCATCAGCGACTCCTCGACGTACGGTCCCTTCTTTACGCTGCGTCCCATTACTGCGTCGCCCTTCCGCGCTTACGCCCGCGCACGATGAGTTTCGTAGACGGTTTCTTCTTGTGGCGAGTCTTCTTGCCCTCGACCTTGCCCCACGGATTGGTCGGCGGCCGGCCGCCCGAGCTCTTGCCTTCACCGCCGCCGAGCGGGTGATCGACCGGGTTCATGGCGACGCCGCGGACGCGCGGGCTGCGACCCAGCCAGCGCGTCTTGCCGGCTTTGCCGATCGACAGCAGCTCGTGCTCCGCGAAGCCGACCTCGCCGATCGTGGCGAGACACTCGCCGCGCACCATCCGCATCTCGGTCGAGCGCAGCCGCAGCGTGACGTAGTTGCCTTCCTTCGCCACGACCTGCACGCTCGTCCCCGCGCTGCGGCACAGCTGGCCGCCGCGCCCGATCTTCAGCTCGATGTTGTGCACCGCGGTCCCGAGCGGGATCTCGAACAGCGGCATCGCGTTGCCGATGCGGATGTCCGAGCCGGGACCGGACACCACCGTGTCGCCCGGATTCAGCCCCTTGGGCGCGAGGATGTAGCGCTTCTCGCCGTCGGCATAGTGCAGCAGGGCGATCCGCGCCGTCCGGTTCGGGTCATACTCGATCGCGGCGACGCGTGCCGGAATCCCGAACTTGTTCCGCTTGAAGTCGATGCGCCGGTATTGCCGCTTGTGCCCGCCGCTCATGTAGCGGCTCGTGATATGGCCCTTGTTGTTGCGCCCGCCGGTCCGCTTCAGCGGCTCGAGCAGCGTCTTCTCCGGCTCGGTCTTCGTGACTTCGGTGAAGTCGGAAACGGAGCGGAAGCGCGTAGCCGGCGTCATCGGCCGAAACTGTCGGATGCCCATTTAGCCCTCGAACACCTCGATCGCGTCGCCCTCTTTGAGGGTCACGATCGCCTTTTTCCAGGACGGCCGGCGCCCGGCGTAGCGGCCGTACGTGCGCCGCTTGGCCCGCATCACCATCGTGCGGACGCCGGTGACCGACACCTTGAACAGTGCCTCGATCGCCGCCTTGATCTGCGGCTTCGTGGCGTCATTGTGCACGCGGAACGCGTACTCTTTGCGCGCGCCGTAGGCCGCGGACGACTTCTCCGTGACCACGGGGCGGACGATGGTATCGTGCAGCTCAGGCATCGCTCGCCTCCTTCGCGTCCTGCTTCGCTCTGCCCTCGTCGAAGGCGCCGACCTCGACGACCACGCCGTGCGCCCACAGGATCTCGTACGCCGTCGCGTCCGCGAACCGCATGACGTGCACGTTCGGGATATTGCGCCCCGAGAGGTACACGTTCGGCGCGTCCGCCGCGGTCAACACCAACACCTTCTTTCCCTCGAAACCCAGTTTGCCGATCAGCGCCGCCAGATCCTTGGTCTTCGGCTTCTCGTAGGCGAGCGTATCGACCAGCACGAGCGCGCCTTCGCGGGCGCGGGCGTTCAGCGCCGACTTCTTGGCGAGCTGGCGCATCTTCTTCGGGATCCCGAGCCGGTAGCTGCGCGGATGCGGCCCGTGGGCGATGCCGCCGTGCCGCCAGTGCGGCGCGCGGGTCGAGCCCTGCCGGGCGCGGCCGGTGCCCTTCTGTCGCCATGGCTTCTGGTTGCCGCCCGACACGTGGCTGCGCGTCTTGGTCTCGTGCGTCCCCTGCCGCTGATTCGACAGGTACGTGATGACCGCGCGATGCAGCACGTCCTGATTCACCGTGCCGTCGAACAGCGCTTCGGGCAGCGCGACCGCCTTTTTGCTGGCGCCCGCCGCGGAGTAGTGTTGAGCCTCAATCATGGCGGCTCGGGCCTCCCTGCTTGCGGACGGTCACGAGGCCGTTCATCGGACCCGGCACCGAGCCGCGCACGAACAAGAGATTGCGCTCGGCATCGATCTTCACGACCCGGAGGCCGAGCTCCGTGAAGTTGCGAGCGCCCATGTGTCCGGGCATCCGCTTTCCTTTAATGATTCGCGACGGGTCGGTACCCGGCGCGATCGATCCCGGCTTGCGGTGCCGCGTGTTGCCGTGGGTTTCGGGACCACCGCCGAAGTGATGGCGGTGCACGACGCCCTGGAAGCCGCGCCCCTTCGAGACGCCGCTGACTTTCACGCGGTCGCCCTCGGCGAAGATCGCGACGGTGACCGCCGTGCCGGCGGCCGGCGCCTCGCCCGATACGGCGAAGCGGCGAATGATCCGGGGCGTCGTCTCGACCCCCGCCTTCTTCGCATGACCCGCGAGCGCCTTGGGCGCGTTCTTCGGCTTCTTCGCGCCGAAACCGAGCTCCGCCCGGCCGTCGGCAACCGAGATGACGGGGCACGGCCCCGCCTCGATCACGGTGACCGGCACGTGCACGCCGTCGGCGTTGAACACGCGCGTCATTCCGAGTTTGCGACCAATCAGTCCGTTCATGTCTCTACTCGACTTTGATTTCGACGTCCACGCCGGCCGGCAGATCGAGCTTCGTGAGCGCGTCCACCGTCTGCGAGCGCGAATCGAGAATGTCGATCAAGCGCTTGTGCGTCTTGAGCTCGAACTGCTCGCGGCTCTTTTTGTCGATGTGCGGGCTCCGCAGCACCGTCCACAGCTGCCGTTTCGTCGGCAGCGGAATCGGACCCGAGACCTGCGCCCCAGTTTTCTCGGCTGTGCGGACGATATCCGCCGCAGCCTGGTCGATCAGTGCGTGATCGAACGCTTTGAGCCGGATGCGAATCTTACTGGCCATGTCGATTCCTATTTGAGAATCTTGGTAACCACGCCGGCGCCCACCGTCCGCCCACCTTCACGAATTGCAAACCGGAGCTGTTCTTCCATCGCGATCGGCGTGATCAGCTCGATCGTCATCTTCGTGTTGTCGCCCGGCATCACCATCTCGACCCCCGCCGGCAGCTCGACATTCCCGGTCACGTCGGTGGTCCGGAAATAGAACTGCGGCCGGTAGCCCTTGAAGAAGGGCGTGTGCCGCCCGCCTTCTTCCTTATTCAGGACGTAGACTTCGGACTCGAACTGCGTATGCGGCTTGATCGAGCCGGGCTTCGCGAGCACCATGCCGCGCTCGATCTGATCTTTTTCGACGCCGCGCAGGAGCAGGCCGACGTTGTCGCCCGCCTGGCCGTCGTCCAGGAGCTTGCGGAACATCTCGACCCCGGTGACGACGGTCTTCTTGTCGGTCCCGAAGCCGACCATCTCGACTTCGTCGCCCACCTTCACCTTGCCCTTGTCGATTCGTCCCGTCGCGACGGTACCGCGGCCCGTGATCGAGAACACGTCTTCGACCGGCATCTGGAACGGCTTGTCGATTTCGCGCTTCGGCACCGGGATGTTCTTGTCCAGCGCCGCCAGCAGCTCCTCGATCTTCGCCACCCACTGCTTGTCGCCCTCGATGGCCTTCAAGGCGGATCCGCGAATCACCGGCGTGTCGTCCCCGGGGAAATTGTACTTGGACAGCAGCTCCCGGACTTCGAGCTCGACCAAGTCCAGCAGCTCGGGATCGTCCACCAGGTCGCACTTATTGAGGAAGACGACGATCGCCGGCACGTTCACCTGCCGGGCGAGCAGGATGTGCTCGCGCGTCTGCGGCATCGGGCCGTCGACCGCGCTGACCACGAGGATCGCGCCGTCCATCTGCGCCGCACCCGTGATCATGTTCTTCACGTAATCGGCATGCCCCGGACAGTCGACGTGCGCGTAATGGCGCTCGGCCGTCGAATACTCGACGTGGCTGGTCGCGATCGTCAGAATCTTGGTCGCGTCGCGGCGGCCCTGGCTCTCGCTCGCCTTCGCCACCTGATCGTAGCTCACGTAGGTCCCCATGCCCTTGTCGGCCGAGACCTTCGTCAGCGCCGCGGTCAGCGTCGTCTTGCCGTGGTCCACGTGCCCGATCGTCCCCACGTTCACGTGAGGCTTATTGCGCTCGAATTTCGCCTTTGCCATGGCTTAGCCTTTCACTTTCGAAACGATTTCGTCCGCCTTGGATTTCGGGACTTCCTGATAGTGTGAGAACTGCATCGAGTAGATCGCGCGGCCCTGGCTCATCGAGCGCAGCGTCGTCGAATACCCGAACATTTCCGACAGCGGCACGCTGGCCGCGACGATGTGCGCGTCGGCGCGCTGCGTCATGCCGCCGATTTTCCCGCGCCGCGCCGACAGGTCGCCGATCACGTCACCCATGTAGTCGGACGGGGTGACGACTTCGACGTCCATGATCGGCTCGAGCAGAATCGGGTGCGCCTGGCGCGCGGCCTCTTTCACCGCCATCGAGCCGGCGATCTTGAACGCCATTTCACTCGAATCGACGTCGTGGAACGAGCCGTCGATCAGCTCGACCTTCACGTCCACCATCGGATAGCCGGCGAGCACGCCGTTCTCCAACGCCTCTTTCACGCCCTGCTCGACGGGGCCGATGTATTCCTTGGGAATCGTGCCGCCCACGATGTTGTCCTCGAACACGAAGCCCGTCCCGGGCTCCCCCGGCTCGAGGTTGATCACGACGTGGCCATACTGCCCGCGCCCACCCGACTGCCGGATGAACTTTCCTTCCACGTCCTCGACGCGTTTGCGGACCGTTTCGCGGTAGGCCACCTGCGGCCGGCCCACGTTGGCGTCCACCTTGAACTCTCGCCGCATGCGCTCGACGATGATCTCGAGGTGCAGCTCGCCCATGCCGCTGATGATCGTCTGCGCGGTTTCGGCATCGCTGTGCACGCGGAACGTCGGATCTTCCTCGGACAGCTTCGCGAGCGCGACGCCGAGCTTGTCCTGGTCGGCCTTGGTCTTCGGCTCGATGGCGACCGAGATGACCGGGTTCGGGAACCGCATCGCCTCGAGGATGATGGGGTGGCCTTCGTCGCACAGCGTGTCGCCGGTGCGCGTGTCCTTCAGGCCGATCGCGGCCGCGATGTCGCCCGCGCGCACTTCTTCGATCTCCTCGCGCTTGTTGGCGTGCATCTGCAGCAGGCGGCCGATGCGCTCCTTGCGATCCTTCGTGCTGTTGTAGACGTACGAGCCGGCGGCGAGCACACCCGAGTAGACACGGAAGAACGTCAGTTTCCCCACGTACGGGTCCGTCATGATCTTGAACGCCAGCGCCGCAAACGGCGCGTCGTCCGCCGCCGGTCGCTCCGCGTGCGTGGCGTCGTGATGCGGCAGATGTCCCTTGATCGGCGGGATGTCCACGGGCGACGGCAGGAAGTCGACCACGGCGTCGAGCAGCGCCTGCACGCCCTTGTTCTTGAACGCGGCTCCGCAGATCACCGGGACCACGTGCCCGGAAACTGTGGCTTTGCGAATGACGGTGCGAATCTCTTCTTCGGTCAGCTGATGGTCTTCGAGATACTTGTGCAGAATGGCGTCGTCGGACTCCACGCACGCTTCGATCATCTCATGTCGCATCTGCGCGACCCTGTCTTTCAGCGCCGCGGGCACGGGTCCTTCGACGTACTTCTTGCCCATCGACTCGTCGTCGTAGACGATTTCGATCTGGCGGACCAGGTCGACGAGTCCCGTGAACAGCTCACCCGAGCCGAGCGGCAGCTGGATCGGCACGGCTTTGGTGCCGAGACGCTCGCGCACCATCTTCAGACACATGTCGAAGTCCGCCCCGACGCGATCCATCTTGTTGACGAAGATGATCCGCGGCACGCCGTAGCGATCGGCCTGGCGCCACACCGTCTCAGTCTGCGGCTCGACGCCGCCCACGGCGTCCAGCACGGTCACGGCGCCGTCGAGCACGCGCAAGCTACGCTCGACTTCGACGGTGAAGTCCACGTGTCCGGGGGTGTCGATGATGTTGATGCGGTACTGCTCGCCCAGGCGGGTCCAGTTGGCGGTGGTGGCGGCGGACGTGATCGTGATACCGCGCTCCTGCTCCTGCTCCATCCAGTCCATCGTGGCCGTACCTTCGTGCACCTCACCCAGCTTGTAGGTGCGGCCCGTGTAATAGAGGATACGCTCGGTCGTAGTCGTTTTCCCGGCATCGATGTGGGCCATGATGCCGATATTCCGATACTTGTTGAGCGGCGTCGTGCGTGCCATTGCGTTCCTTTATTCAGCAAAAACGCGGGGCGACCAGGCGCCCAGTTGGGCCGGTGTCGCTCCGCTCACATCGGGAGGCTTTCGGCCCCCTCGATGCAGGATCCCTTAACGCAGGGTCCCGAAGTTGTTTGTTTAGGGCCCACGCCCGGGCGTTAGCCCGGGCGTCAAATTACCACCGGTAATGCGCGAAGGCGCGGTTCGCCTCCGCCATCCGGTGCGTGTCGTCCTTCTTCTTTATCGTCTCGCCCTCACCCTTCGAGGCGAGAATCAGCTCGGCGGCCAGTCGCTCCGCCATCGTCTTCTCTTTGCGCGCGCGGCTGTAGAGAATCAGCCACCGCATCGCCAGCGCCGTCCGCCGCTCCGGCCGCACTTCGACCGGCACCTGATAGGTCGCGCCGCCGACGCGCCGCGACTTCACCTCGAGCGCCGGCTTCACGTTCGACAGCGCCTGCTTGAACACGTTGACGCCCGGCTGCCCGGTGCGCTGCTCGATCATGTCCATCGCCTGATAGAAAATTCGCTCGGACAAGGACTTCTTGCCGCGCTCCATCAGGTTGTTCAGAAACTTCGACACCGTCTGGCTATCGTAACGCGGGTCGGCCGGCACCGGCCGGCGAACCGCGGATTTGCGACGACTCACTTCCCGGCCTCCTTGGGACGCTTCGCGCCGTACTTGGAGCGCGACTGCTTGCGCTCGTTCACGCCCGCGGCGTCCAGCGTGCCGCGGATGATGTGATAGCGGACGCCCGGCAGATCTTTCACGCGGCCGCCGCGAATCATCACGATCGAGTGCTCCTGCAGGTTATGCCCTTCACCGGGGATATACGCCGTCACTTCGAACCCATTCGTCAGGCGAACGCGGGCCACTTTGCGCAGCGCCGAGTTCGGCTTCTTCGGCGTGGTGGTGTAGACGCGCGTGCACACGCCGCGCTTCTGCGGATTTCCGCGGAGGTGCGGCGCCTTTTCTTTCTTCTCCACGTCGCGGCGGCCGTGCCGGACGAGCTGATTGATGGTCGGCATATCCCTCGACAATGAATCCCAAAAACGGTGCTCCGAAGCCCGCGAAAGTAAGCAGCTAGTTCGACTTAGGTCAAGTGGCGGGGAGACCGCTTGGGACGGGGACTTGCCCACGAAGAAGTCTTAATTCCGGACCCGCGCGCCGGGTTCTCGGTATGGTTTCTTGAAAGGAGCATGACATGACCGATCGGTACTTCACCTGCGGTGAGTGCGGCGCAGCGTTCGGTTCACGCCGCGTGCTGGAACAGCACAACCACCAGGCGCATCCCGACAGGAATCAGAAGAATCCCGGCTCAAGTCCCAAGGATCGCAAGATCGCGGACATGTAAAAAAAGAAGACGGCGCCCGGAATCACTCCCGGGCGCCGTCTTGTCCCGCCCTCGACGCTACTCCGCTTCCACTTCCTCCGGGAACGGACTCGGCGCCGCACCCGTACCGGGCAGCGCGGCTTCCACCGGCGGCGGCGGCGGCACGAAGCCCTCCGGCGGCTCGATCTCGATGTCGTGATACCGGTAGATGCCGGTACCCGCCGGGATCAGGTGGCCGATGATGATGTTCTCCTTGAGACCCAGCAAATCGTCCTTCGCGCCGCGGATCGCCGCGTCGGTCAGCACGCGCGTGGTCTCCTGGAACGACGCCGCCGAGATGAACGACTGCGTCGTCAAGCTCGCCTTCGTGATGCCGAGGAGCAGCGGCTCGCGGGTGGACGGCTTGCCGCCCTTCTTCACCGCGCGCTCGTTGATGTCGCTGAACACGAGCTTGTCCACGTTCTCGCCTTCCAGGAACTCGGTGTCGCCCGGCTCGACGACTTTCACCTTCTGCAGCATCTGGCGCACGATCACGCCGATGTGCTTGTCGTTGATCTTCACGCCCTGCAGCCGGTACACCTCCTGCACCTCGTTCAGCAGATATTCCTGCACGGCGCGCGGGCCCTTGATCCGCAGAATGTCGTGCGGATTGACGGGTCCCTCGGTCAGCCGGTCGCCCGCGCGCACGCGGTCGCCCTCGTGCACGCGCAAGTGCTTCCCGGCGGGCACCTCGTACAGCTGCGCCTCGCCCTCCTCCGGATGCACCCAGATCTCGCGCTTGCCGCGCTTGATCTCGCCGAACCGCACGACGCCGTCCACTTCCGAAATCGTCGCGGGATCCTTCGGCCGGCGCGCCTCGAACAGCTCGGCCACGCGCGGCAGACCGCCCGTGATGTCGCGCGTCTTGTACGCCTCGCGTGACACCTTGGCGAGCACCTGGCCCGCGTACACCTCCGAGCCGTCTTCGACCGTGAGCTGCGCGCCTTCCGGAATCACGAAGTCGCGCAGCCGCTTCTCCTTGTCGCCCTTCTTCTGCACGATCTCGATGTGCGGATGCAGCTTCTTCTCGCGATCCTCGATGATGACGCGCTGGCGCCGGCCGGTGATTTCGTCCAGCTCCTCGCGCACCGTCTCGTCGTCGACGATGTCCACGAACCGCACCAGGCCCGCCACGTCCGTCATGATCGGGTTCGTGTACGGATCCCACGTGAACAGGACGCCGTCCTTCGCGACCTCCTGGCCATCCTCGACCATCAGCGTGGCGCCGAGCGGCACCTGGAACCGCGAGTGTACCGAGAGCTTGCCGCCTGCGCCGGCGCCGGTATGGGCCGCCGCCTTCAGGATCAGCTCGCCCTCGTAGCTCGTCACGACTTTCTGGCCGTCCGGCGTCTCGACGAACGTCAGCCGGTCGCCGTGCTCGATCACGCCCTCGACCTTCGTCTTCCGCACCGTCTGCTCGGCGATCCGCGCCGCCGTGCCGCCGATGTGGAAGGTCCGCAGGGTCAGCTGCGTGCCCGGCTCGCCGATCGACTGCGCCGCGAGAATGCCCACCGCTTCACCCAGGTCCACCATGTCCATCGTGGCGAGGTTGCGGCCGTAGCACATCCGGCAGACGCCCCGCTTCGCCTCGCATGTGAGCACGGAGCGAATCTTCACCGTCTCGATGCCCGCATCCTCGATGGCCTGCGAGGTCTCCTCGATGACGAGCTTGCCCGCCTCGACCAACACCTTCGGCCGGCCGTCTTCATCGAGCTCGTGTGGATCCATGACTTCTTCGAGCGCCACGCAACCGACGATGCGCTCGCGCAGCGGCTCGATGATGTCTTCGCCTTCCTTCAGCGCCGACATCTCGAGGCCGAGGATCGTGCCGCAGTCTTCTTCGGTGATCGTGACGTCCTGCGCCACGTCCACCAGCCGCCGCGTCAAATAGCCCGCGTCGGCGGTCTTGAGCGCGGTGTCGGCGAGGCCCTTCCGCGCGCCGTGCGTCGAGATGAAGTACTCGAGCACGGAGAGTCCCTCGCGGAAGTTCGACTTGATCGGGCTCTCGATGATTTCGCCGATGCCGCCGGTCAGCTTCTTCTGCGGTTTCGCCATGAGACCGCGCATGCCGGCGAGCTGCCGGATCTGGTCGCGCGAGCCGCGGCTGCCGGAGTCGAACATCATGAACACCGGGTTGAAGCCGCCTTTGGAGCGCCGCATCGTCGAGACCATCGCTTCGGCGATGTCGTTGTTCGCGTGCGTCCAGGCGTCGATCACCTTGTTGTAGCGCTCACCGAACGTGATCTGGCCGGTCGCGTACGCGCGCTGGAACCGCTCGACGCGCGCTTCGGCGTCGTGCAGCAGCGGCGACTTCTCGGTCGGAATCTCGAGGTCGGCCACGCCGATCGAGACGCCGCCCATCGTCGCGTAGCGGAAACCGAACTCCTTCAGCTGGTCGAGGAACTGGACCGTCGGGGCGAGCCCCGCGCGGCGATAGCTCTCGAAGACGAGCTCGGAAAGATCCTTCTTCCGCATCGTCTTGTTCTGGAAGCCCAGGTCGCGCAGCAGGTTCTGCGGCACGATGCTGTTGAAGATCACGCGCCCCGCGGTGGTACCGATCCACCGGCCCGTCCCGGCGCGACCCACCAGCTCGTGCCAGGTGTGCACCGGCGAATGGAACTCGAGCCGCTTCACCGCGAGCGCCATCTCGAGCTCGGCAAGGGAGCCGATACGCGGGGCCTTTTTGAGCCCGTCCTCGAGATTCGCCGGCTCTTTGGTCAGGAAGTGGCACCCCAGCA
This sequence comes from Gemmatimonadales bacterium, assembly GCA_035491815.1. GTDB lineage: Bacteria > Gemmatimonadota > Gemmatimonadetes > Gemmatimonadales > GWC2-71-9 > 20CM-2-65-7. The sequence goes on along the minus strand of DATJKA010000015.1, from coordinate 17,182 downwards.
CCATGTCCTGGCTGGGCTCCGCCACCGGCCGGCCGTCGGACGGCTTCAGAATGTTGTTCGACGAAATCATCAGCAGGCGCGCCTCGAGCTGCGCCTCGAACGAGAGCGGCACGTGCACGGCCATCTGGTCGCCGTCGAAGTCGGCGTTGAACGCCGCGCAGACGAGCGGGTGAATCCGGATCGCCTTGCCCTCGACGAGCACCGGCTCGAACGCCTGGATGCCCAGCCGGTGCAGCGTCGGCGCGCGGTTCAGCAGCACCGGATGGTCCTCGATGATCTCCTCGAGGATCTCGTACACTTCCGGCGACTCCTTCTCCACGATCTTCTTCGCCCGCTTCACCGTCTCGGCGATGCCCTTCTCCACCAGCTTGTGGATGATGAAGGGCTTGAACAATTCGACCGCCATCGCCTTCGGCAGTCCGCACTGATGCAGCTTGAGCTCGGGACCGACCACGATCACCGAGCGGCCCGAATAGTCCACGCGCTTGCCGAGCAGGTTCTGGCGGAACCGGCCCTGCTTGCCCTTCAGCATGTCGGACAGCGACTTGAGGGGCCGCTTGCCGCGCCCGCGAATCGCCTTGGAGCGGCGGCCGTTGTCGAACAGCGCGTCCACCGCTTCCTGCAGCATGCGCTTTTCGTTGCGCAAGATCACTTCCGGCGCGCGGTGCAGGATCAGCTTCTGCAGCCGGTTGTTGCGGTTGATCACGCGCCGGTAGAGATCGTTCAGGTCGGACGTGGCGAAGCGCCCGCCGTCGAGCGGCACGAGCGGCCGCAGGTCGGGCGGAATCACCGGCACGACGTCGAGAATCATCCAGCGCGGGTCGTTGCGCTGCTCGCCGGCGTTGCCGGAGTTGCGCATCGCGTCGACGATCTTGAGCCGCTTGAGCATCTGCTTCTTGCGATGCTGGCTCGTCTCGGTCGCGACGGTCTCCCGCAGCTCGTCGGCGAGCTTGTCGACGTTGATGCGCTCGAGCAGCGAGCGGATCGCCGGCGCCCCGATGTCGGCGCGGAAACCCTGGTCGCCCTCGGCCTTGGCCTTGGCGCGCAGCTCGAGGAAGCGGTCTTCATCGAGCAGCTCGCGCTCCTGCACTTCCTGCTCGCCCGGCTCGATGACGACGTAGTTCGTGTAATAGATCACGCGCTCGAGATCGCGCAGCGTCATGTCGAGCAGGTTGCCCATCGGCGAGGGCAGCGTCTTGAAGAACCAGATGTGCGCGACCGGCACGGCGAGCTCGATGTGTCCCATCCGCTCGCGCCGCACCTTCGACAGCGTCACCTCGACGCCGCAGCGATCGCAGATCACGCCGCGGTAGCGGATCCGCTTGTACTTGCCGCAGTGGCACTCCCAGTCCTTCACCGGCCCGAAGATGCGCTCGCAGAACAAGCCATCGCGTTCCGGCTTGAACGACCGGTAGTTGATGGTCTCGGGCTTGGTGACTTCGCCCCACGACCACCACGTGCGCTGGCCCTGCAGCTCCAGGCGCTCGCGCTCCTTGGAGTCCTTGGGGCCGCGGATCTCCTCGGGGGAGGCGATCCGGATCTGGATATAATCGAAGCTCGAGCTCTTGGGCTCGTGGCCGCTACGAAAGTCGATCACTATTCCTCCACGTCTTCAGTCGTGCCGAGTGTCACCTTCAATCCCAGGGCCTGGAGCTCCTTCACCAGCACGTTGAAGGATTCCGGAATCCCGGGCTTCGGCAGGTTCTGCCCCTTCACGATCGCCTCGTACACGCGGCTCCGGCCGTTCACGTCGTCCGACTTCACGGTCAGGATTTCCTGCAGCGTGTGCGCGGCGCCGTACGCCTCGAGCGCCCACACTTCCATTTCACCGAACCGCTGGCCGCCGAACTGCGCCTTGCCGGCGAGCGGCTGCTGCGTCACCAGCGAGTATGGGCCGATGGAGCGGGCATGGATCTTGTCGTCCACGAGGTGCGACAGCTTCATCATGTAGATCGAGCCGACCGTCACCTCGGACGCGAACAGCTCGCCCGAGCGGCCGTCGCGCAGCCGGCACTTGCCGACCGGCGAGAGGCCCGCCGCCGCCAGCAGCTCCACCGCCGCGGCGTCGACGTCCGCCTCGGACTTGGCGCCGAACAGCGCCGCGAGCGCGGGCCGTCCCGTCGCCTCGAGCACTTCGGCCGGCTTGTCCTTGGCCAGCAGCTTCTCGACCTCTTTCAGGCCGCTCTTCAGCGCGGCCTTGTCGGCGTCGGAGAGGTTGTTCGCGTCCGCCGATTCGATCTTCGCCTGATGCACTTCCTGCTCGATGCGGCGCTGCGCGAGCTCGCGCTCGACCAGCTCCTTCGCCGCGAACTTCAGGAAGTCCACCATCTGGTGGTACAGCTCGCGCGACTCCGCCGACACGCCGCGACCGGCGAGCAACGACAGGCCCGACGTGCCGATGTGCGGACGGTCGCCGTTGGCCGACGGCAGCTTGCGCAGGTCCGACACGATCTGCGTCACGCGCGGCGTGTCGAGCTCCGGCGGCTTCACGTCGAGCCGCAGCGCGTCGGCCGCCCAGGTGAGGCCCGCGAGGCGCAGCAGCGCGCCGATCTCCGTCTCGTCGGCGCCCTGGAAGACGGGCGTCTTCGCGTCGAAGCCGAGCAAATGCGCCGCCCAGCCGAGATGCGTCTCCAGAATCTGCCCCACGTTCATGCGGCTCGGCACGCCGAGGGGATTGAGCACGATGTCGACGGGCGTGCCGTTCGGCAGGAACGGCATGTCCTCTTCCGGCACGATCCGGGCGATGATGCCCTTGTTCCCGTGGCGGCCCGCCATCTTGTCACCGACCGAGATCTTCCGCTTTTCGGCGACGTAGACCTTGACCAGCTGGATGACGCCGGGCGGCAGCTCGTCGGGCTGGAGGATCTTGTCGATCTGATCCTCCGACTTCTCCTCGATCTTCGCGCGCTCGGCGCCCGCGGCGTCGAGCACGGCGCGGACCTTCTCGTTCACCGACTTGTTGGCGACGCGCAGCGTCTTCAGGTCGATGTCGGCGAAGTTGATCTCCGTCAGCTGCTGCTTCGACAGCTTGGTGCCGGCCGGGAGATACTCCTCGACCGTCCCCGCCTTCAGCATCAGCCCCACTTCCTGATTGTTGAGCAGCTCGACCATCTCGGTGAACACCGCCTCCGAGATGCGCGCCTTCTCTTCCCCCTCGAGCCGGCGGACTTCACCGATGCGCTCGCCCCGATCCTTCTCGACGACCTGATCCTCGATGCGCGAGAAGATCTTGACGTCGATGACGACGCCTTCCATACCGGGCGGCACCTTCAGCGAGCTGTCCTTCACGTCCTTCGCCTTCTCGCCGAAGATCGCCGTCAGGAGCTTCTCTTCCGGCGACAGCTCGGTCTCGCCCTTGGGCGTGATCTTGCCGACCAGAATGTCCCCCGCCTTCACGTGGGCGCCGATCCGCACGATGCCCCGCTCGTCGAGGTCCACCAGGGACTCCTCGGCGACGTTCGGGATTTCGCGGGTGATCTCCTCGCGACCGCGCTTGGTGTCGCGGACGTGCAGCTCGAGCTCCTGGATGTGGATCGACGAGTAGACGTCGTCCTTCACGAGTCGCTCGGACAGCACGATCGCGTCTTCGAAGTTGTGGCCGTACCACGGCATGAACGCGACCGTCACGTTCGCGCCGAGCGCCAGGTCACCGCGCTCGGTGCCTGCGCCATCGGCGATCACCTGGCCCGCCTTCACCTTCTGGCCCATGTGCACGAGCGGCCGCTGGTTGATGGCGGTGTCCTGGTTGGTGCGCCAGAACTTCTTCAGGCGATAGCGGTCGTGTTGCTTCAGCCGCGCCAGGGGATGATCGCCCCCCCCGCCCCCGTTGCCGGTCCGCGTTTCGTCGTCGCCAGCGTCGATGATGATCTCATCAGCCGTGACGCGCGTGATGACGCCGCTCCGGCGCGCGATGACGACCGCGCCCGAGTCGATGGCGACCTTGTCCTCGAGTCCCGTGCCGACCAGCGGCGCCTGCGGGAAGAGGAGCGGCACCGACTGCCGCTGCATGTTCGAGCCCATGAGCGCGCGGTTCGCGTCGTCGTGCTCGAGGAACGGGATCAGCGCCGCGGCGATCGACACGAGCTGCTCGGGCGCCACGTCCATGAAGTCGATCTTCGTCGGCGGCAGCAGCGGGTAGTCGTCCCGCTTGCGGCACAACACCAGCTCGTCGGCAAAGCGGCCGTCGGGCGTGAGCTTCGCATTGGCCTGCGCCACCGCGTAATCCTCTTCCTCCGACGCCGACAGCCAGCGCGTTTCGTCCGTCACCTTGCCGTCCTTCACCACGCGGTACGGCGTCTCGATGAAGCCGAGCTCGTTGACGCGCGCGTAGCAGGACAGCGACGTGATCAGACCGATGTTCGGACCTTCCGGCGTCTCGATCGGGCACATGCGGCCATACTGGCTGTAGTGCACGTCGCGGACTTCGAAGCCCGCGCGCTCGCGCGTGAGGCCGCCCGGACCGAGCGCGCTCAACCGCCGCTTGTGCGTCAGCTCGGCGAGCGGGTTGGTCTGGTCCATGAACTGCGACAGCTGCGAGCTGCCGAAGAACGCCTGAATCACGGCGCTCACGGTGCGCGCGTTGACCAGGTCGTCGAGCGTGATGCGCTCGGGATCGTTGTTGATGCTCATCCGCTCCTTGATCAGCCGCGCCATGCGCGACAGGCCGACCGAGAATTGGTTGGCGATCAGCTCGCCGACCGACCGCACCCGGCGGTTGCCGAGGTGGTCGATGTCGTCGGTATAGCCGCGCCCTTCCGACAGCTCGATCAGGTAGCGGATGATCGCGACGAAGTCGTCCTCGGTGAGGACGGTGTGGTCCTTCGCCACGTTCACCTTGAGCCGCTGGTTGATCTTGTAGCGGCCGACTTTCCCCAGGTCGTAGCGCTTGGGATGGAAGAACAGGCGCTTCAGCGCCTCGCGCGCCGTCTCGATGTTCGGCGCCTCGCCGGGCCGGAGCAGGGTGTAGATCTGCGCCAGCGCTTCCGCCTCGGTGTGCGTCGGATCTTTGGCGAGCGTGTTCTTGATCAGCGGCGACTCGCTGCGGCCCGCGGGCAGCAGCACGTCCACCTTGGTCACGCCGGCCTTGAGCAGCTTCTTGCGCAGCGTGTCGGACACCTCTTTCCCGGCCTCGCCCCCCGCCACGGCTTCGCCGTCCGCATCCGCCACGTCGAACGCCAGGACGTACTTGCTCGGCGTCTGCTGGGTGGTGGTGGGCAGCGCGTCGTCGCGCAGATCGAGCGAGGTGTAGCCCGCGAACACCCGGACCGACGTGATGCCGGCGCGGCGGAAGGCGTTGAAGCGCTCGAGCGTCAGCTCGTCGCCGACGCGCGACAGCGGCTCACCTTTCTTGTTCTCGGGATCGGGCACATCGGCGGCCAGCAGCGTGCCGAGCACCTCGCGCTTCTGCGCGCGGCCCTCGAGCTTGCCGGTGATGTCGATCTCCTTCACCGCGTAGAACAGCTTCAGGATGTCGGCATTCCCGCCGTAGCCGAACGCGCGCAGCAGCGCGGTGGCGGGGAATTTCTTCTTCTTGTCGATGTGGACGTAGATCACGTCGTGAATGTCGACCGTGAACTCGACCCAGGAGCCCCGGAACGGGATGATGCGCGCCGAGAAGAGGCGCTGGCCGTTCGGGTGGATGCTCTCTTCGAACACCACGCCGGGCGAGCGGTGCAGCTGCGACACGATGACGCGCTCGGCGCCGTTGATGACGAACGTCCCGAGCGGCGTGAGGATCGGCAGCTCGCCGAGATAGACTTCCTTCTCGATGATGTTCTTCGGCCGCTTGGTCTTGGTGACCTCGCCGACCTCTTCCATCACCACGAGCTGCAGGGTGGCCTTGAGCGGCACCGAGTACGTCATGTCGCGCTCGATGCACTCTTCGACCGTGTATTTCGGCTCGCCGAGCGCGTACTTCACGAACTCGAGCGAGTAATTGCCGTTCACGTCCTGGATCGGGAACAGGTCCTTGAAGACCCGCTCGAGGCCGACGTCGGAGCGCACGCCGTCCTTGCCGTCCGGCTGCAGGAGCGACTGGAACGCGCGCGTCTGGATGTCGAGGAGATGGGGCATCGGCATCCCCGTCTCCAGCTTGGCGAACGAAAGCTGGGGCAACGTCGTCGTCTTGGTCATGTCACGTCCTTATAGACAAATGCAAAAGGCCGCGCCTCCCCCGCACCGTACGGCGATGCGGCGGCGGACGTTGGGGCCCTGAGCGAGCAGGTTGTAGTTAATCCGCGCATGTCGTAGAACCGAAGCGAGACGAGGGGCTAGCCCGGGACCCTCGTGGTCCAGGGCGTTCCACTCGCCTACTTCAGTTCGACGACGGCGCCCTGCGCTTCGAGCTTCTTTTTGATTTCTTCGGCTTCCTGCTTGTTCACGCCTTCTTTCACGGTCCCGGGCGCGCCCTCGACGAGATCCTTCGCCTCTTTCAGGCCGAGGCTGGTGATCGCGCGAATCTCTTTGATCACCTGAATCTTCTTCTCGCCGCCCGACTTCAGCACGACCGTGAACTCCGTCTTTTCCTCCACCGCCGGCGCCGCCGCAGCCGCACCGCCCGCTGCGCCACCCGCCGGAGCCGCCGCCGGAGCGGCAATCGTCACGCCGAACTTGCCCTTGAAGGCTTCGATCAGCTCCGCCAGCTCGAACACCGACATATTGCCGATGGCTTCGAGGATGTCGTCCTTACTGAGTGTCTGCGTTGCCATGGTCTTCTCCCTAACTCTGTTGAGTGGCGGCGCCAGCGGCGCGTTGTTCCTTGAGCGCCTCTAAGGCGCCGACCATCGAATAGAGCAAACCGTTCAACACACCGAGGAAGCCGGCCATCGGCGCCTGCAGCGCGCCGCCGAGCTGCGCGAGCAGCTGCTGCTTGGACGGCAGCGCCGCGAGCGTCTTCACCTGCGCCTGCGTGACGGGCTTCCCTTCGACGATGCCGACCTTGACGGACGGCTTCTCGAATTCTTTGGCGAAATCGGACAACACCTTCGCGGCACCAACGGGATCCGCGCCCGCCAGCACCAACGCGGTCGGGCCCGCGAGGAACGGCTCCAGCCCGCCGTCCTTCAGCTGCTGCTCCGTCAGCGCTCGCCGCGCCAGCGTGTTCTTGACGACGACGTACTCGACGCCGACCGCGCGCAACCGGCGCCGCAGGTCGGTGATCTGCGCGACGTTGAGACCGGTGAAATCGGTGACGTACATGGTCGACGACTTGGCGACCTGCGCCTGCAGCGTCGTGACCATCTCCTGTTTCTGCGCTTTCGTGCGGTTCATTGATGGTACCCCGCCGGATCGACCCGCACGCCCGGCCCCATCGTGCTCGAGACCGTCACGGAACGGATGTAATGGCCCTTTGCCGCCGACGGCTTCGCCTTGACGATCGCATCCATGAAGGCCTGCAGATTGTCGGCGAGCTGCTGTGCCGTGAACGACTTCTTGCCCACCGCCGCGTGCACGATGCCGCTCTTGTCCACGCGGAACTCGATCTTGCCGGCCTTCAGCTCCTTCACCGCTTTCGTGACGTCCATCGTCACGGTACCGGCCTTGGGGTTCGGCATCAGGCCGCGCGGGCCGAGCACTTTGCCGAGCGCGCCGAGCTGGCCCATGACGTCCGGCGTCGCGACGATGACGTCGGTGTCGAGCCAGCCGTCCTTGATCTTCTGGACGTACTCGACGCCGACGAAGTCCGCACCGGCCGTTTCCGCTTCCTTCGCCTTCTCACCCTGCGCGATCACGAGCACGCGGACCTTCTTCCCCGTGCCGTGCGGCAGCGAGACGGTGCCGCGCACGATCTGATCGGCGTGCTTCGGGTCGACGCCGAGGCGGACGGCGACGTCCACCGACTCGTCGAACTTCGCGAACGCCGCGCTCTTCACCTGCTCGACCGCCTGCGGCGGCGCATACAGCTTGCGCGGCTCGAGGCTCTGGGCGGCGGCCCGGTACTTCTTCCCGTGGGTCCGCATCAGCCCTCCACCGTCAGGCCCATGGACCGCGCCGTCCCCGCGATCATGTTGATCGCACCTTCGAGATCGGTCGCGTTCAGGTCCTGCATTTTGATCTCGGCGATCTTCTTGAGCTGGGCGCGCGTCACCTTGCCGACCTTCTCGCGGTTCGACGTAGCCGAGCCCTTCTCGATCCCCGCTTCCTTCTTGAGCAAGACCGACGCAGGCGGGGTCTTGGTCACAAAGGTGAAGGTGCGATCCTTGTAGATCGTCACTACCACCGGCGTGACCATGCCCTGGGCGCTTGCGGTCTTCGCGTTGAACTGCTTCACGAAGTCCATGATGTTCACGCCGTGGGGGCCGAGTGCCGTCCCCACCGGCGGCGCAGGTGTGGCCTGGCCGGCCGGCACCTGCAGCTTGACGATTGCTGTGACTGGTTTGGCCATCGTTTCCTCTATTAGCGTCCGCGAACGCGGACTCCCACGCATTCCGTGGTTAGTGAGCCTTTAGCTGCAAATAATCCAGCTCGACCGACGTCGGCCGTCCGAACAGCGCCACCGAGACGCGGACCTTCCCCTTGTCCGGTAGCACCTCCTGCACCGTCCCGCTGAAGTCCGAGAACGGTCCTTCGGTAATCTCGACGACCTGGCCCACGAGGAACGGAATCGCCTCGGCGGGCTCCTCTTCTTTGATCGCCTCGGCGACGCCGAGCAGGCGGTTCACCTCGTCCGGGCGCAACGGCATGGGCAACCGCCCGGTTCCCACGAATTTGATCACGCCCTGGATGCCGTTGATCGTGTGAATGGTCTCCTGATTCAAGTCCATTTCCACGAGCACGTAGCCCGGGTAGATCTTCCGCTCGACGTTCACCTTCTTGCCGTTCTTGATCTCCACGACTTCCTGCGTGGGGACCAAGGCCTGGCGGATCGGCTTCTCCGCGTCCGCGCGCGTGTCTTCGGCGATGCGGCGCGCGATCAAGTTGCGGACTTTGTTCTCGTGCCCCGCCGTCGTCTGGATGGCATACCAGCGCAGGTCGGGCATGCTCAGAACAGTCTCGCGACGAGCTTCACGAAGATCTCCTGGAACAGCGTATCCATGAGACCGATCATGATGCCGAGAATCGCGACGAAGATGACGATCACCGTCGTCGCCTTCTTGAGCTCGTCCCACGTCGGCCACGTCACCTTGCGCAGCTCGTTGCGCACGTCGCGCAGAAACTGCATGAAGCGGCCGACGGCACCAGGAGCCCGAGGCTCGGGGGTTGTTCCGGCTCCCCCCCCGGGGCCCGTCACGACATCCGTAGCCATCTACTTCGATTCCTTGTGCGCCTGCTGCTTATTGCAGCGCGGGCAGTATTTCTTCCACTCGGCCCGTTCGGGGTGCTTGCGCCGGTTCTTCGTGGTGAAGTAGTTCCGGCTCTTACACACCGTGCATTCCATGATGATGTTCTCGCGTGGCACGGTGACCTCTTACTTGAGAATCTTCGTGACCACGCCCGCACCCACCGTTCGTCCCCCCTCACGGATGGCGAACCGCAGCTGCTCCTCCATCGCGATCGGCGTGATCAGCTCGATCGTCATCTTCGTGTTGTCGCCCGGCATCACCATCTCGACCCCCGCCGGCAGCTCGACATTCCCGGTCACGTCGGTGGTCCGGAAGTAGAACTGCGGCCGGTAGCCCTTGAAGAAGGGGGTATGCCGCCCGCCCTCTTCTTTGGTGAGCACGTAGACTTCCGCCTCAAAGTTCGTGTGCGGCTTAATCGAACCCGGCTTGGCGAGCACCATGCCGCGCTCGATCTGGTCCTTTTCAATGCCGCGCAAGAGCAGGCCGACGTTGTCGCCCGCCTGCCCCTCGTCGAGGAGCTTGCGGAACATCTCGACGCCGGTGACCACGGTCCTCTTGTCGGTCCCGAAGCCCACCATCTCGACTTCCTCGCCGACCTTCACTTTGCCGCGATCGATACGCCCGGTCGCGACCGTGCCGCGACCCGTGATCGAGAACACGTCTTCGACCGGCATCAGGAACGGCTTGTCGATCTCGCGCTTGGGCACCGGGATGTTCTTGTCCAGGGCCGAGAGCAGCTCCTCGATCTTGGCGACCCACTGCTTGTCGCCCTCGATCGCCTTCAAGGCCGCGCCGCGAACCACCGGGACGTCGTCGCCCGGGAAATTGTACTTGGACAGCAGCTCGCGGACCTCGAGCTCGACCAGATCCAGGAGCTCCGGATCGTCCACCAGGTCGCACTTATTGAGGAAGACCACGATATAGGGCACGTTCACCTGGCGCGCGAGCAGAATGTGCTCGCGCGTCTGCGGCATCGGGCCGTCGACCGCGCTGACCACGAGGATCGCGCCGTCCATCTGGGCCGCACCGGTGATCATATTCTTCACATAGTCGGCGTGGCCCGGGCAATCCACGTGCGCATAGTGGCGCTCCGACGTCGAGTACTCCACGTGGCTCGTCGCGATCGTCAGAATCTTCGTCGCATCGCGTCGGCCCTGGCTCTCGCTCGCCTTCGCCACCTGGTCGTAGCTCACGTAGGTCCCCAGGCCTTTGTCGGCCGAGACCTTCGTCAGCGCCGCGGTCAGCGTCGTCTTGCCGTGGTCCACGTGCCCGATCGTCCCGACGTTCACGTGGGGCTTCGTGCGTTCGAACTTTGCTTTTGCCATTTTCTCTTTTAATCCTCGATGAGTGTTCGCTTCAATAACAATTCGTCGTTCCAGAGCTCGCGACCGGGATTGAACCGGTGACCTCGTCCTTACCAAGGACGCGCTCTACCGACTGAGCTACGCGAGCGTTCTTGGTACAGAGCGGGCGACGGGGCTCGAACCCGCGACCCTCAGCTTGGAAGGCTGATGCTCTACCAACTGAGCTACGCCCGCGCGCTACGAAGTGGTGGGGGAAGGATTCGAACCTTCGTAGGCTGACGCCGGCAGATTTACAGTCTGCTCCCTTTGGCCACTCGGGCACCCCACCGCGCCCTTGCCTCGATGCTTCCGCTGACAACAGACCCCGCGTGTCGCCGCGCGCGGGGTTTGTTGGTTCCTCGATAATTCTTCGACAGTGAGCTGACGAAGGGACTCGAACCCTTAACCTGCTGATTACAAATCAGCTGCTCTACCATTGAGCTACGTCAGCTGGTTTGAGGCTCAAATCCGACAGACTCGTATCTTAGACGGGGTTCTCTACTATGGCAAGGGTAGGACTTCGAACGACTTAGGTCCTCTCAGCGCGTCTTCCACTTCGTGCCCTGCGGCGTGTCTTCGATCTCCACGCCCTTCGCCACCAGCTCGGCGCGGATCGCGTCGGCGGCCTTGAAATCCTTGGACTTACGCGCCTGCGCCCGTGCCGCGATGCGCTCCGCCACCCACTCGGCCAGACCCGCGTCCACCTGCTTCCGACTCGGCAGCACATCGAAAACCGCCATGACCCGGTCCAGCGATTGGAGCGCCGCCGCCGCCCCGCCGCTGCCCTTGTCGAGCTCACGGTTGGCGTCGCGCACGAAATCGAACAACGCCGCGAGGGCGCGGGGCGCGTTCAGATCGTCGTTGAGCGCCTTCGCAAAGTCCGTTTCCACTCGCTCGACCAGCGTTTGCAGCTCGGTTCCGGGCTCCCGGCTCCCGGCTCCTTGCAGGCGTTGCCGAAACTCGCCGAGCCGCCGCACACCCTCGGCCGCTCCCGCGAGCGCGTCGTCGTTGAAGTCGACCGGCTGCCGATAGTGCGTCTGGAAGAGCAGCAGCCGAATCGCCGCGGCATCGACGCCCTGCTCCTTCAAATCGCGCGCGGTCAGGAAATTTCCGTGGCGCTTCGACATCTTGGTCCCGCGCACGTTCAAGAACTCGCCGTGCACCCAGTGGCGCGCGAACGGCTGGCCCGTCGCGCCCTCCGACTGCGCGATTTCATTTTCATGATGCGGGAAGATGAGATCGATCCCGCCGCAATGAATGTCGAGCGTCTGCACACCGCAGCACTTCCGAATCTCCTCGAGCGACATCGCCGAGCACTCGAGATGCCAACCGGGCCGGCCGCGGCCGAACGGCGCGTCCCACGCCGCGCCGACCGCTTCGTCTTCGGCATCCGCTTTTTTCCAGAGCGCGAAATCGCTGGGATCGCCCTTTGCGTACTCGTCACTCGATACGCGCGCGCCGACTTTGATCTCGCGCGTATCGAGGCGCGAGAGCCGTCCGTAGGTCGGGAACTTGGCGAGCGCGAAGTAGACGGAGCCGTCCTCTCCTTTGTATGCGACGCCCTTCTCGAGCAGCTTCGCGACGAGGGCGATCATCTGCGGCATGTACGTGGTCGCCTCGGTGTACACATGCGCCGGCTTGATCCGCAGGTAGTCGCGGTCCTCGAAGAACGCTTTAGTGAATGGCGCGGTGTGTTCGACCAGCGGCTTGCCCGCCGCGCGCGCCGCTTTGATCGTCCGGTCGTCTACATCCGTCAGGTTCATGATCTGAAAGACGTCATAGCCCGAGTGCTCGAGCCAGCGCCGCAGCAGATCCTCGAACAGGAAGGTCCGGAAGTTGCCGATGTGCGCGTAGTTCCAGACCGTGGGTCCGCAGGTATAGAGCGTGACGCGCGGCGGCGCGAGCGGCACGAGCGGCTCGACCCGACGGGTGAGGGTGTTGAACAGCGAGACGTGAGGGAGCGCCGCGGCCATTAGCGGCGAAACGTACTAACGGGCGTCGTGGGTTTCCAGCACGACCTCTTCCAGCGACCGGAGGCGCACGCGCGAGGCCCGCACCGCCAGGCGATGCGCGTGACAGAGCGCCAACGCCGATTCCACGGTCCGGCCCGCCAGCGGCGCCTCGAGTCCCGACGCGGTGACGCGAAACCCGGGCGGCGGCTCGGCCGGTGGCGCGTCCAGAATGACCTCCAGGACGCGCTCGCCGAGGACCGCGCCGAGCGAGCCTGCGCGGACCACGCGACCGTCCTTCAGGACGATCACGCGCGCCGCCAGTCGCTCGAGCGCTGTGGGATCGCGCGACGTGATCAGCACGGCGATCCCGTCCGCAGCCAGTCGGGCAATGCGGCCGCGCAGGTCGCGCCGCGCGATGGCGTCGAGTCCAGAGAAGATCTCGTCGAGCAGGAGCACGCGCCGGCCGCCGAGCACCGCTTGCGCGAGGTTGAGGCGATGGATGTCGGCGCGCGACAACGTCTCGACCTGGCTGTCCGCCACGGCGCCAAGGCCGGCGAGCTCGAGCGCCTCGCGCACCAGGCCGCGTGGTCCGTGCAGCGCGCGGGGCTGCCAATGCAGCCGCGCGTAGTACATGAGGATTTCCCGCACCGTGAGCACGGGGGGAAACATCCGGCTGTCGGGCGCGTAGCCGACGAGACGTCGGGCCGCTGCATCATGGAGCGGCAGGCCGAAGACCCGAACGTCGCCGTGCGCCGGCCGGACGCAGCCGGCGGCGAGCGCCAGCAACGTCGTCTTGCCCGCCCCGGCCGGTCCGACGACGCCCGTGATTTCACCGGGGAGCAGCGCGAGCGAGATCCCACCGACACGGCGTCCCGCGACATCGCACAAGGTGAGCGCGTATTCCGTCATGGTCTGAATCCCGCCCGACGTCCGTGGATTGCAAAGCCGGCGACGAGCACGCCGAGCCCCGACCACGCGAGCGCGTGCAACACGGCGCCCGCGTCGCCGGACGCGACGTCGCGATAGTGCCACAGCGCGGGGCCCAGCTCGAGCGCACTCGCCGCCGCGAGGCGCACGAGACCGGGATGAGCAAAATCGACCAGGCGTTCGGGCGCGACCGCGCCGGCGACCGCCATAAAGAGGAAGAGAGCCGCGGCGGCGGTTCGGCCGGCCAGAAGCACGGCAGCGAGCGTGCAGCCGCCAACGGCTGCGGCTGCCGCGGCACCGGCGAAGGCGAAACCGGTGTGCCATCCGGTCGCAATCGTACACGCACCGACGAGCAGCACGGCCGGCAGCGTGATCGCGAGCCAGCGACCCAGCGCGATCGCGAGCGGCGTCGTGGGGTGCGCGAGGGCAATCCGGAGTGCCGCGCGGTCACGTCGGCTGGCGGCCATTCCGGCGGCGCCGGTCACCGCGCCGAGCGCGCCGGCCTGGAGTGCGACGGTCGTGGCGTCGAATCCGCGCCGGCTGAGCCAGATCAGCGCGCAGGCAAGCGAGAGCAGCGAGAGGCCGAGTCGCGTCCGCGTGAGTCGCGGGAGGACGAGCGCGCATTCGGCGTGCACGCAATGCAGGAATCGCATGGCGCACGATAGCGGCGAGCATGGAAACGGACGGCATCATTTCGCCGCCCGCTGAATCAAATCGTTGCGCGCGCCCCGATAATCGCGTCGACGAGCACGTCCGAGTCGAACCGCACCGGATCGGTGGCGGGCAGGCCGGTTTCCTCCGCCGCCTTCGCAATCGCGTCGCGCGCGACGCGCTCCGTCATGTCGTACGTGTTCAGACAGATCCCGATGACCTTCGTGGGATGCACCGGGTGCGCCGCGCGCTCGTAGATCTCGATCATCTCCGTGTACGACGGAATCTTCACCCAGGGCTCTCGGCCGTGATAGTCGCCGATGTAGTCGCGCGTCGCTTGGTGACAGAGAATCAGCGCGTCGGGACACGAGCCGTGCAGCAGGCCGAGCGTCACGCCCGAATAACCGGGGTGAATCAGGCTGCCCTGCCCCTCGACCAACACGATGTCGTTGTCTTTCGCACCCTGAATCGTGATTTGCTCGGCCGCCCCGGCGATGAAGTCGGCCACGACCGCATCGACCGCGATGCCCCAGCCCTCGATGAAAATCCCCGTCTGTCCCGTCGCGACGAAGCTCGTGCGATGGCCCCGCTTCACCAGCTCGTCACGCAGCTGCAGCTGCGCCGTCATCTTGCCCACGTTGCAGTCCGAGCCCACGGCGAGGATCACCAGCGCGTCCACTTCCGCGGCGCGTCCGTCGGCGATCGGCAGATTCGGCGGCGGCCGGCGCGCATCCAGGATGCGTACGCCGCGCGCCTTGGCGAGCGGGCCGAGCTCGGGATCGTCGCCGACGAACGTGTGCAGACCGCTCCAGATCTCGAGCCGCTGTTCGATGGCCGAGCGAAGCCAGGCTTTCCACTCGTCGGGCAAGCGCCCGCCCGCCGGGGCAATGCCAATCAAGACGGCGGTGGCGCCCTTCACCCCCTTCTCGAAATCGCCGACGACGGGAATCTTGCCGCCGAAACCCAGGACGTCCTGCGCGGTCTTCCCGGCCTGTTTGCGATCGAGCACCGCGACGATTCGCTCGGGGAAATAGCGAATGCACGAGTTGGCCGTCTTGGATGTGAGCGGCCCGAAATCGCCGTCGGCGATGATCAGGAAACGGTGCTGCGCGGTGGTCATGGCACGGAGCTGGCGACTTTGCGGCGTTCGACACCGGTCCACGGCTCGGTCGGCCGCAGGACCGCCGGTTTGAACCGGCCCGGCTCGCCGTAGATCTGGCCATGTAAAATGTGGCGGATCAGGACCATCACCACACAGAGCACCGGCACCGCCACGATCAAGCCGATCGCGCCCAGCAGCGTGCCCATCACGAGGACGCTCGCGATCGTGAGCACGGGCGGCAGGTCGACTTTGCGCTGCATGATCCGGGGCACGATGACGTTCGCCTCAAAGACGTGAACCAAGACGCCGAGTAAGAGGACCAGGAGAACCTTCAGCCAGTCGCCCGACGCGACCATGAACAACGCCGGCAAGATCGTGGAGAACAGCGAGCCGAAGAACGGCACGACCGCGACGAGGCCCGTGAAGATTCCGAACGCCAACCAGTAGGGCACGCCGAGAATCCACAGGCCCAGCGCGGTGAACAGCGCGAGGACCGACATCGCGATCAGCTGGCCGACGACCCAGGCGCGCAGCGTGGCCGACGCGTCGTCGAACACATTGTTCGCGATCGCCCGATGGCGCGGCGAGAACAGCGAGATCAGGCCGTCGCGATACATCACCGGTTGGCGCGCGAGGTACAGCGCCATGACGAGCACGCTCGCGCCTTCGATGAAGATCTTGCCGCCCCCGCGCACGTAGCCGAGGATCGAGCCGCTCAAAAAGCCGATCACGTCGGTGACGAGCCCCGAAAGCACTCCCGATGATGGATTGGCGAGATCGGTCTGATCGAACACGGGATATTGGCTCGCCCACCGCGCCAGCACGTTTTGAATGTTGGTCAGTGTTTGCGGCAAGCCGCTCATCAGCGCGCGCGTCTGCTCGATGACCGGCGGCGCCAGCAGCACGCCGACGCCGATGACGCCGGCGAGCGACGCGACGATCGTGACGGTGAGTCCCGCCCAGCGGCGCGTGCCGAAGCGGCGCTCCAGCCAGTCCGTGACGGCCGAGAGATAGACGGCGAGGAGAATGGCGAGAACGACCAGCAGCAGGACGTCGACGACTCTGAGCAGGAACCAGACGACGAGGGCCGCAACAAAGAGCGCCACGAACGTGGCGCTCGACAATCGCTGCGACGGCGACGGCTCAGGTCCGCTCAGCTCTTCGGCTCCGCGTCATCGTCCTCGAGCAGCTCGGCCTCCTTCGCGCCCTTGCCGAGCGCGCGGGCCTGCTCCGGGCTGGCGCCACTCGGCAGCAACCCCATCTTGCGCTTCAACGCGACGAGCTGCTGGTCGGCGTCGGCCTTCACCTCGAGGCCCTGGAACTGCTTCATCAGCGAGTCGCCGGACAGATCTTCGTTCACTTCGGCGGCGGCGATCAGCTTCCGCTCCTCGTGCTCGATCTGCTCGGCCATCCGCTCGAACGTCTCGAAGGCGCTCTTGTCGGAGATCGAGCCCAGCGTCTCCTGAATCCGCTTGTGCGCCTCGGCCCGCTTTTGGCGCGCGATCAGGATGTTCTTCTTGCGCTTGGCTTCTTCGATCTTGTCGTTCAGCTGACGCAGCGAGCCCTTGAGCTTGTCGGTCTCTTCGCGATGCTTGACCCACGTGTCGTGGAGCTGCACGGCGTTCTGGACGTGTTCGTTGTACCGCAGCAACGCCTGCTTGGCGAGGTCGTCGCGCCCTTCCTGCACGGCGAGGACGGCGCGCTTCTCCCAGTCCTCCGACAGCTTCTTCTCCTGCTCGGCCTGCGCGGACAGCCGCTTCTCATCGGCGATGGCCGCAGCGACCTGCTGCTTGGCCTTCGCCAGCTGATTGCGCATGTCGATGATGAGCTGCTCGAGCACCTTCTGCGGGTTCTCGGCGCGCGAGATCAGATCGTTGATGTTCGACCGGATCAGTGTGGACAGACGATCGATGATCCCCATGGCTC
>DATJKA010000014.1:0-3517 GCA_035491815.1 Gemmatimonadales bacterium | reverse complement strand
AGATAACAGGCCAGAATCAGCAGCAGCACGATCGCCGACCCAATCACCTCGCGCCGGCCCCAGCTCGCGCGCGACTCGGCGCGCGCTTCCGGCGTGATCGTCGCGTACGTCAGTCCGGTGAGCTGCTCGACGCGCGGCGGCGCGGTCGCGTAGCTGACGGCGAACATGATCACGACCGAGACGATGAAGATGAAGACACTGTAATACTGGAAGTAAACGTTGTTGACGATCCACAGGAACGAGCCCGGCGTGTAGCCGTTCGCGAATCCGGCGAGGTGCAGGCTGACCGGCGTGTCGACGAGCAGACGGAAGACCCCCAGCACAAATCCCACGAGCAGCGCGGCGAGGCATCCTTTGGCGTTCAGTCGCCGGTTGAAGATGCCGAAGACGAAGACGGTAAAGATCGGGGGCGCGAGATACCCTTGCACGCCCTGTAAGTAATCGTAGAGCCCGCGCGCGCCCTGAATCACCGGAATCCACAGGAGACTGATCACGACCATCGCCGCCGTCGCGATCCGCCCGACCCACACCAGCCGATGCTGCGAGGCATTGGGCCTGAACTTGGTGTAGAGGTCCATCGTGAAGAGCGTGGACGACGCGTTGAATGCGCCCGCCATGGAGCTCATCAGCGCGGCGAGCAGTCCCGCGACCACGATGCCGCGCAGACCTTCCGGCAGCAGATCCTTCACCATGAGCGGGAACGCGGCCTGCGCCGCTTGCGGGATGACGTTGCCCTGCGCGTCCACCATCGCGCCGAGGCCGGGCACTTTTCCGGTCTTGGCGAGTGCGAGGGCGATCAGTCCCGGGATGATGAAGAGAAAGACGGGCGAGAGCTTCAAGTAGGACGCGAAGATGCTGCCGCGGCGCGCCGTGCCCTCGTCCTTGGCGGCCAGCGCGCGCTGGACGATGTACTGATCGGTACACCAGTACCACAGGCCGATGATCGGGGCACAGAGCAACATGCCCGGCCAGGGATAGTTGTCGTTGAAATACCACGCGATTCGGGTCGTCTCTTTGACCGGCGCCCAGGTGCCTTCGACCCCGGCGGGGATCACCGGCTTCCAGAGGTTGAAGAGATCGGCGTCGAGCACGTGCCGCAGCTCGTGCCAGCCGCCCAGCTTGGCGAGACCGAACAACGTCAATAGTCCCGAGCCGATGATCAGGATGAACGTCTGCATCGCGTCGGTATACGCGACGGCGCGCATGCCGCCCAGCACGGTGTAGAGGCCGGTGAGCAGCAGCACGACGACCGAGCCGATCCAGAAGCTGTTGAGCGTCGTGCCGCCGAGGTGCAGCGAGACCTCCGGCAACAGCGTCGCGAATACCACGCCACCCGCAAAGATGGAGACGGCGAATTTCGTGAACACATGCGCGACGAGGGTGATGACGGACAGCACCCAGCGCGCCGTGGGAGAGAAGCGGCGGCCGAGGAATTCCGGCATGGTGTAGACGAGTGCGCGGGAATAGAATGGAACGAAGACCCAGCCGAGCACGAGCAGGCACCACGCGTGGAGCTCGTAATGGGCGAGCGCGACGCCGCTCGTCGCGCCGGCGCCGGCCAGGCCGACGACGTGCTCGGATCCGATGTTGGAGGCGAAGATCGACGCGCCGACCAGGAACCAGCCGAGGTTGCGGCCGGCGAGGAAATAGTCGTCCGCGGTGTCGCGGTTGCGCCGCGCGACCCACCACGCCACACCGAGCAGCAGGGCGAAATACAACCCGATGATGACCCAATCGAGGCCCGCCATATGAGCGACTCAATTTCACGCCGGGATTGGCTGCTGGCTATGGGTGCCGTCGGCGCCGGATCTTTGCTGCCCCCGGCTCCCGGCTCCCAGCTCCCGGCTCCTGCGATTCTGCCGCTGAGCTCGACGAGTGAGGTCTTCGTTCCGCCGCGCGGTCGCGCGTTCATGAAGTTCAGCTTCGATTTTCCCGAGCCGTCGGTCGAATTCGCCGGCCTGCGGTTCGGGGTTCTCGTGTTCACGCGGGAGAACACGTACGCGCTTGATGAGAGTTCGATGAGAGCCGAGGGAGCTGACGCCCTGACGATCACTGCCACTGGACTCACCTGCGCGGGTGGCCAAGTGAAAGTGCAAGGCCGCGTGGAGGCGCGGCTGCGCAAGGATAGTGACGCAATCCTGTGCGATGTGACGGCGCAGATGGACCAGCCGATCAAGGCCGTCACGGTCGTCGTACGCGGCATCCCGCGTGGGAAGGTGTCGGCGGGGGGCGGCGAGCCGTTCGATCCCAAAGACGATGAGGTCCTCTGGGGCTATCCGTTTGGCGCCGGCGATTTGTGGGGCGACAACACCGCGTGGGGGCTCGGTACGCCACTCACTTGCGTCCAAGCCGGCGACGGAAGCTTCACGTCGCTCTCGTCACTCGACGACCGCGTGCGCGCGAAGCGATTCTATTTTCAGCCGGGCGAGCAGGGATACAAGGTCGAGCTGGTACACGAAGTCGAGGGCTGGATGGATCGCCGCACAGTGCAGGTCCCGACGTGGAGCGTGCGGCGTGCGGCGTCACTCGAGGCTGCCGTCCAGCCGCATTACGAGCATCTCGAGCGTGCGTATCACTTCCCGCGATGGGAAACGCGTGCCGATGTGCCCGACTGGTTGCGCAAGATCCAGCTCGTCGTCACGCTGCACGGCATGCATTTCACGGGCTACATCTTCAACGACTACGCACGCATGCTCGAGATCCTGCGTTGGATCTCCACGCAAATGCCCGCGGATCGCGTGCTGGCCTTCATCTCAGCCTGGGACGGGCGCTACTACTGGGACTATCCGACCTATCAGGCCGCGCCGCGCATGGGCGGCGAAGCGGGATTCAAGCGCCTGGTGCAAGAGGGCCAGCGGCTGGGCTTCAAGATCATGCCGATGTTCGGCGCGAACGCGTCGAACCGGAAACTGCCCAACTTCGCGAAGTTCGCCGACGCGGCGACCGAGCGCGTCGACGGCGATCCATTCAACTTGAGCTGGGTCGATTGGGACAACGACCGTCACCAGGAAGGCTTCGGCGTGTACATGAACCTCGGCGTGGAATCCTGGCGCCGCTGGCTCACGGGCCGGATCGCCGACACGATCGACCGCTACGGCGTCGATGCGTATTTCCTGGACATCATCGGCGGCTGGATGAACAACACCAAGGCCGACATGCACGAGGGCGCGCGCGCCATGATCTCGGATTTGCGTACGCGCTATCCGCGCGTGCTGTGCTGCGGCGAGTTTCTCTACGACGCGCTGCTCGAGTTCATCCCGTTATATCACGCCTCGTATTCGACGCACTACGTCCCCTACGCGCGCTTCTTCTCGCATCTGTCGCATCCGGCGCCGGGGCGCGGGTCATCGGGCGTGCATGAATCGGGATTCAGCAAGTGGGATCCGGCCACGTTGTCGCTGACCAAGCGCCCGGGATTCATCCCGACCCTGAACATCGTGGACGACACGTTCACGAAGTACCGAGATGTGATGGCCGCCGTCATCGCTCAAGCGAAGGCTTAGCGCGGCGCGTCCCC
>DATJKA010000013.1:0-2297 GCA_035491815.1 Gemmatimonadales bacterium | reverse complement strand
CCGTATACGCTGCGTATCGACGGCGCCGAGGTCGGCGAAGTCCGCTACGAGCCGGCGGAGTCGCGGAGTGGACTCTTTGGTGGCAACTCCAATTGGCGCGGGCCGGTGTGGTTCCCGCTCAACTACCTGATCATCGAGGCGCTTCAGAAATTCGACTGGTACTACGGAGACAACTTTCGCGTCGAGCACCCAACCGGCTCGGGGCGCATGCTGACGCTGTGGGAAGTATCGGTCGAGCTGTCGCGGCGGTTGATCGGCTTGTTCGTGAAGCACCAGGGGCGCCGGCCGGTGTTCGGCGATACGGAGCGTTTTCAGATCGATCCGGAATGGCGCGACCACACGCTCTTTTACGAGTACTTCCACGGCGACACCGGCGCCGGCTTGGGCGCCTCGCATCAGACCGGTTGGACGGCTCTGGTGGCGAAGCTGATTCAGCAGAGCGGTGTACCCCCAGTGACCTGAGCTGCCCGGGTCCGGCAACAGCGTGTGTCGATTTCCGCGCGGCCCATTCGACGTGTGTGTAGACAACGGGTTCACGAGCCGCCGGCGTTCGCCGCTGCGTCGAGGAGAGCCCACCACACGGAGACACGGCCATGCCACGCATCGTGCAGTCCGCTGCCCGCCGCAGCTCGAAAAGAACGAATGCATCACTGTGGACGATCCAGGCACTGCTCGCGCTCGTCTTCCTGTTCGCCGGGGGAATGAAGCTCGTCGTGCCGATCGAGATGCTGAAAGGTCCGGTCGCGCTGCCGGGCGCGTTCATGCGGTTCATCGGTGTGTGCGAGACGCTCGGCGCGCTCGGGCTTATCCTGCCGGGCGTGTTCCGCATCCGGACCGCGCTCACGCCACTCGCCGCGAGCGGCCTGGTGATCATCATGATTGGTGCGACGACGGTCACGCTCATCGGCGGGCTCGTTGCACCCGCGCTGGTTCCGGTGATCGTGGGAACGCTCGCATCGCTCGTTGCCTACGGCCGGTGGCGCGTTGCGCCGCTTGCGGTGCGCCCGGCTCGGAGTGCGGCGACGATTGAAGCCAGCCAGACCGTGGCGCCACGCAGGGCGGCGTGAAGTTACGAGCGGCGGGCGACTTCTCGGGCGGCGGGCGGCGGGCGGCGGGCAGTAGGCGGCTGACGGTCGAGCTCGGACGCCAAGACACCCGTCCGAGCTCGACCGTCAGCCGACCTTCAGGCCGATGACGCGCTCGAGATAGTCCTTGCTCGTCTTTGCAGATTCCGCTGGCGTTCGCGAGTCCTCGGGTACTCGATCGAGCTCCACCACCGCCCAGCCGTCGAACTGGACGTCGTGCAAGGCGCGAAACACGCCCGGCAAATTTACCGTCCCGCGACCGAGCTCCACGAACTCGAAGCTGCCGGCGCGTCCTCGACTGGGGCGCACGTCCTTGATGTGCAGCATCCGCAATCGATCCCGGTATTGGTGAATCGCGGCCACCGGATCGCCGCCTCCCTGCTGCCAGTGCGCGACATCGAGCAGCAAGTGCACGTATCGCGGATCCGCGGCCTCCAGCACGCGAGCGGTCTGGGCGGGCGTCTCGCTCAAGCTGCCCACGTGCGGATGAAAGACGGCGGGAATTCCGATTTCCGCGGTTCGCTTGCCGATCGCGGTGAGCACCTCGCCGAGCCGCGTCTGGTCCGATGGGGTCGACGGCCGGCCTCGAGGACCGTCCGCGATGAGCTGCAGATACAGGCCGCCGGCATCCTTGAGCCAGCGCGCATGCGCAGCGTGTTCGTCAACCGTTCGAGATTCGTCAGCCGGCTCGATCGAGACATTGCCGCTCGACAGCGCGACGAACGTCAGGTGGTGCTCGTCGAGCAATTTCCGCAGCGCCCGCGGGTCCTGCCCGATGGTCGTGAGCACGTTCGATCGGAGCTGAATTCCGGGAAAGCCCAACGCACTGATGTCATCGATCGCCTGCCGATCGTTCTCGTTCCAGGTGATCGAGGCGTAGCCGAACCGCACGTGCGCGGCCCGGCCCAGTGTGCCGAGCCCGGCCGACGCCGGCAGCGACGCCGCGACCGCGACTCCGCCGATCTGCTTCATGAATTCACGGCGCGACGGCATGGCATCCTCCTGAGGGATCGGGCTTGCCCGTGCACCTAAGCTCGCCCACGGCGGCCGTTCGCGGTAGAATCTCCGCATGCCGACCCTCCAACTGACCCGCGCCGCGGCGTACTGCGCCGGTCTTGCGCTCGCGACACTCGCGACGGCCAGCGCGCAAATGCCGAATCAACTCACCGCCGCCGAGCGCAGCGCCGGCTGGCGGTTGTTGTTCGATGGAAA
>DATJKA010000012.1:0-39399 GCA_035491815.1 Gemmatimonadales bacterium | reverse complement strand
GCGAGCAACTCGAATGCGGCTGCACCGAGGCCGAGCTTCAGAGCTTCGCGGCGAGACAGAGTCATCTTAGTCGCGTGCGGAAGCGTTCATAAATCGGCTCGTACGCGTGGTGCGTCGCAGCGTTTGGGGACATGAGCGGTTCACGCGTCAGAGTTTGCTGCGCCGCTGTTTGCAAATTCGGAAACGCGCCCACCCCGACTGCCGCGAGCAAGGCCGCACCATACGCCCCGCCCTCCTCACGGTTGACCGTCGTGACGGGAAGGCCAAAGACGTCGGCCTGTAGCTGCCTGATGAATTTGCTTTTCGCGCCGCCTCCGGTCAGGAGCAGCGCGCTCGGCATCAGGCCCAGCTCCTTCAAGATCGTCACCGAGTCGCGCAGCGCAAAGCACACCCCTTCGAGGACGGCGCGGGTCATGTGCGCCCGTGAATGTGCCAGGCTGAGGCCCAGGAATGCCGCGCGCAGGGACGCGTCGCGATGCGGGGTCCGCTCGCCCTGGAGGTAGGGCAAGAACGTCACACCGTCCGCTCCAGGCGCGATCGCGACCGCTTCGTCCACCAGAATCGAATCGCGTTCCGCTTCCGGCAGCTCGCGCGCACACTGATCGCGATACCACGCGAACGCGCCACCGGCCGAGAGCACGACGCCGATGACGTACCACACACCGGGTGCGACGTGGCAGAACGTATGGGCGCGCAGCTTGGGATCGACCCGCGGTTCGGCGGTCGGCGCGAGCACCGTACCCGACGTCCCCCAGCTCGTCACCGCGTCGCCCGGCATCACGGCACCGACGCCCGCCGCGCCGCACGCGTTGTCGGCGCCGCCGCCAACGACCGGCGTGCCGGCGGCGAGTCCGGAGAGTTTGGCGGCAGCGGGACTGACGTGACCGAGTACTTCGGCAGAGCCACCGACGTCGGGAAGCAGCGAAGGCGCGAGATCGACCGCTGCCAGCATCTCGCGGCTCCAGCGCAGCTTCGCGGGATCGAACAGGAGCGTGCCGGACGCGTCGGAGGGCTCGGTCGCGATCGTGCCGGTCAGCCGCAAGCGCACGAAATCTTTGGCGAGGATAACCTTGGCCAGTCGAGCGAATGCGGCGGGCTCGTGATTGCGCAGCCAAAGAATCTTGGGGAGCGTGAAACCCTCGAGGGCCGGATTGGACACCCAGTCGCGCAGCCGCGCTTCGCCGCCCGCGCGTGCCACGATCTCGCGACACTCGGCCGTCGTTCGACCGTCGGACCACAGCAGGGCCGCGCGAATCACCGCGTTGCTCTTGTCGAGGAAGACCGACGAATGCATCTGCCCGGAGATGCCGACCGCATCGACCTTGGCGTTCGGCTGCTGCGCGAGGACGGCGCGGATGGCGGCGCAGCTCGCCTCCCACCACGACTCGGGATCCTGCTCCGTCCAGCCGGGTGCCGGAGTCTCGAGCGTGAGCGGCGCGGTGCTGGACGCGGTAACCTCGCCGCGCGTATCGACGAGGATGGCCTTTACACCGCTCGTGCCGACGTCGAGGCCGAGAAACAGAGTCAGCGCACTCCGAGCAGCAGCTCCATCGTGAGCTGATCGAGTCGTTCGTAAGCGAAACCGCGCTTGCGGAGCGCCGCGAGATCGAAGCTCGTCTTGCGAAGCGCCTCGAAGCTCGGCGTGCCGGAGTCTCCGCCGGTCTCCCGGAGCAGCTGCTGGATCTCGGCGTCCGCGTTGAACTGCGCGACTTTGTCCTTGAGAATCAAATAGGTGCGCATGCTGCCGGCGGCGAAATCCCACACGCCGGCTTCGTCCTCGGTGCGGTAGGGATGACTGTCGAAGTGCCGCATCCCGGGCCACTTCGCGTCCTCGAGCAGCTTGACGAGGAAGAACGCGCCTTTGGGATCGTCGGAGCCGAAGCGCAGATCCTGATCGTAGCGGCCGATCTGCTGGCCGTTCAAATCGATGTGAAACAGCTTGCCCGCGTCGAGCGCCTGCGCGACGCCGTGCGAGAAGTCGAGTCCCGCCATGCGCTCGTGCGCCACCTCGGGATTCACGCCCACCATCTCCGGGTGATCGAGCGTGTAGATGAACGCCAGCATGTGGCCGGTCGTCGGCAGGAAGATGTCGCCGCGCGGCTCGTTGGGCTTTGCCTCGAGCGCGAAGCGCAAATCGTAACGCTGTGACCGCACGTACTCGCAGAGGTAGTTGACGGCGTCGCGATACCACGCGAGCGCCGTGCGCGGATCTTTTGCGGCGTTGGTCTCCACGCCCTCGCGGCCGCCCCAGCAGACGTACGTCGTCGCGCCCAGCTCGACGCCGAGGTCGATCGCCGCCAGCGTCTTCTGCAACGCAAAGGTTCGCACCCGCGCATCGCGACTCGTGAACGCGCCGTCTTTGAACGCCGGGTCGGAGAAGAGGTTCGTCGTCGCCATCGGCACCTTCATGCCGGTGTCGGACAGCGCCTGCTTGAACTCGCGCACGACGCGGTCGCGCTCGGCGGCAGTCGCACCGACAGGCACAAGATCGTTGTCGTGCAGGTTCACGCCGTACGCGCCGAGCTCCGCGAGCTTGCGGACGATCGCAACGGGTGACGGCACGGAACGAACCGGCTCACCGAACGGATCGCGACCGGGATTACCGACGGTCCAGAGCCCGAACGTGAAATGGTGTTCGGGTCCGGGCTGGTAGTCCTTGCTGGTTCGCATCATCCCGGCGATACTCGGCTCGCTTTGGCGTGTTGTCAAACGTCCTCACCCCTGTCGGAGACATGAATGGTCTGGGAGCAGCGTTGGCATCCGCTGCGCCGCGAATGGGTGATCATCTCGTCTCACCGCAACGAGCGCCCCTGGCAAGGGGAGCGTGTCGCGGAGACGGCACGCCCGTCGTTGCCGTCCTACGTCCCGGACTGCTACCTCTGTCCCGGTAACGCGCGCAGCTCCGGCCGGCGCAACGCATCGTACACCGGCGTGTACGTCTTTGACAACGACCACCCCTGCGTCGGTCCGGCGGCACCGGCGGCGAGCAGTCCGGCGGTGCCGATTTATCAGGCGAGTTCCGCGACCGGCTGCGCGCGGGTCGTGTGCTACAGCCCGCGCCACGACCTGACGCTCGCGCAGCTTCCGAAGGCGGACGCGCTCCATCTGTTGCAGGCACTGCAGGAGCAGTATCGCGAGCTCGGTAGCGCCGCGGGCGTGAAGCACGTGCTGGTGTTCGAGAACAAGGGCGAAGTCGTCGGCGTCAGCAATCCGCATCCCCATTGTCAGATCTACGCAACCAACTTTGTGTTCCGGACGATCGAGCTCGAGGCCGCGGCCCAGGCCGAGTACCTGGCGGAGCACCGTCGCGCGCTGTTCCAGGACGTCATCCGCGCCGAGGAAGACGATGGCCGGCGCGTGCTGGTGCGACGCGGTCAGGCCCTTTCCTTTATTCCGTACTTCGCGCGCTACCCGTACGAGACGTACGTCACGCCACGGGAGACACGGCCGAGCCTCGCGGATCTCACTGCCCGGGAGCTGGATGACTTCGCGGAGGTGCTGCGGGAGACGCTGATTCGCCTGGACAATCTGTGGCGCATGGCGTTTCCGTACGTGATGGTGCTCCACCAGGCGCCGACGGATCGGGAATATCCGGGCTTTCACTTTCACGTTGAGATTCACCCGCCGCTGCGAAAGCCCGGGCTGCTCAAGTACCTCGCGGGGCCGGAGATTGGCGGCGGGAATTTCCTGAACGACGCCGCGCCCGAAGACACGGCGGCGGAGCTCCAGGCGGTCTCGAATGTCCACTACACGCAGGCGTAGACCCAAGCCCACCGCCGGTGCTCTACTCGAGCCGATTCTCGAGCTGCACAACGCCATTCGCGACGCTGTGGTTGACGCGTGCGAGCGCGAAGCGTTCGAGCAGCTCGCTATACCCGTCGGCGACGAGGGGGACACGATCTACGATATTGATCGTGTCGCGGAAGACGCGCTCACCCGCGGCCTGAGTGGTCTGCCAGAACCGATCTGTGTGATCGCCGAAGGACTGGGCGCCGGAGAGGGCGACGCCCGCTGGCGCATGATCGTCGATCCGATCGACGGCACGCGTGGCCTGATGTACCAAAAGCGGAGCGCCTGGATTCTCACCGGCGTCGCTCCGAATCGCGGGGCCGCGACGCGGCTGTCGGACATCGAGCTCGCCGTACAGACCGAGATTCCGCTCCTCAAGCAACACCTTTCCGATCAACTGTGGGCGATCCGTGATGACGGCATGTCCGCGTACCGGTGGAATCGCCTGACGGCGAAAGCGACGCCGCTGGAGTTGCGGCCGTCGGGCGCAGACTCGATCGACCACGGCTTTGCGACGATCGTGCGCTTCTTTCCCGGTGCGCGCGGCGTGTTGGGCGAAATCGACGATGAGGTCATCCAGACTCTCGTGTCGCCCGTGCCGGGGCGCGTCGCATCGTTCGAGGATCAGTACGCGTCCACAGGCGGCGAGCTCTACGAGCTGATCGCGGGGCACGACCGCTTCGTCGCCGATCTGCGGCCGCTGGTCCAGCCGGGTGGCTTGGGGTGCCACCCGTACGACATTTGCACGTCGCTCATCGCGCGTGAGGCCGGCGTCGTGATCACCGATCCGGCGGGAAACTCACTCGATGCCCCGCTCGACCTGACCACCAACGTCGGCTGGATCGGGTATGCAAACGAGCGGCTGCGGCGCGTGATCGAGCCCGTCTTACAGAAGGCGCTGCGCCGCCGCGGCCTGCTGAAGTGACTTGGTTCATTGCGCGCGCCCCGGGCCGCCTCGACGTCATGGGCGGCATTGCCGATTACTCGGGCGCGCGCGTGCTCGAGCTGCCGCTCGCCTGCGCCACGACGGCTCAAGTCCAACACCAATCCGCGGCACGCTGCGACGTCACGTCACGCCGCGGTGGACGCTCGGACTCCTTCACCATCCCGTTGCCTCTCCCCGGCCCAACCGAGCTCGCCGAGCGTTTTCAGCGGCACACGGCCGAGCGGTGGGCCGGCTACGTCGTGGGCGTGGTACAAGCGCTCCAAGTACAAACGGGGCTCAGCATCCGTATCGATTCCACCGTTCCGGAAGGACGAGGTGTCGCGTCGTCGGCCGCGCTCGAAGTGGCCGCAGCGTTCGCCGTCGCGGCCTGCTGCGGTATCGACGCGGCGCCGAGCGACCTGGCGGTGCTGTGCCAGCGTGTTGAGAACGACGTTGTCGGCGCGCCGTGCGGGATCATGGATCAGATGACCAGCGCCTGCGGCAAGCAGGACCGGCTCCTCAAGCTGCTCTGCCAACCGGGCACAATCGAAGGCTACGTCGAGATTCCACCCGGCTACCGATTCTACGGCATCGACTCAGGGGTCAGCCACGCCGTCTCCGGTGCCGACTACAGCACCGTGCGGACCGCCGCGTTCATGGGATTGAAGATCCTCACGACCGACACATCATGGCGCGGCCGGTACCTCGCCAACCTGTCGCCCGCCGAGTTCGCGCGGCTCGTGCCGGCGCTGCCGCGCGAGATGACGGGCGCCGACTTCATCGCGCGCTACGGAAGCATCGGCGATACGGCGACAAGCGTCATTCCCGAGCGCCGCTACCCCGTGAGACAGGCGGCGCGGCATCCCGTCGAAGAGCAGGCCCGTGTGGATCGGTTCGCCGAATTACTCGCCGCCCTCCGGGACCAGCCGGAGACCGCGGACGAGCTGGGCGACCTGATGTACGGCTCGCACCACAGTTACAGCGCGTGCGGCCTCGGCAGCGATGGCACCGATCGCCTGGTGGAGCTGGTCCGCGCCACCGGCCCCGGGCGCGGATTGTTCGGCGCGAAGATCACCGGCGGGGGCAGTGGCGGCACCGTCGCGGTCCTTGCAACGCGCGACGCGGAGCCGGTCGTCCGCGAAATCGCCACGCGGTACGTCGCCGACACCGGTCACGAGGCGCGCGTGTTCATCGAGTCCGGCCCCGGCGCCGCCGAGTCCGGCGTGTTACGGCACTAGACCGGTCCCGAGCACGTCACGCAGCGGCGTCTTCCGCAGCTCCGCGCCGAACTGCGGCACGTCTTTCGTCATCACATCCGAGAATCGCTGCGACGCCGCCGCGAGGCGTTGCGCCAGCAGCTCGTGCACCGCGAGCTGCTGCTGCGTGGGCGCGAAGTCGGCGCCGTTCTCCGCGACGTCCGACTGGAGCGCGGCCAGCCGGCCGTAGAGCTGCATCGGATTCCGAAACGCGTCTTCGCGCGCGCCGGTGAGATTCACGTCGAAGAGCGCGCCCTCGACGCGAATGATCCGCCGCTCGAGCGTGTCGCCGAGCGCGGCGACGCGTTTGGCGCCGGAATCGGAGACGAGCGCCGAGTCGCGCAGCTGCCCGGCGAGATCGCGGATCTGCTTCCGCACCCACTCCAGCCGGTTGATCATCCGCGCCACGCTGTCCTGCTCGGCGCGAATCGTGCGCGCGAGCTTCGCTTGCGCCTGCACGTCCGCGTCGGTTCCCGTCGTGTTGGGATCCTTGTTGACGGTGACGGACTGCGTCGCCGTCGCGGGCGCGGCGGACGTATCGGCGAGCGGCACGACGAGCCGGACGCTATACGTGCCCGGCAAGACGAGCGGACCGCGCAGCGAGAGATCGAGATCCCAGGTCACGAGCGGCCGCGTGCCGTCGGCGCCGACGCGCACGAACGCCCGCCCGGGCGGCGATGTGCGGAGCTTCGGCGTGGCGGGTGAGCTGTAGCGCAAATCCCAGCAGACACGGTTGAAGCCCGGCTTCCGATCGCCCTGCAACACGCGGACGGTATCGCCCTGTGCGTCGAGAATCACGAGCTTCGCGGGTTTGAGCCGGCGGGCGCTGTCGCCGGGAGCAGCGGCGGCGGGAGGTCCCGGCGTAGGGCACGCGCCGCTCGGCGCGCTCGCCGCATTCGGCATCGTATCGCCGAGTGCCGCGGAGACGAAGTACGTGAGCGGGACGCCGGCCGGTCCATTCTCCGCCTGCACCGCGCTGTTCGGTGCGTTCGTGACGCCCTGACGATCGCGGAACCGATACGCCGGCGGCGGCGTGAAGAGCGCCGCCTTACTGGCAAGCGCGGCAGCGTCGAGCTGCTCGAGCGGCGAGATGTCGTCGAGGATATAGAAGCCGCGGCCGTACGTCGCGACGACGAGGTCGTGGAAATGCGGCTGCACGTCGACCCACGAGATCGGCGCGTGCGGCAGATTTGCCTGGAGCGCCAGCCAGGTCGCGCCGTCGTCGAACGTCACGTACAGGCCGTTCTCCGTACCGGCGAACAGCATGCCCCGCCGCACCGGGTCTTCCCGCACCACGTGCACGAACGACAAGGCCGACCGCGGAAATGTCCCGGAGATCAGCTTCCAGGTCTTGCCGTAGTCGGTCGTCTTGAAGATGTACGGCGCGAGATCATCGAGCTCGTGCAGGTCGGCACTCAGGTACGCCGTGCCCGCGTCGAAGTGCGAGGGCTCGATGTTCTTGATCTTCGCCCACGGCGCGAGCTTCGGGAGGTTGCCGCCGACGTCGGTCCAGTGCGCGCCGCCGTCCTGCGTGACGTTCACACGTCCGTCGTTCGATCCGACCCAGATGACACCCGCTTTTACCGGCGACTCCGCGATCGCAAACAGCGTCGCGCCGTCGAATGTCATGAGGTTGTCCGTCGAGACGCCGCCCGAGGTCTGCTGATGCGTCGTGTCGTTGCGGGTGAGATCGGGACTGATCACCTGCCAGCTCGAGCCGCCGTCCGTCGTCACGTGCACGACCTGGCTGCCGACGTAGACCTTCGTGTGATCGTGCGGCGAGATCGCGATCGGGAACGTCCAGTTCCAGCGGTACTTCATGTCGGCCGGACGCCAGCCGTAGCCGGCCTCGGGCCAGACGCGGACGTTGCGCGACTGGTCGGTCCGGACGTCGTAGACCTCGAGCCCGCCGTCGTAACAGCCCGACCAGACGGTGTTGTTGTCGACCGTGTCGGGATACGCAAACCCGCTTTCGCATCCGCCGACGTGCCCCCACTCGCCCTCGCTGATCCCGCCCGACAGGCTGCGGCTGGGCATGCGATAGGACGACCCGTCCTGGCGGTTGCCGTACAGGTAGTACGGCACGCGCGTGTCGGTGGCCACGTGATACATCTGCGCGATCGGCAGAATGATCCGCGTCCAGTTCTTGCCGCCGGTGAGCGTGATGCTGGCACCGCCGTCGTGCGCGATCATCATGCGATCGGGGTTCGATGGGTCGATCCAGAAGTCGTGCGTGTCGCCGCCCGCGTTGAAGCCGATGCGGTTGAGCGACTGCCCGCCGTCGCGGGACACGGTCACTCGCACGGACACGAAGTAGAGGCGGTCTTCGTCGTCGGGCGCGACGGCGAACCGCACGTAGTACGGCGCACGCTCGGCCAGGTCGTGGTTCCGCGACTGCACGCGCCACGTCGTGCCGCGGTCGTCGCTGCGGTACAGCGTCGGGTCGCGGTCCTCGATCAGCGCGTAGACGGTATTCGGATTCGATGGCGCCACCGCGAGCGCGACTTTGCCGATGACGTGGGTGGCGGGCGGCAGACCGCGACCCGCCAGCCGCTTCCATGTCAGACCGCCATCGCGCGAGGCCCACAGCCCACTCCCCGGACCCCCGCTTTGCAAGTGCCACGTCTTCACCTCGAACTGCCACATCCCCGCGAACAGCGTGTTGGGATCGCCGGGATCGATCGCGAGGTCGGAGCAGCCGGTGTTCGGGTCCACGAATAACACGCGGGTCCACGTCTTGCCGCCGTCGGCCGTGCGGTAGACACCGCGCTGCTGCTCCGGTCCGTACGCGCGGCCGAGCGCGCAGACGAACACGATGTCCGGATTGGTCGGGTTGATCACGATCCGTGCGATGCGGCCGGTGGAGTCGAGTCCCGCGTGTTGCCAGCTGCGTCCCGCGTCGGTGGATCGATACACGCCGTCACCGAGCGCCGTCATCGATCGGATGAAGAACGTCTCGCCCGTTCCGGCCCACAGGATGTTGTGCGCCGACGGCGCCATCGCGAGCGCGCCGATCGCCTGGGATGTCGCACTGTCGAACACGGCGCGCCAATGCACGCCGCCGTCCTCGGTCTTCCAGATCCCGCCCGATGCCGCGCCGATGTAGGCGACGAGCGGATTGCCGGGCTCGCCGATCGCGGCGATGGCGCGGTTCCCCTCCGGGCCGACAAATCGGAAATGCAGGCGGGTCCAGAGCGTCGTGTCGATCTGTTGCGTGGCGAGGATGTGGATGGGGAAGATGACTGCGACGAGCGCGGCGGCTGATGCTCTACTCACCGTTCCTCCCAAATTGGCGCGTGTACTTCACGATCAACGAGCGGGCCTGCGGCCGATCCCACCGGAAGAAGCCGTCGGCCTCCTGGCCTTCGTTGAAGACCACGAACAATCCGGTGCCGGCCGTGCCGAGCCAGCTGAACCGCGCGTTGGCGGTCCACGCACGCACCTGATTGCTGTATTGCACGAGCGTCTGAAACATGATGCGCGGCGTGAAGAAGTACGCGACGCGCGGCGCGATGAGCAGCCGCGTGAAATTGCCCTGTTTCAGCCGGACGTCGTTGTACTCGACGAGCAGCGAGGTCGTCAGCGAGCTACCGCGCCGCGCGCCGAGCGTCAGGCTGCCGCCCCGCCGCGTACCGTTGTAGAACCCGCCGATGTCCGCTCGCAGGTTGGCCGAAAACGGCGCGCTCGGATTCGTCGCACCGTCGAACCCCATGGACGTGTAGTCGTACGAGCCCACCGGCAGCGTCACGTTGCTCGCGATGGCGAAGGGCTGCTGCAGTCCCTGGTGCTCGACGTTCACCTCGGGGCCGAGGTTGGCGCCGCTCGACGTGTACCACTCGGTGATGTCCAGGTGGATGCGATCTTCCTGCCGGTAGCCATCGAGGCCGTAGTAGCCGCGATACCCGACGTGGGGATGCCAGTCCTTGAGCCAGCTGCTGTTCGGCAGCCGCTCCTTCCACATGATGGTGGTCTCGAAAAAGCGATAACCGCCCCCGCGGTTCAGGAATCCCACCTCGGGATCGAAATCGCGACCGACCTGAATGATGCGGGCGAGGTTGCTCCACGATCCGGTCTCATACCCGAGCCGCGCGCTGAACGCCTCGGCGTCGTGGTCGGAGCGCGGCGTCGCGGAGCGCGCCTCCCACCAGTCGATCGTCCAGGCGTCGTGAATGCCGACGCGGCCGTCCACGCCGACCACGCGGTTCCAGTCGGTCGTCTGCGAGGTCCCCATGCGTTGCACGCCGATGAGCCCGATGCGCGAGCGGCCGGAGAGCTCGCGCTGCACGCGGGCGACGGAGTAGGCCATCGCTTCCTGCGTCGTCGAGTTCTCCGTGAAGATCTGCAGCGCCCCGACGGTGAAGTCTCCCACTCGGCCCGTGAGCCGGCCGCCACCGACGATCGGGACCGGCTGACCGGCGGTATCGATGCCGATGCGGCGCGTGAAGAAGAGATCGACCGCTTGCGGCGTACCGGCCGAGAATATGCCTGCGTTTTCGAGGAAGAACGGCCGCTTCTCGGGGAAGAACAGCGGAAAGCGCGTGAGATTCGTACGCTGCTCGTCCACCTCGACCTGCGCGAAGTCGGTGTTGTACGTGAGGTCGAGCGTGAGACTGGGCGTGACGCCGTACTTGATCTCGCCGCCGACGTCGCTGCGGCTCTTGAAATCGGCATCGAGGAGATAGTTGCGCTCTACACCCGCCAATGAGTACGGCGTCGCGGTCAACACACGCCGCGTCGGAACGCGCACGCCTTCGAGCGTTCCCTCGTGCGAGACCTTCATCAACGAAAACTGCCGCGGCACGAACGACCAGAACGACTCTTCGTTCTTGCGGCGGATCGAGCGGACCAGGTTCAGGCCCCACGTCTGCTGGTCGCCCGCGCCGTAGCGGAGCGTCGTGAACGGGATGCGGAACTCCGCGTACCAGCCGGCGGAATCCGCGGACGTCGCGACGGTCCAGGTGCCGTCCCAGTTGAGATTGAAGCCGCCGAGCGAGCCGGCCACGGCGCGCGTCTGTCCGGGGAGTTGGAGGCCCCCGCCCTCCCCCTCGTTCACAACCTGCGCATCGTACTCGATCGCCGCCGGCGTGGTCGTGAAGACGAAACCGTTCTGGCGGTCGTGATAGGTGTCGAGCAGGACGCCGAAGTAGTCGGCCTTCGTAATGTCGCCGTCGCGGACCTTCTCGCCGGGCACGATGCCGTTCGGGTCGGAGTCGTACAGCCACGCGCCGACGTAGAGCGCCTCGCCGTCCATGATGATGCGGACCTCGGTGCGCTCGGTGACCTTATCGCCCTCGTGCAGCTCGCGTTGGATGAAACCGGTGATGGGCGTGGCTTCCTGCCAGACGGGATCGTTGAGCCGGCCGTCGATGACCGGTGGCGTGCTGACCGTGCGCGCGGTGGCGCGGGGGGGACTCTGGCCTGCCAGGATGCCGGGAAGCAACAGGATTGTGGCAAGAATTGTCGGACGGCGCATGGGCTGAGAAGATAGAGCGTTGACGCGGGGGGTGGCAATGAAAACGAGGGCCGCGGTCGTCCGCCACCGCGGCCCCCTAAAGTCCTTGCTCCGCTTCTCCCCTCAGGTTCCCGAGCAGATCTTTCCCCCGCCGGTCTGCGTCGCAATGGCGGTGTGATCGGCGGACCCGGTATTCCCGGGCTGGTCGTCGCTGTAGGTGATGGACGAAAGGCCGGTCAGAGGATTCACGGCGATCCCAAAGTCGTCGTACAGGTCGCGGTTGCCGCTGCACGCCACGCCGCTCTCGCACACGCCGCCGAAATGGATGACCGGCGTCGCCGCGACTTGCGTGAACGCGCTGCCCGGGGCCGTCGCGTTCTTGTTCTGAGCGAGGTACACGTACCACGCCGCCGACGCCGGGTAGTTGTCCGGCACGGTGGCCCCATCGTAGAACGATGTGCCGTACCACACGATGTTCAGCTGGCCCGGGTCGCAGGCCACGCTCCACGGCATGATCGCCGTGGCGGACGGCGCCTGATTCACCTGGATCGGCCCGGTGAACGTTTCCGCGTTGTCCGTCGAGAAGCTGTAGTAGACGTTGTGATTGTCGGTGTAGACGACGTACACGGTCCCCGCGCGATCGACGCTGACGTTCACGAACTGGTGGCCGTAGGAGGCCGACGTGTTGGGATTCACGTACACGGTCCGGTCGCTGAACGTGTTGCCGCCGTCGAGCGACACCGCGATGTACACC
This sequence comes from Gemmatimonadales bacterium, assembly GCA_035491815.1. GTDB lineage: Bacteria > Gemmatimonadota > Gemmatimonadetes > Gemmatimonadales > GWC2-71-9 > 20CM-2-65-7. Next base: position 27,223 of record DATJKA010000012.1, on the reverse strand, counting down.
GCGTGGAACGAGCTCGGCACCGCGGCCTCGAACGCGTCGGCGATCCCGGAGAACACCTGGTAGATGACGTGATTGCGGGGGTCGATCGCCAGGTTGCCGGTCGAATTGTCGTTGAGCAAGTAGGCATGAGCAGCGTCGATCGCCGTGCCGAACTGCGTGAAGCTGGCGCCGGCGTCGAAGCTGCAATTGACGTCGATGTTGAACGTGGCAATGTCGTGGTAGGAGACGCACACCTTCGTCGCCTGGTCGGCGGCGATCCACTCGCGGTCATCGCCGGGGATCGTGGCGCTGAGCACGTTCTTGCTCCAGGTGGCGCCGCCGTCCTGGCTGGTCGTCACGGTAACGTTCGCGAGGCTCAAGCTCGCCACGTAGAGGTTGTGGCCGCCGCTGGCGTTCGCGTCCGGCGCGGTGGCCAGATCGACGTCGCCCCCGCCCGGCCCAACGCCGCCCTCCGCCTGCGACAGCTGGTTGGGAGACGTGAGTGCTGTGTAATGCAGACCGCCGTCAGTCGACTTCCAGGCCAAGGTGCCCGAGCCCACGCCCAGCTCCGAGCCGACATAGAACGTCCCACTGGCGTCGGAGCGGATCGCCGGCTCGGCCGCGCCGTTGGTGCAGCCTGTCGGGCCGGGACACACCGTTCCCGGCACCGCGCCGAGCTCGAAGTTCACGAACTTGAACGCTCCTACACCAGCTCCGCCGCCTGCGGTCGCCGCTGGTGGCACTCCCACGCCGTCGCTCGGAGCGGGTGGTGCAACCGTGTCACAAGCCGCCGCCACAAGCAGGACGCATCCCAGCACCATTCGCATGATGAGCCTCCAGGTCTCAGGGAAACGCGTACGTCTTCGGACTGAGACGGGAGGCAAGTTCCAAGCCTTGCGGCGGCGCCGCGGCCACGGTGCGGAACGGGACTATGGCCCCGCGCTGTCGCGGCGCCGCTACGCGGGTTGTTGTTCCAAGCCACCAAGCTGAAAAAGCAGATCCCGCACGCTCGCCAAGCGAGCGTGCGGGACCTAGTTGCCCCTCCTGGGATCGAACCAGGACTCTCCTGATCCAGAGTCAGGCGTGTTGCCAGTTACACCAAGGGGCAGCGATGGAGCTGAGGGGGCTCGAACCCCTGACCTCCTGGGTGCGATCCAGGCGCTCTCCCAGCTGAGCTACAGCCCCGTACTACGGGGCACGGAAAATAACCCCGCCCTCTCTATTCTCCAAGCAACTCACCCAGGGGCGCAAGCCTCGGCACCTGGTCGCCGAGCACCTTAAGTGTTGCGGCGATCGGGATAGAAAGGAAGACACCCGGAATCCCCCAGACGAACCACCAGAACATCACGCAGATCATCACGGCGAGGGGGCTCAGTTTGAGGTGCCCGCCGTACGCATACGGCGAGATGACGTTGTTCTGCAGCGTGGTGATGACGAGATACAAGGCGGCGGGCAGGATGACCGCTCCCGTGCTCGTGAACGTGGTGAAGGCGGTGACCAGCAGCAATCCGACGTTGATCGCACCGCCGAGGTAGGGGATGAACTCGAGCGCGAATGTCAGCAGGCCCCACATCCAGGGATCCGGCATCCCAATCGCCCACATCGCGAGCGCGACCGCGATTCCCTGCGCCACGTTGATCACCGCGGTCACCAGGAGATAACGCGCGACGATCGATTCCGTCTCGTGCAGCACGTCGCTGACCGTCCGCTTGTCGTCCGGACCGGGCACGACCTTCACGAGCTTGCGGAACAGCGTGCCACCCGCCGCCAACATGAGGTAGAGCAGAATCAGCACCTCGAGCAGCCCCGTCACGAACAGCGTGCCGCGGCCGAGCAGCGTCGCCAGCAACGGCGGGACCGGCGCTGAGCCCGCGGCGGGCGGCGCGGAAGCCTGGGAAGGAGGAGCCGCCGCTGTCGCCGGGCCCTGGCCACTCGCGGCATCGCTGACGCGCTGAAACGGGCGCCCCATGGCGCGAATCTTCGCCTGCGCCTTGCTGATGCTCGCGGGCGCCCGTTCCAGGAAGGTGCCGACGGGACCCGACAACGCCCAGACACCCCCTCCGATGACAACTAACGCGCCGAGGACGACGGCAGTCGCTCCGAGCCAGGCGGGAATCCGCAGACCCTCGAGCCCGCGCACCACCGGGCGCAGCAACGCGTGGAAGCAGAACGCCAGGGCAATCGGGATGAAGAATTCCTTGCCGATCGCGAGTGCTGCGACAGCGAGAATGGCGGCGACGAGTCTGATGGCGAACGACGATGGATTTCGGGTTTGCATGGCCTTGTTACCCCGCACGATCTAGACCGGCCAGCCTACGGGTTCCTTCTCGTGCTGGGTATTAGCCGTATGCGGCAGTTGTGTCTGGCAATCGCGATGTTGGGTGTACTGCTGGGTACGCGTCGCGGCGTGGGGCAGGAAGTGCCGGGCGTGAAAGTCGTGCGGAAGGTCCAGTTCCACGGCAATCACGCCATCGAGGAGAAGGTGCTTCGCGCCTCGATCGCCACGTCGCAGGCGCCGCTCTTTTATCGCCTGTCGCTCACCCGCTGGCTCGGCCTCGCGAAACCCGCCGCGTTCGATCCTATGGAATTCCGGCGCGACGTGCTGCGCCTCCAAGCCGCATACGGCGTGCACGGCTTCCCGGAAGCCAAAATCGACACCACACTGCGGCGCCGCGGCGATGACGTCGACATCACGTTCCACATCACCGAAGGCCGGCCGATCATCGTCGATTCGGTACGCATCGTCGGCCTCGATACGCTCGAGCACCTTCCTGACATCCTGAAGCTCTTGCCGCTTCGGGCCGGCTTCCCGTTCGATCGCCTGGCGTTTCAGACGTCGGTCTCGGTCCTGGAAGCGTTGCTGCGCGACCGCGGGCACGCGTTTGCCCACGTCACGGGCGGTTTCCAGGCGTCGCTCGAGGATCCGCCGAAGTCCGTGACCGTCACCCTGACCGCCGATCCCGGGCCGCGGGCACGCATCGGCGCCGTCGAGGTCGGGGGCACGCATGCGATCGACAAGCGCGTGGTGTTGAAGACGTTGATGATCGAGAAGGGCGAGATCTACTCGGACAGCGCACTGCACGATGGCATGATGAACCTCCAGCGCACCGAGCTGTTCCGGCAGGTGCGCATCGGGCTTGCGGACACGGCGCCGAGCAATGCGCATGACACGCTGGTGACGGTCCGGGTGCGCGCGCAGCTGGCGGAATATCCGCTCCGGCGGGCGCGCGTCAGCGTCGGCTATGGAACGCTCGACTGCCTGCGCGCCATGGGGTCGATGGACCTGTTCAACTTCAGCGGCGAGGGGCGGCGGCTCGAGTTTCGCGCGCGCACGTCGGAGCTCGGTGTCAATTCGCTCGAGCATTCGGTGTGCCGGCAGCTGCAAGACGAGGATACGAGCCGCCTCAAGGTCAACTACAACGTCGGCATCACTCTCCATGACCCACTCGTCGGCTGGAAGCAGACGACGGGTATGGCGACGGTCTTCGTCGAGCGTCACAGCGAGTTCGGCGCGTACCTGCGCGAGGCGGTTGGCGGTGAAGTTGCCTTGACGCGTCAGATCGCGACTGACCTGCCGCTCGAGGTCTCGTATTCGTTCTCCTACGGGAGAACCTTGGCGACGCCGGCGACGTTTTGCGCCCTGCTCAACGTTTGCTCACTCGACGATCAAGCCATTTTCGGGGCGCGACGTCGTCGTTCCGTCGTCTCGTTTCAGCTGGTTCGCGACCACAGCAACTCGATCAACGACCCGACCGCCGGCGGCACCCTCGTCACGGAGCTCCGCGTCTCCCCCGCCCTCCTCGGCTCCGACCGGTTCATGCGATTCGTGCGGGCGAGCGCGGGATACACGCAGCACATCCCCTTTGGCCCGCGTGTCGTGAGCTGGCGCGTCCGCGTGGGCAAAGTCTTCGCGCCGAGCGTCGAGCTGCCCAGCGGCAGTCGCGAATACGTGCCGCCGGAGGAGCGGCTGTTCGCTGGAGGATCGACCACGGTCCGCGGCTTTCCGGAGAATCAGCTCGGCCCCGTCGTCCGGGTGATGGATGGCGACGGCAGGATTCGCACGTCGGCGGAGGGCGGAACGTTCATGGCGCTGAGCAACGTCGAGGCGCGCTTCCCGATGCGGGTCGGCGGCGTGCTGCTGTTCGGCGCGGTCTTCGTGGACGCGGGCTACATCGACAATCTTCGGGTCACGCCGGGCGCCGGTCTGCGGATGCCGTCCATGATCGGCCCCATCCGGCTCGACGTCGGATTCAATCCCTATCCGTCGCGCCCCGGTCCGCTCTACTCGCAGTCAGGCACCTCGCTGACGCTCGTGGATCCGGCGTTCGCGCCGAAGTTGCGGCTCATCGATCGGTTTCAATTGCACCTCTCGATCGGGCAGGCGTTCTGATGGCGGCGGCAAGGGGCGGCATGGGGCGGCACCGGGCGGCTCAGGTTCTCATCGTCTTGGGAATTCTGGTCGTCTCGTTGCTACTTCTGCTCCAGGCGCCGCCGGTCACGCGCTTCGCGGTGCACAAGCTGCTGCCGAAGATCAACGCGCAGCTCAACGGCCGGCTCACGTTTTCGGGCATCGGCGGATCGCTGCTCAGCAATCTCCAGCTCCACGGCGTGACGCTGCGCGATCCGGAGGGACAAGTGGTCCTCCAGGCAGAGCGGGTGGACGTCAACTACAGCGTGTGGGACCTCTTGCACTCGAAGTTCACGCTGGGCCCGCTGCTCCTCGAGCGGCCAATCATTCGGCTGCTGAAAGACCATCCGGGAGAGGAGTACTCGATCCTGAGGGTGTTCGCGAAAGAAACGGGAAGCGGGAAACGGGAAGCGGGAAGCGTGGATCTCACGATTCATGACGTCACGGTGCGCGATGGCGCGGTAGTGGCGACAATCTGGCGCAAGCCTGCCGAGCCGCAGCACGAGCAGGCACAGCAGCTCGACACGGTGCAGCTCCAGAACGTGAACCTCAGCCTGCCGCTGCTTCACTACTCGGCCGGTCCAGGTCTGCCGCGCGCTGCGCTGCTCGAGATCGCAACAGCACAAGGGTATCTCGTGGACCCGGCGCTCGAGCTCGATCAGCTGCAAGGGGAAGCGCACCTGCAGGGCGACTCGCTCGTCATCGCGCTGCGCACGATTCAACTCCCCTCATCGAAGATCTCTGTCGACGCCTGGCTCATCACAGCGCCCGATCGTCGTCGGTACGACGCGACGACGCACATCGATCAGCTGGTCGCGGGTGACATCAGCAGCTTCGTTGCCGGCGCCGACATCCCGGCCGATTGGAGTTTCCGCGGCGTCGTGCGTGCGACGTCCCGCAGCTCGGGCACGATCGTGGTCAGCGCTCCCGATCTCGACATCAACGCGGCGGGCGGCACGGCACGCGGCCGCATGACGATCGCGGGCGCGGACAACGAGTGGAATGCAAGGGACAGCCGCATCGACGTCGCCGGCGTGCAAGTCGAGCGGTTGCTCCGCGCGTTCCACGTGCCGACGAACGTCCGGGGCCGGATCGACGGCACGATCACCGCCGACGGACGCAGCGGCTCGCTCGACTTGAGAATCGCCGGTGCCGCCGGATATGGCGTGCAGGGACCGGTGCGCGGTCAGATCCGCGCCGACGGCGCACTCGACGCGCTGTCGTTCGAGACGACGCTGGGAGGCGCGCTTGGCGACGTGGTCGTGAGCGGCCAGGTCGCCACCGGCAAGCACTTGATCGTGCGCGGGCTCCGCGGCACCGTGCGCGGGCTCGATCTGGCGGCACTGGATGCCCGGATGCCGCCGTCCAACCTGAACGGGCATTTCGAAGGCGACGTCACGTTCGGCAGCATGCCGCGCGAGGCGACGCTGCGCCTGTTCCTGGATTCTTCCAGCATCCGTCGCGTTCCGATCGACACGGTCATGCTGGTCGCCCGTGTCGTCGACGGCTTGTTGCATACCGACACTCTCTACGTCCGAAGTCCCGGCCTCCAAGTGCGTGGTGCGGGGGCGTTCGGCCTTTATGAGGACCAAACCGGTGATCTCACTCTTACTCTCGACGCTCCGTCTCTCTCTCAGGTGGGGCCTGTGGTGGCTGCGTTCGAAAACGACTCTGTGGCTCATTTCGATGGCGCGCTACGGCTGGATGTCACTGCGTCGGGCTCTCTAGCCCGGTACAGCCTGCAGGCCGCGGCGCATGCCCACGCCGTGACGGTAAAGGGCCTCAGCATCGATTCGCTCGACGCACGGGCGATCGGGACGCCTGACTCGCTGAGATTCGGCGCAATGCTGGCGGTCGATTCGGTGACGACCGTCAGTATCGGTGGAAGATTTGGCGGTCGGGCGGTCGCTCTCGATTCACTGTCGGTTGCAGTACCAGATGGCCGATGGCTGATGGCCCGCGGTAGCACGCTGGACAGCATGGTGCTGGGCCGTGAACCCGGTCCTGGACGGCTCGCGATCACGCGTTCCAAGGCTTCTTCGCGGATCAGCGTGGTCGCCGAGCATGTCCCGGTCGCGGACCTATTAAGGAAGGGGAAGCGAGACAGCCTGCCGGACCTGGACGCGAACGCCGCGTACGTCGGGGGCGCCGCATCCGGTCACGTGGTCCTGACGGCGGGCGACCGTCGACCGTTGACCGTCGACTTCACGAGCAACCCTCTCCACGGCCGGCTGCGCGCGGACAGTCTCGACCTCGCGCTGTTCGGCCCGCTCGTGCCCAGTCTCCGCGACGTGGGCGGATGGCTGTACGGCGACCTCACCGTCGACGGTCCGACCGACGCCCCGCGGCTCGACGGGCGGATCGATCTCGCGGGCGGCAGCGCGAGCGTGCCCGCGACGAACGTGAAGTACCGGAACGCCCACGCGTCGCTCGTGTTCTCCGGTGCGACGGTAACGTTGGACGACGCGCAGATCGAGGCAGGCAAGGGTCGCGCGCAATTCACGGGAACGGCTCGCTTCGCCCGGCTCGATCGTCCCGAGCTCGCGCTCGCCGTCAAGACCGACCACTTCCCCGTCATGAACCGTCACGACTTTCTGGAAGCGACGGCGACCGGAGAGCTGAACCTGTCGGGCTCGCCCGCCGGCGCAGTCCTGACCGGGAATGCGACCGTCAACGAGGGCAACGCGTACCTCGACCGCTTCATGCACTCCAAAGGGATCGACCTGTCCGATTCGCTCTATGCGCAGTTCGTCGATACCACCGTGCTGCTGCAGGCGACCGGCGGGCGGAGCGTGATCGAATCCCTAATGGATTCGCTCAAGATTCGCCGCATTACGGTCGACCTCGGCGACCATTTCTGGCTCAAGTCCCCCGACGCCGCCATTCAGCTCGCGGGGCAGCTGGCGGTCAGCACGGGAAACGAGCGAAGCGAAACGGAAAGTGCCGCGAAGTACCGGCTGGTCGGGACGGTGCGCGCGGTGCGGGGCTTTTACAACATGACGTTCGCACCGGGCCTGACGCGCGAATTCACCATCCGCGAGGGCTCGATCCGCTACTTCGGCTCGCCGAAGACCGACGCGATTCTCGATCTCGGCGCCGACCACGTCGTGCGCACGGCGCAGGGCGACGAAGTGACGATCGCGGCACACATCGGCGGCACCATGGAGAAGCCGATCATCCAGCTCACGAGCGACGTCTCGCCGCCGCTGTCGGAAACGGAGCTGATCTCGTATCTCGTGTTCGGCGCGCCCACCGCGCAAGCTTTTCTCGGCGACGAGGGCGACAACAGCCAGCATCAGACGGTGTTCGAGAAGGGCGCCGATCAGCTCGTGGGCGTATTGTCCGGCAAGATCGAGAATGCCGTCGTGAGTCAGCTCGGCCTGCCGATCGATTATTTCCGGATCAAGCCGGGAGAAGTGCAGTCCGGACTCGCCGGCACCGAGCTCGTGCTCGGCATGCAGGTGCGCGTGCTCGGCTACCCGTCGTTTCTGCGGGCCAGCCCGCGGTTCTGCCCGCGCGAGCAGCTGCTGTCGCTCGACCACATCGGGATCAATCTGGAAACCAGGTTCACGCACCAATGGGGCGTGGCGACGAGCATCGACCCGTTACAGGGATGCGAATCGGTGATGTCCGGGACGTCCGCCCGGCCGTATCAGTTTGGGGTGGATCTGTTTTGGGAGAAACGGTGAGGGATGCGCATTTTCTATCTGGTAAGCGCCCGTCTCAAATTATTCACGAGTCCCTCGAACATCCGGTGCGCGTTGCGGCGCCGATAGAACTGCCCGTTCAGCCACGAGCGAAAGCCGGACGGTTGCCAGATGTGCTTCAGCGAGATCTTGGTCGATCCACCTTCCCAGTGCAGTCCGAAGAACGTCTTGGATCCCACGCGATGGTAGATCTCGACCCAGCCGAAGGTGTGCGGCGGTGAGAAGTCGATGATCTCGATGACCGACTCGTGGCGCGTGGTGTCGCGCTGGAACGTGAGCTTGTAGCGCGCGCCCTTCCCCACGCGCTCGCCGGTCGTCTCCTTCACGCTGACGCAGCGCGGCAGCCACTCCGGCATCCGCATCGGGTCGGAAATCAGCCCGAAGACCTTGTCGATCGCTGCGGGGATGCTGGCGGAGTAGGTGAAGGAGACCGGTCCCATGGGGCCGGGAATATAACCGGCCCCGCTGGAACGCGTGGTTCACAGGCGCTTGTACATCACGTCCCGGCCTTCGGCGCGGAGGCCGAGCGCGCCCCTACGCGGTAGGTGAGATTGGCGTCGGCGGACCAGCCACTCTTCCAATCCGCCGTGCCGCCGAGGTTGGGCTTCCGGCCGTTTCACTCGGCAAACGGCACGTCGACTTCGAGTCCGTCTTTCGCGACGCTCGTGTTGGCGAATACTTCGCGCGCCTCTTTCGCGAGCTCGTCGGCGCTGATCGAGTACCGCGCTGAAACGTGAGAGAGCAGCAAGCGTTTCGCCTTGGCGGCGAGGGCAACCTGCGCCGCCTCCCTCGCCGTCGAGTGCCCGGTGTCGCGCGCGCGCTCCTTCTCCTCCTCGCCAAACGTCGCTTCGTGAATCAACAGGTCCGCCTCCTGCGCCGCGTCGATCGTCGCCGCGCAGGGACGTGTATCGCCCGTGAAGGCGATGAGTCGCCCCTGGCGTGTGGGACCGACAAAGCCGTCCGCCGTCAGCCGTCTCCCGTCGGGCAGCTCGATCGCCTCGCCCTTGGAGAGCTTTCCCCACAGCGGGCCTTCGGGAATGCCCGCCGCCTTCGCCTTCTCGACGTCGAACCGCCCGCGCCGCACGTGTTCTTTCAGCACATACCCGAGCGACGGACCGCCGCCGTGCTCCGTCGGGAACGCGCAGATGTCGTACTCGTCCCGCTTCCCGCTTCCCGCGTCCCGGCCCACCGTGTCGCCTGCCTTCACCTCGACGATCTCGACCGGGAACGGCACGCGCTCGACGCCGAGCTGCAGCGCGGTGCCGAGGACTTTCTTCGCGCCTTTGGGCCCGTACAGAAACAGCGGTTCAGGCCGCCCCTGCAAACCGAGCGTGCGGATCAGGCCGATGACGCCGAGAAAGTGGTCGGCGTGAAAGTGGGTGAAGAAGATCTCGGACAGCGCGAAGCTCACGCCGTAGCGCATCATCTGGCGCTGCGTGCCTTCGCCGCATTCGAAGAGCAGCGTCTCGCCCTCGCGGTGGACCGCGAGTCCCGAGACATTGCGTTCGACTGTGGGCCGGGCCGCGGACGTCCCGAGAAACGTGACGGTCAGAACAGCTTCACCCTCACGAGCCCCGGTTTCATGTATTTGTCCGGATGCTCCTTGAGGTCATTCAGCAGCGTGGTCAGGGAGACCGAGAGCTCGTGCAAGTCGTGGTACATCGTCGTGTCGCTCGCCATCCGGCCCAGCGTTCCTTCGCCGCGATTCATCCGCGTGATCAGCGTATCGAGCGCCACGGTCGTGTGCTCGAGATGGTTGCTCAGGCGCGCGAGATTGCGTGAGATCGAATCGACGTTCGCCCCGGTGCCGGATGCGAGCATCGAGTCGACGCGCTGCATGACGCGCTCGGTCGAGCGCAGCGTCTTGGTCGTCTGCTGGATGAACGGCCCGTCCGGCATGCCCGACAGCGCGCTCATGGCGCGCTGCGTGACGACGAGCGTGTTGTGAATGTCCTCCCCCAACCGGTCGGACACGATATTGGCCGCGTTCTCCATGAGCTCGTTGGCGCGGTTGGCGACGCCTTGGGCCACGTCCGTGATGTCGGGCGCGTTCGAGCCGGTGATCACGCGCCCCCGCGCCAGCATCTCGTCGCGCGCGCCGGGGTTATAGTCGATGAACTTGGCGCCGAACAGATCCATCGCCGCAACGGCGGCGCTCGCGTCGATGTGCGGCGCGACGTCGCGCTGCAGCTCGAGCGTGACGCGCACGCTCTTCACGCGCTCGAGCGCCACGCGCGCCACGCGACCCTTCTTGACGCCGGAGACGAGCACGGGGTCGCCCTGCTTGAGCCCCGCGACGCTCTGGAACATCACGTCCACGGAAATCCCGCTCGTGCCGAGCGAGCGGCCCGTGAGCCAAAACATGCCGACGAGGAAGACGGCGACGCCCACCAGCACGATCGCCCCAACGCCGACTTCCTGCTTGTACGTGAGGTCCACTAGCGCTTCTCCTCGCTCGCCTGAATGACGGCCATCTCGAGATCACGCTCGAGGAACTGCTGCACCACGGGATCCTTGGACGCCACGATCTCTTCGGCCGTACCGACGGCCCGGATCTTGGCCTTCGACAAGAGCGCGATACGGTCGGCGACGCGGAACGCACCACGCACGTCGTGCGTGACCACCACGCTGGTCACACCGATCTCTTGCTGCAGCCGCTCGACCAGTGAATCGATCACGTCCGCGTTCACCGGATCGAGGCCCGAGGTGGGCTCATCGTACAGCAAATATGTCGGTTTGCCGGCGATCGCACGGGAGATCCCGACACGCTTGCGCATGCCGCCCGACAGCTCCGAGGGGTACTTGCGGCCGACGTCTTCGCTCAAGTTCACGAGCCGCAGGCACTCGCGCACGCGGGTTACACAATAATCCTTGTCGGCGTACTGGTCTTCGTCGGTGATGCCGAGCCGGATGTTCTCGAATACGTCCATCGAGTCGAACAGCGCACCGTTCTGAAAAACGTACCCGATGCGGCTGCGCAGCTTGGCGAGCTCCTTGCGGCCCAGCAGCGGGACCTGATGGCCGTCGACCCATACCTCGCCCGAATCGGGCTTGATCAGCCCAATGATGTGCTTGAGCAACACGCTCTTGCCGGTGCCCGATGGGCCGAGCAGCGCGACCGTCTCGCCCTCGGCGACGTAGAAGTCCACGCCGTCGAGCACGACGTTGTCGACGAAGCGCTTCGAGACCTTCTTGAGCTCGATGCTCACTTCGCCGTCCCGAGGATCAATTTCGTGAGAATCGTGTCGAGCATGAGCACCGTCACGGACGACGCGACGACCGCCTGGGTCGTGGCCCGACCGACGCCCTCGGCGCCCTGCTGCGTGTTGAAGCCGATGTAGCAGGGAATAATCGTGACCGCGCTGGCGAACGCATACGACTTGATCAGCGAGTACCAGAGGTCGAGGGGCCGGAAGAAATACCGGGCGCCGAACTCGAAATCGGCATACGTCAAACCGAGCGACGACTGCGCCGTGATGTATCCGACCACGATGCCGAAGGCATTCGCCAGCATCACGAGAAACGGAATCGCGATGATACCGGCGAGAATACGCGGCAAGAGGAGATGCGTCACGGGCGAGCGGCCCAGGCTTTCCAGGGCGTCGATTTGCTCCGTCACCCGCATGCTCCCCAGCTCCGCGGCGTAGCGCGCGCCGATCCGGCCGGCCAGGATGAGCCCGGTGAGCACGGGGCCGAGCTCCAGGATCATCGATTCCGAGATGATGCCGCCTGCGACATAGAGGGGCAGCTGCCCGGTGAACTGATAGCCCGCCTGGAGGCTGGTCACCGCGCCGGCAAAGCCGGCGACCAGGAGCACGATAAAGAGGCTCCCGTAGCCGACCGCCATCGTCTGTTCGAACGTGCGGGGGACCCAGACGCGCCATTCCAACACGCCCCGGACGAGGTCCAGGATCATGAATGAGAAGCGCCCCGCGTGGCTGGCGCTGCGCAAGGACCACCGCCCGACGTATCGCCGCAGGTCGAGGGCGGCAGTAAATGCTCTCATGGGCCTGTATCTTGTGTGGCTATGAGCTTCACGCGCAAGCTGTTAGCCTGGTACAAGCGGAACGCACGCGTATTACCGTGGCGCAAGACGCGCAATCCCTATGCCATCCTCGTGTCGGAGTTCATGCTCCAGCAGACCCAAGTCAGCCGTGTGCTGGAGTACTTCCCGCGGTTCATGGCCCGATTTCCCACGATCAGCGATCTCGCACGCGCCCGCCCCAAGGCGGTACGCGAAGCGTGGGATGGGCTCGGTTACTACGCCCGCGCGTCCAATCTCCATGCGCTCGCGCGTGTGGTCAGCAAGACACAGGGCGGCCAACTCTCCGATAAGCCCGACGAACTGGAGGAGTTGCCCGGTGTCGGCCGGTACACGGCGGGTGCGGTTGCATGCTTTGCGTACGAGAAGCCCGTACCGGCTGTGGATACAAACGTGCGAAGGGTACTCAGCCGATTTTTTTGGGGAGAGGGCAGAAGGGAGCAGGACGTTTGGGTGCTGGCTCAAAGTGTTGTTCCCAAGAACGGCGCGCGCGCCTGGCGCTTCAATCAAGCGTTGATGGAGCTCGGCGCGATCGTCTGCACCGCTCGCAAGCCCAAGTGCGCCGACTGCCCCGTCAGGAGTGAGTGCCGTTATGTAGCTCGGCCAGGCTCCCGAACTCGTAGCCACGCTCGCGCGCGTCCTTGATGATCTCCGGCAGCGCGAGCGCCGTCTGCATCCGGTCACCCTTCGGATCGTAGCCGTCTCCGTCATGCAGTAGGACGATCGCGCCGGGCCGCAGTCGCTTTCTGACGCGGCGCCGGATCGTTTCGACGCCCGGCAAGGCGGTGTCGAAGACGCCGAACGTCCAGCCGAACACCGTATAACGCAGATCCGCGGTTATCGATTTCAGGAAAATGCTGCGGTGACCGTGCGGCGCCCGAAACGTCCGCGGCCGCACGCCCGTCTCCCCGACGATCGCTTCGTGCGCGGACTCGAGCTCACGCCGCACCGTCCGGCGGTCGAGCAGCAGCAGCTTGCGATGGTGCTCGGTGTGGTTGCCGATCTCGTGACCTGCGTCCGCTACCCGTCGCGCCAGCATGGGAAAGCGGCGCACGTGGTCGCCCACCATGAAGAACGCCGCCGGCACCCGCTCTCCGGCCAGCGTCTCCAGGATCGCGGGCGTGGCGCGCTCGTTCGGCCCGTCGTCGAACGTCAGATAGATGCGGCGAGACTTTGGTCCGCGCTCGACCGAAGAGCCGAAAATCAGGTCGAGCCCCATCATCGCGTCACCCGCCGGTAGACCTCGAGCACGCGCTGCGCGACGATCGGCCAGGCGTGCCGCTCGGCGACCTGCCGGCCCGCCTGCGTCATCGTCTCACGGCGCCGCGGATCCTCGAGCAATGCATTCACCGCGTTTGCCCATGCCGCGGCGTCCTCGGCCGGAGCGAAAACGGCGTGCGCCTGGCTGGCGACGTCGCGAAAGGCGGGCAGATCGGTCGCCACGAGCGGCGTGCCGCAGGCCATCGCCTCGAGGAGCGTGATGCCGAACGACGCTCGCGTCGTGGGGCAGAGATAGACGTCGGCACCGCGGTAGTAGTCGGGACGGTCGCCGTTTGCGTAGCCGGTGAATCGCACCGCTCGCCCCAACACCGTCGACTCACGCTCGAGGCGCGCGCGCCACGGCCCGTCGCCGACCACCGTGAGCTGGGCACGCGGATGGCGCTCGAGAATGCGCGGCATCGCGGCAAGCACGGTCGCGAGATCATTCCGCGGCTCGATTCTGCCGAGCCACAGGAGCTGCGGTCCCGGCTCGCCTGTTTTGTCTTGAGCGGGACTGAAGAACGTCGTGTCCACGCCGTTAGGGATGATTTCCCACGGGGCTGTGAAGTAGCGGGCCATCGCGTCGCGAGCCGCGCTCGAGACTGCGATCGTGGCGGCATGGCGATCGAGCAACCGTTGCATCGGCCGCTTCAGGACGCGATACCCCATCGACCGGGGGAACCACGTGTGGAACGTGGCGACGACGGGAATGCCGGCCCGCAACGCCGCCCACGGCGCTACGATGCCGAGTACCGGGCTCAGCCCGCCGTGAACGTGGACGACGTCGAACTGCTCGCTCCGAAACAGCTGCTCGAAGCGCGCGGTGAGCCGCCAACCCGCGGTCAGCCGTGCTACGCCGCCGTTCGCGTAGATCACGATGCTCGTGCCGATGCGGCGCACGTCGCGATGCTGCTCCATGCGCACCGAGTCTTCGGCCCGCATGTGCGACGTCACCACCGTCGCGCGATGGCCCGCTCGCTCGAGCTCCGCGGCGAGATGATGGACGTGCTCGGGCACCCCGCCCAGCTGCGGGTAGTAATCTTCGGCCACGAGGGCGACACGCAGCGATCGCGTCATTTTGCCCGCTGCTCCAAATGTTGGAGCGCCGTCACGACCGCCGCGGGCCGCTCCTCCTGCAGGTAGTGTCCCGCGCCTACCTCGCTATCCACGGCGAACGCCTGAATGCTGCGACTCAGCAGCTCCACTTCCCACGGCGGCACGTCGCCATCGTGTTTGGAGGTACCGACCATCAGCGTTACGGGGCACGCGATGTCGCCCAGCCGCGGCGCGAGCTTGGCGGGCTCGTGCGCGCGCGACATCGCGAGAAACGCCCGGAGCGTGTTGTCGAAGTCGCGTGCTTCACCCAGCGTGTAGCCGAGCACGACGCCCTCCGTGACCCAGGAGCGATCGCCCGAGGAGTCGAGCAACATGCCGTAGATCTTGCGGCGGATCAGCTTGATGCCGCCGAAGACCTTGATCCACGGCACGTACCGCATCGCGCTGCGGAACACGGGCGTGGTCGCCTCCTCGGTCGGCCCTCCCTCGATCGACACGATGCCGCGCACGAGGTCCGGTCGATCGAGGGCGAGGCGATACGCCATCGCCGCGCCGAGCGAATGGGCGAGCACGAGCACGGGTCCCGCGTTGAGCGAATCCAGCACCGCCGCGAGCCGAGTGGCCTGGGCGGCGAGCGAGTAATCGGCCTTGGCGGGCCGGCTCGAGAATCCCGTACCGAGCGGCTCGATCACGATCGGCCGATATCCCTGCGCGGCGAGCAGCGGCACGACCTTGCGGAACGTGAATGCGCCGCCAAAGAGGCCCGGCACGACGGCGACCGGCCGGCCATCGCCCGGCCACGCCTCGACGTGCAGCGTCTCGGCGGTCGCGACTACGACATACGGGTGCTGCGGTGAGGGACCGGTCGCGGCTGCAAACATCTAGAGAGACTCGAGCCGCGCGGCGCGCGACGCGACGGTGTTCAGATCGCCGCCCAGCGCGTCCATGGTGCGCTGAAACTGGAGGTCGATGAGCAGCAGGCCGATCACGTACGCCGCAAGGTTCACCGCGCAGATCACCGTAAAGATGAGCGAGTAGGGAAACCAGAGCCCGAAGTACAGCGCGAAGCGCTTGAGACCCGGATCGAGGCGCGAGCGATCGACGATCGTCGTGAGCAGCAGCACGGCCACGGTGGCGAGCAGCGCGAGTCGCAGTGACACGAAGCCGCCGGCCGTGAGCCCCGCAAAGATCGCGATCTCCGACGCGCGATCGAGCCGCGTGTC
Organism: Gemmatimonadales bacterium; assembly: GCA_035491815.1. Classification (GTDB taxonomy): domain Bacteria; phylum Gemmatimonadota; class Gemmatimonadetes; order Gemmatimonadales; family GWC2-71-9; genus 20CM-2-65-7. The sequence goes on along the minus strand of DATJKA010000012.1, from coordinate 11,548 downwards.
GAGTCGCTTGCCGGCTTCGGAAACGAGACTGAACTGGCGTGCCATGCCGCCGTCGATCGCGTCGAGGACTTGCCCGATCGCCATGAACACGAGCCCCGGCACGAGCCGCCCCCCGCCCGCGCCGAACGCGATGCCCGCCGCCACACTCGCCCAGAACGACGACCACGTCACCTGATTCGGCTGGAGGCCGAGCTTCAGGTGCAGAAATCGCAGGACCGGGCGAATGCCGCGGTCTAAAGCGGTGCCAAGAACAGGAGCAAATTCATACATATGAGCACCACAACGAGAACGAGTTCCTTGGTTTTGTCCGAAATCCCGACCATGAAGCCCTGCGTTACGACCGGCGAGTACGGATACCACGGCATCTTCTCGTACCCGACGCTGTAATCCATCGCGAGATGGATCAGAAAGAAGAGCGCCGGCACCCACGTGCCGATGAGGAAGCACAGCGGGATGATCCACAGCAGGGCCACCGGTTCCTGGAGCGACGTGCGCCAGTAATAGCCGAGCTGTCGCTTCCGGCCGACGTGCCGCAAGTAAAACGGGGCCTTAATGGCGTGATCGATGTCCACACCGACCCCGAAGACATACGCCAACACGACGTCGCTGCCCGTCAGCTTGAGGACACGGACACCGAGCGTCGTCGCCAACGCATGAGTGATGATGGTCATGCGGCGCTCGCCCGCACGCTGGCCGGCCACATCAGGAGCAGACCGGCGGCGATCCACGCGAAATCACGCACGCGGCCCACGATCGACGTGTACAGGCCGAGCTGCGGATCCAGGCCGAAGAGTCCGAAGAGCAGGTAGAACGCGCCCTCGCGCGCGCCCAGCTCGAACGGGACGAGGAACAGCGCGTTGCCGGCGATCGCCTCGAGCCCGCCGATCGCGAACGCCCGCCAATACCCGATGCGGAAGCCGAGGCTCGCGACGATCAGTACGATCTCGACCATGAAGATGCAGCGGCTCAGATACTCGAGCGCGACGGCCTGGATGAACCGGCGCGGGCTCTGGTGATAGAAGTCCGTGATCTGTTGATCGATTTCGATGAGCATCGCGCGGTTCGGCTCGAGCCGCACTGCCAGTCGTCGAATCAACGGCACGCGATGCATCCAGTCGAGGATCCGCTCGAGTAGCCCGCTGCGATGCGCCGATACGAACAGCGCGACGACGCCGACGAGGAGCAGTCCGACCACGCCGAGCCCGATCAAGACCAGCGTGGACGTGTCGCGCGGCAACAGCAGGAGAGCCAGGACGATCGCCGTCAGCCAGACCAGCACATACGCGAACGAATGCAGCATCCGGTGCAGGATGACCGACCCGGCCGCGCGCCGTGTGCCGAGCCAGGGCGTGAGCGCCGTGACGCGAAACGGCTCACCGCCGGCGTTGATCAGGGGCGTGAGGAAGTTCAGCCCATAGCCCGAGACGAGGATCGCGTAGACGCGCCAGAAACTCGGGCGGCGCGAATCGCGCATCGTGAGGTACCAAGCCAGCGCGCTGCACGCGTACACGAGCGCGTACAACCCCACGATCGGGATGAACATGAAGCCGGTGCTCGCGGCGTCGGCGGCGAGCTGCCCGATACCGATGCGCACCACGAGGTATCCAAAGATCGCGGCGCCGAGGACGAACAGCGCGAGCTGGAATCGCCGCGTCATGCGACGGCCGCGTAGGAGGCTTCGAGCACCGCCGCTACCTGCGCGATGTCGGCCATCGGCCGCGCACTGTCGCCAGAATCGAGTGTGTTGGCGAAATCCTGGAACAGGTCCGCGAACCACTTCGCGTACGACGCCTTGTCGAGATCGACGGTGTGATCGAACGATTCGACCTGGCCGTCGCGCTCGAGGGTGAGCAGTCCACCCGTCCAGCTGATCGACCCCCGCTCGCCGATGAACCGCACCTCGGTCTCGCGGCGCCGCGCCGCCCAGGTGAGAAACATCGTCGCCATGCGGCCCTCATATTCGAACACCAGCTGCGCCGTGTCCTCGACGTCGTAGCCGCCGTGCCGCAACCGGCCGGTCCAGGCGCGCACACCGCTCGGCGGCCCGGCGACGTCGAGCAGCTCGTAGACGAGGTGCGTGCCATGGTCGAGCACGACGCCGCCGCGTCCCGCTGAGCGCTGGCCGCGCCACGGGACCGCACTCGTGCTGGCACCGGGATCGGCGGCCAGCCGGTACACGCGGAATTCCGCGAGGTACCAGCGGCCGATCGCGCCCTCGTCGAGCCACCGCTTCACGCGCTGCCACACCGGATTGAACCGGTACTGATGGCAGGGCATGACGATGCGCCCGGCACTCGTTGCGGCGCGCGCCAGCGTGTCCGCCTCGGCGCGGCTCACCGCGACCGGCTTCTCGCACAACACGTGATAGCCCTGCGACAAACCCCAGAGCGACAGCTCGAGGTGTGACGACGTGGGCGTGCAGATGTCCACGAAGTCGAGCGGGCCGAGCTCGGCGAGCTGCTCGGGTCGCGTTACGAGAGGAATACCGTCGAAAGTCGACGGCGCGGTCGGGGCGTCGTCCACGATGCCGACGATCTGCAGCCGCGACGACACCCGCGGATCGGCGCGGAAGGCCGGGAGGTGGGCGTTGCGCGCGATCCCGCCGAGTCCGACGATCGCGCCGCGGTAGACGTCAGGCGAGCTGCGCATGGAGCCTGGGCTCGCGCTCGTGCGCGACGATCAGAATCAACAGGACGACGTTGAGCGGACCCACCACGATCCAGCAATAGGCCGCGGGCCAATGCGGCACGGCGGTCAGCGTGAGGAGGAGGAAGCGAATATTCTGCGCGATCCACGCGCAGCTCCGGACCACCCAGCGCTGCCGCTCCGCCCACGATTCGCGCACCGACGCGGGCACCTCACGTCCCGACAGCGCGCGCGCGAGCTCCATAGTCCGCGGGAAGAGCCAGGCCTGGCGGCGCACGTAGTCGCCGTAGATCCAGGCCATGATCCGTCCCCACATCGAGGTGTCCTCGTTGGCCGACTGCCCGGGGATGTCGAGCTCGCTGCCCTCGCCGACGGCGAAGTAGAGATACGCCTGGCGAATGAAATCCGCGGCAGCGGCCTGATAGGAGTGCGACAGCAGCGCCGCGAGCGCGAGCACCGGACCGCCCCAGCCCCAGCTCAGATACAGCCGCGCACCGAGGTGCCCGTAGAGGCTCACGAAGCGCCCTGCGTCGGCGAGACCGTCGAGAATCCGGCCCATGCGCGTGGACGTCCCGCGCAGGCGCGCGAGCTGGCCGTCGGCCGAGTCGAGAATGTCCGACAGGATGAACAGCAGGACGCCGCCCGCATTGATCCAGGCGCTGCGATACCAGAACAGGTGACCGGCCAGGATACCGAGCACCAGGCTGCCGAGCGTCACCGCGTCGGGAGTGATGCGGGTCGGGAGCAGCGCGTTCGCGATGCGCCAGCCGACCGGCCTGAAGAACCGCCGATCGGCCCACTCCTCTACGACCGGTCCTTTACTGGCGTACACGCGCGCTCGCTTCTTCCAGCACTGCTTTCATCGTGGCGAGGGCTTCCATCGCCTGCTCGTCCGTGATCACGAGCGGCGGATTGATGCGCACTTCGGGATTGTAGATCATCGCGATCACGCCGCGCGCGAGAAGCGTGTCGAAGATCCAGCGCGTGACCTTCTTGTCGAGCAGCGTGCGCGTGCCCGGCACGACCAGGTCCATCCCGATCATGAGCCCCTTGCCGCGCACGTCCGCGACGATGGGGATCTCGTCCTCCCAGCGGCGCATTTCGGCGAGCATGAGGGCGCCCAACCGGCGGCTGTGCTCCACCAGCCCTTCATCTATAATCGTCTGAATCGTGGTGTGCGCCGCCGCCGCCGCGAGCGGGTTGCCGCCGTAACTCGACGAGCTGCCGCTGGGATTGGCCCACGGCTTGGAGAAGGCGATCGGCTCGCGAATCACGATGCCGCTCACCGGGAACCCGCCGCCGAACCCCTTCCCCACCAGCATGACGTCAGGTACGACGCCGTCGTGCTCGATCGCGAACATCTTCCCCGTGCGTCCGAACCCCGTGATCATCTCGTCGCAGATCAGGAGCGCGCCGATGTTCGACGCAAGCTCGCGCAGCTCGCGCAGATAGCCCGGCGGCGGGATGATGTTGCCGGCGGTGCCCTGGATCGGCTCGACGATGATCGCCGCGATGTCGTTCGTGGTCTCGAGCGCGATCTTGGAGCGCAGGAAATCCACGCAGTGCCAGTTGCATTCGGGGAACGTCTTGCCGAAGGCGCAGCGATCGCACGAGGCGTACGGACTCGAGTAGTTGCCCGGCGCCAATGGGCCCAGGCCGTGCTTGAAGCTGCCCGAGAGCAGCGGCAGCACACCGCCGGTCTTGCCGTGGAAGCCGCCCCAGAATCCCATGACCTCGTGCTTGCGGGTCGCGGCCTTGGCCAACCGCACGGCCGCTTCGACGGCTTCGGCGCCGCTCGAATAGAGCTGCGTCCGGTTCAAGTCGCCGGGCGCGAGCGACGCGATGAGCTTCACCAGCGCGGCACGATGCTCCGACGTGAAGCTGCCGACGTGCACGCGCGCGAGCTGGCGCGACATCTCGGCGACGTAGCGCGGATGCGCGTAGCCGAGGCTCGCCACGCCGACGCCGGCGAGCAGATCGACGTAGCGATTGCCGTCGATGTCCCACAGCACGGCGCCTTCACCGTGATCCATGCAGAGCTTGCTGAAGAGCGCGACGCTCTGCGTCCCTGGTGCCAGGTGCTGCGCTTCGAGCTCGAAGACGCGCTGCGACTTGGGGCGGGCGGACTGCGTGACGATGTCGATCATGCGTGATTCCGGGCTTTCTCGTCGATGTAGTCGGCGATCGCCGCGGCTGCGGCGGCGCGCACGGGAGCGAAGGACGGCCAGTCGTTGAGATCGATCAGCACCGGCTGATCGGGTGCGGGGAACGCGACGTCCCCGCCGAACACTTCCAGGCCCACGGCACGCGCGGCGGCGAACACCAGCGCCCGCAGGCTGTCTTCGGAGATGTCGACCGTGCTCGGGTCGGCGGCATACCAGGAGAAGAAGCGGTCGCCGGAGACCGCGTAGAACTTCACGATCGGCCCGGGCACGTGCGCCTGCAGTGCCACGCGCGCGACGCCGCGGCGCGCGAACCCGGCGATGGCGTCGGTCACCCCCGACTCCTTCGTCGCCACCACGTCCGCGCTCGTCTCGGCGTGCACGTCGCCGCGCTTCACCCAGACCGGACGGCCGTCACCGTTCAGTTGATGCACCAGCGGCAGGATCGCCTCGGGCTGAGCGGTTGGAACGATGAGCGTACGGGGGAACGACAACCCCGCGGCGGCCATCCGCGGCACGAGCTGATGGCGATGACAGTTGAGCACGCTCTGCGGCAGGTTGACGGCCAATGCGTCGGGCGGCACCAGCGTGAGCAGCCGCTCCGATGCCGCGGGACCCTGGCACATGTTCACGTAGAGCCGCGCGGCGGGCAGTCGGCCGGCCGCCACCTCGCCTTCCTCGATGCGCTCGACGGTCCAGCCGCGGTGCGCCAGACTCTCGACGGTTGCGTCGAGAATCGCGGTGTCGTTGCGGCGGTGCATCGCCGGCGAGTACGTGGGGTTGCGGTACAGCGCGACGAGGCGCTTCATCGCGCTGCTCCCGGCTCCCGGTCCCCGGCTCCTTGCGTCAGCCAGCTCTCGGCCGCCTCGAGGTCGCGTTTATGATCCAGGTCAATGATCCGCGGCACCTCGACCGTCGCGACCGGAAGGCGGAGCTCGACGAGCAGTTTCAGGTACGCGCGCATGCGATGCAGCGACGCCACCGCGACGGCGGCCAGCCGCCGCGCTTCAGGGCTGAATCCGTACACGCCACCGGTCACGACGACGTTGCCGGGAGGCGGACTGTCCATGATCGCGGTCGCGAAGCCATCGGCATTGCGCGCCACGTAGAGCGGCAGCTCATCGTCCACAAACGGGGTGACAGCGAGCACGGCAACCGACCCCATGTCCAACTGCTGTGTCACGCCCTGGTGCAAGCGGCGCCAATCGGCCGGCGGCATCACCGTATCGACCATGGCGCAGAAGACCGGACCCGGCGGCAGAGCCGCGAGACCGGCGACGAGCGTGTGCAGCGAGGACGGCGTGTGGCAGTAGCGCACGCTCGCGCGCAATGCCGGCGGCGGCGTAAAGCGCACATCGTCCCGGACCATGCACGTGATCGTCTGGCAGCCCAATGCCGCGAATGTCCGGATCAGGTGGACGATCTGTGGCTGCCCCGCGATCTCGACCAGCGCCTTGGGCGTCTCGACGCCGTCGGCGGCGAGCCGCGAGCCGCGACCTCCAGCGAGGATCAGGCCGTGCATCAGCAGGCGACCACTTTCGTGAGGTCGGCCAACGTCGTGACGCGTGCGGTCGGCAGCCCCGGCTGCGGAGGCTGCGGAGAATCGGCGCCGTCCGGCGTGATCCATACAGTAGAAAGACCCAGCGCCGCCGCCGGCCGAATATCGGAGTCGAAGTTGTCGCCGACCATCCAGCCGGGCTGGGAGATGAGGCCGGGCCAGTCGAGCGCATGGCGGAACAGCCGCGGGTCGGGCTTCGTGACGCCCACGCGTCCCGAGTCGGCGATGACGTTGAAGTAGCGTCTCACGCCGAGCTCCTCGAGACAGCGCTCGAGATTACCGGTGAAATTCGAGACGACGCCGAGATGGTAGGAGGCGCCGAGGCGCTGCAGCACCGCTTCGTTGCGGGCGACGACGGCGCACGTCGCAGCATGAAATTCATTGGCAATCGCGACTCGGGAGAGCGCCTTCCCGTCCGGAAGCCGGGACAACAGCAACGTCGTTTGGGCGTCGACCATCGCGCGGAATCCCAGCCTCCCTATGCCATCAAGTCGTTCGAGAGCGCGGTCCGATTCCCGAAATGCTCGTTCGAACGCCGGGAACGGCTGACGGCCCCCCGCCGCGCGATAGGCGCTATGAAAGCGAACGCTCCAGCGCGCGCCGTCGGCGTCGAGAGTTCCGCCAAAATCGAAGAGAACGAGGCCGCGCACTCCGAAAACGACCCTCAAATGAGAGGTATGGTCACACTGAAACGCCGATACGCCGCCGCAGGGGACCGGCAGGAAAACTACCGAAAAATCGTACCCGAGAGGAGGGAAAGGAGCGCCAAGACTCCGCCGAGCGTGGCAAAGATGGCCTGTCGACGCCTCAGACCCGTGAAGCTCTCCGGCAGCTCGCCGCGCGGGTCCAGCTCCAGACGGCCGAGCCGGGCCGCCGTCGGCATCATGACGCCGATGGCCACGATGGCCCCCAGCAGGCCGAGCGACTGCATGGCGAGCAGCCAGCTTGGCACCAGCGCATTGCGGAAGAACGGCACCGACAAGATGAAGCCGCTGACGACGACGAGCACGGCGCCTGGGCCCACGAGGCTGCGCACCACGACGCTGAGCACGCGGTAAACGTTCAGCCGGTGGTCGGGAGGAAAGTTCTTGGCGGTGATGCCGCCGAGCATGACGGCGAGACCCCCGCCGATCCAGGCGATGAATCCCATAAAGTGCAGGAACAGCCAGAATCCTCTCATGCGCCGCTCAAAACCTCAGGCAATGGTTGCCGTCCGTTGAACCCGGCTTCCAGCTCGTGCCAGAACGTGATTCGCTCCTCCCCAAACCTCCAGCACCACAGAATCTCGCGCGCCTCCAGGCGGCCGTGGAAGTCCACGAGTCCCTTGTCGAAATCCTTGAACTCGCAGCCGATCTGGCCGAGCTCGCCCAGAAAGCCGTTGATCCTGCCGGCGAGGACGTCGATCTGCGACTTCAGGTCGAGCTGCTGTTGCGACTCGCCCCATTCCGGTCGCGCCTGCGCGGCGATCAGCTCATACTGCGCGACCAGATCTTTCCATTGCGGATAGACCTGCAGGATGTCGGCGACGATCCGCTTCACCAGCGGCAGCGTCCGATTGGCTTCGGGCAGCGTGAAGAGTTTCGGAGCCATTACGCGATGACGATCCCTTGCACGTCTTCGGGATGTGGAATGAAACCGACGACCCTGCCCGCATCGACGACGACGATCGTCGCGCGCACGTGGTGATCGGTCGGGTCGATCTGTTTGGCGACCGTGTACCCCTTCAGCTCCGTCTCGGGTTTGACGACCGGCGTGTCGGTGCGCGCGTGATCGGCGGCGGAGCAATCGGTCGGATCGTGTCCGGCGCCCAGGCAGCGCGCCACGATGTCCCGATCCGAAATCGTGCCGAGATATTTCCGATCCTTGGGGTTATCGACGACCGGCACGACAGAGATGTTTTTGACGCGCATCAAGGCGGCGATTTCGGAAGACGTCGCGCCGGCGGCCGCGACCACCGGATCGGTAATCATGACGTCCGAAGCGCGCATGCGACTATCCTAAGGCCTTTTTCGTAGCCTGGTAACCCAACTCGACGTATTCCTGTACCCGCTCGACCGCGAACGTTGCTTCGCGCTCCGCGACCGGCCGCACGTACGCGAGCTTCGGCCCGTCCTTCGGCCAGTCCTTGACGGCGCGCTCCGCCTGCTCGGCCATCATGATCCGGATCGCCTCGCCGTGCGCGCGCACCACGCGCGGAATGCGCGCGGGCGCCGGAGGAGGCGCGTCGAGATGCTGGGGCTCGTCGCCATTCGCGCTCGGCCCGCCCCCGCGCTCGTCGAATCCCGGACCGACGTGCACCGCGACGAAGAGATCGGCGTCGGGCTCGAGCGCGAGCGCCGGCGCGAGCGGCAGCACGGCGCGCAGTCCGCCGTCGCCCAGCCGGCGGCCATCCGCCTCGAGCGGTGGAAAGTAGAGCGGCAGTGCACAGGACGCGTACAGCGCGTCGGCGAGGTCGATGTCTTTGCGCTCGCGCGCGGCGCCGCCAAACAGCAACAGCTCTCCACTGTCCAGGTCGGTCGCGGTAACGGTGAGCGGAATGCGCAGGTATTCGAAGCGCGTGTTCGGCACGAGCCGCGCGATCGCGCGCCGCAACGCCGAGGCGGGAAACAGGCTCCGCGCGAACAGCCCCATGACCAGGATGCGCGGATCGAACGGCGCGACGTCCTTGCGCCGGATGCCCATCGCGCGCTTGCGAATCTGGTCGAACGGCATGCCGGCGCTGAGGGCCGCACCGACGACGGCGCCCATCGAAGTCGCGACGATGTGGCTGGGAACGAGATTCGCCTGCTCCAACGCTCGGAAGGCTCCTGCATGCGCAAGAGCCTTCGCACCGCCTCCCGACAGGACCAGAACGACTTTACTCACCGCGCCCCTGGTCGTAACGGCGTTCCATCACCCGATTGGCGCGGCGCTTGGAAGCCCGGTCATAGCGCCGCTTCTCATCCGGAGTCTCGGGCAGGATCGCCGGAACGTCCGTGGGCCGGCCATTTTCATCCAGCGCGACGTAGGTCACATAGCACGAATTCGTATGACGCCGATCGCCCGTCAGCACGTTCTCGGCCAAGACCTTCACGCCGACCTCCATCGACGTCTTCCCGGCGAAGTTGACGCGCGCGAGCGCCGTGACGAGGTCGCCGACGTGAATTGGCTCGCGGAAATCGACCTTGTCGACCGAAACGGTGACGCACTCGCGGTGTGAGTGGCGGATCGCCGCGATGGCGGCGACGCGATCGACGAGCGCCAGGATGTGACCGCCGAAGACGTTGCCCATGATGTTCGCGTGCGGCGGCATCATGAGCTCGGTCATGACCGCTTCGGACTCTCTGGGGTGACGGCCGGGCGGCGGCATCAGTAGTCCACGGGCCGCAGGTAGAACTCGCCGATCGCGGTCTGCGACAGGACGGCCACCGTGGGCAGCCGGCGCTTCCAGTGCGTCGAATCGAGTCGCTTCCGCACGATCTCCACCTCTTCCTTAATAAAGCCCTTCGGCTCCTCACCTCTGATCAGGTGGTACAGGATCCGATCGGCATTCACGTACGAAACTCCGAGGTCGCCCTCGTCGGTCTGGCCCTTGATGAGGTCGGCGGTCGCGGGCTTGCCGACGATCTCTTCAGGTACGCCGACATGCCGCGCGAGGGTCCACACCTGCGTCTTGAACAGGTCGCCGAGCGGGTTGACCGGAGGCGCGTCGTCGCCGTGCCAGGTGAAGTAGCCGAGCAGCCGCTCCGACTTGTTGCTGGTGCCGAGCGGCAGGGCGTTGTGTTTGGCGGAAAGGTCGAACAGCACGATCATGCGCGCGCGGGCCATCATGTTGCCGAGGCGGTGCGGCTCGCGATCGCCGACTTCCTCGACCAGACCGTCGACCGCGCTCGAGATGTCGACCGTTGTCGACGGGATGCCGAGCGTGTCGATGACGAGCTGGGCGTGCGCGAGGCTTTCAGGACTCGACGTCCGGTACGGCATGGGCACACCAATGACGTTCTCTTTGCCCAGCGCCTCCGCCGCGAGAAATGCCGTGAGCGCGGAATCCACGCCGCCAGAGAGTCCGACGATCCCTTTCTTGAAGCCGCGTCGGCGCACGACTTCATCCTTCAGGAAGCTCACCAGCCATTTGCGCGTCAGCTCGGCGTCGATGGCGAGGGGATCGGCGTCTGGCGGGCGATTCGAGACTACGTTGGCGTGCGCCGTGCGCGGTGCGCCGTGCGCCGGACTGCCGTTCGTTGCAGGATCAAAGCGCACCTTCTGATTCTGCTTCTCGCCGCTCAAGCTGCGGGTGAGCACCGGCAGCGCGCTCTGCAGGTCGGCGAGCAGCGGCGAATCCGAGCGCGCCGTGGTGAGCGAGTCGAGATCGATGTCCGCCGTGAGCAGCGCTTCCTCGAACAGCGGCCCGCGCGCGATCACGCAACCGGTCGGATCGATCACGGCCGACGCGCCGGGGAAGCCTTTGCCGCCCTCAAAGCCCACGAGATTCGCCAGCGCCACGAACACGCCGTGCTCTTCGGCGATGCCGCGCACGATGCGCTCCCACCGCACGACCGACGCGGGCAAGGTCTCGCCGTCGCAATCGTCATCCGGCTCGCCCAGCCCGCGCGCCGGTGATGCACTCGGCACGATGATCAGCTGCGCGCCCTCGAGCGCCGCGACGGTCGCGGCGAGCGAGTGCCACGCGTCTTCGCAGATCAGAATCGCCGCGCGGCCTCCCCCACCCCAGCCGGTGTCGAACGAACGCACGCCGTCCTGGCCGCGGTCGACGAATCGCTCTTCGTCGAACACGCCGTAGGTGGGCAGAAAGACTTTGCGATGCACGTGCCGGACCTCGGGGTGCTTCGCCCCGAGCGTCACGTACAGCGCGGAGTTGTAGATGTGGTTCTGGAAGCGCTCGTAGAAGCCGAGCGAGACGTCGATGGGCGGGCCGGCGTAGGCTTGGGCGAGATCGCGCGCGAGGGTGCCGGCAGTGACGGCCAGCTCCTTGACGCCGCCTTCGACGAAGTAGCCCGACGTCGCCGTCTCGGGAAACACGACGAGCTGCGGCCGCGGATCGAGCTTGGCGGCCTGCGTGACAACGGCGGCAATTCGCGCGACATTGTGCGCGTATTCACCCTTATCGGGCCGGAACTGAGATATGGCCAGTCGCAACACCGTCATGCAGGGATAATAACGTGACAATCCTCTATATCGCACT
>DATJKA010000011.1:0-16806 GCA_035491815.1 Gemmatimonadales bacterium | reverse complement strand
GCGGCGATGACGATCAGCGTGAGCATCCTGCGACGCACTGTGGTCTCCATGTCTCTCACCCCACCTTCGTGACGGTGGCCGGCCCTGAAGACTTCGGTTTGCAGACGTAGACGCCGGTATTGTCCGTGTCGCCGACGACTACCGTGGCCTGACGGACGGTGTCACGCGCGCGATTGACGATCCCGGTGATCGACACGAAGTCGCACACGTGCGCGGAGCCCCGGATCATCTCGTCGAACAACACGAAGCTGTCTTGCGTCACGACGAACTCGGGCGCCGAATCGAACGTGACCGGCCCGATGCTCCAGGCGAGCGAGGGAAGGGTGACGTGGAACGTGTCGCCCGACGGCGTCACCCCGGCATCGAAGCTCGACGGGTTCATCCCGCCGTAGTACATCGCCCCGAACGTCACATGCCACGTCCCAGCCAACGTGGGGGCCGGACCGCTCGAGCTCGACGAGCACGCCAGCCAGAAGCTGCCGGCCGCGGCCAGCAGGAACACCATCCGCAAACTCCGCATACCACTGCTCCTGTGGAGGAAGGCCGCCACGATACGCCGCGCCCGCTCCCGCTCCGTCACACGCCGTTACTTGTCCCGTGACACCTCGATCCCTAGTTTCGGACGAGCCCATGATCCGCCTTCATCTGCTTGGAGCTTTGGAGTTTGCGGCGAGCGACGGGCGCGACCTGCACCCCCTCGCCGCCCAGCCCAAGCGCGTCGCGGTCCTCGCCTACCTGGCTGCCCGGCCGGCGGGGGAGTTCGTACGCCGCGACACTCTCCTCGGCCTCTTCTGGCCGGAGCTCGACCAGGCCGCCGCGCGCCGGTCGCTGCGCCAGGCACTGCACGTCATCCGCACGCACCTCGGCGCCGAGAGTCTCAATGCCCGCGGCGACGAAGAAGTCGCGCTCAATCCCGCCGCCGTGTCGTGCGACGTGCAGGAATTCCTCGCGGCGGTGGCCGAAGGACGTCTGGATGAAGCCAGCGAGGCGTATCGCGGCGACCTGTTGGGCGGATTCTTTCTTGGCGGCGGCGCTCCGGCGTTCGAGCAGTGGCTCGAGAGCGAGCGCCAGCGGCTGCGCGCCCTGGCGGCCAAGAGCATCTGGTCCCTGGCCGACGCCGCCGAACGAGCAGGGGACCGCTCGGGCGCGGCCGGATGGGCGCGCCGCGCGGCCGCGCTCACCGCCGACGACGAAGTCGTGCTGCGCCGCTTGCTCCAGCTCTTGCTGCGCGTGGGCGATCGCGCCGGCGCTCTGCACGCCTACAACGCGTTCGCGCGCCGCCTGGCGCGCGATTTCAGCGAAGAGCCCGCCGCACAGACCCGCGCGCTCGTCGCCGAGCTCGGCGGAATCGAGACCCCGCCGCCACCGCCGCTCGCCGAGCCCACGCGGCGGCGCCGGCGCGGTTGGCTCGTGGCGGCGAGTGTCGGCGCCGGCGTTCTGGCCTTGGGCGTGGGCGCCCGCACGCTACTGGGTCGCCGCGCGGAGCCTCCCGTCCTCGCGGTCTCCGAAGTGACGAGGGGTGATTCCAGCGTGCCGACGCTGGCCGTGAAGACGCTGCCGGAGCTGCTCGCCACCGACCTCGCGCAAGTCAACGGGCTCAGCGTCATCAGCCACCCGCGGCTCGAAGAAGTGGGCGCGCAGCTACAGCCCGCCGGTCAGCCCGCCATCGCGGTCGCGCGCGCCGCCGGAGCGGACGAGCTGCTCGAAGGCGAGCTGTACCGCCGCGGCCCCGACTCGCTTCGTCTCGATCTCCGCCAGGTGGATGCGAAGACGGGCGTCGTCCGGCACGCGCTCACGTTGCGCGGCCGGGACGTCTTCGCGCTTGCCGATTCCGCGGCGGCGTGGTTCGCGGGGCGCTACGGGCTCGCTCCACCCACGGTGGGGGTCGCGCAAGCGACGTCCACATCGCTCGTGGCGCACGGCTTCTATGATGAAGGGCTGCGCGCCTATTACCACGAGGCCGACTACCGCGCGGCCCAGCGTTTGTTCGAAGCGGCGCTCGAGCAGGACACGACGTTCGCGATCGCGGCCTACTATCTGGGGCGGAGCCTGGAAACGCAGGGACTCAACGCGAGCGCGGCGTTCCAGCGCGCCGCGCGACTCGCCGAGCGCCAGCCGGGACCCGACGCGCTGTACGTCCGCGTGTGGTGGCCCGCGGCGCAGAACGACCCGCGCTTCCTCGTGCTCGCCGAGTCGCTCGCGGCACGCTACCCCGACGAGCCGGCGGCGCAGTTCGCCGAGGGATACGGCCGCTCCGAGGCGGCCGACTACGCCGGCGCGATCGGCCCGCTCCGCGCCGCGGTGCGCCTGGACTCGCTCAGCCTGACGACGCCCACCGCGCTGCGATGTGTGGCCTGCGACGCCTACGCCTCCCTGGTACAAGCGTACGTGAATTTGGACTCGCTTCCCGCGGCGGATCGTGTGTCGCAGGAGTGGGTGCGGCGGCAGCCAAGCTCGTCGCTGGCGTGGGACTACCGCGCGTTGACGTTGCTGCGGCTCGACCGGACCCCCGACGCGCTGAACGCCCAGCGCATCGGGGGCCGGCTCCGCGGCCAGGCAGGGGAGAGCTGGATCGAACGCGTCTACGCGGCCGTCCAGCGCACCGACCTCGCCGCGGCGGAGGCGCTCCTCAATAGCAGCGACGCAGACGCCAACGGGGAGGCGCGGCGCTCGCGCGTGTGGTGGCGCGTCATCATGCTGCGCTACGCCGGCCGCCCGCGCGCCGCCGCCGTGGTCGCGCGGCAGCTGCTCGTGCCCGAGCCGGACGACTCTGAGCACAAGCCGCAGTGGCTGCCACTCGGCGTCGCGTTGTACGAAGCCGGCGATTTGGACGCCGCCGCGGCGGCGTTCGACTCCGCGGCAACGGCGGCGCCGGCCTACCGGCGCGCGCATCCCGGCACGATTGCGCGCCGCAAGTCCTGGACGTCCGCGTTGCGCGGCATGGTCGCGTTCGCGCAACGCGACACGGCCGCGCTGCGCCGCCTGGCGGATACGGTGGCCGTCTACGGTCCGCAGAGCGCGCTCGGCCGCGACCGGCTGCTGCGCGCCTATCTGCGCGGCCTACTGCTCGAGGCAGAGCATCATTCGACCGCGGCGCTCGACACGCTGCGCGTCGCGGCCTACTCGCCCACCGAAGGCTTTACCCGTGTGAACGTCGAGCTCGCGCGTGTCCTGGCGGAGATGGGCCGGTGGCGCGAAGCGGTCTACTGGCTCGAGGCGGCGCTCCGCGGCGGCATCGAGGGGTCGAACCTCTATGTGACGCGCCCCGAGGTGCGCGAGCAGCTGGCGCGCACCTTCGCGGCCGCGGGGCAGGTGGACAGCGCGCGCGCCCAATTCGCGATCGTGGCGCACGCGTGGGAGAATGCCGAGCCGGCGTATCACGACCGGCGCGATTCGGCGCTGGCGTACCTCGCGCGCACCGCGCACCGCCCCTGACCGACGTCGTCGCCTTTCTCGAGTCTTTACCCGCGGGACCGCTGTACGCGCTGATCGCCGCCCTCGCCGCCGTCGAAAACATCTTCCCGCCCGTCCCCGCCGACGTCGCCGTCGCCCTCGGCGCCTTTCTCGCGGGCCGCGGCGTGATGAATGCCTGGCTGGTCTTCCTTCTTACCTGGATCGCAAACGTCGGCTCCGGCGCCGCCGTCTACGCGCTGGCGCGGCGTCACGGCGCGGCCATCACCGGCGGCCCGCTGGGACGCCGCCTCCTCACCCCGACCGTGATGGCGCACGTCGCCGAGCAGTATCGCCGGCACGGCGCGTACGGAATCTTCGTCTCGCGCTTACTGCCCGTCTGGCGCGCCGTGGTGATGCCGTTCGCGGGGCTGGCGGGCGTTTCGCCGGCGCGCGCGCTCGTCCCGATGGCGCTGGCGTCGGCCGCCTACTACGGCGCCCTGACGTTGCTCGTCAGCCGCCTCGGCACCGACCTCGATGCGGTGCTCGCGCTGCTCGGCCGCGTGAATACCGCCCTCGCCATTGCCGCCGCGGCGCTGATCGTCATCATTGTCGTATGGATCGTCCGCCGCAGGCGCTAGCAGGCGGTTGGCACCTCGAGCGCTTCCGCGACTATCTCGCGCTCGAGGCGGGAAACAGTCGCCATACCGTCGAGAACTATGAGCGCGACATCACGCGGCTCGCCGAGTACGCGGGCAGCCACGGCGCCAAGACGCCGCAGCAGCTGTCGGCCGCGCGCCTGCGGGAGTTCATCTATTTCCTGAAAGACCTGGGCCTCGCGGCCACCACCATCCGGCGCCAGATCTCCGCCATCCGCACCTACTTCAAGTTTCTGGTCGGGGAAGGACTCGCCGCGCGCGATCCCAGCGAGCGCGTCGAGTCGCCGAAGCGCTGGCGCACGCTGCCCACGGTCTTGAGCGTCACCGAGGTGCAGCAGCTGCTCGAAGCGCCGAATACCAACGAGCTGCTGCCGCTGCGCGACGTCGCCTTGCTCGAGTTCGCCTACGCGACCGGCGTCCGCGTCTCCGAGCTCGTCGCCGTCAAGCTCCAGGACATTTCGTTCGGCGAGCGCGTCGTGCGCGTGTTCGGCAAAGGAGGCAAAGAGCGCATCGTCCCGTTCGGCAAGACGGCGATGGGCCGCATCGCGTCGTACATCCACGAAGTGCGTCCGCATTTCGACCGCGGCAAGGCGCGCGGCTTCCTCTTTTTGAATGCGCGCGGCACGCCGCTGTCCCGGGTCGGCGCCTGGGGCATCATCAAAGCCAACGCGCGCCGCGCCGGCCTCACCAAGCGCGTCACCCCGCACACGCTGCGGCATACGTTCGCGACGCATCTGCTCGAAGGCGGCGCCGACCTCCGCGCCGTGCAGGAAATGCTCGGCCACGCCGATCTCTCGACCACGCAGCTCTACACCCACGTCGATCGGGATTACCTCCGCACCGTCCATAAGAGCTATCACCCGCGCGCCTGATCCGAACGGCGCCGGCACTGCCGGGTACTGAGCGCATGCGCTGGATACCAGGATCACGCGACGACATCGAAGACCGCCGCGGGCAAAGCCTGCTCCCGGGTGGCATCGGGTTGGGCCACCTCGGCATCGGCGGCGTCGTCATCCTCGTGATTCTCAGCCTCGTCTTCAAGCGCGACTTCCTCGGCCTCCTGTCCGGCAGCGCGAACGGCGCGGTCGCGACCGACTCCGTTGCGACGACGCCCGAAGAGGAGAAGCTCGTCGACTTCGTCGCCTTCGTCTTTGATACGGCCCAGGTGACGTGGCGTCAGGTCCTCGCGCAGCGCGGCCGGACCTACCAGAGCGCGAAGCTCGTGCTCTTCCGCGACGCCGTGCAGTCGGCGTGCGGCATGGCCGAGACCGCCACCGGCCCGTTCTATTGCCCGGGCGATCACAAGGTGTACATCGATCTCGGCTTCTACGATGAGCTGCGTCGCCGCTTCGGCGCCCCCGGCGACTTCGCGCAAGCCTACGTGCTCGCGCACGAGCTCGGCCATCACGTGCAGACGCTGCTGGGCGACCAGTTCGGCTCGACCAACGCGGGCTCGGTGCGGCGCGAGCTCCAGGCCGATTGTTATGCGGGCGTGTGGGGCAGTTACATGGCGCACGAAGGCGTCCTCGAGCCCGGCGATGCCCAGGAAGGACTCGGCGCCGCGGCTGCCGTCGGCGACGATCGCTTGCAGCGCATGTCCACCGGGACCGTAAGTCCCGAGACGTTCACGCATGGGACATCGGCGCAGCGCGAAAGCTGGTTCCGCCGCGGCCTCGAGTCTGGTCGCATGGAGAGTTGCACGACGTAGATTATTGCGGCGTGACCATCTCTCGCCGCGACTTCCTCGTTCTCACCGGCACAGTCGGCGCAGGCCTCGTGTCTTTGCCGTCCCTGCCGCCCTTGTCGTCCTTGCCGTCCCTGCCGCCTTTGCCGCTCGACACAGACTCCGGCCTAACGTGGCGCCTCCTCGGCCCCTTCCGCGGCGGTCGCGTCGATGCCGTGACGGGAATTCCCGGTCGCCCGCACGAGTTCTACTTCGGCGCGGTGAACGGCGGCGTCTGGAAGACGATCGACGGCGGGCGCGTGTGGAAGCCGGTGTTCGACTCGCAGCCCATCGCGTCCATCGGCGCGATCGCGGTCGCGCCATCGGCGCCCGACGTGCTGTACGTCGGCAGCGGGGAATCGACGCTGCGCGACTCGGTCGGCTACGGCAACGGCATGTACAAGTCCACGGACTCGGGCAAGACGTGGACGCACGTGGGGCTCGACGACACGCAGCACATCGGCAAGATCGCCGTCGATCCGACGAACCCGGACGTCGTGTTCGTCGCGGCGATCGGGCATCTCTATGCCCCGAATCCCGACCGCGGCGTGTTCCGCTCGAAGGACGGCGGCAAGAGCTGGCAGAAAGTGCTCTTCAAGAATGAAGACGTCGGCGCCGTCGACGTCGTGATCGATCCGTCGAATCCGCAGGTCGTGTACGCGGGACTCTGGAATACGCGCCGCCCGCCGTGGTTCACCTACGCGCCGACCAACGGTCCGGGGGGCGGGCTCTACAAGTCCACCGACGGCGGCGACACCTGGAAGCCGCTCGGCACCGGGTTGCCCAAAGACGGCATCGGTCGCACGGGGATCGCCGTGGCGCCGAGTCATTCGCAGCGCGTGTATGCGGTGGTGGATTGCCTGGTGCCGGAGCCCGGGGCGCCGGTGCAGGCTCCCGCGCCGGGGACGTTTGGCCGCGACCGCACGCCGCGGCAAGGAGGATTCTTCCGGTCCGACGATGGCGGCGAGACGTGGATGCGCCTGTCGGCGGATCCGGCGCTCTGGGGACGCGGCTGGTACTTCGAGAAGCTTGTTGTCGATCCGACCGACCCGGACGTCGTGTACGTGCCGAACGTCGCGGTTTCGCGCTCGATGGACGGCGGCAAGTCGTGGGTCGTGATCCGCGGCTCGCCGGGCGGCGACGACTACCACCAGGCCTGGATCTCGAAGGACGATCCGAACACGATGGTCCTCGCGAGCGATCAGGGCTGCATCATCACGCGCAACGCCAAGTCCGCCGATCCGCGCGAGGTGACGTGGAGCTCGTGGCTCAATCAGCCGACGGCGCAAGTGTATCACGTCTCCGTCGACTATCGCTTTCCTTATTGGGTGACCGGCGCGCAGCAGGACAGCGGCGCCGTGGCGGTGTGCTCGCGCGGCAAGTTCGCGGAAATCACGACGCGCGATTGGGAGCCGATCGGGGCAGGGGGCGAGAGCGGGTACACCGCGGGTGATCCGTTGCATCCGGGCATCGTGTACGGCGGATCGGGCAGCCGCTTCAATCTCGAGCTCAACCGCTTCGTGCCGGGCACGACGTCGCCGGTGGTGCCGCAAGGGACGACCGCGCGCGACGATTGGACGCAGCCGCTCGTCTTGTCGCCGGCCGATCCCCATGCGCTCTACTACGCCAATCAGTTCCTCTTCAAGAGCACCGACGGCGCGAAGACGTGGAAGCAGATCAGCCCCGATCTCACGCGGCCGGAGGGCGCACCGCCGGCGACCCTGGACGCCGCTGCGGCGGCGCAGGTCGATCGCAACGGCAAGCGCGGCGTCATCTACACGATCGCGCCGTCCCCCAAGTCCGCCGCGCTGATCTGGATCGGCACGGACGACGGGCTCATTCAGCTCACGACCGACGACGGCAAGACCTGGCGCGATGTCACACCGCCGGCCCTCACGCCCTGGAGTCGCGTCACGATGCTCGAGGCGTCGCGGCACGATGCGAACGTCGCCTATGCGAGCGTCGATCGGCATCAGCTCCAGGATTTCGATCCGTACATCTACCGCACCCGCGACACGGGGAAGACGTGGCAACGCATCACGAGCGGGCTGCCCGCCGGCGTGTACGTCCACGTCATTAAGGAAGACCCGGTCCGGCAGGGACTGCTGTTTGCCGGAACGGAGCGCGGCGCGTTCGTCTCGTTGAATGACGGTGATCAGTGGCAACCGCTGCAGCTGAACCTGCCGGTGACATCGGTGCGTGACTTCCAGGTCTACGGCAACGATTTGATCGTCGCGACGCACGGACGCGGCTTCTGGGTGATCGACGATATCAGCGCGCTGCGCGAGGTCACCGACGCGATTCTCGCGCAGGACGTGCACCTCTTCAAACCGGCCGACGCGATCAACGTGGTGCAGGGCGGCGACGAGGGCACGCCGTATCAGCGCGACGAGCCGTGGACGGACAATGCGCCGGACGGCGCGATCATCACGTACTACCTCCGGGCCGCGACGAGTGGCCCGATCACGATCGAGATCCTGGACCAGAAGGGCGCGACCATCGAGACGCTGAGTAGCGTCGCGCAACGCGCGCCGGTGGACTCCGCTGCCGCGAACAGCATCCCCAATGTGTCTCCGCTGTGGCGGCCGCCGCCGCAGCCGTTAGCGGCGAGCGCCGGCATCCATCGCGCGGTGTGGCGCGCCGTCGAACGGCCGCCGCGCCGCCCGGGCGGGGGCGGCGGGGGCGGGGGTGAGTTTCGTGAGCCCAAACTCCTGACTGGCACGTTCACCGCCAGGCTGACGGTGAACGGCCAGAGCTATTCGCAAGGCTTTACCGTGAAGCCCGACCCGCGGAACCCGGAGCGCTAGCGCTCACGAACGCCGCGATCGCGTTCGCCTCGGCGTCGCTGAGGCCCAGGTCCGGCATGATCTGCGAGTTGGGATTCTTGATCTTTGCGAGCACGTAGTCGCGCGCGAGGGGACGGCCGCCGAGTGCCGGGCCGACGGTGAGGGACTGATTGTCGGGCCGGTCGGTGAGGTCGCTGTTGACGTGGCAGGCGTTGCACCCTTTGGCGACGAAGAGCTCCTGACCGCGCTGCTTCGCGCTGAGCGCGACAGGCTGGGTGCCGGCCGCGACGACGCGGATGGGATAGAGGCTGAGATTGCTCGCGCCCCAGCCGCTGAAGATCGTCACGTTTGCCCTGTCTCCTTGCGGCGCCGTGAATGTGGCGGTGTATGTGCCATCGCCGACCCGGGTCGCTCGGATCTCCGCCGTTCCGACCACCACCCGCGGCTCCACGTTGTTCATCAGGTTGCGGCCGTGCTGCCGGACCTGAAACTGGAGCGTATAGCGCTGTCCGGCGACGAAGTACTCGGGGACGTCCTTCACTGTGACGACGGCCCATCCACCCATCGTGGCCAGCCCCGCAATTAATGCCGCCGCGAGCTTCAGCATGAGGTGCCTCCAGGGGACTTGTGGTGTATTCCGAATCCGACGCTTTTCTTAGATACCGGCTCGCAGCACTCGGTTTGGACCCACCACAAGGACATGCATATGCTCAAGGGTTTCCGCGATTTCGTCATGCGAGGCAACGTCCTCGACTTGGCGGTCGCGGTCATCATCGGCGCGGCGTTCACCAAGGTCGTGAACTCCATGGTGGACGACATCATCATGCCGCCGCTCGGTTTACTGCTGGGAAAGGTTGATTTCGCCAATCTGTTCGTCGTGTTGCGGGAAGGCGCCAAAGCGGCGGGGCCGTACGCGACGCTCGCCGACGCGAAAGCCGCAGGCGCGGCAACGCTGAACTACGGGCTCTTCATCTCGACCATCGTCACGTTCGTCATCGTGGCGTTCGTCATCTACTTGATTGTGAAGTCCGTGACGCGGCTCGGGCCGAAAAAGGCCGACACGCCGGCGACGACGAAAGACTGCCCGTACTGCCTGTCGAAGATTCCGCTCAACGCGAAGAAGTGCGCGTTCTGTACCGCAGACTTATCCGGAGGGAGAGCTTAGCACGCTCGTTCTTCAGAGCTAGCCCCTTGCTTCACCACTTGGGCCGATGCAGGGGCGCGGCTTCGGGGTCTAATCTCTAGGCATGCGCGATTTCCCGAAACCGCATCTCGTGACGGAGAATGCCGGTCCGGCCCGCCATCAGGGTCGGACCGCTGTGCATATGGACCCGCCGGAAGCCGAGCGCCACCGCCGCGACCGCGCGATCCAGGCAGCGGAGCTGCGCTATCGCCGGTTGTTCGAGACCGCGCCCTACGGCCTTCTCGTGCTCGACGCCGAAACCGGCGTCGTCGTAGACGTAAATCCCGCGCTCGCGCAGATGATCGAGACCGCCCCCGGCGACATCCTCGACCAGCCGCTCTGGAGCGTTGCTCCGTTCAAGAATGCGGCGGCCACGAAGAGTCACTTTCGCGATCTCGTCCGCCAGCCGCACGTGCGTTACGATGATTTGCCGCTCGAGCTGAAGGACGGCCGGATCCGCCACGTCGAGCTCGTCAGCGCGCTGTTTCCCGCCGACGGTAAACCGTACGTGCAGTGCATCGTCCACGACATCACCGACCGCGTGAATCGCGAGCGCTCCGACGGCGAGCGCGCGCAACAGGACACGGCCAACGCGGCGTTGTCGGCCCGCCGCGCCGTCCACGACGAGACGCACGATCAGGCGACGGGCCTCTCGAATCGCTGGTACCTCGAGGAGACGTTGCCGCGTGAGCTCCATCGCGCCGAGCGCGCCAAGACGCCCCTCACGGTGTCCGTGCTCGGTGCCTACGACGACGGGCCGCTCGGCGATGCACTACTGCGCGAAGTGGGCAGAGTGATTCGCGAGCATCTGCGCAAGAGCGACATGGCGAGCCACTTCACGGACCGCGAGTTCGTGCTCGTGCTCGCGAGCTCGGGCGCCGCCGCGACGGAGCAGCGTCTCGACGAGATCCGCGGCGAGGTGCAGAAGCTCGAGCTCTCCCACGGCGACGAGCAGCTGAAGGGCCCGTTGCTCTACGCGGGAATCGCCGCCCTGGGCAAGGACGGCGCGACGGCGCCTGAGCTGCTCGAGGCGGCGTGCGCCGCCGCGAAGCGGTCGAGAACATCCACACACAAGGGAAAGCAATGAACGTACGAAAACTCGCGGCGCCGCTGGCCGTGCTGGGCGTCGTGGCTGCACTGATGGCGTGCAACACCAAGACCACCTCGATCAAGAGCCTGCTCGCCGATCCCGGCAAGTACGACGGCAAGGTCGTGCGGATCGCCGGCACGGTGGAACAGTCGATCGGCGCGCTGGGCTACGGGGCCTACGAGGTCCAGGACCAGACCGGCACGATTCCCGTGGTGACGCAGGGCGGGGGAGCGCCGTCGCGCGGCACGCGGGTCGGCGTCGAGGGGACGTTCCGCGCCGCGTACACGCTCGGCGTGCAGAGTCGCGCCGTCCTTGTAGAAAAGAAGCGCGTCTCCCAGTAGTATTGAGCATGCTGTTCGTGCTCGATAACTACGACTCGTTCACGTACAACCTCGTGCAGTACCTCGGCGAGCTGGGCGAGGAGCCGGTCGTGTATCGCAACGACGCGCTCAGCGTCGGCGACGTCGAGGCGCTCAAGCCCACCGCCGTCGTGTTGTCGCCCGGGCCCAAGACGCCGGCGGAGGCGGGCATCCTGGTACCGCTCGTGCGCGCGCTCGCGGGGCAGGTGCCCATGCTCGGCGTGTGTCTCGGTCATCAGGCGATCGGCGAGGCGTTCGGCGGGAAGATCGTCCGCGCGCCGCGCCTCATGCACGGCAAGACCTGCCCGATCGTGCACTCGGACGACGAGCTGTTCGACGGCGTGCCGAGCCCCTTCATCGCGATGCGCTATCACTCGCTCGTCGTCGAACCCGCGTCGCTGCCCGCCGAGCTTGTCGTCACGGCGATGAGCGCCGGCCGCCAGGGGGACGCCGCCGAGATCATGGCGATGAAGCACCGCGACCATCCGACGTACGGCGTCCAATTCCATCCCGAGTCCATCGGGACGGAGCACGGGAAGCGCATCCTCGAAAACTTCTTGAAGGTCGTAAGGTCCACAGCCGTCCCCGCATAGCCTCGGGCTAGACTCCGCGGCACAGATTTTGTATGTTCCCCCGTGCCCGTCCTTGGCGTGATTCCTGCACGGCTGGGCTCGACCCGGCTGCCACGTAAGCCACTCCTCCCCCTCGGTGGCGAACCCCTCATCCTCCTCGTCAGTCGCCGCATCGCCGACTTGAGGCTTTGCGATCGCCTGGTGGTTGCGACGGACGCGCGCGAGATCGCGAAGGTCGTGACCGACGCAGGGCTCGAGGCCGTCATGACGTCGCCCGATCACACCTCGGGTACCGAGCGCGTCGCTGAAGTCATTGCCAAACCGGGATTTAGCAGCTTCAACTTCATTCTCAACGTGCAGGGTGACGAGCCCTTCGTGGCGGCCGCCGCCGTACGCGGCGCGCTCGCGTGCCTCGAGGGCGGCGATCCGCTCGGCACCGCCGCCGGATCGCTCGAGCCCGCGCTCGTGAACGACCCGGCGCGTGTGAAAGTCGTCGTCGATGCGCGCGGCCGGGCGGTGTACTTCTCGCGCGCGCCGATCCCGTTCGATCGGGACGGCACCGGCGACGTCGTTTACCACCAGCACGTGGGCGTGTACGCGTACACGCGTGAAGCGCTGGAGGCCTGGGTGCGGCTACCTCCCGTTCCTGAAGAGAAGTGGGAGCGGCTCGAGCAGCTCCGGCCGTTGCTGCACGGAATTCCGATGGGCGTGACGCTGTTCGATGAGCCGGCGGCGCCAGGGATCGATACGCCGGCCGATCTCGAGTGGGCGGAAGCGAAGATCACTCGCCAAATGAAAGAGGTGAGTTCGTGAGCGGGACGAAATACATCTTCGTGACTGGAGGCGTGGTGAGTTCCCTGGGCAAGGGAATCGCCGCGGCGTCGCTCGGCCGCCTGCTCGCCGAACGCGGGCTCAAGGTCACGATCCAGAAATTCGATCCCTACATCAACGTCGACCCGGGGACGATGTCGCCGTTCCAGCACGGCGAGGTCTACGTCACCGACGACGGCGCGGAGACCGACCTCGATCTCGGCCATTACGAGCGGTTCATCGATCGGTCGCTGTCGCAGGTGAACAACGTGACGACCGGCCGCATCTATCTCTCCGTCATTACGAAGGAGCGGCGCGGCGAGTATCTGGGCTCGACGGTGCAGGTGATTCCGCACATCACGGACGAGATCAAGGGCGCGATCCGGCGGTTGGCTCCGGAGCACGACGTGGTGATCACCGAGATCGGCGGCACGGTCGGCGACATCGAGTCGCTGCCGTTCCTCGAGGCGATCCGCCAGTTCCGCCAGGAAGTCGGCCGCGACAACACGCTCTTCATTCATTTGACGCTCGTCCCGTTCATCGCCGCGACCGCGGAGCTGAAAACCAAGCCCACGCAGCACTCGGTCCGCGAGCTGATGCAGATCGGAATCCAGCCCGACATCCTGATCTGCCGCACCGAGCGGCCGCTGTCGGAAGACTTGAAGCGCAAGATCGCGCAGTTCTGCAACGTCGACTTCGGCTGCGTGGTCGAGAGTCCCGACGTGAAATCGATCTACGAGATCCCGCTGAAGCTCCACGACCAGGGACTCGACAAGGAAGTCTGCACGCGGCTCCATCTCGAGACGAAAGAGCCCGACCTCCGCGCCTGGGCGGCGATGGTGGACAAGATCCTGCATCCGCCGCAGACCGTGCGGATCGCCGTGGTGGGCAAATACACCGAGCTGGCCGACAGCTACAAGAGCATTCACGAGGCGTTGGTGCACGGCGGCATCGCGAACGAATCGGGCGTGCAGATCCAATGGATCGCGTCCGATCGCTTCACGGACCAGGAAACCGCTGGAGAGCTGCTCGCGGGCTATGACGGCTTGCTGGTGCCCGGCGGTTTCGGCGTGCGCGGCGTCGAAGGGATGCTCGAGGCGATCCGTTGGGCGCGCGAGCACAAGCTGCCGTTCTTCGGCATTTGTCTCGGCCTTCAGACCGCCATCATCGAGTTTGCGCGCACCGTCTGCAAGATTCCCGACACCAACTCGAGCGAGTTCGCGCCCGAGTGCGAGAATCCCGTGATCGCGCTGATGCGCTCGCAGGAAGGGATTCAGGAGATGGGCGGCACGATGCGGCTGGGCGCCTATCCCTGCCGGCTGCGGCCCGGCTCGCGCGTGGCGCAGGCGTACAACGCGACCGAGGTGAGCGAGCGGCATCGCCATCGGTACGAGGTCTCGAACGCGTATCGCGACGTGCTCGCGGAGTACGGATTGCGCGCGTCGGGGCTGTCGCCGGACGGATCGCTGGTCGAGATGATCGAGCTCCCCGAGCATCCGTGGTTCATCGGTTGCCAGTTCCATCCCGAGCTCAAGTCGCGGCCGATGCGGCCGCATCCGCTGTTCGCCGGCTTCGTGGGCGCGGCGGTGGATTACCACAAGCTCCATCCGCGCGACGAGGCGTCGCGCGCGCTGGCCGAGCTGACGGACTGACATGGCGGCGCGGTTCGGTTCGGAGAGCAGCCCGTTTCTCATCGCGGGCCCGTGCGTCGTCGAATCCGACGACCTCAACGTCCGCGTGGGCGAAGCCCTGGCCGAGCTCGCGGTCAAGCTCGGCATTGCCGTCATCTATAAGGCGTCGTTCGACAAGGCGAATCGCTCTCGCCTGACCGCGCCGCGCGGGCCGGGCCTCGAAGCGGGCCTCTCGGCGCTCGAGCGCGTGCGCCGCGCGACCGGCTTGCCGATCCTCACCGACGTGCACGAGCCGGCGCAAGTGCCGGTCGCGGCGCGCGTCGCGGATGTCCTCCAGATCCCGGCGTTTCTCTGCCGCCAAACCGATTTGCTCGTCGCGACAGGAAAAGCGGGCCGGCCCGTGAACATCAAGAAGGGCCAGTGGATGAGCCCCGAAGAGATGAGGGGCGCGGTCGAGAAGGTGCGCGCGGGCGGCGCACCCGAAGTCGCGGTCACGGAGCGCGGCACGTTCTTCGGTTACGGCGATCTGGTCGTCGACATGCGGAGCTTCCCGCGGCTGCGCGCGGCCTGCGGGGCCCCGGTCATCTTCGACGCTACGCATTCGGTGCAGCAGCCGGGGCAGGGCAAGGACGGCGCGAGCGGCGGGCAACGCGATTTCATTCCGCCGTTGCTGTACGCCGCCGCGGCCGCGGGGGCGGACGGTTTCTTCCTCGAAACGCATCCCGATCCCGCGCGCGCGCCGTCGGACGGGCCGAACATGGTGCCGCTCGATCAGCTGCCGGCGATCGTGGGCCTCGCGCTCGAGATCTGGCAGCGGGTGAGAGAAGGTGTCCGTGCCTAAGCCCGTGAAGCGCACGCCCGAACCCCGGTCCCCGGGCCCCGGGCCCGGTAAGCAGCTCGTCGATCGCGGCAAGCGCGTCCTGGCCCTCGAGGCCGCGGCCGTGCAGCGCCTCGCCGACACGCTCGGCCCCGCGTTCGCGCGCGCCGTCGAGATCCTGGCCGGCGCCAAAGGCCGGCTCATCGTGTCCGGCGTCGGCAAGTCGGGGCTGATCGCGCGCAAGATCGCGGCGACGTTCACGTCCACCGGCACGCCGGCGACGTTCCTGCATCCCGTCGACTCGCTGCACGGCGACCTCGGCATCGTCGGCCGCGACGACGTGGCGATCGTCCTGTCGAAGAGCGGCGCTTCGGACGAGCTGTTCGGGCTCATCAGCCAGCTCAAGCGGCTCGGCGTCCCGATTGTGGCCCTGATCGGCGCCGCCGACTCGCCGCTCGGCCGTCAGGCGACGGTCGTCCTCGATGCGTCGGTCGCCGAGGAGGCCTGCCCGGAAACTCTCGCGCCCACGGCGAGTACAACGGTGGCGCTGGCTCTGGGCGACGCGCTCGCGGTGACGTTGCTCGAGGTGAAGAAGTTCCGGCGCGAAGACTTCGCCGCGCTGCATCCGGGCGGCGTGCTGGGCCGCAAGCTGCTCTTGCGCGTCGCCGACGTGATGCTGACGCAGGACCTGCCGCTGCTCACTCCGGACCGTCCCATGCGCGAATGCGTCATGCTGCTCGCGGAGAAACGCGGGACGGTCGCGGTGGTGGACAAGCGCGGCATCCTGACCGGCGTGGTGACCGCGGGCGATCTGACGCGGTTGATGGAGCGCACCGATCGATTTCTCGATATGCCGGTCCGCGACGTCATGACGAAGACGCCGAAGTCCACGGGGGCCGAGGAGCTGGCGAGCGCCGCCGTCGGCGTGATGGAGCGTCACGGCATCATGGCGCTCCCGGTACTCGATGGAGACAAGAAAGTCGTAGGCATCGTGCATCTGCATGATCTGATGAAAGCAGGAGCGGTATGAAGCGCGCCCTGGTCGCCGTTTTCCTTGTCGTCGGCGCGTGCAAGAATAGAACGCCGGTCGCCGCGACGCAGGCCGTGCTCGACAGCGCCGACCAGGTGCTGCTCGGCATGAGCCACTACGTCACGGAAGCGGGCGTGCTGCGCGCGCGCGTGCGGGCCGACACGGCGTACTTCTTCTCGAACACCCAGCGCGCCGAGCTCCGCAACGTGAACGTCACGTTCTACGATGCCGCCGGAAATCCGACGTCGACGCTGACGTCGAAGGAAGGCACGCATCACTGGCGCACGGGGGACATGGAAGCGCGCGGCAACGTCGTCGTGGTCCGCAACAAGGATGGGGCGACGCTGCGCACGGAAGTGATGGACTACAGCCAGATCCGCAACGAGGTAAGCTCGGAGAAGGCATTCGTGTGGGACGAGCCGGGCCGTCACATGGAAGGCGACGGCTTCACCTCCGATCCCGAGTTCAAGAAGATCGCCACGAAGCGTCCCCACGGGACGGGCGGTCAATTCGTGCTGCCGAACCAATGATGCCGCTCATCGCCGCGCTGCTGCTGGTGCAGGGGAATCCCGCGCAGGACACGACCGCGGGACGGCCCTGTACCGTCGCCGTCGATTCGGTGGGGCACACGCTCGAGGTCACGAATCCGGACGGCAGCAAGACGTATTACGGCGGCGGCGGCGTGCTGGCGCACTGCATCGGCGCCGGCACCACGATCTCGGCCGACAGCTTTACGCACAACGGCGGCGTCGGACG
>DATJKA010000010.1:0-21606 GCA_035491815.1 Gemmatimonadales bacterium | reverse complement strand
CGTCCCCGACCGCTAAGTCTCACACTCGTTTCACCGCTGCTTCAGTCCCGCCGGCGTATGTTGCACGCGGTCACCGGGCGGGTGACCAAATGCGGGATCCGACGCAAAGCCATCGGCCGCATGTTCACCGGGACGACCGGTACAGGAACGAGAAATCCGATGGCCTTCAGCCCTCGCGCCGACGGCACGACGTGGGGGCTGAGAGTTTTTTCAGCACGAGTTCAACGTGGATTCACCGCTGCAGTGCGAAGTTGTGCGCGTAACGCAGAGTGCTACGCTCACAGGAGGTGAACCGATGTTCGGAGTGACCCGCAGAACCCCCGCCGACCCGATGACCGAGCTGCTGATCAACCTGCAGCGCCGCATGGGCCGCATCTTCAACGAGCCGCTGCTCGGCCTTGAGTGGCAGATCGGCGATGTCGCGACCGCGGCATGGACCCCCGTGGTGGACATCTTCGAGGAGCCCACTCATGTCCGCATCGTCGCCGAGATCCCCGGCGTGAAGCCGGATGCTGTGAAGATCCTGGTCGAGGCCAACGTGCTTACGATTCGGGGCAACAAGGAGCAGTTCGCCGAGGAGAAGGCCGAGAAGGTCCATCGCTATGAGCGGACCTATGGCGCCTTCGAGCGGAGCTTCACGCTTCCCACGACGGTGGACCCCGAGCACATCGAGGCGAAGTACGAGGTCGGCGTGCTGACGGTGATTCTCCCCAAGGTCGAGAAGGCGAAACCGCGGGAGATCAAGCTGGACGTCGTTCCCGAGAAGAAGCTGAAAGCCTGAACGCGGGAACACGAAGCCCCCGGGGCTCGAGCTCCGGGGGCTTTCTTTTGCGACGGACCTAACTCAGATGAGGCTGCGCCCCGCTCCGCCGGCCGGTATTGAGACGGAAGAACGTGTACAGCGGGCAGATCCGAAACAGCGCCGTGCCGAGCAGCAACAGTGCCAGGAACCCAAGTCCCAGCGCAATCAACGGCCGGTCCTGCAACGTCGCCGACCAGAACAACAGCAAGCCCGCCAACAGTGCGCGAATCCCCGCGTCGGCAGCTCCGATATTTTTCGTGATGATCACCGTGCTTCCTCGTGCAATGGGCTCAGGACAATGTGGGGCGACGCGGGTAAACAGGGCAGCAACTCATGGTGAAAACGGCTTCATCTTCGGACGTAGGCAAGGCGACGAGGTATACTTCGACTATGACACAGGCTGCCACCGACAAGCCCACGGCCACTGTCGCCTGTCCATTTTGCGAAACCTTGAATCGTGTCGACCTCGCGCGCGTCGAGCAGCGACCGAAATGCGGCAACTGCGGCCGCCCGATTCTGCTCGACCGGCCGGTCGCGGTGTCGGACGCGACGTTCGCGCAGGTGACCGCGGACACGACAGTCCCCGTGCTCGTCGATTTCTATGCCGATTGGTGCGGGCCGTGCAAGATCATGGCGCCGTTGCTCGACGACGTCGCACACCGTCGCGCGGGGCAGATGCTGGTTTTGAAGCTCGACACGGACAAGAATCCGGTCACGCAGCAACGGTTCGGCGTGCGCGGGATTCCGACGCTGATCCTGTTTCGTGGCGGGAAAGAAGTCGCGCGCCGCGTGGGCGCCGTGCCGCCTCCCGAGCTCGAGAACTTCTTGAACGCGAGCTAGCTCTTCGCGAGCTGGCGCAGCACGTATTCCAAAATGCCGCCGTGCCGGTAGTACTGATGCTCCTGCGGTGTATCGATCCGCACCAGCACCTTGAAGCTCTTCGCCTTGCCGTCGTCCGTCGTGGCCGTCACGGCCAGCTCTTTCGGCATCTCACTCAAGCCCACGATATCGAACCGCTCCTTGCCCGTCAGGCCAAGCGAGGCGGGGTTCTGCCCGGGAAGGAATTGCAGCGGCAGAATGCCCATGCCGACGAGGTTGGATCGGTGGATGCGCTCGAAGCTCTCGGCGATCACAGCGCGCACGCCGAGTAACCGCGGTCCCTTCGCGGCCCAGTCGCGCGACGAGCCGGAGCCGTACTCTTTGCCGGCCAGGACAATCAGCGGCGTCCCTTCGGCAGCGTACTTGAGCGAGGCGTCATAGATCGTCATCACCTCGCCGGCCGGCAGATGCGCCGTGAAGGGGCCTTCGGTTCCGGGCGCCAGCTGGTTCTTGAGCCGCACGTTGGCGAACGTGCCACGCACCATGACTTCGTGGTTGCCGCGCCGCGCGCCGTAGGAATTGAAGTCGAGCGGCTGCACGCCGTGGCCCACGAGATACTGGCCGGCGGGGCTCGTCTTGCGAATCGAGCCGGCCGGCGAGATGTGATCGGTCGTGATGCTGTCGGCCAGCAGGCACAGCACACGCGCGCCTCTGATGTCGCGGACCGGTCCCGGCTCCTTCGGCATGCCGTCGAAGTAGGGTGGGCGGCGGATGTACGTCGACGACGGCTCCCACGCAAAGCGATCGCCTTCCGGCACGGGCAGGCCGCGCCAGCGCTCGTCGCCATTGAACACCTGCGCGTAGCTCTTGCGGAACATGCTCGACTGAATCGAGCGGGCGATGACGTCGGCGACTTCCTTCTCCGACGGCCAGATGTCGCGCAGGAAGACCGGCCTGCCGTCTTTCGCGGTGCCGAGCGGCTCGTTATGGAAATCGATGTCGATGCGGCCCGCGAGCGCATACGCCACGACGAGCGGCGGCGACGCGAGATAGTTGGCGCGGACCTCCTGCTGGATCCGGCCCTCGAAGTTGCGGTTGCCGGAGAGCACGGAGCAGACGACGAGGTCGCACTCCGCGATGCCGTTCGAGACGACTTCAGGCAGCGGTCCCGAGTTGCCGATGCACGTCGTGCAGCCGTAGCCCACCAGATGAAAGCGCAGCGCCTCGAGCGGCTTCATGAGACCGGCCTGCTCGAGATAGTCGGTCACGACCTTCGAGCCGGGCGCGAGGCTCGTCTTGACCCACGCCTGGGTCTTCAGGCCGCGCTCGACCGCCTTCTTCGCCATGAGGCCGGCCGCGACCATCACCGACGGATTCGATGTATTGGTGCAGCTCGTGATCGCGGCGATCACGACCGAGCCGTGCTTCAGCACGTGGTCGATGTCGTCGATCTTGATGTTGGCGTGCGACGGGCGCGGCGGCAGCAATCCCGCTTGGCCGCCTTCTCCCTCCCATCGTCCGACCGGCGTGGTACCCGCGGAGGAGGCGGCGACGACCGCGGGTGGTGTGGACGGCTTCACCAGCGACGGCAAAGCTTCCGCAAACTTGCGCGGCACTTCCCGCAGGCCGACGCGATCCTGCGGCCGGCGCGGGCCGGCCATGCTGGGCTCGACCGTCGCGAGGTTCAGCTCGAGCGAGTCGGTATAGACGGGCTCGGGCGCATTCGGCGTGTGGAACAGCCCCTGTTCCTTCGTATAGGCCTGGACGAGCTCGACGAGCTCGGGCGGCCGGCCGGTGAACTCGAGGTAGCGCAGCGTCTCCTGATCGACCGGGAAGATGCCGATCGTTGCGCCGTATTCCGGCGCCATGTTGCCGATCGTCGCGCGGTCGGCGAGCGGCAAGGTCGAGACGCCGGGCCCGAAGAACTCCACGAACTTTCCGACGACCCCCTTGGCGCGCAGCATCTGCGTGATCGTGAGCACGAGATCGGTCGCGGTCGCTCCTTCGCTCAGGCGGCCGGTCAGGCGGAACCCGATCACCTGGGGAATCAACATCGACACGGGCTGGCCGAGCATCGCCGCTTCCGCTTCGATGCCGCCGACGCCCCAGCCGACGACGCCGAGTCCGTTGATCATCGTCGTGTGAGAGTCGGTCCCAACCAGCGTATCGGGGTACGCTTGGGGCGGACCGTCGGCCCGTCCGCCCGTCCGCCCGTCCGACGTAAAGACCACGCGTGCCAAGTACTCGAGATTCACCTGATGCACGATCCCCGTGTCCGGCGGGACGACTTTGAAGCCGGTGAACGCCTTTTGGGCCCAGCGCAGCAGCGCGTAACGCTCGCGATTGCGTTGGAACTCGAGATCGGCGTTCACCTGGAACGCGCGCGGCGTCCCGAACTCGTCCACGATCACGGAGTGGTCGATGACGAGCTCGGCGGGAAGCAGGGGGTTTACCCGCTTCGGATCCCCGCCCATCTGCACGATCGCGTCGCGCATGGCGGCGAGGTCTACCACTGCGGGTACGCCGGTGAAGTCCTGCAACAGCACGCGGGCGGGCATGAACGCGATTTCTTCGTCCGGCAGTTTGAGCGGCTCCCAACGCGCCAAGTTCTCAATGTCTTGCCCCGAGACGACGCGCCCATCTTCTCGGCGCAGCAGATTCTCGAGCAGGATCTTCAGCGAGTAGGGGAGCCGAGCGATGGGAAGGCCACGGCGCTCGAGCGCGTCCAGACGGTAGATCTCGTAGGATCGGCCACCGGCTTGCAGCGTGGCCCGGGCGCCGAAGCTGTTCGTGGTCATTGCGGCAACACTTTCACGGCGACGACGAAGTACTCCGTCTCGCCGAAGCAGGATGTCGGGACGCCCTTGTGCTGCTCGTAGGTCAGGCTCACACGCCGGCCCATCGATTCGTTGATGTGTTGCGCCACGGTCTCATCGCGAACGCTGAAATAGAACTTCTCGGGGTTGGTGCCGGGCATCGCGACCATCGCGAGCTCGCCTTCCCAGGTTTTGCAAAGCCAGCCCTTGTGGGAGAACTTCTGGACGAACCCGGCGCGCTCACCCTCGGAGTAGCTCCAATTCAGCGCCGACCAGGTGTACAGCGCAAACAGCAAGATCGGGGTGATGAGGATCCCTGCGATGATGAACTTGCGCTTGCGCGTGAGCTGAAAGTTGAAATGCGGAACGTTGAAATTCACGTGCGGGAATCTACTTCGTACGTTTCGGTGCGATAAGGCGTGAAGCCGCGCGCGAGGTAATTCGGCAGCGCGTTGGGGTGATCCAGGGTACAGGTGTGCAGCCACACGCGGCTGGGCCTGAGCGCCCAGGCATCGCGGACGGCGCTGGACAAGAGATGCTTGCCGAATCCGCGGCCGAATTGCGCCGCCACGATTCCGAAATACGCGATCTCGACCGAATCATCTTCCGCCACACGCCGCAGCTCGTACCACCCGGCCAGATCGGCGGCCCGGGTCGCCACGTACAGCTGAATAGCCGGATCGGCGAGATGTTTTGCAATCGTCTCGTCCGACCAATCCCAGCGGTCGAACCAATGAAACGCTTTTCCCACGGTCCGATAGCACGCGCGATAGAGGTCCGGCGAGGGATGCGGTTGGCGTGCGATGGCGACGTCGGGAAACGTCCCGAAGGCCGCCTTGAATTGCGCAGGGTTCTTGAGCTCGAGGTACGTCCGGGTCGCCTGCATGTGTGCTATTATTATCGCATGACCTTCAACAAGATGGGCACGCTGCCCTTGCCGTTGGCGCTCCACCTCGCAACGTACACCGTCATCGGATTGTTCTGCGCATTCGCGGGTGGACTCAATCTCATCGATCCCACGAAGATCATTCCCAACGCCGTCATCTTCCTCGGCCTCGCCGGATTCAGCTGGGGATATGTGTTCGGCATTCTGATGGCGCGCAAGGAAGTCATCGGCCTGGGACTCATCGCGAGCATCGGCTACATCGCAGCCGGCATCTGGCAGCTCGGCCCGCATTGGGCGCTCGGCGCATTGCTGCTCGCGATCGGCGTGTACGGCCTGGCGACGCTGGCGCTGTACCGCCGGCAGATTGTGGAAGCCTAGCCGATCGCGTTTTCCTGCACGGGCGCCGCGGGCAGCTCGACGACGAACTTCGCGCCACCCAGCGTCTCCGAGTCTTCCAGCCAGATGCGGCCGCCCACCTCGGCGACCACGCGCTGACAGATCGACAGTCCAAGCCCCGACCCCTCGTCGGGGCTTTTCGTCGTAAAGAACGGATCGAAGATGCGGCTGCGGACGTCCGCCGGCACTCCCGCCCCGGAGTCTTCGACCGTCAGTCGCACCCAATCCTCGCGCGCTTCCGTTGCCAGCTCGATGACTGCGTTGGGACGGCCGCGCACGGCGTGCTCCGCGTTTGTCATGAGATTGATCACGACTTGCTGCAGCTCCTGACCCAGACCCAGCACCGCCTCGGCGCCCTGATCCATCCGCGTCCGGACCTCGATGTTGTCGGCCCGCAGCACGCGCTGGCGAATCTCGGCGACGTCGCGCACGAGCTCGTTCAACTGGACCCGCACCGGCGTGATGTCCGCGCGGCGCGCCAAGCGCAGCAGGCTGCGGACAATGCGGGCCGCGCGGTCGACCTCCCGCACGATCGTCGCCGCCGCCGAGCTCGCCTCCGTGTCGCGCGTGGAGCGGCCGAGCAGCTCGGCCTCCATGCGAATGGCGGCGAGCGGGTTGTTCACTTCGTGCGCCACGCCGCTCGCGATTTCGCCGACGGTGGCGAGCTTTTCGCGCGCGATGAGCTCGCGTTGTGCTCGGAGCTCCTCGGTGCGGTCGTACAATGCCACGAGCAGGTCGTGTGAGCCGAGCCCGCGCAGGTCGGTCACGGTGCAATCGCAGATTCGCCGTTCGCCCTGTCCCTGCTGCGTCACCAGCACGCGCCCATGCCACGGCTCGCCTTCCTGCCGGCCCGCCAGCATCAACCGCACCGTCAGACCGCTCGGTGACAGGCCGAGTTTTTCGAGGTGTTTGCCGATGGCGGCGTCCTTGCTGGCGATACCGAAGACGTGAATCGCCGCTTCGTTGACCTGCCGCACCGTGCCGCCCGTGTCGACGAGGGCCATCGGCAACGGGCTCGCATCGACCATCGCGCGGGCGCGATCGGCCGCGGCGCGCGTCGCAGCGACGGCTTCGGACAGCTCGATACCGCCCGCGATGTGCGCGCCGACTGCGGAGACGTAGTGGAGGTCGTTCAGGCTGAACGGCGGCGTAGCGGGCATACCCGCGCGCTCGAACCGCAGCAAACCCACGGCGCCGACGGTCCCGTGCGACGTCTTGAGCGGCGCGATCATTGCCGCGCGAACGCCTTCGGCGAGGGAATTCGCGATGGGGCTCGTGTCGGCTTCGGTGCGGAGGTCCGGCGTAATGATCGGCTCACCGCTGCGGACGACGCGCCCGGTGGCGCTGCTTTCGAGTCCCAAGGCCAGGCCCTCGACGCGCGCGGCGTCGCCGAGCGCGGGTGACACGCGCAGCTCCCCATCGGGCTGCTTCAGTGCGACGAATGCGCCTTGCGCCTCGACCAGCTCCATCAGGCTCTGGAGTGTGTAGCGCAGCAGCAATTGGGTTTCGGGCGCCGCCAGGAGCCAGCGCGCGAGCTCGACGACGAACGTGCCGAGCCGTCGCTCGCGCTCGAGCGCGGCGCGGCGGCCGACGAGGACGGCGAGCCGGGTCGCGAATTCGACGACCGTCTCGAGCTCGGATGCGGGCATCGCGGCGGGGGCGCCGGCGAGCGTCGCTTGGACGTGCCGCCCATCGGGATCACGCCAGTCGGCGGTGAGCGTACGGCCGGTGCGATCGTCGACGCCCGCGCTGACGAGTCCGGACTCGTTGATCCCCTGGTAACGGATCTCCAGGCGCGCGCCGCCCGCCCAGCCGCTCAGGATCGCCGCCGCCGCGCGCCAGAAGTCGCCTGACCGTTTTGCATCGCTCGCCTGCCGGAGCAGCGCCTGCATGGCATCTCGCATGCGAGGTCGAATATACGACTTCAGGAACCGCCCGGCGTTTCGTAGGCATGAACCCACAACTCGCGATTGCCGACGGCGGGTCGGCGAGCGACTCGGCGCCGCGCGCTCCCGCCGTTCCAAGTTCTGCCGATGATGGAGAGTTGCTCGACGCCTACTCCCGCGCGGTCAGCGGCGTCGTCGAGCGCGTGACGGCCGCCGTCGTCAGCGTCGACGTCCATCACCGCCGCTCACGCGGCCCCGGACGGGAGACGCAGGGACACGGCTCCGGATTCGTCTTCACGCCTGACGGCTTCATTCTCACGAACAGTCACGTCGCGCACGGCGCGACGAAAACCGACGTCGCCTTTCCCGATGGCCGGCGCCTGCGCGCCGAGCTCGTTGGTGACGACCCCGACACGGATCTCGCCGTGCTGCGCGTCGATACGGCGCCGCACACGGTCGCTCCATTGGGAGACTCCGCGGCGCTCCGCGTCGGCCAGGTCGTCATCGCCATCGGCAATCCGCTGGGATTTCAAAGCACCGTGACGGCCGGTGTCGTCAGCGCGCTGGGTCGCTCGTTTCGCTCGGTCTCCGGGCGATTGATCGACAACGTGATCCAAACCGATGCCGCGCTGAACCCGGGGAACTCCGGCGGTCCGCTGCTCGATTCCCGTGGTTCGGTGATCGGGGTGAACACCGCCGTGATTCTGCCCGCGCAAGGGATCTGCTTCGCGGTCGCCGTGAACACGGTGAAGCTCGCCGTCGGACAGCTCATCGCGTACGGCCACGTGCGGCGCGCGCGCATCGGGGTCGGCGGCCAGAACGTCGCGTTGCCGCGGCTCGCCGTGCGCGCGCATCGGCTGATTCAGCCGAGCGGCGTGCTGATCACGACGATCGAGCCGAGCAGCCCGGCGGCCCGCGCGGGTCTGCAAGCGGGCGATATCATCGTCGCGTTCGACGGACAGCCGGTGCACGGGGTCGACGATCTCCATCGCGTATTGACCGGCGACCGCATCGGCGCGCGCGCCACGATCTCGGCCGTGCGCAAAGCGGAACGTCTCGAGCTGCACATCACGGCGGCAGAGAGCGTAAGCCGATAAGCGTGACGCACTTGTGACAGGGAGCCGTTGACCATACGGGTACCGACCGACTAGCATTCGTCCATGATGTCGCGCGCCTGCTGCCTTAATCTCATGCACACCGGGAATCCCCCGGAGAGCGCGCGCGCCACCTGAAGCGATGCTAAGTCGCAACGCACAGAACGGCCCGCGCCTCGATGGCGCGGGTTTTTTTTGTGCGGGTCTCGAACGGAGGGAGCCGTTGATGAAGAGGCATTACCTGCTGGCGAGTGACTTCGACCAAACGCTGAGCTTCAACGATTCCGGGATCGTGCTCAGCGAGATGCTGGGCATCACGAGCTTCGGCGAGCGCGTGACGGCGTTGTCCCAGCTCAATCTCGTGCAGCAGGGCGCGGAGCTGGCGTACATGCTCGCGCACGATCCGGAATACCGCCGCGTCACCCGCAACGATCTGCTCGAAGTCGGCCGGCGCGTGCGGCTCAAGCGCAACGTCGAGCTGCTCGCACGGTTGCTCGGGCAGGGTATCGACGGCCACCGCTTCGACTTCTACGTGATCTCCGCCGCTCCACAGGAAGTCGTGCTGTCCGCGCTGGACGGCATCGTCCCGGCCGATCATGTCGTCGGGACGCGCTTCCGCTTCCGGTCAGACGGCGGCCAGATCGATGCCCTGGAGCGCGTCGCGGCCGGCTTCGGCAAAGTCGCAGCGGTCGAGGAAGTCCGGACACGCCACGCCGTGCCGCGCGATCAGGTCGTCTATGTGGGCGACGGGCAGTCGGACATCCCGGTGATGTTGCACGTCAATCGCGGCGACGGCTTCACGATCGCCGCGTCGGAAGCCCGCGAGGTCGCGCAGATCGCCAAGCGCACGGTGATCAGCGACGATGCGCTGTCCGTGCTCGTGCCGATTCTCGAGGAGATCGCGGGATTTGGGCCGAGTCAGATCCGCGCACTGTTCGAGGACCAGGGGCTCGTGATTCAGGAATGGGATCGCGTGCGCACCGATTGGCTCACGATCCGAGACGGTGCGAGTGACGGCGTCATTCGTCTCGACACGGCGGCGAACGCCTAGCCGCGGATCGCGCCCACGAACCTCGCGGCATCCGGCGCGTAGCCGGGGAAAACGCTGGTCAGGTCTGCCGCGCCGAGGTGCCGGGCAAGAATTTCGCCGAACAAGTCGCGGAAGTCGGTCGTCACGGCGACGTCGCGGCCCTCGAAGCGCTGCTCGACGCTGAGCCCCGGCCAGCGGCCGAGCACGCGGCCGCCGTTGACGGGGCCGCCGAGCGCGAACATGGCGGTCGCGTGGCCGTGGTCGGTGCCGCTGTTGCCGTTCTCGCGGATGGTGCGGCCGAACTCCGACATCGTGAGCACGACGACGTTCTGCATCCGCTCGCCGAGATCGCGATTGAACGCCGCAAGCGCGAAGCCAAGCTCGCGGAGCCGCGCGCTCAGCTGGCCGTCGCTCGCGCCCTGGTTGACGTGCGTGTCCCAGCCGCTGCAATCGGCGAACGCGATTTCCACCCCGACGTCCGATTTGATGAGCTGCGCGATCTGGAGCAACGTCTTTCCCAATCGACCCGGCGGATATTCGGCGCCGTTCGCCGGCGTGTACTGCGTCGGGTCGGCGCGCTTCAGCATCTGCACGGCCTCGAACCCCTCGCGCGACGACGAGGCGAGCAGTCCCGTCCCGGCGCCGTCGTAGAGCTCCTCGAACGCGCGCGTGAGCCGGTCGCGCGCGGCCTCCTGTGGGACCCGCAGGCCAAACGCCTGCAGGTCGTCGATCGCCAGGGACGGCGCGCTGCCGGCGAGAATCCGGGGCAGCTGCGGGCCGAATGCCACGGCGCGGAACGGCGTGTCGGCGTGCTCGCGATCGTGCTGGCAAAACCGATTCGCCCAACCGTCGGCCGTGCTCTTCACACCGGGCGTGCCGGTTTCCATGTAGTCCTGAGCGTCGAAATGGCTGCGGGTTTGATCCGGTGAGCCGATGGCGTGAATCGCCGCCAGCGACTTGTTGTCCCACAGCTCTTTCAGCGGCGCGAGACTCGGATGCAGCCCGAAGTGGCCGTCGAGATCAATGACGTCGCTCGCGGGCACGGCGATCCTTGGCCGCTCCTGGTAGTACGCGGGATCGCCGTGCGGCACGATCATGTTGAGGCCGTCCACCGCGCCGCGTTGGAAGAGGCAGACGAGAACCCGACGGGCGGACGGGCGGACGGGCAACCGCGCCGCAAATGCCGCGCGCGCCATGAATAGTGGATCCAAGCCGAGGCTTACGAGGGCCAGGCCGCCCGCCTTCACGAATACGCGTCGCGAGATTGTCATTGTCTTTGGAAATCGGGTCCGCCCAGAGCCAGGCCGACCGCCATGATGCGCGCCTGGTCCGGGTCATTGATGTCCGACAGCTGCTCCACGATGACACTGCGCGTGTGCGCCGACATCGTGCCGCCGAGTAGCCTCGTGTTGATCGTGTCCACGAGCGCCTGGTGATCGTTGATCATCGGGATCCCGGTACATTGCCGTGCAATCGCCATCGCGGCGTTCATGCGCGCGAGCAACGCACCGCTATTCACCCAATGCGCTTCCGTCTCGGCGTAGCCCGTCGGGGCGGGCTGCTGGTAGAGCGGCTCGCCGAGACGTCCGACCAGCCCGGCGAGGCGCGGCGTGCTGTCCGGCTCGATCCCGGCAGCGCGGACTGCGCTCACGACGAATTCGAACGGTGTCTTGACCTTGGCGCCGACCGCCTGAGGCGCCCAGAAATCCGGCGATGAAAAGATCGCGCGCAGGACGGCGCGAATGTCACCGTGTGTGCGCTCCCACGCGGCGACGGCGGCATCGACGCATCCGTCCGGCGGCTCGTCGGCCACGAACCGCGCGCAGAGCTTTGCGCTCACGTGGTGCATCGTCGCGTGCTGCATCGCGAGAAACTTGAGCAGCCGGACGCCTTCGTTCTGACCGTCGTTCCGGAACGTCATGCCGAAGACGTGCTTGGTGCCGGGGTCGTGCGCCCAATCGTGAAACACGAAGTCGGCGCCGCGGTCCGGCCGCTCGATGCTCCAGCCGGTGAAGATGCGGGCGACCTCGATGATGTCCTGCTGCGTGTATCCGCCATCGACGCCCAGGGTGTGGAGCTCCAGCAGCTCGCGGGCGTAGTTCTCGTTGATGCCGGTTGGTTGGCGCCGCTGCCTGTCTTGCGGCATGTCGTTCCTGCCGAAGCGACGTCGCAACCTCATCCCCGGGCCAGGGGGAGAGGACCCAGGCGCCACGCTCTGCGCGTTGTCCAGGTAGAACATCATCGCCGGGCTTTCGGCCGTGGCGATGAGCAAATCCTCGAATCGCCCCAGAGCACGCGGCCGGATCGTCTCCTCTATATAGGAAGGCAACAGGAACCGGTCGGCGCCCTTTCCCACGAAGACGTTGAAGTGGTTCGTCCAGAAGTCGACCATGACTTCGCGGAGCTGGCGCTCAGACAACGTCGCGCGAACCACCGCTAGCTCCTGCAGCTCGCCGCCGAGCTCGCGGAATTCGCGCATCGGCCCTGCCGCCCTCACCCCCTGACCCCCTCTCCTGTCGGAGAGGGGGGACGAATCGCCGGATTCGCGCTGTAGCTGCCGGCGCTGCTGCTGCGCGTCGCGAAAACGTTGCGCGAGGTCACCGCGATCGTAGCTCAGGATCTTGAACTCGCGCTCGCGTGCGGCCAGACGGTCGTCGGGAATGTGGTCGGCATCGAGCTGCCGCTCGATCCATTTCATCACGCCGAAGCGCGCGACGCTGTCGGCCTCGCCGGGCCGCGCTCCGTAGGCGAGCCGGTTGAGCACGTGATATGCCGAGTCGTGCGGCGTCAGCGCTGTGGATGGCGCCTGCGTCGTCAGCATTTGGACGGCGGAAATCATGGCGAGTAGCATGAGTGGCTAGTCTGACGTTCCCCCTGGTGCCAAGTTAATGCCCCATGGGCAAACGGCGGCTGTACCGCGCTGCGCGTGCCGCTCAGGGCGCCAGCCCCGACGCACCGCCGACCTGGAGTGAACGGCTCGCCGCGCTGCGACACGTGCCGCCGCTCCTGCGCCTGGTCTTCCAAACCCACCGTGGCTACACCGTTGTCATCCTGCTGCTGCGGGTCGTGCGGTCGTTCATCCCGGTCGCGGTCCTATGGATCGGCAAGCTCATCATCGATGGCGTCGTCACCGGCGTCGGCACCGTGCGCGCCGGCGGCACCCCCGATTGGTGGCACCTCGGCGGATTAGTCGGGCTCGAGCTCGGTATCGCCGTGGTGGGCGAAGGGTTGGCGCGACTCTCGTCCCTGATCGAGAGCCTGCTCGCCGGTTTGTTCGCCAACCAGCAGA
The DNA here is from genome assembly GCA_035491815.1 of Gemmatimonadales bacterium. Classification (GTDB taxonomy): domain Bacteria; phylum Gemmatimonadota; class Gemmatimonadetes; order Gemmatimonadales; family GWC2-71-9; genus 20CM-2-65-7. Next base: position 8,588 of record DATJKA010000010.1, on the reverse strand, counting down.
GCGTGCGTCTGATGCGGCACGCCGCCGCCCTCGACCTCGCGCAGTTCGAAGACGCGGCGGTCTACGATCACCTGGAGCGCGCGCGCCGCCAAACAGGCGCATCGACGCTGTTTACGCAGCTGCTCGGCACGGCGCAGGATCTCATCACGCTGATCTCCCTCGCGAGCGTGCTGCTCATCCAATTGCCCTGGCTGCTGCTGCTGCTGACGGTCGCCGTGTTGCCCGCGTTCCTCGGCGAGACACACTTCGCTTCCCTCGGCTACGCACTGCTCTTCAAATGGACGCCGGAGCGGCGCCTGCTCGATTACCTGCGGTACATCGGTGCATCGGATGAGTCCGCGAAAGAAGTAAAGTTGTTCGGCCTCTCGGATTTCTTGGTCGGGCGCTTCGCCGACCTGTCGGAGAAGTTCTATCAGGACAACAAACGACTCGCGATTCGGCGGAACATCGTGTCGAGCCTGCTCGTGACCCTTGGCACGCTCGGGTACTACGGCGCGTACGGCGTCATCATCTATCGCACCGTAATGGGCGACTTCACGATCGGCACGTTGACGTTTCTTGCGGGCTCCTTCCGGTCGAGCCGCGGCTTGATCCAGGGCGTGCTGCTCTCCCTGTCGTCGATTTACGAGCAGAGCCTCTTCCTGAGCGACTTGTTCACGTTTTTCGACGTGCAACCGACGGTTACGTCGCAGCCCGATGCCCGGCCAGTCCCGAGGCCGATTGCGTCAGGGTTTCGGTTCGAGAACGTGGGATTCCGTTATCCCGGGTCACAGCGCTGGGCGGTGCGGCATCTCACGTTCGGGTTCGCGGCGCATGAGCGTATCGCGCTCGTCGGAGAGAACGGGGCGGGGAAGACGACGCTCGTGAAGCTGCTGGCGCGGCTGTACGACCCGGATGAAGGTCAGGTGCTGCTCGACGGGATCGATCTGCGCAACTATGACCTCGAGAGCCTGCGCCGGAACATCGGCATCATCTTTCAGGACTTCGTGCGCTACGATTTCGTCCTGCGCGAGAACATCGGCATCAGCCAGATCGACGCGCTCATGGACGAGAAGCGCATCCGCGACGCGGCGGCGCGCAGTCTCGCCGATTCCGTCGTGCAGCGTGTGCCCCAGGGCTACGACCAGATGCTCGGCAAGCGGTTCGACAACGGCGTGGAGCTGTCGGGCGGTGAGTGGCAGAAGGTGGCGCTGGCACGCGCCTACATGCGCGACGCGCAGGTGCTGATTCTGGACGAACCGACCGCGGCGCTCGATGCCCGCGCGGAGTACGAAGTCTTCCTGCGGTTCGCGGAGCTCACCAAGGGCCGGATGGCCGTGTTGATCTCACACCGCTTCTCGACCGTGCGGATGGCGGACCGCATCCTCGTCCTGAAGGGCGGTGAGCTGGTGGACGACGGCACGCACGAGGAGCTGGTGGCGCGCGGCGGGCTGTACGCGGAGCTATTTTCCTTGCAGGCCGCCGGCTATCGTTGACGGTTCGCGATACAACCTTGAGGATCCCATGATCCAGCGATTCCTGCCGACCCTGTGCCTCGCGCTGTTGAGTGCACCGCCGCTTGCCGCGCAGGAGCCCAGGAGCAGCAGCAAGTTGATCACCGAGTCGGAAATCGATCGCGCGCGGCCGAACGTGGCGAACGCGTTCGACGTGGTACAGCTGCTCCGGCCGCGCTGGCTGCGCTCACGCGACATCGCGAGGCTCCCGGGCGTGCGCAACGACATGGCGATGGAGCGAATCCACGTCTATATCGACGACCGCGACATGGGCGATGTCGAGTATCTGAAGTCGATTCCCGCAGAGCAGATCTACACGCTGAAGTTCGTCAGCATGACCGAGGCGGGCTCGCGGTTTGGCCCGACGGACGGACCCGGCATCCTGGTGACGTTGAAGCGCTAAGGCGCCGGCCGGACGTTGCCGCCATCGGCGACGAACTGCCACGAGCCGTCCGCTTGGCGTTGCCACACGGTCAGATACTTACTGAAGTGATGCAGGCTCGTGATGCGCGCTTCTCCGACCGTGCAGCCGAGGTCGCCGGACGGCGCGATCTCGGCGCCAACCGGCCACCACTCGAGCACCGCGCCGCTCGGGAATCCATCGAACGCCGCGCCGATCGCGTCGCGTCCCTCGGTGATCTGCGGGCCACCGCCGAACGAGACGGCGTCGGCGGCGGCGTACGCCAGGAACGCGGACTTGGCGCCCTGCGCGACCGACAGCGCCGCGAACGCCGAATCGGCCCGCCGGAGCTCTGTCGGATCGGCCCGGCCGCGGACCAGCGGGCCGGGATCGCCGCGGCGCGCAGGTGGTGAAAACGAATCGGGCACGGCGACCGGCGTCGTGCGCGCATACGCGATGAGTCGCCAACTGCCGTCATTCTTCCGCCAGCATGCCAAATACTTGCCGCGTCCGCCGCTCGAGCGCGTCCATCCATACGTGTAACCGAGTGTCCCGTCGCTCGACACGTCGGCGAACGCCGGCGTCCATGTGACTCTGCCGATGGACTCGGCGGGCAAGGCCGTCACGAACGCGCGAATGTCGCGCGCACCGCGCAGCAACGGCGCACCGGGATACAGGAATGCCGCGCTGTCAGAGAGCGTCGGGAGAAATCCCCGCACGCCGGCTGACTGCGTGCGGTCAGCGAGCGCGCGGTCGGCGGCCAACAGGGCGGAGCGGTCGGACGCCCGATCGGTGCTGAGCACGATCAGAATGAAGGTCAGGTAGCGCATGAGCCAATGTGAGCCTGCGTCCGAGCCCGGCGAAGAGCCGGCGTGTGCTCACTGTGTGAATTTGACAGAGTTCTGACTGCCTCGCTGCCCCGGGCCCCCGCGGTTCCTCATAGCATGGTACAATGAGGCTCATGAAGCGGGCCCTGATTGTCTTTGCCGCCTGGTCGGCCGTGGCGCTGCTCTTCTCGATCCAGATGCGGTACCAGTCAACGGGCGCCGCGGATCCGCGGTCCTGGAGCTGGATTCTGGCGTGGCAATTGACCGGCTGGTGGACCTGGGCGCTGTTTACGGCGCCGGTGTGCGCCTTTGCGGCCTGGGCCGTGCGCATCCGCCGCCAGTGGCTGCTCGTCGCGGTGCACGTGCCGATGGCGGTGCTCATTGCCGTCGGGTGCGCCGGATTCGAGGGCGGAGTCAAGTGGGCGCTGGGACTGTGGCGGACGCCGCATACGTTTCCGAGCGGCGTCTCCGACGGCATCTCGATCTGGTGGACGTTCAACGTCCTGGTCTACGCGATGGTCGCCGCACTCTATTACGCCTGGCGCGCCGCGCGACTGGAGACACAGCTGGTGCAGGCGCGGCTCGACGCCCTCGTCGGACAGCTCCAACCGCATTTCCTCTTCAACACGCTCCACACGATCTCGGCGTTCGTCCTGGAAGATCCGAAGCAGGCGAACCGCATGATCACGCGCCTGTCGGAGCTGCTGCGCCAGTCGTTCAATCGCGAGCGCGGGCCGCTCGTCACGCTCGAGGAGGAGCTCGAGCTGCTCGATCACTACGTCGCGATCCAGGAGGCGCGCTTCGGCGACCGGCTGCGCGTCACATTCCGCGTGGATCCGCGCGCCGCGGCGGCCGTCGTGCCGACGCTGCTGTTGCAGCCACTCGTCGAGAACGCGATTCGGCACGGCATCTTGCCCAACGGCGGTGTCGCGCAGCTCGAGATTGCGGCGACCCGCCAGGGCGACCAGCTCCACCTCGAGGTTCGGGACAACGGCCCAGGCCTCCCGTCGAGCGACACGAACGGCGGGAGCAACGGCGACGGAGGCGGCGGGGGCTCCGGCGCGCGCCTCGGCATCGCGAATACCCGCGCGCGGCTGAGTGAGCTATACGGACCGGCACATCGTTTTGCGTTGACCAACGTCCCGGGCGGCGGCGCGCTCGCGACCATCGACATTCCATTTTCCGATCATGCGCGCGATCATCGTTGACGACGAAGCGCCCGCCCGGCGGCGCCTGCGCGGCGTGCTGCAGCAGATCGGCGCCGTCACGCGCATCGACGAGTGCGCCAATGGGCACGACGCCGTCGAGCTGCTGAAGCGCGGCACGCCGGATCTGGTCTTTCTCGACATTCAGATGCCCGACCTCGACGGCTTCGCGGTCGCAGCGGCCGCCAGCGAGGAGCGGCCACCGGCGATCGTCTTCGTGACCGCGTACGACGAGCACGCGGTGCACGCGTTCGAGATTCAGGCCTTTGATTACCTCTTGAAGCCGTTCGACGACGATCGCGTGATCGCGACCGTCAAGCGCGCCGGCGAATTCCTCGAATGGATCAGGGGGGGGCGCGAAGGCACGGCATCCGGCGAGGCCGTGCTGAGCGGATTTGGCGACGTCAAAGTCGATTTCGCGAGTCACCAGGTACGGCGTGACGGCCACAGCGTTGATCTCAGGCCCAAGGAGTACGCGCTCCTCGTCGCGCTGCTCAAGCGCGGGGGCCGAGTGGCCAGCCGGCTCGAATTGCTGCGCGAAGTATGGGGCTACGCCGAGGACGTCATGAGCCGCACGGTGGACACGCACATTGCGATGCTCCGCCGCAAGCTCGAGGATGATCCCGCGACTCCGCGCCACATCGTCACGGTGCGGACGTTCGGGTATCGAATCGAGCGCTAACGCGGGAGCAGAAGGTCCGCGATCCGCTCCGCCATCGCCTGCGGCTCGCCGCTGGAGCGGTTCGTGAGAATCACAATCGTCAGTCGCCGATTCGGAAACCTGAGGATCGCGTTGCGGAAGCCGCTGGTCTCACCGGTGTGCCGCCACCGCCGCTCCCCGCGGTACGTATCGACGAACCAGCCGAAGCCATACTCCGTGGTGGCACCGGCCGGCAATGGCGGCGGCGTGGTGGCGAGGGTGAGCGTCGCGGTATCCACCAACGTCGCCTGAGCGAGGGCGGCATCCCACCGCACCATGTCGTCCACATTCGTGTAGATCCCGCCGTCGCCCAGCGTCGCGCTCGTCACGCTCTGATCCGTCTGCATGAAGCCGCCGCCCTGGGGCGAATAACCGAACGCCCGGTGCGGCACCGTGTCGCTGCCTTCCACGTGCATCACGCTCGCGCGCATCCCGAGCGGCTCGAAGATCCGGGCCCGCAGGAACGCCGGCAGTGACATGCCGGCCGCGCGCGCGACGATCATTCCGAGGAGGACGTAGCCGGAGTTGCTGTAGCGGTACTGCGTGCCGGCGGCGAAGTACAGCGAGTCCTTCGCCGCGAGGTAGGCGAGCACATCGTTGTCGTTGAGCTGGGTGGTGCGAGAGTCCGGAATCAAATCCTCGTAGTCGACCAGACCTGACGTGTGATTCAGCAGATTCCGCACGGTGACGTCCCGTGTCGCTGCCGGCAGCTCCGGCAGAAAGTCGCGGATCGGCTGGTCGTAACGGAGCCTGCCGTCCTTCGCGAGCAGCATGATGGCGGTCGCGGTGAACTGCTTCGAGACCGATGCGAGTCGATAGTCGGTCTCCGGCGTCGCCGCCACGCGGCGTTCCAGATCAGCCATGCCGTAGGCGCGGCGGAGGACGACTTGACCGTCGCGGACGACGACGACGCTGGCACCGGGGACGGCCTGGCCCGTGTACGCCGAGAACAGCGAATCGACGGCGGGGCGGAGCTCGTCAGCGCTCACGGGGATTCTCCCTCCACCGGTCGCGCAGGCGGTGCACAGCGCGACGCTTAGGACTTTGAGGCGGCGTACCACTCGTTCCAGGTCTCCTGTGCGGCGCCGATGGTGAGCTGTTGGCCGTTGCGGACGAGCGGCATGCGGAGCACCAGCGGCTCCAGGCTGAGCTTCTCCAGCCAGCGCTCGTCGCTGAGCATCGCCGAGCGCAGGCCGAGCTCACCGTAGCGGCGAGATTCGCGATCGATCAATGCGGCGACGCCGAACTTCTGCGCAAAGCGCCGCAGCTCGCCGACGGCGGCCGCCCGCTCGTTCAGGTCCACGAAATGCACCTTGATGCGCCGCTCGGCGAAGAACCGCAGCGCCGCGCGCGTCTCCGAGCTCTTGCGCACGCCGAAGACCTGAACCTCCATGGGCCTAATATATTCCCCGCCACGATGAGCCCTAGAGCCAAGATCGTCGCGGCCGCCGTGTTGTTCTCGACCGGCGGCGCCGCCATCAAGTTTTGCGGATTCGCCGGCTGGCAGCTCGCGGCATTCCGCGCCACGTTCGCGATGCTGACGATTCTCGTGCTACTGCCGGAAGCGCGGCGCGGCTGGACATGGCGGACGGTCGTCGTCGGATTCGCGTATGCCGCGACCACGCTGCTGTACGTGCAGGCAAATAAGCACACGACGGCGGCGAGCGCGATTTTCCTGCAGTCCACCAGCCCCTTGTTCATTCTGCTGCTCGCCCCCGTGCTCCTCGGCGAGCACGCGAACCGTCGCGATGTGCTGCAGATCGCTGTGATGGCGGCCGGATTCGGATTGTTCTTCCTCGGCACCGATCGCGCGTCGGCGACGGCGCCGAATCCGGCGCTCGGGAATCTGCTGGCGTCGATCTGTGCCGTGACGTGGGCGCTGACGGTGATCGGTTATCGCTGGCTGGCGGCGCGCGGCTCCTCGGTCGCCGCCGCCGCAGTCTCGGGCAACATCACGGCGTGTGTGATCGCGTTCGTGATGGCGCAGCCGCTCGTCACCGGCCGGCCTGTCGACTGGGTCGTCGTCGTCCTGTTGGGCACATGCCAGCTGGGTGTTCCCTATCTGTTTCTCTCGCGCGCGGTGCCGCAGGTACGGGCGCTCGAGGTCGGGCTGTTCCTTCTGATCGAGCCGGTGCTCAATCCGATCTGGGCGTGGCTGGTGCATGGCGAGCGCCCCGGCGTGGCGACCGTGGCGGGTGGAGCACTCATTCTCGGCGCGACGGCCGTGCGGATGCTCGTCGATACTGGCGCGGCGCGCCGTGAAGGGGCGCCGTTGCCGCTGCGAGCCGACTAGCCGCTCCGACCGCGAAGGCAACAACCTCTATATTCCAGCCTTCATGCCTGCGTCCCGCGCCCGCGTCGGCGTCATCTTCTTCACCGTCCTGATCGATTTGATCGGGTTCGGCATTGTGTTGCCGATTCTGCCGTTCTACGCACAGCGCTTCGGCGCGGCGGGACTCGGCTACGGCGCGGTCGTGGGCGTCTTCTCGCTGATGCAGTTCGTGGCGACTGCATTGCTCGGCAAGCTGTCGGACCGGATCGGCCGGCGACCCGTCTTGCTGACGACGATGGTCATCAACGCGGTCGGCTACACGTTGTTCGCGTTCGCCGGCTCGTACTGGGTGCTCTTCCTGTCGCGCGTCGTGTCCGGATTCGCGGGCGGCAACATATCGGCGGCGCAGGCGTACATGGCCGACATCACCTCGCCCGCCGAGCGCTCACGCGGTATGGGGATCGTCGGCGCGGCGTTCGGCATCGGGTTCAGCTTGGGACCGGCCCTCGGCGGGTTTGCCGCACACTACGTCGGCCGGACGGCGCCGGGTCTCGTCGCGGTCGGCCTCTCACTCGCGAACTTCGTATCGGCGTATTTCATCTTGCCCGAGTCGCTCCGCCACGAGCTGCGCGTGAAACGCCGGCTCCTCGATCTCGGCCACATCGGCGCGGCGATCGCGCGGCCCAAGCTGCGGCCGCTGATGGCGGTGTGGGCGCTGGTGCCGCTGGGGTTCGCCGGCTACACCGTCGCGCTGCCGTACCGCGCCGCAGCCGCGTTCGGTTGGAAGGAGCGCGAGCTCGCGATCTTGTTCACGATGATCGGCGTCACGGCTGCGTCTGTGCAAGGCTACTTTTTCGGCAAGATCGCGCGACGCACCGGCGAGCGCGCGCTGGTCATCGCCGGATCGTTCGGTATGGCGGTGGCAATCGGGATCGTCCCGTTCCTGCCGAGCTCGGGCCTGCTGTATGCGTGGACGTTCGTGCTGGCCGTTTCGAACAGCGTGTTCGCGCCCGCGGCGACAGGCTTGGTCTCGGTCTACGCGAGCCCCAACGAGCAGGGCACCGTCCTCGGCGCAGCCCAAGCGATCGCCGCACTCGGCCGCACCGCCGGTCCGCCGCTCATCGGCACGGTCTACGACGTTGTGAGCCCCGTCACCTCCTTCCTGCTCGCGGCGGGATTTCTCATCGTCGCGGGTCTCGCGGGGCTGCGTCTCGCGCCGGTGTCGCATCACGTGACCGACGGCGCAACAGCCCCACCGACCACCGTGCCGTCCGTGCCGTTACCCGAGCCCCCTCCCCAGGAGTCTTAACGGTATCTAGTCTTCAGCGTCAAAGACCAGACTTTTTTCCGGGGAGCATCTGATGTTCCAACGACTGACTGTCGCAACCGCCGCGCTGCTGTTCGTGGCGGCTTGCAGTCAAGAGCCGACGAGCGCTACCTCGTCCAACGAGCTCATGCTGGCGCAGAACAGCCAGGTCATCGCCGACAACGTGGCGTCCTCGACCGGCGGCACGAGCTGTGAAGGGTGGTTCCGGCGCGTGATCGATACGCTGCGCACGACCGACGATGCGGTCGCGAAGGCGTATCTCGACTCCGCGCGCGTCAATCGTGACTCGGCGTGGGCCGCGTTCCAGCGCGGCGACACGACCGCCGCGCGCGCGTTCCGCAAGGCCGCGTTCCGCGACGTCCTG
>DATJKA010000009.1:0-3861 GCA_035491815.1 Gemmatimonadales bacterium | reverse complement strand
AAGCGCGCTGTATTGTCGGGCGACGACGAGGTTGGCGTATCGCATTGCGTCGCCAACGGAGGGACCGCCAAGCATCAGCGAGTCGAGGTGCGCGAGCTTGGCTCGCGCTCCGGGCTCGTTCCCGGCGACGGCGAGTGGGACGTCGATCAAATCCGCGCACGCGCGCGGATTGGCGCCCACGGGCACCGGGAACGCAGGCACGTTACCGGTGCGCAGTGCGCGCACCGCCGTGCGCGCGCCGACGACGTCGCCGTTCGCCTGTCTCCACTGACCCAGCACACACAGGTCGGAGAGCCGGACCGCGCTGTCGGCAACAGTCGCCGAAAGCGGCGTGGCCACGAGACGCTCGAGCGCCGCCGCGGACGTTGCGGCCGCATTCCGATCGCTGCCCGCATAGAGCGCGTCGAGCACGCGCAGCCGCAGGTCGGGGTGGAATCCGGGCTCGTCCCGCCCCAACTCGTCGGCAATCTTGAGCGCGTTGGCAAACTCGCCGCGATTGAGCGCGCGGCTGTGCCGCGCCAAGGCAACGTCTATTCGTTCGGCACTGGTCAGGGCGCGTCGCTGCAGAATGTCGAGCGCTCGGTCGCCGTCGCCGATCGCGACGCCATCGAACTGGCCCGTCATCGCGATGCTGCGCAGCGCGCTGCTCGGCGCATCCTCGAACTCATCGCGGATGCGCGCGAGCTCACCCTCGTCGCCAAGCGCCCGAGCCACCCGCCAGCGCACGAACAGATCCATGGCATCGGCGGTATCGACCCCGGTGGGCGGGGGCACCTGGGCGAGCACGCGCCTCAGTTCCGCGGTGTCGCCCTGCCGCGCCAGCAGCAACGTCAACATTCGCCACGCCGGCCGGCACGTCGGGTCGAGCTGGAGCGCGTGGCGGAATGCGTTACCGGCACGGGCTGACCCGTCGGCGAGGCCCAGCAGCTCGCCGTCATAATAGAAGCTCTCACCAAGGCGGTACCATGCTTCGGCGCGGTCAGGCGCGGCACGCACCACGTGCTCCCAGGCGGCAAGCGCCTCGGATGCGGACGAAGGCTCGGGGTAACGAGGCCCGGCAAATGCGCGCAAGTACGCTCGCTCCGGCGCCGGCAGCTGGTCCTGATGCTCCCAGGCAACCGCGAGCCCGTGATCGTGCTGCTCCGCTGCATTCGCATGGTCGGCCGACATCGCGAGCCACAATCCAGCCAAGGCGAAATTCGGGTCCTGGTTCAGCGCTTGGCCGAAGCTCCGCATTGCTCCGTGATAGTCGCCATGCCGGTAGGCGGCGCGGCCCGTCAGGTAGCCACGTAGCGCGAGCGGCGCCACGACCTGGGGTTCCCGTTGCAGCCCGGTGCGGTCGACTGTTTCGGGAAGAACGAGACCGGTGACGATGCGGTCCGCCAGTCGGATCAGGCTATCGGCCGATCCACTGACCTCGACCGACGAGCGGACTTTCGCCGCCACCACGTCGACCAGCGTCGCCTGAATCGAGACGCCGCTTGGCAGCGACCGAATCGACCCGACGACGACTTCGTCCGCGCCGAGCGAGCGCCCGAACCTCACAGTCGCTCCGAGGGACTTCACGCTGTCGTCGACGAACCCCAGCGCCTGGGCAGACCGAAGCACCGTCGCGGGATCCGCCGCGCGCTTCACGTCGGCATCGGCGATTCGGCTCGCGATCAAGTCGGTCAGCCCTTCGCGCAAATAGCTCGCTCCGGCATCTTTGGACTGCAGTTGGAACGGCGCGACCGCCACGGTGTGTGGGCGCGCGAGCGGATGCTCGTGCGTCAAGCGCGACGCCGCAGCCCGTGACAATGCCACCACCGCGACCATCGCGACGGCGGCGCCGGCCCAGATCCAACGGCTTCGCACCGTCGCGGCCGGCGGCGCGGACACGCGCGTACCCGCTCGCGGCGTGCCGCTCGGCAGCTCGGTGGGCTGCCCCCCGGCTGAAGCGCCTCGGACGCTCGACACATCGCGCGGCGTGGGCACAGTGGCATAGCTGCCGGAGCTCACTGTGCGACGCAGCTCCGCGGCCAGATCGGCCACGGCGCGATCCGGTGGCAGATCGAGGGCCGACCGCATTCTCGATTCATGGAGGCGAGCGCGCTGCAGCGCGGCCGCGTGATCACCGGTGGCCATCAGGCAGGTCATCAACTTGGCCACGGCAGGACCGTTCAGCGGATCGTGCTCGACCAGACGTCCACGCCAGCGAATTTCGGCGGCGCGAGCGCCCGAAACGGCCGCGCTCGCCGCAAGCGACTCGAGCGCCGACGCAAACTGTCGAGCGAACCGGTCTCGCTCCGCGGCGACCCAAAACTCGAAATCGGGATCGCCGTTCAAGTAGAAGCCGTCGAGAAAGGCACCGCGGTACAACCCGACCGCTTCGGCCAGCCGCTGATCGGCAATCGCGCGCTGGAAATCGGCGACGTCGGAGGCAAGTACGCCGGGGTTCAGCCGGACGTCGGCGCCGCTGAGGAACAGCTTCTCGACGCCGAGAGCCTTTCGAATGTGATAAAGCGACTGTGTTAAAGCGTGGCGGGACTTGTCCGGCTCGCCGTCCGACCAGAGCAGCGCGAGGAGTTTGTCGCGTGAGATGCCGCGGTCGCCGACGGTGGCGAGGATGGCGAGAATCGCGAGCAGGCGGCGCTGTCCGGCAGGGCCGGACAATATCTCAGCGTCTCTCGATAGATAGACGCTTCCGAAGGTATGCAGCCGCAACGTCATGGGGAGGGTGGTCCCTTCTGATGGAGATCTGATCGCGGGACCATATAAATGCGCACCTAGCGTCCCGGAACGCAACACGTGGCAGTTTATTTCGCTCCGGAGTGACGGCAGGACAACGGTTTCCGGCTCGGGAACGACGCCGCTGACCGGTCGAAAACCGAAGAATATCCAGGATAAATACCGGGCCGCAGGCCTGATAATGCCTGTTTGGCCCGAACCGGAGGTCATTAAGTGATACCCGCCGCGAGGCGACGACTCTAACGGGGAATGGACAGCCCCGGCGGGCCGGCGTGGCGCCGGCCCGCCGTTATCCGCCGTTGTCCGCTGCTGTGTGCGCCTAACGGCCGTTTCGTATCACCGCGCTCCCCCTTCCCCCTTCCCCCTTCCCTCTTCCCTCTCGACCGCATCCAGCTCCTTGCGAAGCGTCTGGTACCGCTCGATGGCGTCGCGACCAACGCGCTGATCGACTCGCGTCGTCATGCCGGCCAGGTACGTGATCTGTGTCTGGAGTCCCGGACGCCCGTATCGAACTCCTTCGTCGGGGCCGAACAACGTGGTTGCAATGGCGTCGATCCTGGCGAGCGCCTGGTTGTCTCCGCCATTCCGCAGCCGTGTGCGTGCTTGCCGCACCCGATTGGCCAGATCGTTCACCTCGACGACCATGGCGTGCATCCGGACATTGTGCTCGTACTGTTCGCGAAGGTCCGCCGTCGTGATGTTGTCGGCGGCCAGCCGCGGATCGAGTGTGAGCGTCAGCGGCTTGGAGTCGTTCCAGCCGCCAACCGCGAGCCGCACGCGGTACGCGCCGGGCGGCAACATGAGCCCGTTCGCATCGTTGAAATCCCAGATCAACCGGTTCATGCCGACGCTCGTCGTGAGTCGCACCGGCGGCGCCGCACGGCGAAAGGCGGGCGCGCCTTCCTCGTCCTCGGTCGCCGATCCCCGCGCCGATTCGTTGGCCGACGCAACGCTTGCCTCGCTCGAGAAGCTCCGCACCACCGCGCCGGCGGAGTTGAGCACATCGATCGTAATCGGCCCACTCGGCGCGTGGCCGAGATAGTAGTTGATCGTGGCTCCGTAGGGCGGGAATTGCGCCTGACCGGCAAGCGCCGCCGCGCCGCCACGCCCTCCACCACCGAAGCCTCCACGCCC
>DATJKA010000008.1:0-9024 GCA_035491815.1 Gemmatimonadales bacterium | reverse complement strand
CGACGGCGCGGTTTGGCACCTCGATGTCGGCTTGTCACATCCTGGGGCTGGAGAAGGTCCCAAGGGTCCGGCTGTTCGCCGGTTAAAGTGGCACATGAGCTGGGTTCAGAACGTCGTGAGACAGTTCGGTCTGTATCCGGTATGGGCGTTGGTGTGTTGAGGGATGTCGTCCGTAGTACGAGAGGACCCGGACGAAGCGACCCCTCGTGTCCCGGCTGTCCTGCCAAGGGCAACGCCGGTTAGCGATGTCGCGCGGGGATAACCGCTGAATGCATCTAAGTGGGAAACCCTCCCCAAGATGAACACACCCGAGCCGTAAGGCTCCTAAAGGGCCCTGGGAGAGTACCAGGTTGATAGGCGGCAGGTGTAAGGCGCGCGAGCGCTTCAGCCGAGCCGTACTAATTGCCCGTGAGGCTTGATCTCTCCGCTGTCCATCACTCGGAGTGATTCTCCAAACACCACGAAATCACGCACTCGTCTTTTACTTGCTGGCGACTAGCGCGACAGGGCCACACCCGTTCCCATCCCGAACACGGTCGTTAAGCCTGTCAGCGTCGATGGTACTTCCCTCGCGAGGGGGTGGGAGAGTAGACCGCCGCCAGCGTCTCACACGAAGCCCGCTCCAATACATCGGAGCGGGCTTTCTGCGTTTCAGTCCGGCTGCGCCTCGTCCGCATCGAGCGACGTGAGCACGCGCGCAAGCGTCGCCCGCAGGCGCGCAAAATCCACCGGTTTCGGAAAGAACTCCAGCGCGCCCAACGCCACGGCGCGCGTGTCGAGCCCCGGGTCCTTGAGCGCGCTCATCGCGATGACGGGAATCCCCTGCGTCTTGCTCGATGAGCGCAGCTGCTTCAACGTGTTCAAGCCGGTGCCGCCGGGCATTTGAATGTCGAGCAGCACGACGTCGGGCACGCTGCGCTGCGCGACCATGAAGGCCTGCATCGCGTCCATCGCTGTGAGCACCTGAAAACCCGCGCCGCGCAGCTGCGCCCCGAGGGTCTCGAGCGTCACCTTGTCGTCGTCGGCCACGAGGATTTTCTTGGCGGCCATCGGGCAAGAATGTACGCTGCGATATAGCTTCGTGCGATGACCCGCTGTGGCACCATCGTCCTCGCCGGCCGGCCCAACGTCGGGAAATCGACGCTGCTGAACGCGCTCGTCGGCGAGCACCTCGCCATCGTGTCGCCCAAGCCGCAATCCACGCGGCTGCCGGTCGTCGGCCTGCTCACCAAGGACGACACGCAATACATCTTTACCGACTCGCCCGGACTGCTCGAGCCCGAGTATCAGCTGCACGAGGCGATGCGCGCCGCGGCGCTTCGGGCGATCGAAGACAGCGAGGTGATCGCGTACCTGCATCCGCTCACGGAATACCCGGCGCCGCCGTTGCACGACGTCGCGAAGCTGGCACGCCCGCCGCGCGCGCCGGTCGTGACGGTGTACACGAAATCGGATCTGGTCCGATCGGCCGACCGTCCGACCGTCCGGCCGTCGGAAGTACTCGTTTCGGCCGTGACGGGCGAGGGGATCGAGGGCGTCCTGGCCGCGTTACGCGAGCGCACGCCGGAAGGTCCCTTTCATTATGATCCCGACGAGCTCGCCACGCAGCCGCTGCGGTTCTTCGCCGCCGAGTTCATTCGCGAGGCGGCATTCGAGCTCCTGCATGAAGAGCTGCCCTACAGCGTGGCGGCCGAGATCGATGAGTTCCGGGAGGGCGCGGAGCCGGTATATATTCGGGCAGTTCTGTACGTCGAGCGCGATAGCCAGAAGGGCATCGTCATCGGCGAGGGCGGCCGCACCATCAAAGCGCTCGGCGCGGCGGCCCGCGCGAAGATCGAAGCGCTGCTCGGGCAACGCGTCTTCCTCGACTTGCACGTCAAAGTGCTGCCACGCTGGCGCCGCGACGCACCGTCTCTCAAACGGCTGGGGTACGCCACGTCATGAGTCTTGCCCCCGATCTGCTCGAGATCCTCGTCTGTCCCAAGTGCAAGGGGCCGCTCGAACACCGCGTGGCGCCCGCCGAGGCGCTCGTCTGTCGGCAGTGCCGGCTCGTGTACGCCGTCGAGGACGACATCCCCATCATGCTGATCGATGAGGCGAAGAGCTTCTGACCGTCGAGCGGTTGAGCGGTTTGGCGGTTGGGTTCTCCCGATCGCCATTCTGTTCCTAACCGCAGAACCGCTCCACCGCCTCGCCGCTCAAGATCAGCCGATCAACGCCGGCGCATTGTTTCTGGCGTTTCCCGTCGGCGCCCAAGCCGTCGGCATGGGGCAGACCGCGACGGCGGCGGCGGGCAGCGGCGAGGCGGCATTTTGGAATCCCGCAGGACTCGCCACACTCTCCGACGACGAATTCGCGTTGCACAGCGCGAGTCTCGTCGCCGGCAAGAGCCACGTGCTCGCCGCGTATTTTCCATCGCGCGGCATCGGCGTCATCGGCGGCGCGGTGTACCTTGTCGACTTCGGTGATCTCGATCGCACCGACGCCAACGGCAATACCATCGCGCGCATCGCGCCGCGCAACCTCGAGTTCCTCGCGTCGTACGCAACGAGCCTGACCGGCTCGTTTGTGTTTGGGGTGAACTACAAGCTCGTCCAGTTCCGCGTCGACTGCAGCGGCGACTGCCGCGACTTTCCCGCCGGTACCGGCGCCACGCACGCCCTGGATCTCGGCGGGCAGTTCCGCATCGGGCCGGGCGGGCCGCTGCGGCTCGGTGTCGCGCTGCGCAACATCGGCTTCCGGCTGCAAGTGCAGAACCAGGCGCAGGCCGACCCGCTTCCTACGCGACTCGCGATCGGCGCGCAGTACCAGCTGCGCCTCCGCCCGATCACCGGCGGTACGCTGGACCAGGCGTTCGACGTGAAGTTCGCGGCTGACGTCGACGGCCCCTGGGGCGCGGTCGGCCAGTCCGAAACGCGCGTCGGCATCGACGTCGGGTATCAGCGTCTCGTGCGCGTGCGCGCGGGCTATGCGTTCGTCAGCGACGGGCTCAGCGGGCCGAGCGTGGGGCTGGGGGTCGAGAGCGGCTCGCTGGGAATCGATCTGGCCCGCGCGTTCGTCACGGGGTCCGACCTCCAAGCGGACAACCCGACTTTCTTCTCGTTCCGAGTGACGTTCTGACTCGAGCACCATCGGCGCAGCGCATCGCCGTATGCCTTTTGCTGTGCAACGCGGCGGCGCACGCCCAGCGCCTGGAGCGCGACGCGGACCCCGACACCGCGACGCACGGCGCCAGCGTCCTGGTGCGGCCGCTCGCCTCGCTGCTGGTGCCCGGCAGCGGGCAGCTGCTCGCGCATCAAGATCGCGGCGCGGTGTACCTCGCCGCCGAGGTGTACCTGTTGTCGCGGTACCTGCAGCTCGATCACGAGGCGATGCGCGAGGCGCGCCGCTATCGCGACATCGCGTTCGAGGTGGCGCGGCGCGATTTCAATCCGACCCGCCGCGACACGATCTTCGAGTACTTCGAACAGATGGAGAAATTCACCGAAAGCGGGATCTATGACGCCGATCCCGGGCCGGCGCTCGTGCCGGACCGCGATCCTCGCACCTACAACGGATCGGTCTGGCTCCTCGCGCGGCGCACGTTCTGGGAGGATCCGAACGTCGCGCCCGATCCCATGTCGCCGCAATACTGGCAGGCGCTCCAGTTCTATCAGGCGCGCGCGGTCGGGCCGAATTTCCAGTGGAGCTGGCGCGACCATGCGCTCGAGCACGACGTGTTCCGCGATTACATCCGGACGAGCGACGCCGCGTTCCGCAGCGCACAGAACCAGGTCGGGCTGTTGCTCGCGAATCACGTCGTCAGTGTGGTCGACGCCGTGATTTCCGCCCGGCTCAGCGCGATCGCGGGCCGCACCGCCCAAGTCCACACGTCGGTCGGATCGCGCGGCCGAGCACAGCTTCGCGTCTCCATCGCGTTCTAGCGATGAGCTGGATCGGACAACCCGAGGCGTGGGTCGGGCTGCTCACGTTGACGGTGCTCGAGATCGTCCTCGGCATCGACAACATCATTTTCATTTCGATTCTGGCGGGGAAGCTGCCGGTGGCGCAGCAGGCCCGCGCCCGCCGCACCGGCCTCGCGGCGGCGATGCTGACGCGGATCGGGCTGCTCGCGGCCCTCGCCTGGATCATTCGCCTCACGGCACCGCTGTTCAGCGTCCTGGGCCGGAATTTCTCCGGTCGCGATCTCATCCTGATCGCCGGTGGGCTCTTCCTGATCACCAAGAGCACGCGGGAGATTCACGAAGGCCTGGAAGGCGACGCGGGCCACGCCGGCAGCGCCGTGCGCGCATCGTTCGCGGCCGTCGTCGGCCAGATCATGGTCCTCGACATCGTCTTCTCACTCGATTCGGTCATCACCGCGGTGGGGATGGCGCGACACCTGCCGGTGATGATCGCGGCGGTGGTGCTCGCCGTCGGCGTCATGATGTTCGCGGCCACGCCCATCAGCGATTTCGTCCATCGTCATCCGACCGTGAAGATGCTCGCGCTCAGCTTCCTCTTAATGATCGGCGTGTCATTGATCGCCGACGGGTTGGGACAGCACATCGCGAAGGGCTACATCTACTTCGCGATGGGGTTCTCGGTCTTCGTCGAGATGTTGAACATCCGCCTGCGCGCGCGGACGAAGCCGGTGCGTTTGCGGGAGCCGTACACTTCAATTGACACGGGAGGAGACGAGGCCTAAGTTTAGGCGGTTTCTACCCTTACGAGAGGAGTAGGGTGCGGTCGCGCCAAGCCATTCTCTTCTTCTCGCCGGCTGGACGTTCCGTACCTGACTTCGTGACCGCCTGGGTCAACGGGAAGGGCATGCCCGTGATTACCCTCCCCCAGGCTGCCGGCGTCGAGGAGCGCGTGTTGCGCCTTCCACCGACCCTCGTGGTAGTAGATGCGGATAGCGCCGGCGACGAAGGGTTGGCGCTCTGTGCCAAGCTGAAAGGCGACGCCTATACGGCGATCGTGCCGCTCGCCGTCGTGACGAACCGGCACACGACCGACGCGGTGCGTCGCTGGTTCGCGGCGGGGGCAGACGAAGTGATCACGCCGCTGTTCGAGCCCGGGGAACAGGCCGGCCGGCTCGATGCCCTGGTGACTCGCGCCGAGCGCGACGTGGCGGTGAACCCTTCGACGCGCCTGCCGGGCACGACCGAAATCGAGCGGGAGATCAAGCGGCGGATGGAGCTCGGCGAGCTGTTCGCCGTTTGCTACGCCGATCTCGATCACTTCAAGGAATACAACGATCGCTACAGCTACAACGACGGCGATCGCGTGATCTATCTGCTCTCGCGCATCCTGCACGACGTCGTGCGCGGGACGATCGGGAAGCAGGGATTCGTCGGGCACATCGGCGGTGATGATTTCATCTTCATCCTGCCGGTCGACAGCGTGCCGGCGGTCTGCAACGAAGTGCTGGACGTGTTCGACACGCTGGTGCCGTACCAGTACAACGAACAGGATCGCCGCGCGGGCTACTATTTTGGCAAGGACCGGCGCGGCCAGCTGCATCGCGTGCCCCTGATGACGCTCTCGATCGGCGTCGTCACGAATCAGCACCGCCGGTTTACCCATACGGCGCAGGTGAGCGAGCTGGCGACGGAAATGAAGAGCTACGCGAAGACGCAGGCAGGATCGGTGTTCGTGGTGGATCGCCGCCACGACCGCGACGCGGCGGACGAGCAAGAGGAGAACGAGGCGTAACGCAGTGAACGTCACCTGTCCATCGTGCGAGACGATTTACCGGGTGGATCCGACAAAGGTCCCCGCCGCGGGCGTGCGTGCGCGCTGCAGCGTTTGCAGCACCGTCTTCGCGGTGAGCCTGGACGGAGCAGGGGCAAAGCCGGCCGTCGCTGCTGCAGCACCGGCACCAGCGCCACCGCCGGCTCCGGCTCCCTCCTCCGCTCCCCCTCCCGCGCCGCGGACGACAATGCCGTCGCCGTTCGCGCGGCCCGCCATGCCGGCCGCTCCGCCGATCGCGCGACCCATGGCACCGGCACCGCCGGCCGCGCCGCCACGGCCCGCTGCGTCGCCGGTGGCAGCTCCGCCGCCGATGACTGCGCCGCGCCCGGCTGCGCCACCGCCGCCTCCGGTTCCGCCGCCCATGGCAGCGGCATCACCGCCGCCCGCGCCGCCCGCGCCGCCGCGACCGGTACCTGCACCGGCGCCACCGGCGCCGGCATCGCCTCCCGCCGCGGCAGCTCAGACCAGCACGCCGGGCAAGCGGCACACCGGTCCGCTGCGGCCCGTGAATCCGTTCATGGTACAGGATCCGAAGCAGAAGGCCCGCCGGCTCGCGCGCGCCTTGATCTCGGACATGCTCGTGTATCATCCGGAGAAGCGGCAGCAGGGAATTCGCGACGGGACGCTACCGCAGCTCTTCAAGGATGAAATCGAGAAGAGCTGGCAGGAGTATGTCGAGCAGGTCGGCGCCGAGATGGCCCAGAGCACGCCGTTCTGGACCGAGGCGCTCAACGAGATTCTCGCCGGAGGCAATAAGCTGTTCTAATGAGTCTGACCGAGCGTTTTGCCGATTTCGATCGCCGCCTCACCGAGCTGCGAGGCTTTCTTTGACGTCGACGGGAAGGCCGCGCGCCTCGCGGAGCTCGAGCAGAAGATGGCGGACGGCTCGCTCTGGGCTGACCAGGAGCGCGCCCGCCAGACCGTCGCCGAAGTCAAATCGCTGAAAGGCTGGCTCGAGCCCTATCACGCGCTGAAGAAGCGCGTCGATGAGGGGCGTGAGCTCAACGACCTGCTCGAAGCCGAATCCCACGTCGATCTCGCCTTGCAGCGCCAGCTCGAGACCGAGGCCGACGAAATCGCCGGCCGGCTCGAAGCGCTCGAGATGCAGAACATGCTGCGCGGCCCCGACGACGCGCGCGACGCGCTGCTGACCATCCATCCCGGCGCCGGCGGCACCGAGTCGCAGGATTGGGCCGAGATGCTGGTGCGGATGTACACGCGCTGGGCCGAGCGCCACGGTTTCGTCGTCAACGTCCTCGACCTCCTGCCGGGTGAAGAAGCGGGCATCAAATCGGCCGAGATCGAGATTCGCGGCCGCTATGCCTTTGGGCTGCTCAGGGCGGAGAAGGGCGTGCACCGGCTCGTGCGGATCTCGCCGTTCGATTCGCAGTCGCGGCGCCACACGTCGTTCGCGTCGGTCTTCGTCTATCCCGAAGTGGACGACGAGATCGAAATCGAGATCAAGGACGACGACCTGCGCATCGACGTGTTCCGCGCGTCCGGCAAGGGCGGCCAGCACGTCAACAAGACGTCGTCGGCGGTTCGGATTACCCACCTGCCATCCGGCAACGTCGTGTCGTGCCAGCAGGAGCGGAGCCAGGGGAAGAACAAGGCCACGGCGATGAAGATGCTCAAGGCCCGCTTGTACGAGCGCGCCGTCGCCGAGCGCGACGCGAAGAAGGCGGAAGTGGACAAGCAGAAAACCGACATTGCGTGGGGTAATCAGATTCGCTCGTACGTGTTCCAGCCGTACACGATGGTGAACGATCACCGCACCGAACTGAAGGTGAGCGACGTGCACAAAGTGATGGACGGCGACCTCGATGCCTTCATCGAGGCGTTCCTCAAGCGGTTCGGCAGCAAAGCGGCGTAATGGCCGAGACCGAGCGGAGCTTCGTCGAAGCGGCGCGGCGCGACAAGCTGAAAGAGCTGGTCGAGCGGGGCGTCGTGCCGTTTGCGTACGGCTTCAAGCGCAGCGCCACCGCCCAGCGGGCCCTCGCCGCCTATACGCGCGAGGACGACCCGGCGGTGTACACGCTCGCCGGCCGTCTCGTCGCGCTCCGGCCGCACGGCAAGACGACCTTCGCGCATCTCGAGGATGCGAGCGGCAAGATCCAGCTCTACTTCAAGGGCGACGAGCTCGGCGACAGCTACGGCGTGCTCGAGCTCCTCGATCTCGGCGATCACATCGGCGTCGAAGGTCGGCTCATGAAGACGCGTACCGGCGAGATCACGATTCGCGTCGCGCGCTTCACGCTCCTCGCCAAGGCATTGCGGCCGCTGCCGCTGGGCAAGGAAGACGCGAGCGGCGTGAAGCACGGTGAGCTCAGCGATCCCGAGCTGCGCTACCGCCAGCGGTACGCCGATCTGGCCGTGCATCCCGAGGTGCGCGAGGTCTTCCGGGTGCGCACGCGCATCGTGCAGGCCATCCGCGCGTTTCTGGACGGCAAGGGCTATCTCGAGGTCGAGACGCCGGTGCTGCAGCCCTTATACGGCGGGGCGACGGCGTCGCCGTTCAAGACGCATTGGGAGGCGCTCGACGCGACGTTCTATCTTCGCATCGCGGACGAGCTCTACTTGAAGCGCTGTCTGGTGGGTGGGCTCGAGAAGGTCTATGAGATCGGGCACGATTTTCGGAATGAAGGGTTGTCGCGCTTTCATAATCCGGAATTCACGATGGCGGAGTGGTACGAGGCGTACGCCGACTACAACGACATGGCGCAGCTCACCGAGGAAATGCTGGCCGGCATCGTCCAGCAGTTGTTCGGGACGAGCGTGCTCGAGCGCCACGGCGCGACGCTGTCGTTCGCGCCGCCGTTCGCGCGCAAGGATTACTACGGTCTGGTCCGTGAGCACGCGGGCGTCGACCTGACGCAGGCCGGCGATGCCGCGCTGCGCGACGTGCTCAAGCGCCACAACGTGCCGCCTGCCGAGATCGCCGCGTTGCGCGGACCGAAGCTGATCGACGAAGTGTTCAAGACTTGTGTCGAGCCGAAGCTCGTGCAGCCGACGTTCGTGTTCGACTATCCGCTCGCCCTCTCGCCGCTGGCCAAGCCGAAGCGCGGTGATCCAGCCAAGGTCGAGCGCTGGGAGCTGTTCGTGCAGCATCGCGAGCTCGCGAACGCGTTCAGCGAGCTGAACGATCCGGACGAGCAGCGGCGCCGCTTCGAGCAGCAAGCGGCATTCCGCGCCGCGGGCGACCACGAAGCGCAACAGCGCGACGAGGACTTCCTGCGCGCGTTGGAGTACGGCATGCCGCCGGCGGGCGGCGTAGGAATGGGCGTCGAT
>DATJKA010000007.1:0-48009 GCA_035491815.1 Gemmatimonadales bacterium | reverse complement strand
TTGCGGGCACTTTCCCACGCGCCCATCAGCTCGGCATTATCGCCGAACCGATAGCGGACCACCTTATCCAGCAAACGGAGCTGCTTGCTGATGTCCGAGGCAACCGCCTTCAGATCGGCGCGCGCGCCTACATGCTCGCGCCGGCCTGCGCTGGTCGCCTGCAGCGTGTCCTCGTACTGCCCGAGCGCCGTGGTGAGCTCGTCCAACACCTGCTCCGACATCCCGAGCTTCACCAGGAGCTCCTTCTGCGCGCTCGCCCGCTCCAGAATCGCTCGACTCATCGTGAGCAACCCCTGGTGCGTGGTGTTCGCCGGCGGCATGCGGAACTGCTCCGCCAATTCCGCATTCTGGGTGCCTACCACCGCGCCCACGGCACTCAAATAGCCGAGTATCCTGGGCTGCAGCGCGCGCCGGAGCTCTTGCCGCTGCTTCACGGCCGACCGCTCCACCGCCACCCCTACCCGCTGCTGGGTCGCCAGGTTCTCGGCGTGCTCCAACAGCTGCTCGAGCTTCGTCAGCCCGAGGTCCTGCCCTACTCCCTCCATCTGGTGGGCCCGCAGAAAATCCCGAGCCCGCGCGGCCATCTCCAGCCGCCTACGCAATTGGGCGTTCATAACGCCCTCCCTACGTTCCCCCTCTCCGGAACGGAGAGGGGCCAGGGGGTGAGGACCCACATCTCCGGCAACGGAGTGATTTCTCCGTTGCCGGGACACATTGGGATAATGCGTGCCACGAGTTTCGTGCTCGGAAAGAACCTTGCAGGTGTCCTCATATGCGGACAACAAAAGCGCGCTCGAATAGCTCACGCGCCGAGAATCAAGCATTGGCGCGACGAACTATGTCCTCTCAATTCGTGTCGAAATGTCAGCGCGTTGTTGTCGAGTCGAGCGGCACCGACGCAAACAACTCGCTCATTTTGCTCAGATCCTCGCTCATTTCGTCCAGAGCCTCCCGCATTTCGTCCAGATCCTCGCTCACTTCGTCCAGATCCTCGCTCGTTTCGTTCGGATCCTCGCTCATTTCCTCCTGATCCTCGCTCATTCGGTCCCGATCCTCGCTCACTCGACCCAGATGCTCGCTCAATCGGCACACATGGTCCCTCACTGAGCGCCAATGCTCACTCACTGCGGCAAAATGCTCGCGCACGACCTAGGGAAATCCCCGAAATGGTCATTGAACGAGGCACATCAGCAATCGGCGGGCACTCATCGGAGGTCGAGGAACCGACATCGGTCATCGAACAGCGCGCATTGGTCATCGGAAGGCCGACACTGACGGTCGACGCACGCACTTTCAGCATCGAATGGGCGACATCGGGACTCGGAGACGTCAGCTACTTCTTAGGATCGCCCGAAGCCGCGTTGATGATGCAGATGAGATGAAGGATCAGGCCGGGAATCAGCACCAGCACATACCCGATGAAGACAGCGACCAACCACACGAGCCCGATGCCCACCTGCCCCTTGTACATCTGCCCCGCGCCCGGAATCACCAGACTGAGCACAGCCGCGATCCCAGGATTCCATTTGGCCTGAGGCTCGGCAGTGACCACCTGTCTCGTGATGGGATGACCACACTGCGGACACGACGCGGCGGCACTGGAGACGTCACGGCCGCACTCGGGACAAGAGATCAGAGCCATGGCCTCGTCCTGGGTTGATGCAGGCGGTCAATACTAGCGGCGGATCTCGGCTCAGCAAGTTCTGTCCACCGCCTAACATGAACAATGGCGCGGTGATCAGGCCACACGCACGACGTGACCGCCTGGGCGCGGGCAGGGTCTCGTCTCAGCCCGATTGGCAGTACGTTTGTCGCTATTCGATCGCGCTTCTACCGAACCTGGAGCCACCTCGTGACGACTAACGCCCTGCTTGCCCTTATAGCCCTGGCCGCAACGTCACTCTCCCCGATCCATCGAGCTCCCGTGGCCCGCAGGAGCGTCGATGTGCGGGTCAATGAGGGGCGGCACACGCTGACGGTCACGATCGGGCCGTTTCACGTGCCGCAGTCTCCGTCGATGATGGGCGACATGATGATGATGCGCCGCAATAACGACGAGCTCGAAGGCGCGTTCACCTGGCCGGCTACCGTCCGGTTCCGCGGGGTCACGCTGGAGGTCATCGACAGCGCCGGGCACCCTCTCCCGCGACGCCTGCTCCACCACACCTACATGGTGAACTTCGATCGTCGCCAGCTGACTCAGCCGATCTCCGAATGCCCGTTCTCCTTCGGTGAGGAGACGCAGGACATCACCATACCCGGCGCGCTCGGGCTCCCCATGGCAGCCGGCATGCGCCTCGGCATCGTGATCATGTGGGACAATCTCACGGGCCACGACGTCGATGGCGCCTACGTGCGCTATACCTTCCTGCTCAACCCGCGGCACCGGCAACCGGCGCCGCGCGACGTGCTGCCGTTCTTAGTGGACGTCAACCATGTCAACGGTGGAGCGGACGGGTTCGAGGTGCCGCCGGGGGGTCTGGTCGTGACGAAGCAGTTCACCGTGGGCGCGAGCGGCCGTCTGCTGGCCGCCAGCGGGCACCTGCACGACTACGCCGTGATGATGCGTCTCGAGGACGCCGCGAACGGCCGCACCCTGGCAACCGTGCGTACGGATCGCGATAGCACCGGTCACACGCTGCGCGTCCAACGGCCGATCTTCGCGCTCTGGCACCGCGGCCCGCATCTCAATGCCGGACATCCCTACCGGTTGGTGGTGGTCTACGACAACCCCACGTCAGATACGCTCATCAACGCCATGGGCATCATGGCGGGCTTGTATGCGCCCGATCGCCTGCGAGACTGGCCGGCGGTGGATCCGCGGAGTGCCGATTATGTCAAAGACAAAGAGGGGTTTGGAGGGGTCGATTCACTGCTGGCCACGCTGGACTCGCTCTCCCCCTCCCCTCAACCTGCTCAACGGGTGAAGGGAAAGGTCGCTGTCAACCAACCATGAGAGGCTCGTCCGCCGGAAAATAGCGTATTTTTCGATCGTGATTTCGATTGCGCTCATCGAAGACAATCGCCTGGTGCGCGAGGGAATCGCTCTCCTCCTGACCCAGCACAACGACCTCAAGGTCGTCGCCAGCGCCCCCATCGACGACACGGCCGAGCTGGGCAACACACGGCCACAGGTGATCCTGCTGGATATCGGACTCGGCCAGGGCAGCAGCCTGCGCGTCGCGGAACGGATCAAGAAGGAGTCCCCGGACTCGAAGATCATCGTCATGGATGTCCTGCCGGTGCACGAAGACATCGCGGAGTTCGTGAACGCGGGTGTGTCCGGCTTCATAATGAAGGATGCCACGCTCGACGATCTCGTCAGCACCATTCGTTCCGTCGCGCAGGGCGCCCACGTCCTGCCGCCACAGATGACCAGCACGCTGTTCTCGCAGATCGCGAAAGACGCCGTCGTCCGCGGCCGCACCGACATGCTCGAGGCGGTGCGCATGACCCCGCGGGAACGCGAGGTCATCGATCTCATCGCCGAGGGGTTGGGAAACAAGGAAATCGCCGCGCGCCTCAACATCGCCACCGACACCGTGAAGAGCCACGTGCGGAACATCATGGAGAAACTGATGCTGCACACGCGCTTGCAGATCGCCGCCTTCGCGCACCGCGGGGGTGCGGGGGGAGGGGGGGCTTAATCATCATTAGCCTGTGCGATATCGCTTGACGGTCAATTGCTCTACTGTCCGTGATGGTCAAAGATCCCCGTGATTCGCCTCCGCAGCCCGTCTGGGTCTACGCGTACAAGTTGTCGCCGCCTCAGGCCGTGAGTCGGCTGCAAGCCATTCAGCCCATCCTCACCGCGGCGCTCGCCACCGCCAAGAACGAAGCCCGCACCTGGGCCGGCACCGTGGTGCTCGAGGAACGCGTCACACACATCCTGGTCGTGAGCGACAGCCCGGAGCAGAATCACGAGGGGAACCGCAAACTCGAATCCGAGCTGCAGCAGTTGGGCGCGGGATTCTCGATCACGGCGCCGATGGCTCTACCCTGAACGGGGCACACCCAACGTGTCATAGCCCGCCTCACTGCCTCCCCGTAGTCTACTTGCATGCCCCCACCCCCCTTATGGCCTATCAGCCTCGGCCCACCACGCAGGACGGGCTAATGCTTCGAGAATTTTTGATTACTAACCGCGAGGAATTGATTTCGCGTTGCGCCGCGAAAGTCGCCAAGCGACCCATCCCTCCTCCGAGCCCTGCGCAGACGCACGGCATCCCGCTCTTCCTTTCTCAGATCATCGACACACTGGACAGAGACGCGGCCTCCGACGAGTTAGCCAGTCGCAGAATCTCAGGACCGACCGATCCCGGCCAGACTCCAACGTCATCGGAGATTGGCGAGGGTGCTGCCCAGCACGGGGACGAGCTGCAGCGCAAGGGATTCACGGTCGATCAGGTCGTGCACGACTACGGCGATCTCTGCCAGGCCATCACCGAGCTCGCCGTGGCGCAGGACGCGCCGATCACGACGACGGAGTTTCGCACGCTCAACCGCTGCCTCGACAATGCGATTGCCGACGCCGTCACGCGGTTCGGCAGCCAGCGCGAACGTTCGATACGCGACTGGGCGGCGCAGGATACGAATGAGCGTCTGGGGTTTCTCGCGCACGAGCTGCGCGGCAAGCTCAATATCGTCCGGCTCGCCGTCGAGGCCATCAAGCGGGGCACGGTAGGCGCGTCCGGCGCTACCGCCAGAATCCTCGATCGCAGCCTGACGTCGATGGGCGACATCATCGATCGCTCGTTCGCGGAAGTCCGCCTGGGCACGGGGCTGCCGGCCAAGGAGGAACGGATCTTGATCACCGGACTGTTCGAAGAAGTCCAGATCTTCGCCGGCCTGCAATCGGCGGCCAAGGGATTGAAACTCGCAGTGCGACCGGGCGAACCGGGGCTGTCCGTGTATGCCGACCGCCATACGATTGTGTCGGCGCTGTCGAACCTCGTGCAGAACGCCATCAAGTTCACACCATCGGGCGGCCATATCGCGCTAATGGCCCGCGGCTCTCAGGATCGCGTGCTGATCGACGTCGAAGACCAATGCGGTGGCCTCCCGTCGGGGGACCCCGAAGAGTTGTTCCGCCCGTTCACGCAGCGCAGCAGAGACCGGGGTGGACTGGGGCTCGGGCTTTCGATCAGTCAGCGCAGTGTCGAGGCGAACGGCGGCAAGCTGTACGTGCGCAACCGCCCCGGGAAAGGCTGCGTGTTTACGATCGATCTGCGGCGGCGGTCGTCTTAGGCAGCGGTACGCTGGCAACCAGCGTCATCAAGGCGCGGCAGGCGTCGTCCCCAGGATCGATATATCTTTCCGGTCACGTTCCTCGTCGTCTCACCCCAAATCCACGAGTGGGCATGACCACCGCGTTGCGCGATTTCCTCGAAATCCCCTACGACGAGCTCGAGGCTCGTAACCTCGCCGCCAAGAAACAGCGGCTCGACCGCGTCCCGGCGGGCCGGATCCAGGAGGAGCGGCTCAAGTATCTCACGGACGAGAAGCGCATCAAGGCCGTGACGGTGTGCTTCACGGACCTCGAGGGCCGCTTCCACATGCTGGACTACGACAAGAAGTTCCTGCTCGACTCGGTGGACAATCTCACGTTCGACGGCTCGTCAATTCGCGGCTTCTCACAGCAGCGCGAATCCGACCTGCGGCTGCGCGTGGATTGGCCGGCGTTCTACTGGCTCCCCTCCGACGTGTTCGGACCGGGGAAGGTCCTCGCCATGGCCGAAGTGTTGGAGCGCGATGGCGCACCCTACGGTGCCGACTCCCGCGGCCTGCTGAAGCAGTACACCGAGAAGTTGTTCGCCAAGGACGGCACGACGTGTTTCGCGGCCAACGAAATCGAAGGGTTCCTCTTCAACGGCCGCGATGCGGAGCGGCGCTATCACGAGACCGGCAAGTTCGAATTCATTTCGACCGGCGGCTACTACCACTCGCTGCCCGGTGACACGCTGCGGCTGTTCATCGATACGGCGGCCGAGGTGCAGCGCGCGATGGGGTTCGCGAACGAGAAGGATCACCCCGAGGTTGCGCCGTCGCAGTTCGAGATGAACTACAGCTACGCCGAAGCGGTGATCGCAGCCGATCAGGTGCAGCTCTACAAGCTGCTGTCGCGCCAAGTCGCCGCGCGCATGGACATGACGGCGTGTTTCCTGCCCAAGCCCGTCACCGGCGTCAACGGCAACGGCATGCACACGAACGTGTCGGTCGCGCGCAAGGGCAAGAACCTGTTCTGGGAGGAGCAGGGCCAGGACCAGCTGTCGCAGGCCGGCTGGGACTTCATCAAGCGGATTCTCTCGAACGGCGCGGAGATCTGCCTGCTACTCAACTCGAGCGTCAACAGCTATCGCCGGCTCGATCCGCATTTCGAGGCGCCGAATCAGATCAAGGCATCGCCGATCGATCGTGGATCCATGATCCGCATCCCCCTCGGCAACGAGCGGTCGAAGCGCGTCGAGGTGCGCTCGATCGCGCCCGATGCCAATCCGTATCTCGCCATCTACACGATCTTCAAGACGGGGCTCGAAGGACCGATCAGCACCGCGGGCGACGGGTCGAAGTATCTCTCGGACAACATTTACGATGCGATCCGGCTGCATCAGGGCAGCAAGTTCTTGAAGGAAGCCCTGGGTGCGGAAGTGCACGCGAAATTCGCGGATCTGAAACAGCTGCAGGCGGACCGCTGTCCCAAGGCGCTGGGCGCGGAAGTGAAGGCCGCGGAGATTCAGTTCCACCATGAGGTGACGAACCAGTATCTCTGGTCGAAGTTTTAGGCAAACAACAAGGCGCGGCAACGGGGCGAGGAGCTACGGCACGTACGGCGGCCACTCGCCCCAGGCGCCATAGCCCAGCACACCCACCGCGTGAAAGTGAGCCTCGTAGCAACCCAAATTGCCCAGCGTTGAACAATCGCCGCCGCTGTAGTCCGCACGGTATTCCCATGGATTGAGCGGAACCGTCATCTGCGCTGCGCTTGGGGACGCATCGTCCGCGCCCTGGAGCGAGACCCAGATGGTGAAGTCCGAACCCCAGGTCGTCATCGGGCGAGAGTCCCAGTAGTCCTCATAGCGCCAGCGCGCGTTCAGCTGGCCGTCCGGGTCCCAGAAGGTCACATACGACTCGGTGAGGTAGTGCACCTGCGCGCCACCCGCGTCGTACTGGAGCCACGTATACCCTGCCAGATAGCCGCCCGTGTATGCGCAGAGATACGTGGCGCTTCCGGTCGAGAAGTCGAAGGTGGTGGCGCACGAGCCCTGGTCATCCGAATAGTCGGGCGTCTCGTACGTCTGGTCCATCGCGTTCACGATCGCGCCATTCGTGCTCATGGTGCCATGGAGTGTGATCGGGAACGTGAGCGTGCGCGGAATCAGCGCCGAGGCGTCCCCCGCCTGGATCGGGCCGGAGACATGATAGGTCTGATCCCAGGTCTCTTCGATGCCGTCCGCAGTGGTGAGCGTAGAAACGCCGCGCCACCAGTCATCTTCCATGTCCGCCTGCGCCGTGACTCCGAAGAAGCCGAGGCCGTTCGGTGGGATGATGGCGATCGCACGCGACACCGCATTATTGGCGCCATCGAAGTCTCCGGGCACCACATTTTCGAGCCGCAGCTCCACGGCGTAGTTCCGCTGCTCGCCAAAGACGTGCGTCATGAAGCAGTCCACCGTGCCGCCGGCGTCGACCCAGATCCCGTCGGCCCGATCCGCCGCGCTGCCGTCCACGTAGAGCACGCAGTCCGCGCGCGCACCGACGTCGCCGTTCCGCTCTTCAATCGTGGCCTGGATGTTCACCGGCACCCCGTTCGGCGCCTGATCAGGAAGATGCAGATAGGCTGCGACCAACTCCGGCCCGTAGTGCACGACGTCAGCAACATTCACGACCGTGATTCGCGGTCCATCGGCGCCTTGTACCATGGCCTGCACCTGCAATACCATCCCGCGCGGCGCCGCCGGCAAAACCACACTGGCCGCGCTTCCCGTCAATCCCGTGTATGTCTTCGTAAACCCGAGCCTCCCGGATGGCGTGAATCCCTTGACCACGACGCTTATGAGCGATCCCGGTCCCGCGGCGTCGAAGGTCCCCGTCGTAACGTCGAGCGTCGTGACGCCGGCCTTATTGAGGAGTGCGCGCGTCGAGACCACCGCCGTCCCCGAGCGGCCGGTGGCCGGGTGGAACCCCGCGTCGCGGTATTTCTCGCTGTTCGGATGACTGCGTTGCTCGAGCGTCGCGCGGCTCGCGTTCAGCGACGTCCTCGGACGCGGCGCGACCGGGTTGCGCTCGACGCACGCGGCACCGAACATGCTCAGGCAGGCCACGACGGACAGATAGAGAGAGGGACGCATCGACAGCTCCCATGCGAAGGGATGAGAGGGGACCCTTTCCTAGATAGAACGCATGAGGGGACTCGGGTCAATGCAAAGCGCACCAAACGTCATAATCCGCATTAATGTTGAGCGCATGCGCTCCCCCCGACTCCATCTTCCCGCCCTCGCCCTCCTGCTGCCTTCCCTTCTGCCCGCGCAGACCCCCACTGCGTACTATCGGCACGCGGTGTTCGACAACAGCCTGCAGCGCGACTACTACTGGAACTCGAGCGCCGCCGCCACCGCGCCCAGTACGCTCGAAGGACAGAACTGGCGCCTGCCGGTGGACACGCAACACTTCCTTTCGCCGCCCAACGCGCTGCGCCTCCACTGGCACTCGGCGCCCGGCGGCGGCTGGGACGCCGAGATCCATTTGGTGAATTTCCGCAATCGCGCTCCCGAGCTCGTCGGCCACACTCTGTATTTCTGGGTCTACGCGGCCGAGGCAATCGCCGCCGCCGATCTTCCCGAGCTGGTGTTGTCCGACGCCCGTGAAGGACTCCAGGTCGCGACCTTTCCGGGCAGCTTTACCGCGCCAGTGCCACTCGGCACCTACACGGGCGACCTCCCGGCCGGGAAGTGGACGCAGGTCCGCATTCCGATGGCGACGCTGCACACTGCGTCCGTGTACCCGTTCGATCCGGCGCACCTGCAGAGCGTCATCTTTCATCAGGGACGCGCCGACAACGCGGATCACACGCTCATCATCGACCAGGTGCGCGTGGCCTCACCCCCTGACCCTCTCTCCCGCGGGGAGAGGGGGAACGTGCCGCAGACACCGCTGCACGTCTCCGCGCAGGGCTACGACCGGCACGTCGTCGTGCAATGGGAAGGGGCCGACACCCCGGGCTTGGCGCATTACGTGATTTATCGCGCGACCGGCGGCGGCACCTACGCTCCCGTGGGCATCCAGTTGCCCGGCATCCATCGCTTCTCCGATTTTTTAGGCCAGTCGGGCGTGACGGCGAGCTACCGTGTGACCGCTGCGGATTGGCAGAATCGCGAGTCCCCTCAATCGGCAACCGTGACCGCTCGCACGCGTGAGATGAGCGACGACGAGCTGCTCACCATGCTCCAGGAGGGCGCCTTTCATTATTACTGGGAGGGCGCCGAGCCGCATTCGGGCATGGCCTACGAAAACGTGCCCGGCGACGATCGCATCGTCGCGACCGGCGCTTCGGGCTTCGGGATCCTGGCGCTGATTGTCGGCGTCGACCGGCACTTCATCACGCGCCAGCAGGGGCTCGACCGCCTGCTCAAGATCGTGGGCTTTCTCGAGCGCGCGGACCGCTATCACGGCGCGTGGTCGCACTACATGAACGGCGCCACCGGCACGACCATGCCCCTGTTCGGCATGCTCGACAACGGCGGCGATCTCGTCGAGACCTCATTTCTCATGCAGGGACTGCTGACGGCGCGGCAGTACTTCAAGACGGATCGTGATCTCTACCAACGCATCACGCGCTTGTGGGAAACGGTCGAGTGGGACTGGTATCGCGAGAACGCGCAGAGCGACTTCCTGTACTGGCACTGGTCGCCCGAGTGGGGCTTCCAGATTCATCACCCGCTGATCGGCTTCAACGAGGTCGGCGTCGTGTATTTGCTCGCGATCGCCTCGCCGACGCACGGCGTGCCGGCGCAGATGTACTACTCCGGGTGGTCGAGCCAGAACCAGCGCGCGCTCGAATACCGTCAGGGCTGGTCAGGGCAATCCGACGGCAATCATTACGCAAACGGCAACACGTACTTCGGCATCAAGCTCGACGTGGGTGTGGGGCGCGGCGGACCGCTGTTCTTCACGCATTACTCGTATCTCGCCTTCGATCCGCACCGCCTGCATGATGCCTACACGACGTCGTATTTCGACAACAACCGCAACATCGCACTGATCAATCGCGCCTACTGCATCGCCAATCCGAAGCATTACGCGGGCTATGGTCCCGATGCCTGGGGTCTGACGGCGAGCGACGGCCCTTCCGACTACGTGCCCGCCGCGCCCGATTCCTCCAACGATCTGGGCACGATTGCGCTCACCGGCGCGCTTGCGTCATTCCCGTATACGCCCGACGCATCGCTGGCGGCTCTTAAGCACTACTACCGCGACCTTGGCGCCGACCTGTGGGACATCTACGGACCGCGCGACGCGTACAATCCGTCGGTCAATTGGGTCTCGCCGATCTACATGGGGCTGAATCAGGCGCCGATCGTCGCGATGGTGGAGAACTATCGCACGGGTCTGTTGTGGAAGAGCTTCATGGCCAATCCCGAAGTAGACGTCTTACTGCAGAAGCTCGACGCTGCCAAGCCGCAGGACTAACCTGGAGCAGTCTTGGACAAGAAGAAATTCCTCTTCGTCTCGCTCGACGGCCTCATCGCCGACATCGCGTGGCAAGTCGTGAAAGAAGGCCACGAGGTGAAGCTGTTCATCGAGGCATCGAGCGAGCGCGAGATCGCCGACGGCTTCGTGCCCAAGACGGACGACTGGATCCGCGAGGTGCCGTGGGCCGACGTCGTCGTGTTCGACGACGTGCTCGGCCAGGGCGCCAAGGCCCACCAGCTGCGGCAGACCGGCAAGCTCGTCGTGGGCGGGTCACCCTACACCGATCAGCTCGAGGACGACCGCGCCTTCGGGCAGAACGAGCTCAAGAAGGCCGGCGTCTCGATCATTCCGCAGGAGAACTTCCACTCCTTCGACGACGCGCTCGCCTACGTGCGCGCCAATCCCAACCGCTACGTCATCAAGCCGAGCGGCGAGGCGCAGAACATCAAGCAGCTCTTGTTCGTGGGCGAGGACGAAGACGGCAAGGATGTCATCCAGGTGCTCGAAGACTACCAGCGCGCCTGGGCCGATCGCGTCAAGGCGTTTCAGCTGCAGCGTCGCATCGTCGGCGTGGAAGTCGCGGCGGGCGCGTTCTTCAACGGCAAGGAATTCGTCCAGCCGGTCAACATCAACTTCGAGCACAAGAAGCTCTTCCCCGGCGACATCGGCCCCTCCACCGGCGAGATGGGGACGACGATGTTCTGGAGCGAGCCGACGCGTCTCTTCAATGCGACGCTCAAGAAGATGGAGCCGCGGCTGCGCGACGAGCGCTACGTCGGCTACATCGACGTGAACTGCATGGTGAACTCGAACGGGATCTATCCGCTCGAGTTCACGTCACGCTTCGGCTATCCGACGATCAGCATCCAGCAAGAGGGGATGCTCACGCCGATCGGCGAGTTCTTCTACCGCCTCGCCGAAGGATCGCTCAGCACATTCAAGGCCCGGAGCGGGTTCCAGGTCGGCGTCCGCATCATGGTGCCGCCGTTTCCCTACACCGACCCCGAGACGTTCGCCAAGACTTCGAAGGACGCCGTCATCATCTTCAAGAAGCCGACGCGCGACGGCGTCCACATCGAGGACGTGAAGCAGGTCAACAACGAATGGGTCGTCACTGGGACGTCCGGCGTCGTGCTGATCGTCGTTGGAACCGGAACCACGATGAAAGCGGCGCAGAAGCAGGCGTACAACCGGATCGAAAACATCATGATCCCCAACATGTACTATCGAAAGGATATCGGCGATCGGTGGTTTGAAGACTTCGATCGGCTGCACACCTGGGGCTACCTCAGGCCCTAACGATAGAAGAGCCGGTACGCGGCATTCGCGTGCATGACCCCTTTGTCGATCAGCTCCGCCATGTAGCCCGGCATCGCCGCGATCTTGGGCTTC
The DNA here is from genome assembly GCA_035491815.1 of Gemmatimonadales bacterium. Lineage (GTDB taxonomy): Bacteria > Gemmatimonadota > Gemmatimonadetes > Gemmatimonadales > GWC2-71-9 > 20CM-2-65-7. Next base: position 35,928 of record DATJKA010000007.1, on the reverse strand, counting down.
ACTTTTTCCGCCCCGCTCGGTGACGCGGTCGTCGCCATGCCGCGATAGCTGTCGGTCAGGCCGGCGTGCAGCGCCTCGAGGATCCAGGGCTTCATCTCGACGGTGGCCTTCGTGACCTCGACCGCGCGTACGGTCCCGTTGGGCTCGTATCCGATCGCCAGCTCGATGGGACCGTGCTGGCAATCGACGCGCATGAAGATCAGCGATCCGACGCTGCGATCGCCGTTCTTGCCGATGTAGAACGTGACGACCCCGTCCGGCGGCTCCCACCCGACGGCGTCGTGGATCTTCTTCGAGTCGCCGCTCGAGAGATGCAGTTCGCGCGCGGCAAACTGATCGGCACCGGGCAGGAGCTGCGCGACGGCATCCTGGCGCTTCACCATGATGACCGTCGGCGTGATATGGAGCATCGCGGCAACGGCCGCGGCGAATACGAGTGCTTTCATGATGCGCTGTCTCCTTTGCGCGGCAGCCACATCTGCCAGAAGGCGATGACCGCCACGATCGTATACCCCAGTCCCATAGCCCAGCCGCCCGCGAGCGTGACGATCGCGAAGCCGGGCGAAACGAGTTTCGTGAGCCACATCCCGGCGAAATCGAGCCAGGGCGCGGCGAAGAGCAGCGCGATGAGCGCGAGTCCCACGTTCCGCGGGATCGCCAGGCCGAGGACGATCACGGCGAGTGCGGCCGCAATCACGGCATACATCGGCATGTGCACGTGCGTGTCCTGCACGAGCAGGTTCTTATCGACGTGATGCTGCTCCTCACCCATCTCGGCCATTGAGACGGGCCGCTCGGTCACGATGGTGCTGTCGGGCGGCATCTGCATCGTCATCGGGGCTTCGCCCGATGGACCGTACGTCTCGCCCACCTTGCTCGGCGTGAAGCCGGCGTAGAGTCCGACCATCCACGCGCCGAACAGGTACGACGTACCGAGCGTCGCGAGGAGCAGCGTGACGAGCCAGCGGATCCGCAGATCACTGTGGCGTAGATCGTAAAGCACGGTTGCTCCTAGAAGATGTAGACGAGCTCGACGAGCGCGGTCAGGTTCGACCGCACGAGGCTGCCGTCTTGCTTTTCGAATACCGGTTGGTCCGAATGATCGAGCCGCAGAGCGGGCCGGATCGAGAACGCGGGCAGCCGGAAGTTCGTGAACTCGACGGCCGAGAACACGCCTTCCTGCGCTTCGCGGTAGAAGTACCAGGGTGAAATCGTGATCGAGCGCAGCGTCTGCGGCGTGCCGGTGCGCACACCGTCGGGATCACGGAGCACGTCGCCGCGGACGGTCAGCGCCGTGGCGCGGCCGAGCTTCACGAAGCCCTCGCCGACAACGCCGGTCCACGATGTGCCCTGCTGCGACCCGTGATGCGCCTCGCCCTGGAAGATCAGGCGGTTGATCGGCTGCCACGTGAAGTCGCCGGTGATCAACGTGCGCTGCGCGCCGTTGGTCGAATCTTGCTCCGGCCCATAGAACACACCGCCGGCGAGCGCGACAGTGGCGGACGGGAATGTCTGGACCTTGAGGCCCACCGTCTTGCCGCTGTTGTTGTCGATCTCGGATTCCCACCCGTTCGCGACCACGCCGAGCACGCTGACCTTGGGACTCACGGTGTATCGTGCCATCAAGCCGGTGAACTTGACCGGTCGCGCGTTCTCGAACGTGAACGACGTCGTCGGAATGAGATTGAGCGGCTCGTCGTCGCGCTCGAAGCCGACGGGAGCATCGAAGCGCCCGAACGAGAGCGTCAGCGCCGAGAGGTGCGCCGGCGTCCAGTTGATGACGAGATTGTCGATCTCGATCGCGGTCTGAGGCTTGCCGCCCGAGTCAGACGGCTCGAGGTGCGTGGTCAGCTGGCCGAAGAGATAGAGCTGGTCGGACCACGGACGGAAGATGCTCAGCGCGATCTTCGATCCAATGAACGAATTCTCGCGCAGGTTGCGGTCGTACGTGCCGAGACCGACCCCGAAGCCGGAGACGGTCAGCGGCGTCGTCTCTTCGACCTGTGCCGTCAAGCGCTGCCCGGCAGCGAGCAGCGCGACGACGCACGTCGTCATCTTCCAAATGGACATGATTCCCCCTCCACAGGGGCTAAAGGTGCTCAGCGACTACGTGGCTACTGGCGCTTAGGCGCTTGGAGGGGCGAGGGCGAAGGGGAAGAGCCGTTTGCGAGCAGGGAGGATCCCGGCGCGAGAGGCGTCGACATCTACGACGAGCACCGGCTGCGGTGCGGCGGTCCAGCTCGCCGCAAGGCGCGGCATCGAGGCGGTGATACTGGCCGGACAACACGCCTGCGCCGCGGTGGTGTGCGCGGCCTTGTGGTGCGCATCCTGGTGGTGCGTGCAATTCGGGAGCTCTGGGCTCGCCATCGCGAGCCCGAACGCCAGCGCCAGCACGACCCGGAGGAATCGCATGGGTCTAATCTATACCGCTTTCAGCTTCCAACGGCCCCTGCGGAACAGCACGGCGCTCGCGACTGCCAGCGTCGAGAAGGCGACGGTGACCGCCCAGGCGACGCCCTGCGGTCCCAGATTGAAATGGCGGGCCAGCAGCCAAGCGAGCGGAATCTCCCATAGCCAGAAGCAAAACAGGTTCAGCCACGTCGGTGTCCAGGTGTCGCCCGCGCCATTAAAGGAATTCGTCAGCACCATGCCGTAGGCGTAGAACGGGTAACCGTAGCTGATGATTCGCATGCAGTTGGCCGCGATCGCCGCCACAACCGGATCCTTGGTGAACACGTGCGCAATCGGATTCGCGAACGCGATGAAGCACAACCCAGCGACGCCGAGGAACAGGACATTGTAGACCGCCGCCTTCCAAACGGCCTGCTCACCGCGTTCGGGGTTTCCGGCGCCCAGGGCTTGGCCCACCATCGTGGCCGCGGCGTTCGCGAGGCCCCACGCCGGCAGCAGCGCGAAGATGATGATCCGGATCGCGATCTGATAGCCGGCGAGTGCGGGGGTGCCGAACGATGCATTGATGCGCGTGAGGCCGATCCAACTCGCCATGCCGACAAAGACCTGGAACGTCCCCGTGCCGGAGAGCCGCAATAGCGTCTGCATCACTGTGGGCTTGAGCCGAATCTCCTCGCGGTGAATGACGACGCGGCCATCTCGACGCCACAGCCGGTAGAGTTGATACAGGACGCCCGTCCCGCGGCCGATCGTCGTGCCGACCGCCGCGCCGAACACGCCGAGCCGAGGGAACGGCCCGACGCCGAACATCAACAGGGGGCACAGCACGATGTTGATGAGGTTCGCAATCACGAGCACGCGCAACGCGATCGCGGCGTCGCCCGCCCCGCGGAAGATCGCGTTGATCAGGAAGATCATCAGGATGACGATGTTGCCGCCGAGCATGAGCCGGGTGTAGGACTGCCCGGAGGCTATCACATCTGGCGCCGCGCCCATGATGCCAAGCAGACTGGGTGCGAGCACCGCACCCAGCACGCCGATGATCACCGCCACGAGCACGCCGAGCGCGATGCCCTGCACCGCCGCTTCCGCGGCGGCTTCCGGATTCTTTTCGCCGATCCGTCGCGCCACCATCGCCGTCACGCCGATCGACAACCCCATCGCGCCGGTGTACACCACGGTGAGCATCGACTCGGTGAGGGTGATCGTCGCGATCGCGACGGCACCGATGTGCCCCGCCCAGAAGACGTCCGCGACCGCAAACAGCGACTCCATGAACATCTCGAGCACCATCGGGACGGCGAGCAGGATGATCGCCCGTCCGATGGGACCAGCCGTGTAATCGTGATGCGTGCCGCGCAGGGCGGCGCCGACCGTCTGCCAGAAGCCGTGCGACGGCTCGACCTGCGATTGCGTGTCGGTCATGGGGCCTGTAATCTCGCGCATGCCCGGCCTCTTGGCCAAAGAGCGCATCATCGCTCCGCCGGATTACAACCGCTGGCTCGTGCCGCCCGCGGCGCTCGCGATTCATCTCTCGATCGGCATGGCGTACGGCTTCAGCGTGTTCTGGCTGCCGCTCTCCAAGGCCGGCGGCTGGAACGTCAGCACGCTCGGCATCATGTACTCGCTGTTTTTTCTGTTCCTCGGCTCCTCGGCAGCCGTGTTCGGGCGCTGGGTCGAGCGCGAGGGGCCGCGGAAGGCCGGCGTCGTCGCCGCGCTGTGCTGGGGCGGCGGCTTTTTCATTTCCGCGGCCGGGATCTATTGGCACCAGATCGCGCTGCTCTGGCTCGGGTCCGGCGTGATCGGCGGCTGCGGGCTCGGATTGGGCTACATCTCGCCGGTGTCCACGCTGATCAAATGGTTCCCCGACCGGCGCGGGATGGCGACCGGCATGGCGATCATGGGATTCGGCGGCGGGGCGATGATCGGCTCACCGCTGGCCGACATCCTCATGCGGCATTACGCGTCGGCGACCGAGCCCGGCGTCTGGCAGACGTTCGTGACGCTCGGGGTCATCTATCTGATCGCGATGCTGTGCGGCGCCTTCGGCTATCGCTTGCCGCCATCCGGCTGGCAGCCGGCCGGATGGGCGCCTCCCGTCGAGTCGCGCCGGCCGATGATCACCAGCGGCAACGTGGACGTGCGGCAGGCGTGGCGGACGCCGCAGTTCTGGCTCCTTCTCGTCGTGCTCTGCATGAACGTGAGCGCAGGCATCGGCGTGATCGGCATGGCGTCGCCCATGCTGCAGGAGGTGTTCGGCGGCAAGCTGATCGGCGTCGCCGGGACGCTCAAGGACCTGACGCCCGAGCAGCGCACGCAGGTCGCGACCATCGGCGCCGGTTTCGCGGCGTTGCTCAGTCTCTTCAACATTGCGGGACGAATCTTCTGGTCCTCGCTGTCGGACCTGGTGGGCCGGAAGCGCACGTACTTCATCTTCTTCACGCTCGGCATCGTGCTGTATGCACTCGCGCCCGCCGCGGGGCGCAGCGGCAGCGTGGCGCTCTTCGTCGGGATCTTCTGCGTGATTCTCACGATGTACGGCGGGGGGTTCGCGACGATTCCGGCCTATATCGCGGATCTCTTCGGCACGCGCTACGTCGGCGCGATCCACGGCCGGGTCCTGCTGGCGTGGTCGGCCGCGGGAATCCTCGGACCGCAGCTCGTCAACAACATTCGCGAGGCCCGGATTGCCGGCGGCGTGCCACCGGCGGACGCATACAACAGCGTCATGTACATCCTCGCGGCGCTACTCGCGATCGGATTCTTCGCGAACCTCGCCGTGCGGCCGGTGGCCGAGCGTCACTACATGTCGGACCACGAGGGCGGAACGCTGTGACCGAACCGGGCCCAGGCTCGCGCGGCCCTCGTTGGGCGCTGGTAGCGCTCGCCTGGCTGCTGGTGGGGATCCCCCTGGCGTGGGGGATCTACCGGACGCTGCGCTCGGCGGTCGTGCTGTTCAGGTAGACGACGCGACGAGCGTCGGCCGCTTGTCGGTGGCCGAGACCTTCAGGCGAATCCACATGCCGGCGAGCCCGTGGCCGGGGACGCCGCAGAAGATCATGTACGATCCGGCTTTGTTCGCCACAAACCGCACCGTGTCGGAATCGCCGGAGCCGAGGCCCTGCATCAGCTTCACGGTCATGGCGCGCGGAAACGCCGGCGGATCGACCGGACCGGCGGGCATCGGCTTGACGGTGTCCACCACCTCAGCCGAGTGCGGCAGATTCTGATCTTTGTTGGTGAAGCGCAGCACGACCGTCCATCCTGCTGGAACGGTGAGCGTCAGCTTGCCCTCGTTGAACCCGTTGAAGTTCAGACCGCCATTGAGCGCCGTCTGTCCGGAGATCAACGCGAACGTCGCCGTCTTCGCCGTGGAATCGACGGTGAGCCAGTTGCAATCGACCTGTGACTTCTGCGGGCACGCTGGTGCCACAACGGGGGAGGTAGCAGCAGGAGCTGCTTGCACAGCCATTAAGGCGGCGAACAGGATCATGTTCATGAGTGCTCCAAGGTACCTAGCGGCCTGCTCCGACCGATAGGCCCACGTAGAAGTTGCGCCTCGGCGCAGGCTCGTAGTAGCGGTCGCGCGCCGCGTTGATGACGACCGAGCTCACATACAGATGATTGAACATATTGTTCACGCCGACGAACGGCGAGAAACGCCCGCCGCCCACCTTACCATCCCATCCCACGCGCACTGCCGTCGCCCACCACGGCGCCGTGCGGGTGCTGAGCGTGTCATTCACGAAAAAACCCGACGAATAGGTCTGCTCGAGCTCCAGCCAGAGTCCGCCTGCCCGCGGCGCCTGCGCCCGCGCCATCAGATGCAGCCACTCTTGCGGTACGCCCGGCAGCGACCGCCCGTCCAGCGTGTGGACGACCGCGAGCGAGTCCGTCCGGAACGAGTAGTGACGATAACGATAATCGGCGTGCGTCCACACCGCGTTGAGTCTCAGCGCAGGAACGATCGTCACGGCGCCGCTCATCTCCACGCCGCGATGGCGCGCGCTGCCGGCGTTCCGGTAGAACGCGCGGGCGTCATTGGCATCGTACTGGACGAGCTCATCGCGTACGTCCGCTTGAAAAACCGCCACGGTGTAGCTGGCGCGCGCCCCGATTGAGCCGCGCGCGCCGACTTCGTAGTTCCAGGCTTGCTGCGGCTGGAGATCGGGATTGAACCCTCCGGTGCCGGTCGGTGCATTCACGAGCTCCGTCGTGGTGGGTGTTTCAAACGACGACCCGACGTTGCCGTAGAGCGTCACGGCGCTGGCGGGATTCACCGCGAGCCCGAGGGAGCCCGAGAGCGCGCGCATGAGCCGGGCGCCCGAATTGTCGGGATTTGTCCCGGTGATGAGTCGATCGTGCACCGTGAACTTGACCCAGTCGTACCGCAATCCCGCGGTCAGCGTCGTCCGCGGCGACAGCTCGAGCGCGCTCTGCACGAAGGGACCGATTTCCGTGACGTGCTCCAGCTGATCGAGCGCGCGGGTCGTATCCGGCTTGGCCGAGTCACCCGGCGTATTGAGGTAATTGAAATTCTTGCGGTCGTCGTGCTGGCGCTGCAGATCGAAGCCGGCGGTGAGCCGGTGCGGCAGCGCGCCGAGGTGCGATGGGTAGGTGACGCTGGCGCGCGCGCCGTAATCGGCGCGCATCAGCTCGATATAGGTGGTCGTGATCGGATTGGTGAGGTCTCGCGCCAAGCCAAACAGGGTGACCTGCGCTTCGCCGCCATTGCTCATCTGATGTCGCGCGGTCGCACCGGCCTGGTACTGCGTCACGGCCTTCCCCGCATGACGGTTTCGGTTCAGCAACGGGACCGTGTCGCGGTTGGTGCTCAGCTCCAACCGCGTCAGCGAGCCGGGATTGTCGGCGCGCGGGTTGTCGCCCACGTCACCGAGCAGCGCGAGTGACCAGCCCGACTGCAGCGGCAGGTTCACCCGGGCGTTCAGCACGCCGTTGGTCGCGGCGCTGTGATCACGCTCGCCCTGGTAATCGAGGCGCGAGACGGTCAGCAGCGCGCTGCCGCCGGAGCTGCCGATCGGCAGACCCGTCGTGCTCTGCCACTTATACCACGACCGGTTGGTTCCGCGCACGCTCTGATCGAACGTGCCCGCGACGAGGCGCGCCTCTTCCTCTATATGCGACGCCTGCGCCGGCCTCGTCCAAATACTGATCACGCCGCCGGACGCGTTTCCGTACAGCGCCGATGCCGAGCCCCGCAACACCTCGATGCGATCGACTTCGCCGAGCTCGAGATTGGTGAGCTGGCCTTGCCCGTCGGGCAGCGTCTGCGGAATGCCGTCCAGCAGGACCTTGATGCCCCGCACCGCGAACGCCGACCGCGCGCCGAACCCGCGAATCGAGATCCGCTGATCCTGGGAGAAGTTGTAGCGATTGGCCGCGTACACCCCGGGGACGTTCGCAAGCGCTTCGTCGAGGCCCCAGGTCGGCTTGGCGCGGCTGATCTGCGCGCGCTCGATCGTCTGCACCGACTGCGGAATTTGCGTGAGCGGCCGCGCGGCGCGTGTCACCGAGACAGTCGTGGGAGGAAGCGTGTAAGGCTTCGTGGTATCCGGACGCTGCTGACCGGACGCAACGACCGGAACGAGGCAGGCTGCCGCGGCACACCGATGCCAATGCACCGTGGCTTTCTAATGGAAGGAGACACGGCGCGCTAGACCCTGATGGTGTTGGGAGGCGGCGGCTGGTCGCCGAAGTGTCGCAATCTGGGATGGGTGGACCAGATGTACCACGCCATCACCGCGATCGACAGCACGTTGGCGATCGTGACCGACCAGACGCCGAGCGATCCCAGGCCCCACTGTGCGGACGTGGTCAGATTCGCGAGCGCGACTGCCTCGCCGAGAATCACGAACAACAGCGCGAAGAACATGAACGACGGCCGGCGCTCGATGCGCTCCGTGATCCACGTGAACAGCAGCCCGGCGACGAGAAAGGCGGCAAAGTGGAAGCCATAGTACGCCAGGACGACCGCCGCGCTGCTGTCGATCGTCGACCGGCCGAAGAGTAAGGCCGAGCCGATTGCCGCTGGCGTTCGCACGGGATGTCCGGCGATGACGTCGAGCAGCAAGAACCAGAGCGCCGCTACGCCGGCGCCGAGGAGTCCTGCCACCGCGCCTCGCTTGAAGCGGGTATTCAGTGCGGTCAGCCGTGCCATAGAGGCGCTCCTGAATGCGCAAACAGGGACGCGCCGGACCACTGGTGAATCCGGCGCGCACCCCCTGCACTAGTTACCGCCTTACTGACTGCTGGTCGTTGTCGCGTTCGACGACGCTCCGGGCAGCGCCAGTGCCAGCCGGAGGTGTTCGCGCAACGTCGGCAGCGTGCTCGTGATGAAGCTGCGCAGGTCCGCGTTCTGCACGGTGGTCTGCGCGTTTTCGAGCATGCTGATGGCCTTGTTGTGACCATCGACCATTGCATTCGCGAATGCCGAATCGAACGCCGCACCGTGCAGCGTTTTCAGCCGCTGCATCGCCAGCGCGCGGTCCCGCATTTCGTCGCGACCGGTCGAATCCCGGCCGTACATGCTGCCCTGGTTGCCCTGAGCAGTGTCGTACCGCTGGTTGTAGCCACGATTGGTGGAATCGCTCGCGGTCGTGTCCCGGCGGCCGTAGCCCCGGTCCGTGGTGTCGCGATCATAGCGACCCTCTGTTGAATCCGTGCCCCACCGTCCGCGGTCGCGGCCGTAACGATTACCGGCCGAATCGAATCCGCGACCGAGCGTGATACCGAGGCGCTGGGCCAGGGTCGTCACCTTCTGATCGGCAGCCTTGTGGTCGCGCACGATGCGCTGCGCGTAGGATTTGACGCGCGAGGAGCGGCCGTTGGTCTGGGCCAATTGGCCGAGGCGAATTTCCATCTGATTGGTCCGATGCACTTTCATCAGGACCATTTCATCGCTGAGTGGTCGATCCGAGCCGTACTGATTGCCGCGCTGCGACTGATACGTCGTGTCCTGCTGCGCGCGCGGCGGGTTCTGGCTCTGGGTGGTGTCCTGCGCCATCAACGCGCCCGCGAACGGGCCGACGAGAAGCGCAGCCGTGATTATTGGCAACCGCATGTGTTCTCCTAGTACCGAGGTAACGAGCGCATACCCGGCCCCGGGGGGCGAGTTCGGGTTCCGAGGTTAAGCCCGCGCCCAAAGTCGCATTAGATTTTCCGCGTGCGGCGCTTGCTCGGTCTGGCGATCCTCCTGTCTGCCATCACGTCGTGCGGCGACGGCGCCGGCCCGGCGCTCCCGCCGCGCACGTTCCTGATGGGCTTCTCCGCGATCCCGCCGCGGCTCGACTCGACCGTCAACGTCATCGCCGCCATCAACAACTGGGTACCGCACGCCGACGCCGCGATCATGCACGTGTCTCCGCCCTGGGCGGCGATGCTCGGCGGCCACTCACCGGCGGGCGCGGTCGATACCGTAGAAGTCCCGCTCGCGCAGTACTATCGCGCGAAAGGACTGCACGTCGTCTTCACCGTGGACGCGACCGACGGCCTGAACCGCGCCGCCGAGGCGCCGGAGCTCGTCACGATCGGCCGCAGCATCACCGACACGGCGGTCCAGCGACTCTATCGCGAATGGGTATTCGCCGTCGCACAGAAGATTCAACCCGACTACCTCGGCCTCGCCGCCGAGACGAACCTGATTCGCGCTGCCGCGCCCGACTCCGTCTACCGGGCCGTCGTGACGATGACCAACGCCGTCGCGGCGCAAATCAAGGCGGCGAGTTTGCCGAGCAAGCTGTACGTCAGCGTGCAGGTGGAAGTCGCGTGGGGCCGGTTGGGCGTCGCGCCTGGTCCCTATCAGGGCATCGCGCAGGACCTCACCGACTTCCCGTTCGCCGACGCCCTCGGCCTCTCGAGTTATCCGTACCTGGCAGGGTTCGCGGTGCCGGAGTCGATCCCGCTGGACTACTACAGCCGCATTGCACAGGAATCGTCGCTGCCGGTCCTCGTCGTCGAAGGCGGGTGGCCGTCGGTGTCGGTGGACACGCTCCTCTCCACCCCGGCGGAGCAAGCGCGCTACATCGATCGCCAGATGCGGCTGCTCGACAGCGCGCAAGCGAAAGGCGTCTTTCAGCTGACGTTTTACGATCTGGACTTGAGCGCCAGCCCGCCGCCGCCGGGCTCCATCTTGCCGCTCTTCACGCACCTCGGCCTGGCCGACAGTGCGATGCATGCGAAGCCCGCACTGGCAGTCTGGGACAACACGCGGCGCCGGCCGCGGTCTTAGTGATGATGCGTCAGAGCGACGACGGTAACGACGGTGGCAAGACTGGTGACGAGGATTCCGGCAATCCGCCACTTCGATTCGGGATCGCGGTCGCCGGGTACCTGAATGCGATCGCCCGCCTGGATGCCCAGTTGATCGAGCGTTGAGCCTTGGGCGACCGCGGCCTGCAAGCGATCGCCGTCCCAGAGCGCCGTCGTCCCCCGCATCACCCGGAGTTTGTCCACGCGCGCCGTTTGCGTCGCACCGCCGGCCAGCATTAGCGCATCGGGCAGCACCAGATCGATCGGCACCGCGTAGAAACCCGGGCGCGCCACCTCCCCAACCACCGAGACGCGAATCAGCGCGCGCGCGTGGACCACGGCGTCCTTGATGTAGCGCCTCAGCGCCTGCTGCAGATGCGATTCCAGATCGGTACGCCGCACGCCGGCGAGCGAGATCTCACCGATGTCCGGCAGCTGCAGCGCGGGGCCCGCGACGACGGTGAACGTGTCGGAGAGCGCGGAGTCGCCCTCGACGCGAAGCAGGACCCGATCGCCGACCTGAAATGCGGGCGCGGGCATCTGCGCCATTGCGGGCGTCGCGATCATCACCGCGAGCGCAAGTCCGAGCAACCAGCGTGAGGGACGCATCTAAATCACCTGCGGCGCCGAAACGCGGCGGCCGCCGTTGGGACCTTCGGTTTCTTCGACTGCCTCGTAGCCCGGCAAATAGTATGAGTAGTACGCGTAGTAGCCGTAGGCCGCGCCGCGCGGCACATCGTTCAACACGGCGCCGAGCAGGCGGACCGGCAGGCGGTCCAGGACCTCGAGCTTCGCGCCGGTCACGTCACGATGGCTGTGCCCGGTGCGCAGCACGACGAGCATCGCGCCGGTCTCTGTCGCCAGCACGAACGGATCGACGCCCGCCGTGAGCGGTGGGCTGTCCACCAGAACGACGTCGTAGCGCTCGCGCAAGTCGCGGAAGAGCTCGTGCATCGCCGGGGATCCCAAGACTTCCGGTGCCCGCTCCGTGCGTGTGCCGCACCCGATCAGGGACAGCCGCGCATGCGGCGTCGCTTGAACAATCTGCTCAGGCGTCGCTTCGCCCCGAAGGAAGTCGACCAGGCCGGGCTGACGGTTGGCTTTGAAGCGCCGGTGCAGCACACCGCGTCGCACGTCGCCGTCAACGATCAGCGTGCGATGCCCGCCCTCGGCAAACGCGAGCGCGAGATTCGCGGACAGGAAGGACTTGCCGTCGCCCGGCTCGGGACTCGTGACGGTGACGACGATCGGGCCGGCGCCGTATTCGTGCGTGACGTTGAGCCGGAGGCCACGCAGCGCCTCGATGACTTCCGCCGGCTCCTTGGCGCGCAAGTGCGGCACGGCGCCGAGGATCGGAAGTCCCAGATCGCGCGACACCTGCTCCGGATAGCGCACGCGGGGATCGACGCGGTCGAGCACGATGGCGGCAACCAAGCCGAGGCCCAGTCCGAGCACGAGCCCCATGAGGAGCAGGCGGGGCGCCGTGTTCTTCACCGGCCGCTGCGGCACGATCGCGGGATCGAGAATCCGCACGTCCGGAACCGTGGCCTCGGCGGCGAGTCGCGACTGGTCGAAGCGCTGCTGGAGCGCCGTGTACGTCTGCTCCTTGAGCTGCGCATTACGGCGCAGGCGGATCTCGGCGATAGTGCGGCCGGGAATGCCGCGCAGGTCGGCCGACGCCGCGTCGACCTGCCGGCCGAGGTCTCCTTCCCGCATGGCGAGCTGCGCGGCGAGCGCCCGCGCCAGCGTCGGAATCGTGCGCTGGGTGAGCTCGGCGATCTCGCGCTCGAGGCGCTGCAGCGGGGGATATTCCTCGGAGTAGTGATAGCGGTACGCGCGGAGCTGTGCCTGCTTGTCGCTCAGCTCCTTGAGAGCATTCGACAACTCGGGCGAGTGCTGCACGGACTCGATGGCGGACAGCGCGTCGGTCGGCCGAGTGGAATCGGCCAGAAAGCCTTCGATCGCCTCACGGTCGCGCTGCACCTGGTCGCGCTCGCCTTGCGTCTCGAAGAAGCCGGCACGAATCGGGTCGCGCGCTTCCCCACTGGGGGCGCTTTCCTGCCCGCCCGCCTGCTCCGACGGCAGCGTGATCGTGCGCGTGCGGAACTGCTGCAGCGCGCCTTCGGCCTGATCGAGATTCCGCTGGGCCGTCGTCAGCTGATTCTCCAAGATCTTCGTCAGCTCGGTGAGCTTCTCGCGTTTGAGCTGCGCCGCAACGTCGACGTAGCGCTGCGCCACCGCGTTCAGGATGTTCGAGATCATGACGGGGTTCGTGCCGCGCAGCTCGACCGCGAGGAAGTTGCCGTTCACGTCCATGCGCACGTCGAGCTGCTCGCCGAGATGCGACGCGGCGTCACGCGGCGTGACCAGCGAAAAGTCGACCTTGTGGCCGGGCGCAAACGTCCCGGCCGCGGGCAACCAGTGGAAGCCGAGGCGCCGGCCGATCGAATCACCGACAGTGCCGCGCTCCAGGTCCACGCCATCGGCGGAGGCGAGCGTGTACGTACGGCCGTCGTCGGCGATGCTGAGCTGGTACTCGCCGGGGCGAAAGACGTCGCCGACGTTGAACGTGGCGAAGCCGGGCCGGTCGGCAGGCCGTTTGAGGCCGAGATAGAGACGCTGGTCGCGCACGACTTGATCGAGGACGATGTAGGAGCGCAACAGCTCGACCCAATCGTCGGCGTCGAGCAGCGCACCCTGCCGGATCGGGCCCCGCGCGTCCGAGGGGCTCTCGCCACGCCGATCGGGGACGTCGACCCACACATTTGCCTGCGCCCTGTAGACGGGCCGCATCACCCGTGTGGCGGCGAAGGCGGCCCCGAGCCCGAGCAGCACCATGAGCGCGACAATCCACTTGAAGCGGAGCAGCGCGCTGCCGATGCGGCGCCAATCGGGACCCGATTGATCGTCGAGGGACGCGTGGACCGGGGGCGCCGACTCGCGTCGTACGAGTGTGGGCGTTGAATCGCGTAGTGCCGGAAGAGGCCGTGGGGTCATCGTAACCGGGAGGGAGCAAGACCTGTACCGCGTACAATCTCATCATGAACGGGACGCCAGCGTCGCACGCCTCCAACAGAGCAGCGAAGCTGCCATGTGGCATCCGTGCCGCACACGCCTGTTAAACGGCACACCGCTTGCGATTTACGCGGGCATGACACTCCCCCGACTGTGGTCATTCACGTTGACGACGCGGAGCGATTCGCTCACATCACGAGACAACGCGCGCCGCGTCCTCAACTTCTTCATCGCGTCGGCCGCGCTGATCGTGGCGTTCGTGCCGATGCTGGTCATCGCTGCGCTGATCAAGCTCACGTCGCGCGGCCCGGTGTTGTTCACGCAACAGCGAGTCGGGCTGAACCGGCGCGCTCCCGAGCACAGCGGCGGGAACCGGAGACGCCACGCCGATTGTGGCGGGCTGACGTTCACGATGTATAAGTTCCGGACGATGCAGGTGCAGAGCGCGGGGGCGGGGGCGGGGGCGGCCGCGCAGGTCTGGGCCACACCCGACGACCCGCGCATCACCAGCATCGGCCGCGTGCTGCGCAAGCTGCGCCTCGACGAGCTGCCGCAGCTCTGGAACGTCGTCATGGGAGACATGAACATCGTGGGGCCGCGGCCCGAGCAGCTCGCCATCTTTGCTTCCTTGCGCGAGCAGATCGATGAATACGCGCGGCGCCAACAGGTCCTCCCCGGAATCACCGGGTGGGCACAGATCAATCAGGCGTACGACAGCAGCGTCGACGACGTCCGCCAGAAGCTGACCTACGACCTCGAGTACATCCGTAACCGCTCGACGCTCCACGACCTGAAGATCATGCTGCTCACGCCCGCCGTCATGCTCGGCCGGCGCTACGGTTGGTGAGTCGACTCACCACTCCCCTTCGAGACGACTCAAAAACCCACGGCCGGCGGCGATCGTCCCCAGAATCTCGGGATCGCTCGTCCGCACGAGCGTCCAATGGTCCGCCCGCCGGAACAGGCAATGCCGCGCCGACATCTCGTTGACCATGCTCGGCTCCAGGCGACCGGAAACGATGGTGGCTCCCGCGTCGCGGACGTCCGCCAGCAAGGCGTCGAACACCGCGGCGTGCGCGTCCTTGCGCGCGACGAGCTGCAGCACCTCGGCTGAACCGCCGGGCTCGAAGAAATAGAGAAACCACCCCGCCGGAGATTGGGCGGCGTCCCGCACCAGCCGGCGCCGCAGCACAGCGTGCGGAATCGTTTGCTGGGCGATGCTCAGGACCCACTCGAGCCAGCGCTCATCGTACTCCGGATACAGCGGCCGCTGCGCGACGAGGTCCGGCAGCCGCTGCGCCAGGAGGGTCAGGGGGAGATCTTCGACCGAATAGCCGTCGGGGACGGCCGGCGATCGCGTCGGGCCGCCGCGACTGAGGACGGCATCGGCAACCGATCCGATGGGACCGAGCAGCCGCGTCACCGCGCCCGGCGCGCCCCGGGCCTTCAGCCACGAAATCGCGTGGCGCACCGGTCGCAGCGGCCGTTGCCACTTCAGGCTGTACAGCATGATCGTGCAGCCGCCAAGCGCCTCGAAGATGCGCCGGCCGGCGTCGTTGGCGATGTCGGAATACAGCAGCTGCTGCGGACCGGCCAGGACGCGGCGGAGCAGTCGGCTGGCCACCAGCGGAGTCGCCGTCGGCGCCGCCATGAGCTTCGTGGCGGTGATCGCCCGCACCGGCCGCCCGCGAAAGCGGAGTCGCTTCGGCTGCACGCCGATGAATCCGTCGAGTACGCCACCGTCGTCGACGTGGACCCAGGATGGCAGGTCGTCATCCGCCCACGGGTTCTCGAAGAACACCCGGTCGAAGTACGACAGCAACTCACCGTCCGTGTGCGTGCCGTTTCGCTGAAACGCCCAGCGGAACAGCTTCACGACGTCCGGGATGTCGTCCCGTTGAAACGGCCGGATTAGGTCCACGCGCTCTGTTTCTGCTCGCCGCGCAGCGCGGCGACGTCATGCTTGCCGCTCGGCAGGCGGGGCAGCGATTCGCGGATGTCGAAGCGCGCCGGCTGCATGTGCCGCGGCAGCTCCACACCGGCGTAGCGCCGCAGCCGCTCGATTGAGCTCCCACTGCCGGAGAGCACGACGTGCGCGACGATACGCTCGCCGCGCGCTTCGTCGGGTTCGGACGTGATGATGCACTCGGCCACCTCGCCCGAGGCGTACAGCACGGTCGCGATCTCGTCGGGACTCACGCGATAGCCGAGTGTCTTGATCATCCGCTGGCTGCGGCCGACGAAGTACAGCCAGCCTTCCGCGTCGCGGCGCACGAGATCCCCCGAGAACACGACGCGCTCGGCGTCCGGTGCGCCCGCGGGCCGCAACGGGTGCGGGCGGAAGACGCGCGCCGTTTCTTCCGGATCGTTCCAGTAGCCCAATGTGACGGTCGAGCCGCGGTGGACGAGCTCTCCCACCTCGCCGGGCTCGCACGGCGTCAGATCGTCCCGCAGCACGAGCACTTCGGCGCCCGGGATCGCCCGTCCCATGGAGTCGGGTCGGCGATCGACTTCTTCCGGCGGCAGGAACGTGCTGCGCAGCACCTCGGTCAGGCCGTACATCAGGAACAACCGCGCGTGGGGCTGGGCACGTCGCAGCGCTCGCACGACAGGGACGGGCAAGTGACCGCCCGCGTTCGTCACGACCCGCAGGCTCGGTACCAGCTCGTCGCGGAAGGCCGCGACGTTGAGGAGCTGCTGCCAGAGCGGCGGCACTGCCGCCAGCACCGTCACGTCACGCGCGCGCAGGTCGGCCACGAGCTGTGAGGCGAGCGGCGACCGCTCGATGACGAGCGTGGCGCCACTTCCTACGGCGCACAGCACCTGACTCATGCCGTACACGAAGCTGAATGGCAGGATACTCGCGATCCGATCGTTCGCCGTGATGCCGAGATAGCCGATCACGGTCTCCGCGGCGACGAGCAGGTTGGCATGCGTGACCGTGACGCCCTTCGGCAGGCCGGTCGAGCCCGACGTGTAGACGATCTGCGCCGGATCGAGTCCGACCTTGGGCCGAGGCGCAACAGTCTCTTTGGTCGTCAGGTCTCGCGCGTGGAGGATCCGGCTCTGTGTATCGAGCGATCGGGGCTGCCGAGCCAACAGCTCCTCGGACGTGATCAGCATGGTCGCGCCGGATGCCTCGAGCGTATGCTCGACTTGGCGTGGCCGCAGCGATTCGTTGATGACGACCGCGATGCCGCCGGCCGCGACCACGCCGAAGAAGGCAGCGACCGCGTCCGCGCCGCCGTCCAGGAAAATTCCGACGCGATCGTGATCTTGGAGACCCGCGGCGGTCAGCCCCGCGGCGACCTGAGAGGCGCGGTCCCGGAGCTCCGAGTAGGAGATCGTGGCGCCCCCCCCTCCCCCTCCCCCCTCGATCACGGCGGGTCTCGTGGGCCGGGCGGTCGCCGAGTCCCAGAGCAGTTGGGCCACGTTGGCAGTCACGCCTGGAGCTCATCGCATCACCTGTACCACCCGACGAGTGAGTCGCCGCCATAGTCGGGTGTTGCGCCGCCGCACCACCTGCGGCGGGGCGTGGCATGGCGGACGCACCGGTTCTGCGGCGCCATCCTTGCATACATCCCCTGCGAGCGCCCAGCCGTCCCACACCCAACCCGAGGACTGACGTGAGTTTGGCGAACGATCTGCACCTCAACTCCGCGGAGGAAACGGAGCGGATCGCGGTGGCACTGCGCCAGCAGCTCGGCGAGTCTCTGAACCGGCGCGGGTTCGTCGTCGGAATGAGCGGCGGTATCGACTCGTCGGTCTGCGCCGCCTTGGCCGTCCGGGCGGTGGGACCCGACCACGTCTTCGGGCTGCTCATGCCCGAGCAGGATTCCGACCGCGACAGTCTCTCGATCGCGGGGCGCTGGGCCGATCAGCTCGGCATCGCGTACGCGGTCGAGGACATCACGCAGGTCCTCGCGGCCGTCGGCTGCTACCACCGCCGGAACGCGGCCATCCGGCGCGTCATCCCCGAGTTTCAAGACACCTGGCGATTCAAAGTCGTGCTACCGGGCAATCGGCTCGAGTCGGATCGCCTGAACGTGTCGCACCTGGTCGTCGAGATCCCGCGCGCCGACCGGGGAGGCGCGCGCGAAGTGCGTCAGGTACGGCTGCCCGCCGCCGAATACCGCGAGATCGTCGCGGCCACGAATTTCAAGCAGCGCGTCCGCACGATGCTCGAGTACTATCACGCCGACCGGCTGCATTACGCGGTCGTCGGGACGCCAAACCGGCTGGAATACGATCAGGGCTTTTTCGTGAAGGGCGGCGACGGCCTCGCCGACGTGAAGCCCATCGCCCACTTGTACAAGACACAAGTGTTCGAGCTCGCCGAATACCTCGGCGTCCCGGCGGAGATCCGGAAACGGACGCCGACGACCGACACGTACTCGCTGCCGCAAACGCAGGAAGAGTTCTACTTCGCGCTGCCCACCGCCACGCTCGATCTCGTCCTGCACGCGCACAACCAGGGCCTCGATCCGACCGCGGTCGCGCTGGAGCTGGGACGGACACCGGATGAGGCCGCGCGGGCGCTCCGCGACGTCGACCAAAAGCGCGCGGCGACCCGCTACCTCCATCTGCCGCCGCTGCTCGTCGATCCTGTGCCCGAGCTCGAAGAGCGGGAGCCGGCCTGATGTGCGGCATCGCCGGCATAGCGCGTCGCAACCGGGGGAGCGACGCGCATCTCACGCGCGCAGTCTCGGTCGACGCGCTTCATCGCATGGCGGGTGCGCTGCGCCACCGCGGGCCCGACGGCTCCGGACATTATGTCGATGGCCGCGTCGGGCTCGCGCACGTGCGGCTCAGCATCATCGACGTCGCCGGCGGCGCGCAGCCGCTTGGCAACGAAGACGGGTCGGTGCTGATCGTCTACAACGGCGAGGTCTACAACTACCTGGAGCTGCGCGAGCAGCTCGCCCGAGCCGGCCATCGCTTCCGCACGCGGTGCGACACCGAAGTCCTGGTGCACGCCTACGAGCAATGGGGCACGGCGATGCTGTCCCGCCTCAACGGACAGTTTGCGTTCGCGATCTACGACCGCAACACCGACACGATCTTTCTCGCGCGCGATCGCTTTGGCGTGCGGCCGCTGTTCTACAGTCTCTCCGGGGGCGACCTGGTCTTCGCGTCGGAAGCGAAGGCCCTCTTCGCCAGCGGCGAGGTCGCGCCCGAGCTCGACCCCGTGGGGCTCGATCAGGTCTTCACGTTCTGGGCGGCGCGGCCGCCGCGGACCGTATTCCGCGGCGTCTCCCAGCTCGAGCCGGGGACGTGCGCCGTATGGACGGGAGGCGATGGCCTTCTCCGCCACGCGCGCTACTACGAGCTCGAGTATCCGGAAGCCCGCGAAGAATCCGCGGACGCGCTGCGTGATCTGGGCGATTTGCTGGACTCGAGCGTGGCGCTGCGGCTGCGGTCCGACGTGCCCGTCGGCGGATACCTGAGCGGCGGGCTCGATTCGTCGATCACCTGCGGGCTCGCTGCCAAGGGATCGCCCTTTTCGCTTCGCACGTTCTCCGTGACGTTCGACGATCCGCGGCTCGACGAGAGCGAATTCCAGCGGCTCGTTGCGAATCAGCTACGGAGCCGGCATCAGATTCAGTCGATCGGTCCCGCGGACGTCGCGGCGGTGTTTCCCGACGTCGTGCGGCACACCGAGACGCCGCTGCTCCGGACGGCTCCGGCGCCGATGTATCTGCTGGCGCGCCTCGCGCGCGAGCACGACATCAAGGTCGTGCTCACGGGCGAGGGCTCGGACGAGCTGTTTCTGGGATACGATCTCTTCAAGGAGACGGCGGTGCGGCTGTTCTGCCTGCGCCAGCCGGCCTCGCCGGCGCGCCCCCGCTTGTTCGAGCGACTCTATCCCTATCTAGACCCACGCGGGCGCCGCGGCGACTTCTGGCGCCACGCGTTCCTCGACGCCGGCGCGCCCGACGATCCGCTGTTTTCGCATCTGCCGCGGTTTCTGCTCACGTCGCGGATCAAGGACTTCTATTCGGCCGACCTGCGCTCCGCGCTGGCTGGTCGCGATGCGCTCGAAGATCTGCGGGAGGCGCTGCCGCGAGAGTTCATGCGGTGGTCGCCGCTCAATCGCGCGGCGTATCTCGAAATGGTGACGCTGCTCTCGCCCTACCTCTTGAGCTCGCAGGGTGACCGCATGTCGCTCGCGCACGGCGTCGAGGCGCGCTACCCGTTCCTCGATACGCGCGTGTTCGAGTTCGCGGCGCGACTGCCGACGGGGTCGAAGCTGCGCGGGTTGAAGGAGAAAGCGATCTTGCGCCGCTGGGCACGGGTGGCGGGCGTCGTGCCGCCGGCGGTGCAGCAGCGCACCAAGCAGCCGTATCGCGCGCCCGACGTGCCGCCGTTCTTCACCGGCAGCTCACCGGACTACGTGCAGGAGCTACTCGACGAATCGCATCTCGCGCGCACGGGGCTATTCGAGCCGGCGGCAGTCGCCGGCTTGGTCCGCCGCTGCCGCGCCGGAACCGCGATGGGATTCCGCGAGAGCCAGGCGCTCGTCGGTATCCTATCGACGGAGCTGTGGTACAAGCAATTCATCAACGACGCGCGCCCCTTGGCGCGCCCGGCCGAACTGTCGCGCCTCCACCAGGTTCCGGCCGCCCTATGATCCGCAAGGAAGAGGAGACGCACCAGACCATGGACGAAGCCGCGATTTTGGCGCGCACGCGCGCGTACGTGCACGACACCTTCCTCTATATGCGCCCCGGCTTCTCGCTCGGCGACCAGGATCGTCTCCTGCAACGCGGCGTCATCGACTCCATGGGCGTGATGGAGCTGATCGCCTTCCTGCGGAGCGAATTCGGCGTCGTCGTCGCCGACGACGACATCACGGAAAGCAATCTCGGCACGCTGGCCGATATCGCCCGCTATGTCAGAGCGCACAGCAACGGGAATGGACGAAAGGCCGCCGAGAATGGCGCGGCGGGCGCGGCCGCTTAGCTCGAGGACAAGGCGTCGCGGCGCGTGGGCTCCCACACCGGTGCCGCGCGCCCCGTGACGAGGCGAATCCAGGCGTGCAGTACGGCGACGTTGCCCGCGACGAGATAGGCGGGTAAGGCGAGGAGGCGAGGCGGCACGCGCTCGTGCGACCGCCACCCAGCCGCCGCCAGCGCTCCGACCACGATCGCCGCTGCGAACAGCACGCGCGCGGGTGGGAATGCCCAGGCCAGATCCGCCAACGCCACGGTCGCCGAGGCGAGGGCCCAGGGCACGAGCCAGCGACACACCTTGTGGCTGAACAACATCCACGAAAATGCGCCGTAGCGGAGCGGATTCAGGAGCCCGCGCTTCGACACGAGCGTCGCGAGGCCCCGCGTGATCGTGCGCACCTTGCGACGGTACTCCTGGTGCAGTGAGCGGCCGCGCGGGACGTAACAAATCGCGCTCGGCACCGAGACCGCACGGAAGCCTTGCTCTCGTGCCGTCAGTGCGGCGGCGAAATCGCGGCTCAAATCGTCGCGGATCGGCCGCATGTGCAGATCGGCGCGGATCGCGTACAAGCAGCCGGACGCGCCGACGATGCCGTCCACGCGCGTCTCGAGATCGCGAATCCACATCTCGTAGCCGACGTACGTTCCCTCCCCTGCATTCGCTCCTGCGTCGAGGCTCGCAACGCTCACGTCGCGGGCGGAAGCGACGCCGACGGTCGGATCATCGAACGCCGCAACGAGGTGTTTGATCGCGTTCGTATCAATCCTGACCGATGCGTCCGTGTTCACGACGATCTCGCCCGTCAGCAACGGCCGCGCCGCATTCTCGGCGGCCGTCTTGCCCTGGCGGTGCGACAGTCGCAGCAGGTCGACGCCGCGATCGGCGAACCCGGCGACGATGTCGTCCGTGCCGTCGGTCGAGGCGTCTGAGACGACGAGCACCTGTCGCCGATCCCGAGGGTAATCGATCGCGAGCACGCGCTCGAGCGTTGCCGCGATCACGGTCGCTTCATTGTAGACGGGAAGAACGATACTGATCCGCGGCAACGTGGCGGTCGCTTCGGTGTCGCGACTGCGGCGCAGGAGACTCAGGACTTTGAGCAGCGCGGGATAGCCGGCGTAGGTGTAAGCACAAAACGCAAGGGCGAATCCCAGAACCAGCGCGGGCAGCAGCATCAGGCCGCAGCCGGGGCGCGAGCGCCCCGGCTCACGCGGCGGTAGATGTCGACGTACCGCTCGAGCCAGGGTTCCACCGCGAAATCGCGGGCCAAGCGGGCCCGCGCGGCCCGCGCGCGCTGCGCCGCCGCCGCCGGTTGTGTGTACACGTCGCGGATCGCCGCGGCGAGCGCGGACGGGTTCTCCGAGGGCACGAGGACCGCTTCGTCGGCGGATACGACATCGGGGATCCCGCCCACGGCAGTCGTCACAACGGGAACGCCGGCCGCCATGGCCTCGAAGAGAACGACCGGTGTCCCCTCGGTCCGCGAGCTCATCACGCACAGGTCGAATGCCGGAAACAGGCGATCGGCGTCCGGTACCACGCCGTGCCAGCGAATGCGGTCGGCGACCCCGCGGTGCGCGGCGCGCGCCTCCAGCCACTCGCGCTGCACGCCCGCCCCCACGAACGACATCGCCAGTCTCACATCGCCGAGCATCGGTAGCGCGTCGAGCAACACATCCGGGCCCTTCTCCTGGCTCAGCCGGCCGACCCATCCGACGACGAAGTCGTCCAAGGGAATGCCGAGCTCGCGGCGCGCGGACTGACGATCGAGGGGCGGCGTGAGCCGCCGATACGCATTCGGCACGACGTGAAGGCGCTCGCGCGGCACACCCGCCGCGGCCAGCCGGTCGCCGAGCGGTCGCGAGACGGCGACGACGGCGTCGAAGCGCCGAAAGGCGCGGCGTTGCAGGTACTCGTAGAATCGGTTGCGCCACGGACCGCCCGTGAATCCGTGCGCCGTCGTGACGGTCGGAATTCCCAATTCACGGGCGACGCCGGCGTCGACGACATCGGGGCGATATCCGTGGGTGTGGACGACATCGGGCCGCAGCCGCCGGCACAATTCGGCGATGGCCGTGCGCTCGCGCCGATACCCGCGGCCTGATACCACGATTTGGTGGGTCTGCACGCCCGCGTCGGACAGCGGCGCCAGCAGCGGGTCGGCGATCACCGCATGCGACACGATGCAGGCGACGTGGATCTCGTGGCCCCCCCCCAGCCCCTGGAGACCTGTGCCGAGCAGCTGGATCACGCGCTCCAAACCACCGAACTCCGCCGGTGCGACCACGTGCAGGATCAGCACTTCCCTGTCCCCTCCAGAATCACGATGGCCGCGGCGACGCCCTCCTGGTGGCTGAGGGAGACGTGGGCGCGCCGCACTCCCGCGGTGCGGGCCCGTGCGTCCAGCGCACCGCTCAGCTGGATGGTTGGTGCATTACTCGGACTCGAGAGTACTTCGACTTGGCGCAACATCCCCTGCGCAACGCCGGCGTTGAGCGCCTTGAGACACGCCTCCTTCGCGGCGAAGCGCGCGGCCAGAGCGTCCACGCGATCCGCGCGATCCGCACAGGCCGCCAGCTCGGCCGGCGTGAAGACGTCCTGTTCTATTGCGGCCAGCGCGCGGGACCAGCGCTCCACGCTGACGACGTCGAGTCCGACACCAACGATCATCCGCGCGCCGCCAACGGTATTCTTGGCAACGTGACGCGCCGGGAGGAAGCGACGACGGCGTTCTCGGTCTCGCTCGTGTGTTGGTTCTGCGCCGAACCGGTCAATACACCGGCGATCGTCTCGGCGGCGACGGCCGCGCCCGTGGGCGTGAAGTGGTCGTGGTCGAAGTAGTGACGCAGACCCTGATTCAACACCGGCCGCAGGTTGACGTGCTCGAGCCCGAGCTCATCCGCGACGGCGACGACGCGCTCCTCGACCTGGCGCAGCAGTCGGTTGATCACGTCGAAACTGAAGTAGACGGTGACCTTCTCTTTCCACGGCTTTCCGATCCCGCCGTGCCAGAAGCGTCCCGACTCCTCCGGCGTGTAGTCCTTCTCGAACCACGGTTGCCGCACAACCACGACGCGACGCGCGCAGAGCATCGCCCGGCGCAGCGCGCGGCGGAAATGCAGCTCAAAGTCGTCGAGCAACGCGGTCGGATCGGGGGCACTCGTGCGCAGCTCTTTCGCCTGAGCGCGCATCTTGCGGCCCGACACGAGCCACGCACCGACGTTTTCCTTGACCTCGACCGGCTTGAGCCACGACTGCCGCAGCCGGCGGACGAGCTCCGCAACCGCGGAAGCCCGTGGATTCCAGCTGAACCGCTGCGCCGGGTGGTACGCGAACAATGACGCCTCGGGCACGACCGCGGGCGGCCGTTCCGGCGCACCCTCCTCGAGCCAGTGGTACACGGTGCTCGCACCGACCATCACGATCACCGCGTCGAGGCGGTCGTAGGTCGGCAGCACACGCTCGAAGATCAGATCGAGCTCCGGCGCGCTAACGCCGGACCGCGCGATATTGCCGACGTGCACGCGCCGCGCCCCGAGGGCACGCAGGGGATCCTCCTGATTGAGCAGGCGCTCCAGCGCGCCGGGCCAGCTCGTCTGCTGGTCGAGTGCGTAGCACTCCGCGGCGCTGCCGCCCGCCACGAGGATGCGAAAGAGCCCGCCCGTGCCCCCCGCGTCGCGGGGAGCCTCGTCGCCGCGCTCGCCGTCGGAATTGATGTTCATTCGGACGCGCGGCTCGATCTCAGGGAAAACGTCCGGATGTTGGCGCACTTCCAGCCGCATGCCGGGCGGCCAGACGCGGTACGGCGTCCGCCGGCGAATCCACCAACGCGCGATCAGCTCGGCGCTGATTGCGAGGAGAACAGCCCCCACGAATGCGGCAGCGATCCAGGTAGTCATACGCGACTCGGTGCCCGGAGCGGGCGTGGAAGGAACGAACGCAAGTCGAGATACGGATCATTGCGATACACGAAGAAGACCAGCGTTGCGGCAAACACGACGACCATCGCGACTCCCGCGGCCGCGATCGCCAGGAGACCGCGCACATCCAGCTCGGCCTTCAGCCACAGCAGCAGCGCGAGCGCCGGCAGCGCGCCGAGCACGGCGCGCGGCACGACGTAGCGGAAGAAGTCCCCGGCGGATACGTCGAGCACCTTGCACGCCTGCACAAAGACGGCGGCGGCGAACAGCACGTTCGGGATCGCCGTGCCGAGCGCAACGCCGGCAAGGCCGAGCGGCTTTACCAGCACGATGCTGAGGACCAGGTTGAGCACGCCCGTGACGAGGAAACCGACGGTCGGGAGACCTGTTTTGCCCAGACCCATCAGCATCGGCAGCGCGACGCCGCGGACCGGCAAGAACACGATGTACGACAGCATCAAGATTTGTAGCACCTGACCGGCCGGCTGCTCGAAGCTGGGATCCACCCACCAGGCGATGAACCGCGGCCCCAACACGATCAAGAACAGGCCGGCGGCGAGCGTGAGCGTGAGCGCGATCTTCGACCACTTCAGGAAGATCTCGCGCAGCTCCCCCTGCTTGCCCTGCGTCTGCAGCCGCGTAGCGGCCGGCATCACCACCGCCGCGATGGAGAGCAGGAAATCCATGAGGTAGATGATGAAGCTGTTCGCCACCGTGAAGTACGGGATCGAGCCGACGTTCATGTAGGCCCCGATGACGATGGAATCCGTCTCGAATGCCAGCCGGCCACCGGCGTTCAGCAGCAACACGTACATGCTGAACGCGAAGATGGCCCGAGTCATACCCCAGTTGCAGTCACGCAGCCGAATCCGCGCCGCCGGATGGCGGCGGCGGATCACGAGCCAGCAGAAGACAAAGTCGAAGACCATGCAGGCGATCTGGACCAGCGCGAGCATCGTCAGCGAGGCATTGAGCGCCAGGAGCACGAACGTCAGCACGAGCCGGAGCAAGACGCCCCAGAGCCGCACGACGTTCCGCGGAACGAACTCGTCGTGCGCCGCGAGAATCGCATTGGGGAGCAGCGCCACGAACCCGAGGGAGACGAGCAGCACCACGAGCGCAAACGCGACGCGGGCGTCTCGCTGCCACGCGGTTGGGATGTGATAGCCGTGGACGAAGAACAGGTACATCGCCGCACCGGCCACCATCGCGATTACGCCCAGCACCAAGTACATCACCGTGGAGCTGCCGATCGCTTCGTTGAGCTTATCGACGTCGTTCTTCGCGACGTGCTGCGCGAAGTACCGCACCGACGCCATCGGGACCCCGAGCACGAGCAGGCCGAGGTAGCCCGTGATGGCGTTGATCAGGTTCCACGTGCCGTACCCGTCGTCGCCGAGCTTGTGGATGGTGAACGGCGTGAGGAAGTAGACCGCCACCATCGTCACGACCGAGACGAGCCAGTTGCTACCGATATTCTTGAACACAGCTATCCCTCCACAGCGCGGCAGCTTCGCTGACGGTGGCGAACTGAAATGCCGTGAGTCGCGCGAGACCATCGAGATACGCTTCGATCGACGCATACAAGCGATCGACGGCCGCGCGCGTGGGAGCGAACGGGCTGAGACCGGGCTTGAGGCTCGGCGTATGCCAGCTCATGTGCAAGAAGCGCACGCCGTGCTCGAGCAGCAGCGCCGAGAGTGTGAGCATGTCGTCCGCAGATTGGAACTCGGGGCTGAGACTGAGGCGCCGGACGAGCCCGGTGCGCGAGGCCACGCCGTCGAGACGCAGCCAGCGCAGCGGCGCGGCCTCCAGAACGCGGCGGAGGGGCTCCCAAAATCCGAACGGCCCGCGGTTGAAGCCGTACGAGAGCGGCATCTCGACGACGGGCCCGTCCGGTGCCGGCACGCGCACATCGCGATGCCCATCCACGCGATACGGCGTCAGCGGCGCGCCCACGAACGTCGGTCCCTGATCGACGGACCGGAGATCGACCGTCGGGCTGACGCTCGAATCCACCTGGTAGCCGCACCGCACGAGCGCGCCGATCGTCTCGGCACCGATGCCGTAGCGGCCGGCGCGAAATGCCGTGGGCGCCGCCCCGAACGACTGGGCCAGCGCGCCCGTCAGCCGCTCGAGCTTCGCAAGCTGGAGCGCGGCGGGCAGATTCTTCGCCATGGAGTTTGGCGGCGACAGCGGCTCGTCGAGCGGCGGCGTATTCCACGGATGCAGATGCGCGCCGATTTCCGCGCCGCCGTCGTCACCGACGTCGCGCATGACGTCGGCGGCGCAGGGATCGATGGCGACCTGGTAGGTCGTGAAGTAAGTCGGCCGCACGCCGAGCCGCTCGAAGAACCGCGCCTGGCACGGCAGCTCGCGGATGTTCTCGACCGTGACGCCGTCACGGCTGCGGTGCCAGTTGTCTTCCTCTGTGTCGAGCGAGACGACGAGGAGCGTTGTCACGCTGCTCCCCCCGCGACGTTTCCGCGCAACGATGCAACGGCGTCGAGCAACCGCAGCCAGCGGCCGTTCCAGCCTGCGCGGAAGACGACGAGCTCTTCGGTCGTACGCCGCACCGGCGCCCAGGCATACTTGTACTCGTCGTCGCCGCGCAGGAAATCAAAGGTGCGGTAGCCGCGCTCGATCGCACGGCGGATCATCGCGCCCATCAGGACGAGCCCGACGCTCTCACGCTGCCACCGCGGGTCCCGGCCGCCCTGGTAGAAGTAGACGGTGTCGCCCGCCGTGAATCCGTACCACGCGGCCGCCGGCCGGCCGTCGATATCGAGTGTGCTGAGCCAAAGACGTCCCTGCCGCGCCATCTCGCCGGCGAATTGGCGTTGCAACGCGGCGGTGCGTGGATCCTGAAACGCACCTTCGCCGTTCCAGCGCCGGTCGTGCAACGCGAGGAGATGCGCCCAACCGTCGTCGAGCGCCGCTGCGTCGTAGTCGACGATGGTCACCTCGTGCGCGCGACGCAGGCTTCGCTCCTTGCGCCGCACGATCTGGCGGCGGTTGGCGCTCAGCGTCGCGAGGTAGTCGTCCCAGCTCGCCGGCAACACGAGCCGCGGACACCCCCAGAGCGGCTGATAGCGCGCGGCATGACCGCGCGCGACGAGCGCGGCGGACAGTCGCTCGGCGTTCGGCGCACCCTCCATGAGGTTCGGGAGCAACATGACGTTCCATGGCAGCGCTTCGAGCGCATCGGCCAAGGCGTCGACGTCGGCGTCCGGCTGCATGGGAACGTCGAGCTCGTCGGGGCAACCGACGTCGCCGATCGCCCATGTCAGCGCCTGCACCCAGCGGCGGCGAAACCGCAGCCGGCAGCGGCGGATCGGCAGCATCGCCTCGAGCGAACCGCTCGTCCCATGGAGCATGAGGACTTCCGACGCGTCCTGTTCGAGTGGCGGGGCCGTGTCGGCCCAGGCGCGGTGCCAGCCCCAGCTCAGAAAAGGGGAGTGACATGCCGAGCGCTCACACAGCGCATCCCAGGAGACGGGACCGAATGCGAGGGCGTCGGCGAGCGGCGCGCGCGCCACATCGACCGCGATCATGCTGCGCGCTCAAGGCAAGACCCACGCCGCGTGACGGCAGGCGGAGGCCTGTTGCGCGCGCGCCACAGTTGGGCCGCGGGCGTGGCGCCAGACTTGCGCTGGTGCCACGCAACCATGTGCGGCATCGCGGGAATCGTCTATCGCGACCGGGAGCGACCGGTCGAAGACGCCGTCGTCCGGCAGATGTGTGCCGCGCTCCGGCATCGCGGTCCGGACGACGAAGGGCTCTTTGTTAGCGGCGCGGTGGGTCTCGGCATGCGCCGCCTCAGCATCATCGACCTGAGCGGCGGCCGCCAGCCGATCTTCAACGAAGACGAATCGAAGGTCATCGTCTTCAACGGCGAGATCTACAACTATCGGGAGCTGCGAGGCGAGCTGCTCGGGCGCGGTCATGAGCTCCGCACCAGCGGCGATACCGAGACGGTCCTCCATCTTTTCGAAGACGAGGGCGCCGCCTGCGCCGCCCGGCTGCGCGGCATGTTCGCCTACGCGATCTGGGATCGGGCTGCCGAGACGTTGGTGCTGACGCGCGACCGGTTCGGGATCAAGCCCCTGTACGTCGTCACCGGCGACTGGGGGATCGCGTTTGCGTCCGAGCTCAAGGCACTGCACGCCGCCCGGCTGACATCGCGCGACCTCGATTGGGAAGCGCTCGACGCGTATCTGCAGCTCGGCTACGTCCCCGCCCCGCTCACGCCGTTCCTCGACGTCAAGAAGCTCGAGCCCGGCCATCACCTGACCTGGCGGCGCAACCGGGCGCCACAGACGACCCGGTACTGGCAATTCCCGGTGCACGAGGTGCAGCCTGACGATCATCAGGAAGCCCGCGTTCGCGAATGGCTCGACGAAACGGTCGCGGCTCACATGGTGAGCGACGTGCCGGTGGCGGCGTTCCTGAGCGGCGGGCTCGATTCCTCGGCCGTCGTCACGAGCATGGCGCTGCATGGCGACGGGGCCGCTCCGCCGCACGCGTTCACGGCGCGCTATTCGGGATCGGGCGCCGCCGCCGCCGATGAGACCGATCTCGCGCGCAGTCTCGCGAACAAGGTGGGCGCGCGGATGACGGTCGTCGACATTCATCCAAACGTACGCGACATCGTGGAGCCGATCGTGCGCGCCCTCGACGAGCCGCACGCCGACGACTCGGCGATGCCCACCTGGCTCCTGTCGCAGGCGGTCGGCAGCCGCTACAAAGTCGCGCTGACGGGCATCGGCGGAGACGAGCTGTTTGCCGGCTACCGGCGGCACGTTGGATTGCTGGCGGCGCAGCACTACGCGAAGCTGCCCGCCGGCGTGCGCCGCGCCGCCGGGTGGGCGAGCCGCTTGCTGCCCGAGCCGCGGTCGGGAGGCCTGGGCACCGACCGGCTGAAGCGATTCCTCCATGGCGGCAACGGCGGCGTGCCCGATCGCTTCCTCGGTCTCATGAATCCGATCGCGAACGGCGAGCGCATGGGTCTGTACACGGCGAATGTGCGGCCGCACGTCACCGGTGAATCGGCACGCCGGCGCTTTCACGACGTGTTCGCGGCCGGCGGCTCGACCCTTTCCGGACTATCGGCCGGTCTGTATCTCGATTACACGACGTTCTTGCCCGACGACGTGCTGGCGCTCAACGATCGTCTCTCGATGGCGCACTCGCTCGAGGTCCGCGTCCCCTTCGTCGATCATGTGCTGGTGGAAGCGGCGTTTCCGCTGCCGCAACGCGTGAAGATCGGTCCCTGGTGGCAACCGAAGCGGTTGTTGCGCCGCGCGTTGGCCCCGCGACTGACCGAAGCGCACCTGCGCGCGCCGAAGCGCGGCTTCGTCGGACCCACCACCGCCTGGCTCCGCAATGAATTGTCGGATCTGCTGAAGGACGAGCTATCGGCCGAACGGCAACAGCGGCTGGGCTATTTCGACGTGCCCGCCGTGCAGACGGCGTTGCGCGATCATCTCACGGGACGGCAGAACCGGGAACGCATTCTGTGGGCGTTGCTCTGTTTTTCCGTTTGGCACCGGCTGTATCGCGAGTGATCGCGCGCCCGCCGGCGCCGAGCCATTGCAGTGCCTCTACGACGAACGGCAGGGGATCGGTCCAGCGGAAGATCTCCTCCTCACCGCGCTGCACCGAGGCGCGCAAGAATTCCCGGACGGCGCCGCGCCGCTGCTCACGGTCTCGCTGGCGCAGGATCAGGTTGTCGACGTCTCCCCAGAACCAGCGGCTGCGCACGCCCGTGCGGTAGACGTGACAAAGGGGCACCGCTTCGCCCTGCACGCAGCGGGCGAGCAGCGCCGGGAAATCGACGCCCGCGTCGATCGCCAGCTGGAGCGAGCCCCAGAACCGGCCGTTCACCTCCATCAGCACGTGCTGGCCCGTCAGCGCGTCACGCTTGCACTCGATCATCGCCACGCCCCGCCAATCGAGCGCGTCGAGCATTCGGACACTCGCTCGCACGAGATCCGGTGGCAGCGGGATGCTCTCGCGGTAGACGCTCACACCGCCGCTCGGCGGCTTTTCCCTGAGCCGCCGGTGCGCGAACATCGCGACCACGCGGCCATCCCAGCGTAGCGCAAACAGTCCCTCGCCCACTCCTGTGATCTGGCGCTGCACGAGCACGGGATACGCTTCGCGCGGAAGCCGCGCGAGCACCGTGTCGCAGGCCGCGGCATCCGCGACCTGCTCGACGGCCAGCTTGCGGCGCATGCCCTGCACCGTGACGACGGAGCGATGTGGCTTGATTACGGCGGGAAAGAGATAGGCGAGCTCGCCGGAGCGCGTGCCCGGCGTCTCGAGGACACGCGTCTCCGGCCCGGCGAGCCCGCAGTCATGCGCGAGCTCGAGCATCCGCGCCTTGTCAGACGCGGTTCGGTATGTCTCGCGGTCAGGACCGGGAATGCCGAGCGACATCGGCAGCAGGGCACGATGCTCGAGCACCGCTTCGACCGACACGTCGGTCGTCGGCAGGAGGATGTCGGGTCTCTCCCGGTCTACCAGGACCGCAAGCTCGGTGACGTAGCCGGGAGCATCGGCGAATGCATCGGCACCCAACGCGAAGCGCTTGACACCGCGCGAGACCCCGGCCAGTGACCATCGCGTTGGCGCCGTGACGATCACTTCATGTCCCGCGCGCACCAATGAGCGCGCCGCGGCGAGCGTGACACGCTCGTTGCCGTCCGTTATCAGAATCCGCATGGTTTAGGGATCAGCGCAACATACGGGCCTCCAGAGACCGGCGACTGTTGCGCGCATACCACACCGGCGCTTCGCAAGCAGGATGGCGTCGCTCTTGCACCGTGATCCCGCATGCTGACGGCCACCCGTCCGGCGTTCTCCACTTCCCGTCCGCGCGCCGCGGCTCCTGCTCGGACCACGCACCGGTCGGCGTGGAAACCCGATCTGCTGGTCGCGTGCATCATCGTCTATCTCGCGACTGCGGTCGGACGGCTGCACGAAGTCTTCCCTGTGCTCGCCTACGCCAAGCCGACGTTGCTCTCGGCGTGCCTCGCCGTCGCGCTGTACTTGCTCGACCGCTCGCGCATGCGCGCGCCCGGCCGCCTGTTGTCGCCCACGGCGACGTATCTCGTGGGTCTCGTCGTGTGGGGCGCGCTGACCGTTGCGGGCGCGCTGAACCAGGGCGTCGCATTTCATGGCTGGCTCGACCTGGCGTGGAGCATCGGGATGTGTCTCGTCGTCGCGGGCAGTGTGCGCCGCACCGCCGACATCGAGCGGCTGGTGCTCATCTACTTCGCGGTCACGGCGGTGTACGTGGGCGTCGTGCTGTCGCGCTTTCAGCTGGGCGCCGAGAGCTGGCGGCTCGGACGGCTGTACTACTACGACGCCAACGATCTGGCGACGCTCATCGCGACGGCGCTTCCGCTGGGCCTGCACTGCTTCCTGGTCCACCGCCGGCCCGTCGAACGGGTCCTCGCCGGCATCGGTCTCGCGATTCTCGCCGTCGGATTGATTCGCTCGGGCTCGCGCGGCGGATTTCTCGCCTGTCTCGCCGTGACGGCCTTCGTCCTGCTGCGCGTCACGACGATCCCGGCGCGTTCACGCCTGATCGGCGTCGCCGTGATCCTGCTGTGCGTTCTCGGGACCGCGAGCGACAAGTACTGGGCGCAGATGCAAACGATTATTCATCCGCACGAGGACTACAACCTCACCGCCGAGGAAGGGCGCATTCAGGTGTGGGAGCGCGGCCTCGGCTATATGACGAGCTATCCCGTCTTCGGCGTCGGCGTCCGCAATTTCCCCGTGGCCGAAGGCACGATCTCACCGCAGGCGAGGCGACAGGAGCGCGGGCTGCCCGTGCGCTGGGGAGCGGCACACAACACCTACATCCAGATCGGCGCCGAGCTCGGCATTCCGGGACTGCTGCTGTTCCTGGGATTGTTGTGGAGCACGTTTGCCGCGTTGCGGCGAGCGGCGCGGCGGCGGGGCGCGACCACGCGCGACGTCGCGAGTCTCGCGCAGACGCTCATGGCCGCGCTCGTGGGGTTCGCCGTCGGCGCGATTTTCCTCTCGCTCGCCTACACCGACATGCTGTACATGCTCGTGGCCTTCTCGCTCGGCCTCGCGAAAGCGGCACGCGCGGAAGCCATGGCTCCCCAGGCTCTCCCCGCCCGATGAGCCGGCCCCGGCTGCTCGTCCTGACACAATCGCTGCCTTACCCACCCCAGAGCGGCGTGGCCAATCGAACGTTCAACGTGCTGCGACAACTGTCGCTCGCGTACGACATCGATCTGCTGGCGTTCGCGCGTGTGAATCACCATCCCGATGAGCGCGCGCGGGCGACTGCGCGGGAAGCGCTGAGTCGTGTCGCCACGCACGTCGCCGAACCGACGCCGATTCCGAACGAGCGTTCCACGACGCGGCGACTGTGGGACCATCTCCGCAGTCTCCTGCACGGGCGCCCGTACACGTATTACGAATACGACAGCGACACATTCGCGCTGCGCCTGCACACGCTGCTGCGGACGCAAACGTACGATCTCGTCCACCTGGATAGCCTGGACATGCATCGTTGGCTCGCCGACCTGCCGCGTGTTCCGGTCGCATGCACGCATCACAATCTCGAATCCCAGTTATTGCGTCGCTACGCCGCCGGCCTGTCGCCCGCAATCGTCCGGCAATACGTCCGGCTGCAAGCGCGTCGCCTCGAGCGGCTGGAGCGCGACGTCTGCCCGCGCCTCGACCTGAACGTGATGGTTTCCGACATCGACGCCCGCGGCCTCGCGGCGATCGCGCCTGGCGCCGTGACCACCGTCGTCCCGAACGGCACCGACGTCGATTTCTTCCAGCCGCGCGGCGATAAGACCGTCAGCGGACGCGTCGCATTCGTCGGACCGACGTACAGTTTCCCGAACCGCGACGCCGTCGAGTTCTTCCTGGACGAGATGTGGCCGAACGTCCGCCGCCGGACACCGCACGCTTCGTTGCATCTCGTCGGCCGGAACGCGGGTGCCGACGCCGCTCGCTACGGAAACGTCCCCGACGTGACGCCGCTCGGCCATGTCGCCGACATCCGCGATCCGCTCGCGCAGGCATCGTGTTGCGTGGTGCCGATTCGCATCGGTGGTGGAACGCGGCTCAAGATCCTCGATGCGTGGGCGATGGGGAAAGCGATCGTGTCGACATCGATCGGCTGCGAAGGGCTGGAGGCGCGCGACGGCGAGAACATCCTCATTCGCGACGAGCCTGATGCGTTCGCCGCCGCGGTCAGCGAAGTGCTGCGCGACGACGCGCTCCGCATGCGGCTCGAGCAAAACGCACGGCGCACGGCGCTCGACGTCTATGCATGGGACCGCGTGGGCCGGCGACTCCGCGACGCGTACGACGGACTGCTCGTTCATCCTTCGCCCAGTGTGGCGGTCGGATGACGGCCGGCCGCATCGTAGGACTCCTGCTGCTCCTGACGGCAGGACTCGTACATTGCGAGGAAGCCCCTGCTCCCGAGTGTCAGGTGCCGGAGTGGCCCGGCCAACCGCCGCTGCAGGCGCCTGCGGGATTCCGTGCTGTGAGCGATCAGGAATGGACGACGCTCAAGCCGGACAGTTGGGACTACTTGCGGCGCACGAGCTCCAAGAACGACGCGATTTGCCAGGACGCGGCGAACGCCCGTTCGGCACTCGAGATCGTGTTCACTCCCGACATGGCGGCGAACACGGAGCCCAGCGTCCACTGGTTGTCCTTGCCGGCCGCGAACGCGGTCTATGCGGCGTGGTTCGTGCGCCTGTCACCGAATTGGACGCCGAGCCCAGCGGGTGGCGGGAAGATCGCGTTCTTGCATACGCCGATGGGCCAGGTGTACACCGGGTTCTTCGGCTCCCACGCGCCGCATCACGTCAGTGTCAACACGGAATGGGCGCCCTACGGTCAGAAGATCTGGGATCCGAACGTCACGACCACGTCGATCGAATACGGCAAGTGGTATCGCATCGAGTGGTACATGCAGTGGGAGAGTATTCCCGGTGCGGGCGACGGGGTGATTCGGTGGTGGGTCAACGGCGCGCTCAACGGCGACTACCGTGACATTCGCTATCCGATCGGCGGCTTTACCCAGTTCGAGTTCGCGCCGACGCTGCAAAATCCGCCGCCCGCGGAACAGTACATGTACGTCGGGCACACGTACATCAGCGTCCCGTCTCTGACCGGAACGCGTGTACCATGATGTCCTGAAACGCTTCGCGGCCCTGCGGTGAGGCCCACACCGCACCGATCTGGTATTCGAACCCGGCTTCTTTCAGAAGAGACAGAAAGTCACCGAGTCGCGCCTTGCGATGGTCGACGTGGTGATGGTACTCCACGACGAACTGCTTCACCTTCTCGATCGCTCCGTGCTCGACCAGCTCCTCGATCACGATCCCCTCGGCGCCCTCAACGTCCAGCTTGAGCAAGTCCACCGGTTTGCCGTTGATGTAGCCGGACAGCGGCGCGCCCTCCACCACCGTGCGCTTGCGCTCGCCCGCGCCCGCGCGTTGGGGATCGAGACTCATCAGCAACGAACCGTCGCGGCTCGCCGAAACGAAGAACTCGACGGCGCCCGGCGCGCTCGCGAGCGCGACGTTGTGGAGATAGACGTTCTCGAGCCGGTTCGCCTGAACATTGCGGCGCAGCAGCCCGAACGTCGCGCGGTCGGGCTCGAACGAATGAACTTCGCTCCGGGGATACAGCCACTTGAAGAAGAGCGTCGCGATTCCGATGTTCGCGCCGCAGTCGAAGATCAACGGCCGGTCGGTCTGCCCCGCGAACCAGTACTCGCCGCGCACGAAGATTTCTCGGAAGAGAAAGTGCAGCGTCTCGTAGTCGAAGGTCTCGACCCGAAATCCGAGCAGTCGCTCGCGCTTGAGGTGCAGGATCGGCGCGACGAAGATCAGCTTGAGCGTGAGGCGCCAGTAGGTGCGCAGGATTTGCGCTTTCCGCTGGGTGGTGTGCCGGCTACGAACGACATGGGCGCTGTCGAAGACCGCTCGCGCAAGCGTGCCCAGGGAGGTCGAGAGGTTCACGGCGTCCGAGTGCAGCAAGACCGGTGCCGCCTACGGCCTCCGGCTGTAGCGCGCACGCAACAGTCAGGCTCCCGTCCAACGCCGCATTGAGGCGGCCTGCGTCTTGCACCCCCAAGCGTGCAAGACTCTATGAACATCCTCCTCCTATGCGAAGGCGACGCCGAATCCTACGACTCCTGGTCGGGGATCGCGAAAAGCCTCGTCGACCACCTGCGCGCCGCGGGTCACACGGTCATTTCTGGAGACGTCGACTTGGCCGGCGCCGACCGCTGGCTCGCCGCGGCGATGACCTTCGCGATCGACCGCCGGCGCTGGAGTAC
>DATJKA010000006.1:0-189378 GCA_035491815.1 Gemmatimonadales bacterium | reverse complement strand
TGACCGAGCAGAAGGAACGCGGCACGGACGGCCTGAGCGCCTCGTTTGCGGCGACGCGCACCGCGGCGTTCTTCCGGCACACGTTGACCGGGACCGCGGCGATCAGCGAAGGGCTCGTGTGGGATCAGAATCTCAAGACGGGCGACGACTACCGGCTGAACTCGGAGACGGCGCTCATCGCGCCGCTGTCGAGGAAAATCGGCCTGCGCGTGTCCTATCTCGTGCGGTTCGACAACCAGCCGGAGCCGGGCTTCAAGAAGTCCGACCGGATCCTCACGACGGGGATTCAGGTCGCGATGTAGCGCGCAGCGCGCGAATCTTCTCCACCGCGCTCGGATTCTCGAGCGACGACAAATCTCCCAGGTCGCTCTTGCCGAGGTAGGCGCCGCGTATCACGCGGCGCAGGATCTTGGCGTTGCGCGTCTTCGGCAGGTCGGCGACAAAGCGCACGGCGTCGGGTCGCAGGGGCCGGCCGAGCCGGTCGGCAATCGCCTCGGCGATGTCGCGGGCGAGCGCGTCGGACTCGTGCTGCCCGGCCCGGAGCACCACGAACACGACGATGGCCTCGCCCTTGAGCTCGTGCGGTACGCCGATCGCCGCAGCCTCGAGCACCGCCGCGTGCGCGGTCGCCGCCGACTCGACCTCCGCCGGCCCTACGCGTTTGCCCGCGACCTTGAGCGTGTCGTCGGAGCGGCCTGCGATGAACCAGAAGCCATCGTCCGCGATGCGCGCCCAGTCACCGTGGACCCACACATCCGGGAAGCGACTCCAATAGGTGGCGATGTACTTGTCGGGATCGCGCCAAAATCCGCGCGTCATCCCGGGCCAGGGTTTGCGGATCACCAACTCGCCGACGCTGCCGCGCACCGCGCGGCCCGTTTCATCGACGACGTCCGCAGCGATGCCCGGCACCGGCCCGGCGAACGCGGTGGGCTCGAGCGGCGTCCACGTCGTGCAGCCCAGGATGCCGCCGGCGCACTCCGTCCCGCCGGAATAATTGATGAGCGGAATCTGCCGCTCGCCGACGACGCCGAAGTACCACCACCAGGGCTCGGGATTCCACGGTTCCCCCGTCGAGCCGAGCACGACCAGGGATGAACGATCGTGCCGCTTCACCGGCTCATCGCCCGAGCGCATGAGGCCGCGGATCGCCGTCGGCGAGATGCCCAGGTGCGTGACGCGATGTCGTTCGACGATCGACCAGACACGGCCCGCATCGGGAAAGTCGGGCGCGCCGTCGTACAGCACGATGGTTGCGCCAGTGATGAGCCCGCCCGCGATGAGCCATGGCCCCATCATCCAGCCGATGTCCGTGAACCACCACAGCACGTCGCCCTTCTGGAGGTCGAACACGTGCGCGAGATCCTGCGCCGCCTTCACCGGGAAGCCGCCGTGCACGTGGACGGCGCCCTTCGGCTTGCCGGTCGTGCCGGATGTGTAGATCAGCATGTACGGATCTTCCGGTGACGTGTCGGTGAACGACTCATCGGTACCGGCGGTCATCAGGTAGTCCCACGTCACTTCCCGTTCGCGCAATCGCAGCTGGCGTCCCAGTCGCGGCACCACGATCACGGCTCGGACGCTCGGCGCGTCATCGACTGCAGCGTCCGCGGTCTCTTTCATTGGGACCACCTGGCCGCGGCGGTGAAAGCCGTCCGCGGTGATCAGCACGGTCGCCTCGGCATCGCGCAGCCGTCCCGCGATCGCGTCGCTCGCGTAGCCGGAAAAGATGGGCGTGTAGATGGCGCCGATGGCCGAAACGGCGAGTGTGGCGATGGCGCATTCGGGCGTGAGCGGCAGAAAGATGCCGACCCGATCGCCCGGCTTCACGCCGAGCGCGCGGAGGCCCGCGGCGCAGCGGCGGACTTGCGTGGCGAGCTCGCCGTAGGTGAGTCGCTGCGTGATGCCTTCTTCGCCCTCGAAGATGATCGCGGTGCGCGCCGAATCGTGTCGCAGCGTCGATTCGACGTAATTCATCCGGCCGCCCAGCCACCACGTCGTCCACGGAATGCCGCTTGAGGAATCGAGAACCCGCTCATACGGCGTGCGCCACACGAGACCGAGATCGCGCTCGACCGCGCGCCAGAATCCGTCCTGGTCGTCGATGGACCAGCGATGCAGGGAGAGGAAATCACCGTGTCCGTGTGTCTCGGCGAATCGGCGCAGCCGGCTGCGCGTCAGATAGCGGTCTGGCGGCGACCATGCGATGGTCATGACCCAAGTCTACTCGACTGAGTATAATCCGCGCGATGATCTCGACGACGTAGCGCGCGTCACCTCCCGCTTGGCTCGGCTGCTCGTCGTGACCTTGGTCGTCTCCGCGATGGCGCGTCAAAGGATGACCGAAGCGCAGCTCACGCCCGTGCTTGACGCCGAGCGTACCGGCGCATCATTTCAAGCGCATGCGCCACCGCTCGAAATCCATCCTCTGGTTTGCCGCCATGGCCGTGCTGGCGTGGCGCGCCAGCGCCTGCAGCTCCGACTCCGGCGGGCCGGCCCCGGACTTCACGGTCTCCGTCGATACGCCCACGGCGACCACGCTCGGCACGCAGGTCGTGTTGCACGTCCATCTCACGTCCATCGCCGGCGACACGGGCATTGTGACATTCAACGTGACCGGCGCGCCCTCGTCCTGGACTGTGGCGCCGCCCGTCAGCCCGGTGACGCTCACCGCCAACGGCCAGGCGACGGGGAACGTGACGATCGACATCCCGACGAACGGCGATCCTGCGGCAGCCGGCCAGAGTGTTACGGTCGAGGCGATCCTCGGTACGCTTCATCACAGCGCGGCGAGCCGGGTGACGGTGGCCAACGAGTTCGTCATTCCGTTGTTGCGGGGTGCGACCGCCGGCGGCAGCCACTGGCCGTTCGCCAACGGCACGACGTTGCATCTCAATAACGGCACGCTCGTGACTTTCCAGAACGGTGATACGCTCGCTCACATCATCCACAGTAACGGCGGCATCGGGATTGCCCATCAGAGTACCGGCGGTGTCGGGACGCCTCCCGGCGGCACGTACGGTCAGACTGCGTCAGGCGGGCCCGGCAGCACCCGAATCACTTGTCACAGTCACCTGGCCGATACGCTCGTCATCGCCATTCCCTAGCTCTTCCTCATTCCGACACTCGAGGTTGCAGTCGTGAAGACTCCGTTGACCGTTGCCGCCGCCATCCTTCTCATGACGGCGGCGTCGCATCTCATCGCCCAAACGTCCTCCCCGAACCCCGCCGCCGCGCTGCGCTGGCGCTCGATCGGGCCGTCGCGTGCCGGCCGAGCGCGCGCGCTCGCCGGCGTCTCGGGCAATCCGCCGGCTCTCTACGTCGGCTTCGACAACGGAGGGCTGTGGCGCTCGACCGATTACGGCTCGAACTGGGTGCCGTTGTTCGATCGTGAGGCCACGGGATCGATCGGCGCGATCGCCGTCGCGCCGTCGAACGCGGGACTCATCTATGTCGGCACCGGCGCCGGCATCATCCGGCCCGATCTCGCGACCGGCTACGGCATGTACCGTTCCGACGACACTGGACGGACGTGGAGACATCTCGGGCTCGATTCGACGCAGATGATCGCGTACGTCGACGTCGATCGCACCAATCCCGATCGGCTGTTCGTCGCGGCACTCGGCCATCCCTACGGGCCGAACGCCGAGCGCGGCGTGTACCGCTCGACCGACGGCGGGCGGACGTTCGAGAAAGTGCTGTACAAAGACGAGTACACGAGCGCGAACGAAGTCCGCATCGATCCGAGCAACCCGAGCACCATCTACGCGACGCTGTGGCAACAGCAGCAGACGTTCTGGGAAGCCGCGTCGTTCGGGCCGGATTCGACCGGGCCCGGCGCGGGCGGGATCTACAAATCCACCGACGGCGGCACGACCTGGACGCAGCTCACCGAGGGGTTGCCGCAGGTGCTCGAGGCGAACATCGCCATCGCGCCGAGCAATCCCCAGGTGATCTATACGATGGTGGCGTCGGTGAATCCGGCGGGCGGATCGGGGCCGGTGAGCTTCTACAAGTCGAGCGACGGCGGCGCGCACTGGACGCTGCGCACGCGGATCCCCGGCGCGAAAGTCGTGGGGGACACCACGGCGGCGACGGCCGACGATCGCCCGCTCGGTCGCATCGGCGGCGGCGATCTACCGCCCATCGTTGTGGACCCGAAGAACGAAAACGTCGTGTACTCCGCGTCAATCGTCATGTGGCGCACGGAAGACGGCGGGACGTCGTGGTCGGCGGTGCGCGGATCCCCCGGCGGCGACGACTACCAGCGAGTCTGGATTGATCCCAACGACGCGAACCTGATTCTCGCGGTCTCGGATCAAGGCGCGGTCGTCTCGGCGAATCGTGGTGCGTCGTGGAGCAACTGGTACAATCAATCGACCGCCGCCGTGTATCACGTCACCACCGACAATGCGTTTCCCTATCGCGTGTGCAGCGGCCAGCAGGACTCAGGATCGCTCTGCGTCTCGAGCCGCTCGGACGACGGCGCCATCACATTCCACGACTGGCACCCCGCGAACATCCAGGAGTACGGGATGGGGGCGCCCGATCCGCGCGATCCCGACATCGTCTTCGGCAGCGCGCGCACCAGCGTTTCGCGCTACGACCGGCGCACCGGCCAAACGACGCAGGTGGGCCCCGACGCCACGGCGCGCGGTGACAAGTTCAACCGCAACGTGCGGACGATGCCGCTCCTCTGGTCGCCGGTCAGGCCCGACGTGCTGTTCTATGCATCGAACGCCGTGTGGCGCTCGACCGACCACGCGCACACCTGGACGCGCATCAGCCCCGATCTCGCGCGGCAGACGTGGGAGATTCCAGCAAGTGCAGGGAAGTACGCGAAAGCCGTGACCGTGACGCCGCGCGGCGCCATCACTGCGCTCTCGCCGTCGCCGAAGCGCTATGCCGTGATCTGGGCCGGCACGGACGACGGCTACATCCAGGTCACGACGAACGGCGGGACGACATGGAAGAACGTGACGCCGGCGCAGATCCAGCCGTGGACGCGCATCTTCAACATCGAAGCCGGGCACTTCGACACGCGTACGGCCTACGCCGCGGCCAACACGCTGCGCATCGACGACGCGCGTCCGCACTTCTGGCGCACGCACGACGGCGGCAAGACCTGGACCGAGATCGACAACGGCATCGCGCCGAACGCGGTCGCGAATTCGATTCGCGAAGACCCGCGCGTGCCCGGCCTGCTGTACGCATCGACCGACGTGCAGATCTGGGTCTCGTTCGATGACGGGGCGAACTGGCAGTCGCTCCGGCTCAACATGCCGGCGATCTCGGTGCGCGACATCCAGGTGAAGGACTCGGACCTCGTCGCCGGGACGCACGGGCGCGGATTCTGGATTCTCGATGACCTGAGCCCGCTGCGCCAAGAGGCCGCGCTGCGCCGTGCCGCCGGGGCAAGCCGCCCGTATCTCGTGAAGCCGGCCACGGCGGTCCGCGTGCGCTTCGGCAACAACGAGCCCACGCCCTGGCCGCCGGAGCTGCCCGCGGGTGAGAATCCGCCCGACGGCGCGGTGATCGACTACTTCCTGCCGACCGATGCGAGTACCGTAACGCTCGAGATCGTGGATAGCCGGGGGAAAGTGGTTCGGACGTACATGAGCACGGACTCCGCGTCCGGCCCGGACCCCGCGATCGATCCCGCCGGCTACGACGTCGTGTGCCGGGCGAATCCTGGCGCACCCGATTGCACGTTGCCGCTGTATTGGCCGGCGCCGCGGCCGCGCCTTTGGGCGAGCGCCGGCGTGCATCGCTTCACGTGGGACATGCGCTATCAGCCGATCGCGCCCGACAGCGTACAGCGCGCCGGGGAGGTCAACGCCACGGGCGCGGTGCCGCACCGCAGCGTGCACGGACCGTTTGCGCCGTGGGCGGCGCCGGGGAGATACACGGTGCGGCTCACGGTGAACGGCGCGGCCCTCACGCAGCCGCTCATCGTGCGCCTCGACCCGCGCGTGAAAGCGTCTGTTGCAGGACTGCAACAGCTCGCGACGCTGACACGCGAGATGTACGACGCAGCGGTTGCAACGCATGGCGCGTATGTCCAGGCACGCGCGCGGCTCGATGCGTTTTCCGGAGCGGCGCGTGCGCAGGTCGAGTCGCTCGCACCGGCGCCCGGAGCGCCGCCCCGGCGGCGTGGTCCGCCGCGCGCGGCACAGGCGGCGTCACCCACGCTGGAGAGCGCGAGCAATGCGGCGATGGACGCCGCGCTGGCGATGGACGGTGCCGACGTCACGCCGACCGCCGCGCAGGTCGCTGCTTGCGCCCGCGCGCGCACGCAGGTAGCTCAGGTATTGGCTCGCTGGAATCGACTGAACGGAACGACGCCGCGTCGCGGTGGGACGGGACGGCGCCGCCCGTGAACTCTGGAGGAGGCATCATGCGTCTCTGTAGCATCGTTCTGACGATCGGACTCATCGGCGCTCCGCTCGTGGCGCAGCGGCCCGGAAACGCCGCAGCGGCAGCCGGCGCAGACCGGGATACGACCAAGCCGACGCCGATTCCCAACGAGCAGTCGTCCGTCACGGATCACACGATCAAAATCGGCGCGCAGCTCGTCCCCTACCGGGCGACGGCCGCGACGATGTTGCTCAAGAACGACAAGGACGAGGCGATCGGCTCGCTGTACTACACGGCGTACATCCGCTCCGACGGCGGAGGCCGCGATCTGAGTCAGCGCCCCATCGCATTCATCTACAACGGCGGGCCCGGCTCCGCCTCGGCGTGGCTGCACATGGGTGCGTTCGGCCCGCGCCGCATCGTTACGAGCGACGCGGCACCTACACCGCCGCCGCCCTACCAGCTCGTCGACAATCAGAACAGCCTGATCGACGTCACCGACATGGTGTTCATCGACCCGATCGGCACGGGGTTCTCGAAGCCGGTCGGCAAGGGCACGGGCAAGGATTTCTGGGGCGTGGACGAAGACGCGAAAGCGCTCGCGCAATTCATCTCGCAGTACGTGAGCCGCAACGGCCGGTGGTCCTCACCGAAGTATCTCATCGGTGAGAGCTACGGCACGACGCGCTCGGCGGTGCTCGGCAACCGGCTCGAGCGCGACGGCATCTCGCTCAACGGCATCGTGCTGATCTCGTCGGTGCTCGACTTCGAGACGCTGCTGTTTGCACCCGGGCACGATCTGTCCTACGAGCTGTATTTGCCGAGCTATGCTGCGACGGCGGCGTATCATAAGGTGATCGCGGCGCCGCCGAACGTCGGCGCGTTCCTGACCGAAGTGCGGCGCTACGCGATGACCGACTATGCCGCGGCGCTCGCCGCGGGCGCGACGCTGCCCGCCGACCGCAAGGCGCAGGTCGCCAAGCAGCTCGCCGCGTACACCGGCCTGTCGGAGGATTATCTGCTGAAGTCCGACCTGCGGGTGCCGCTGCGCCAGTTCATGGCGGAGCTGCAGCGCAGCCGCGGCCTCGTGACCGGGCGGCTCGACTCGCGCTTCTCGGGGCCGTTGCTCGATCTGCTGGCCGAGAACGCGCCGGGCGACCCGCAATCGAATGCGGTGACGGGGGCGTTTACTGCCGCGGCGAACTCGTATCTGCGTGGCGAGCTCAAGTTCGAGACGCCGGACCGCTATGTGATGGGCGGCGGGAATCAGGGGCAGTGGAATTGGACGCGCGACGGCCAGCGTGGCTGGGCGACGACGACGTACGTCGGTGAGGATCTCGCGCAGGCGCTCGTCACGAATCCGCACCTGCGGATCGAAATCGAGAACGGCTACTATGACCTCGCCACGCCGTTCTTCGCGACCGAGTACACGGTAAATCACCTGGAAGGGTTATCGGCCGATCTGCGCGACAACATCACGCTGAAGTATTACGACGCCGGCCACATGATGTACCTCTACGAGCCGGCGCTCACGGAGCTGAAGCAGAACGTCGCGCGCTTCATCACCAACCCGGCGCCGGCGCCGGCACGAACCGCGGGAGCGAACTGAGGCGATCATGACGACATCGATCCTCGCTGCCGCGGTGTTGCTGGCGGTGGTTGTCAGTCCCGCAACGAGTCCGGCGCAGTCGTTCAAGGTGCAGAAGTACAGCATCGGCGGCGACGGCGGGACGGACTATCTGACCGCCGAATCCGGAAGCCGGCGGGTATTCGTTTCACGCGGTACGCACGTGATGGTCATCGACGGC
Source organism: Gemmatimonadales bacterium (assembly GCA_035491815.1). GTDB lineage: Bacteria > Gemmatimonadota > Gemmatimonadetes > Gemmatimonadales > GWC2-71-9 > 20CM-2-65-7. The sequence goes on along the minus strand of DATJKA010000006.1, from coordinate 181,213 downwards.
GCCAGCGGGACCGTGATCGGCGACATTCCCGACACGCCTCGCAATCACGGCATCGCGCTCGCGCCCAAGGCCGGGCACGGCTTCGTGACCAGTGGCGGCGACTCCACGGTGACGATGTTCGACCTCGGGACCCTGGCCGTGATCAAGAAGATTCCGGTCCCCACCGGTGGCCTCGACGGCATCATGTACGACGACTTCTCCGACCGTATCATGCTCACCAATCACAGCCGTCCGGCCGGAACGCTCGTCGCGCTCGATCCCAAAAGCGGCAACATCGTCGGCACCGTGCAGCTCGAGGACAACGGACCGGAAGGCGCCGCCAGCGACGGCAAGGGCAAGATTTTCGTCAACAACGAAGGCACCAGCACGATCCAGGTGATCGACGAGCGCACGATGAGCGTGCTGGCGTCCTGGCCGCTCGCGCCGTGCGAGGGCCCCACCGGCATCGCCTACGATCGCGCCACCGACCGGATCTTCTCCGGGTGCGGCAAGACATCGGTGGTGCTCGACGCGAAGACCGGCAAGATCGTCGCCACGATCGCGAACGGGGATGGCGTGGATGCGCTGGGGTGGGATCCGGTGGAGAAGCTGATCTACATTCCGGCCGGACGTGATAGCAACGTCACAGTCGTCCGTCAGGATGGGCCGGACAAATACACCGTGGTCGCGACCGTTCCCACGATGCGTGGGGCGAAGACCATTTCAGTGGACACGCAGAAGCACATCGCGTATCTGTTCCAACCCGAATACGGACCCCTGCCGCCCGGGACGCCGCCGCCGCAGCCGGGGCAGCGGCCGCCGCGCGGTCCGGTCATCGGCGCGTGGTTCTTCGCCATCACGCACTGAGGAACGGCCGCGAGAGCACACGCTCCTCGCGGTAGAACAGCTCGTGCTCCAGCCGCTGCGATTCCGAGTCGCGGCGGCTGGTCCGTGTCAGGGAGTCGGCAGTCACGAAGTCGATCACGTGTCGCACGACGTTCGCATCCTGCGTCACGCCGCGATGGCCGAGTCGCTCGGTGGAGATCAGGCGGGAGTTGGGCCACGCCGCGGCGATCGCCGATCCGTCGCTCCAGGCGACCGTCTCGTCGTGCCTGTCGTGCACGATGAGGAGCGGGGGGCGCCGCTCGAGCCGGCGCGCGATGTCGCACACGTGCAGATCGTCCCAGCGCACGCCCAGGCGCCGCTCACTGCGGGCGCGCATCAGGTCCACGACGTCGGCCCGGAGGTCCAGCGCGCGGACGAACGGCCCGAGCCAGGACGGCGGATCGGCGGCCGGGGCGAGAAATGCCAGTCGTTCGACTTCGAGTCCCCACGATAGCGCGAGCGCGGTCCCCGAGCAGCCCATCGAGTGCGCGATCACGGCGTGCGGCGCGCGGCCTTCCCCTGCGTGCGCGGCGACGGCCAACAGCGTGCGCGCGTAGTCGGGCATGGACGTCATGCCTCGCGCCGAGGCGCCGTTCCCGGGCACGTCGTAGGTGACGACGGCGTAGCCTGAGGAAAGCAGCGGCGCGGCGAACGCGGCGAGTCGCGAGCCGCGGCTCGCCCAGCCGTGACTGAGATAGACGATCGGTGCGGTCCGCACGTCGCCCCAGTACCAGGCGACGACGCGACGTCCGGCGACGCTCAGCGTGAACCGTTGGCCGGTCGCGAGGAAGTCGCGCGCGGCCGGCGTCAACGTTCGACGCGGCGCGGTGAAAAACAGTCGCTCGGCCAGCCACGCGGCGAGGGCGGGGGAGACGGGTTGCAGCACGCGGAGAACGGCGCGGAAGAATCTCATGGGGCGGCTCGCTCGAGCAATGCGTCAAACGCGCGCCGGGCGCGGGCGTCAGCCTCGCGGTCACGCATCAGACGACGGTGGAAGTGGAGCGACAGCATGATGCCGTACATGTCCTGCGCGAATTGCTGCGGATCGGCATCGCGCTGGAACAGGCCGGCATCGATGCCTTTGCGAAACGAGGTCGCGATCACGTCGATCCAGGCGCGCTGCAGCTCGACGAGCCGATCGCGCACGGGACCGGGTCGATCGTCGAGCTCGGTCGTCGCGGCGACGAAGATGCAGCCGCCCGGCAGCGCGACGTCCTTCTCCCACGCGATCCACCGCTCGAACAGCGCACGCAGCCGGGGAGCGCCGCGGGGCTCGTGCAGGGCAGGGCGCACCACGGTGTCGGAGAAGCGCTGCGCGGCGTGCGTCAGGACTTCGATCTGCAGCGATTCCTTGGATTTGAAGTGCGCGAAGAGTCCGCTCTTGGAGAGCTCGAGATCGTCGGCGAGGACGCCGATCGTGAGACCGGTCAGACCGACCTGGCTGGCGAGCCCGGTCGCGTGTTCGAGGATGGCGGTCTTGGTGCGTTCGCCCTTATTCACGCTGCCAGAATAGCACGAACGTTCGTTTCTGTCAATGCTTTGTCGTAAGTGCTCCTGGCACAATGCTTTTCGGACCGTACTTGTCGCGCACCCGGTCGATTGCCGAGGCCAGTCCACGATCGCGGGCCGTCTCGTCGGCATCGGAGACCAATGCGAGTTGAGCGCTGTCCGTCTGCGCCGGGGCGAGGCCTGAGAGCCGGACCCCCACGAGACGTGCCGGCACGCGGCGCGCGTTGCGCAACCCGGCGAGCAGCTCGTGCGCGACCTCGAGAATGACGCGATCGGACACGACCGGCTCACGCAGCGTGCGCTGCGCCGAGCGCGTCTTGAAATCGAAGTCGCGGAGTTTGACGGCGATCGTCCGCGCCGTCAGCCCATCGCCGCGCAGGTCCGCGGCCGCGCGCGTGACGAGTCGCAAGAGCTCGTGCGCGATCTCCCCGTCCTCGTGCAGGTCCTTCCCGAACGTCTCGTCGCGGGAGAGGCCGCGGTTCTGCTCACGATGCGCCACCACGCCGGCGTCGGAGCCATGCACCCGGCTCCACAGCCATGCCGCTTCGCGCGCGCTCATCCATTGCTCGAGCGTCGCGAGGTCGTGTCGCAACACATCGGCGACCGTCACGAGGCCGCGCGCGGCGAGCCGCGCCTGGAATTTCGGGCCGACGAGTGGAATGTCGGCGAGCGTGCAGGTGCGGAGAAAGGCCGCCTCGCCGCCCGCCTCGACGATCATCACCCCGTCGCCGCCGCTGCTCGGTTTTGCGCGGTCGACGGCCATCTTCGCAATCAGCTTGTTCGTCCCGCCGCCGATCGAGAGCGTGAGACCCGTCGCCTTCCGAATGCCGGCGCGAATGCGCGCGGCCGTGGCCGCGAGCGGCTCGTGATGATAGAGGCCCTCCGTGCCCGTCATGTCGAGATACCACTCGTCGACGCTGGCACCTTCGACGACGGGCGTGAATTGCTGCAGCGCGCTGCGGATCTCGGCGCTCTTCTGCCAGCACTCTTTGAACGGAACGGGGACGCAGACAGCGTCGGGGCACAACCGGAGCGCTCTGGCCATCGGCATCGCGGATCGGACGCCGAACTTGCGGGCCTCGTAGGAGGCGGAGCAGACGACGCCGCGACTGTCGCGCGAGCCGCCGACGATCAGGAGCGTCGCTTTGCCCGCGCCCTCGGGATCGACGGCGCGCGCGACGGCGACGTAAAACGCATCGGCATCGGCCAGCAGGATGCGACGCACCATAGTTGTATACACAACTGTCTGGGACCGCCCCGAAGATACCCCGAAGCCCAAACGCCGGCAAGCGCCTATCTTCGTCCGTCATGGTCGGCGAGAAGCATTACTCGCAACGCATCGGTTGGCTGCGCGCCGCGGTCCTCGGCGCCAATGACGGCATCGTCTCTACCGCGAGCTTGCTCGTTGGCGTGGCGGCTGCCGCATCGAGCCGGACCGCGGTCCTGGTCGCGGGAACGGCAGGACTCGTCGCGGGCGCCATGTCGATGGCCGCGGGCGAATACGTGTCGGTCAGCTCGCAGGCCGACACCGAAGCCGCCGACCTCGTGCGCGAGCGGCGCGAGCTGCACGAGTCGCCCGAGGCGGAGCTCGAGGAGCTGCGGCGGATCTACATCCAGCGCGGCCTCGATGCCGACGTCGCGGCCCGCGTGGCCGAGCAGCTGACCGCGCGCGACGCGCTGGCCGCACACGCGCGCGACGAGCTCGGCCTGACGGAGGTGCACGCCGCGCGGCCCATTCAGGCGGCGCTGGCGTCCGCTGCGACCTTCGCGGTCGGCGCTGCGCTACCGTTGCTCACCGCCGCCGTCGTGCCGGCGCGCAACGTCCTCGTGTTCGTGCCGGCGTGCTCGCTGGTGTTTCTCGCGGGGTTAGGCGCGGCGTCGGCCGGTGCCGGCGGATCGCACCGCGGGCGCGCGGCATTGCGCGTGACGTTCTGGGGCGCGCTCGCGATGGCGCTGACGGCCCTCGTCGGGCGGCTGTTCGGCGCCGCGGTTTGAATCTATTTTCCGCGCCATGGGAAAAGGCACGATAGGCATTCTCACCGGCGGCGGCGACGTCCCCGGTCTCAATCCCGCGATTCGCGCGATCACGATTCGCGCGCTGCGCGACGGCTACAACGTCGTCGGCATCCGCCACGGCTGGGGCGGGCTGGTGGACTACTCGCGCGAGAAGGACGCCGACAACTCCGATCAGATTCTGCAGCTCTCCGAGGCGATCGTGAATCGCGCCGGGCGCACCGGCGGCACGTTCCTCCACACCTCGCGCGTGCGGCCGAGTCACCTGCCGAAGGAGCGCGTGCCCGCGCACGTCACGGGGTACGGCGAGAAGATCAACGACATCACGAAAGACGTGCTGAAGAACCTCGAGCACATCGGGATCGACGTCCTGATCCCCATCGGCGGCGACGACACGCTGAGCTACGCCAAGCGGCTGCACGACGAAGGGATGAAGGTCGTCGCGATTCCGAAGACGATGGATAACGACGTCTACGGCACCGATTACTGCATCGGCTTCAGCACCTGCGTCACGCGCACGATCGAGCTGACCCACCGGCTCCGCACCTCGGCCGGCTCGCACGAGCGGTTTCTCGTGATCGAAGTGTTCGGCCGCTACGCCGGCTTCACGGCGCTGCTACCGACGATGGCCGGTGCCGCCGATCGCTGCGTGATCCCCGAGTATCCCGTGGAGGTCGAGCACCTCGCCGAGCTGCTGACGCTCGATCGCAATCGCAATCCCAGTCGGTATTCCGTCGTGCTGATTTCCGAGGGCGCGCGGCTCACGTCGCACGAGGGCATGAGCTTCGAGGGCGAGGAGACCGACATGTTCGGCCACCGCAAGCTCGGGGGCATCGGCGACCGCATCGGCGCCGCACTCAAGGAAGCGTCGCCGAAGTTCAACAAGGGCCGCAAGGTCGATGTCGTCAACCAGCGCCTGGGCTACCTGGTGCGCTCGGGGGATCCGGACGCGCTCGACTCGATCGTACCGATGGCGTTCGGCAACCTCGCGCTCGATCTCGTGACGCGCAAAGAGTACGGCCGGCTCGTCAGCATTCACCGCGGCTTCTACGACACCGTGCCGCTCGCGTCGGTCACGTCCGAAAAGAAAGTCGTGGACGTCTCGAAGTACTACAACACCGACCGGCTGCGGCCGATCTATCAGTTCGACGGCGCGCCACTCTTCATCATGACGGGAGACGAGCGCAAGAAGCCGCGCTAGATGCTCAACGTCGGGCTCGTGGGATTCGGGTTCGCCGGCAAAGTGTTCCACGCGCCGGTGATTCGCGTCGTTGATGGACTACAGCTCACCACGATCGTGCAGCGGCACGGCCGGCCCGATCCCACGTATCCCGATGTCGCGTTCGTGGGCAGCGTCGACGAAATGCTCGCGCGCGACGTCGATCTCGTCGTCGTCGCGACACCCAACACCTCGCATCATCCGATCGCCAGGCAGGCGCTGCGCGCCGGCCGGCACGTCGTCGTGGACAAGCCGTTCACGCCCACGCTCGCCGAGGCCGAGGATCTCGTGCGCGTGGCGCAGCAGCAGCACCGCATTGTGACCGTCTATCAGGATCGCCGCTACACCGGCGACTTCGCCACCGTGCAGCAGGTCGTCGCGGAAGGTACGCTCGGCCGCATCGTCGCGTTCGAGTCGCATTTCGATCGGTTCCGTCCGGAGCTCAAGCCGAATGCCTGGCGCGAGAAGGCGCTGCCCGGATCGGGCGTGTGGTTCGACATCGGTCCGCATCTGCTCGATCAAGCGCTCTTGTTGTTCGGCATCCCCGAAGCGATCGGTGCGGACATCAGGATCGAACGTGACGGCGCCGTGGTCGACGACGCGTTCGACGTGACGCTCCACTATCCCCGGGCGCGTGCCGTGCTGCGCGCGTCGATGCTCGCGGTCCCACCTCCTCGAGCGCCGACGTGGATTGTGCACGGGACGAATGGCTCGTTCATCAAGTACGGGATGGATCCGCAAGAAGTCGTGCTCAAGGAAGGGCGCACACCCGACGAGGCCGATTGGGATACCGATCCGCCGGAGTTGTACGGCACGCTCATCACGCCTGACGCAACGCGCACAGTTCCGACCCTCCGATCGAATTTCGCGCGGTATTATGAAAACGTGCGCGACGCGATGCTCGGCAAAGCCGAGCTCGCCGTCTCGCCCGAATGGTCGCTCGATGTGATGCGGGGCCTGGTGCTCGCTGCCGAAAGCAGTCGGACCCGTCGCGTGCTGCTCTGGAGCTCATGAAAAAACCGTCGTCGTACGTCTTGCTCGGCGGCCTCGTCGCCGGCGCATTCGACATCACCTACGCATGCACCTTCTGGTTCCTGAAGCGTGGCGTCGCGCCGCGCCGAGTACTGCAATCGGTCGCGTCCGGGCTGCTCGGACCGGATGCGAGCTTCAACGGCGGATGGCGCACCGCGCTGCTCGGCTTGGTGCTGCACTTCTCCATTGCCACGACCATGGCGGTGACGTACTACCTGTTCGCGCGGCGCTGGTCGGAGTTGTGGCAACGGCCGCTGCGCTACGGTCCGCTCTACGGGCTGCTGCTGTACGGCGTGATGAACTACATCGTGGTTCCACTGTCGCGGGCGCTGCCAGGATCGCCGAATACGGTGTGGGTGCTGTTGAGCATCGCCGTGCACGCATTTCTGATCGGCACGCCGTGCGCGATTTTCGCGCGGCGGGCGATGCTCGCGGGGCAGCCGGTGACGCCGCTGCCGCTGCCGCCGCTGCCGCCGCCGACGCCGGAACTCGTGGCGCGCTAAGGACGCCCCCGGTTTAGGGCGATTTTGCAGTATCAGGAGTGGTATTGCCGCATCGCGCCCGTGTGATACAATCGGTACCCATGGCCCCACCCAATCGCCCCTACGTCCTGAGCGAGCTGACCTGGAAGACCGTCCGCGATACGCGCTACGAAGTGGCGGTGCTTCCGTGGGGCGCGACCGAAGCGCACAACTATCACCTGCCATATGCCACGGACAATCTCCAGGCCGAAGAAATCGCCGTGCGGTCGGCCGAGCGGGCGTGGCAACGCGGAGCGAAAGTGGTCGTGCTGCCTACCGTGCCGTTCGGCGTCAACACCGGCCAGCTCGACATTCCCCTCTGCATCAACATGAATCCGAGTACGCAGGCGTTGGTGCTGCGCGACGTTGCGATCTCGCTGGCGGCGCAGGGCATCCCCAAGCTCGTCATCTTCAACGGCCACGGCGCGAACGATTTCCGCCAGATGATCCGGGAGCTGCAGCCCCTGGGCACGCCGTTTGTCTGCGTGGTGAATTGGTACAAGGTGATCGACCCCAAGGGATACTTCTCGGACCTCGGTGACCACGCCGGTGAGCTCGAAACGAGCGTGATGCAGCACATCGCGCCGGAGCGCGCCGCGCCGCTATCCGAGGCCGGATCCGGTGCCGCGAAGAAGTTCACGATTGCGGCGCTGCGCGAGGGGTGGGCGTGGGCGCCGCGCAACTGGCGTCAGGTCACCGGCGACACCGGGGTGGGGAACCCCTCGGCATCCACGGCGGAGAAAGGGAAGCGCTACGTCGAGGCGGCGTGCGCGAAGATCGCCGACTTCTTCGTCGAGCTCGCGCAGGCCGACACGAAGAAGCTCTACGAGTAGCTACTGCCCCGCCTGCGGCTCCGCGAGCCAGCGCGCGAACCAGGCCGCCATCTCTTTGTAGAAGTAGCGGCTGTCCTCGCCGCGCAGCACCCAATGGTTCTCGTCGGGCCAGATGATCAAGCGGCTCGGCACCTGCTGGCGCTGCAGCGCCGTCCAAAACTCGAGCGCGTTGTTCATCGGCACGCGGAAATCGCGCTCACCGACGGAGACGAGCACGGGCGTGTGGAGGTGCGCCGCGAGCCGCATCGGACTCTGCGTCCGCCACAGCGGATGATCTTCCCACGGCGGGCCGCCGACGTTGCGCTCGCGATCGTAGTTGAAGTCGCTCGTCGCCCACTGGGTTTCGAGGTCCCATTCGCCCGCATGGCTGACGAGCGCGCGATACCGCGTCGTCGTCACCGCGAGCCAGTTCGTAAGATGTCCGCCGTAGCTCGCGCCGCCCGCGATCTGCCTCGAGGCATCGATGAATCGGAACCGCTTGATCGCCGAGTCGGCGGCCTCATTGATCTCGTTCGCCGGGCCTTGCAGCGGATCGAACTGGATGTCCTGCGAGAATTTCTCGCCGTAGCCGGTGGACCCGGTGTAATCCGTCATCAATACGACATACCCGGGCGCGCCGAGGAGGTGCGGGTTCCAGCGCAGGCCAAAGTTGTCGGTCCACATGTTGGCCGCGCCGCCGTGAATCAGCACGAAGAGCGGATAGCTCTTCGTCGAGTCGAACCCGGGTGGCAGTGCGTAGAAGCTGTGAATGCGCTTGCCGCGGCTCGACGTGAACCAGAACTCGCGCAGCGGCTGCCAGTCGATCTTCGCGGCGCGGTCGGCGTTGAACGCCGTCAGAATCGTGGGACGGCCGGTCGCCGGGTCGATGCGCGCAATCTCGGGTGGATTGACGGCGCTCTCCCAGACGGCGACGAGCCGCCCGGCGGTTGCCTGCAAGCCGCTGTAGCTGCCGGCCGTCATCGTGCCGACTTCGCGCTCGCCACCACCTGTGATCGCCGCGTGGAACAGCCGCTGGTGACCGGCATCCTCGGCCAGGAAGAACGCGGCGCGGGCGTCGGGTGCGATGGCATACGGGCCGACCGAATGATTGGCGCCACCCGCGACGACCTGCGGCGCCGCTGCGCTCGTCCGCGGCCACGACCACGTGATGAGGCGCCGGTTGTTGAACGTGTGCTCGTTGGTCGGCGTGACGATCGCATACAGCGATTTCCCGTCCGCGCTGAAGCGCGGCGCGTCGTAGTCATCCTTGCCCTGCGTCAGCCGTTGCGGCTCACCACCGTTCGCGCTCACCAGCCACAGCGCTTGCACGACGTCGTTGCGCGTCCACTCGGTGCGATTGGTCGTGGCGGCGAACACCACGCCGCTCCCGTCGGGCGTCCAGGCCGCGGCGAGATCCTCGCCGCTGGTGCCGAGCTGACCGCCAAAACCGGCGCCCCGGATGAGCGCCGAGCCGGCGAGCAGGTCCTTCGCGACCGCTCCGGGGTCGAGTGATTGCACGAACAGATGCGGGCGCCGGTCGTCGAGCCAGTGATCCCATAGCCGGATCGGCGACGCATCGAACACGCGGGCGTTGTATTTGCGCGCCTTGCGCTCGGCGATCGCGGTACGGTTCGCCGAGTCGGTCGCGGCGCCGGGGTAGATCATGCTCACGAACAGGATCGCGCGGCCGTCGGGACGCCACTGCGGATTGCTCGCGCCGGTCGAGAGATTGGTGACGCGCTGGGCTTCGCCGCCGCTGATCAAGTCGAGCACGTACACTTGCGCCACGTCATCGCCTTCGCGGCGCGCGCTGAAGGCGATTCGCCGGTTGTCGGGACTCCAGTCGACGCTGCTCTCGCCGCCTTTCGTGTTGGTCAGCCGGCGCGGCTCGGCGCTGCCGTCGGTGGGCACGAGCCACAGGTCGCTCACCTGATCTCCCTCCGTGTACGACGGCTCGGTCACGCTGAACACGATCCAGCGGCCGTCCGGGCTGAGCGCGGGCGCGCCGACCCGTTTCATGAGGAACACGTCCTCGTGCGTGATCGTGTGGCGGCCCGTCTGTTGCGCCGCGAGCGGAGCGGCGAGCGCCAGCGCAACGATCGGCAGAATCCGAAGCCTGCTCATGATGCGGTTCTCCGGGAGAGCGTTCACGAGCCGCGAACGATGTAGCGACGCGCGGCGACCCGCAAGAAAGGTTAGCGTTGAGGTCTCAACCTCGGAGGATTGCCATGCGTCGACCGCCGTCGGTCGTCTTCGCAGCGCTGTTCCTGCTTACGCTCACCGGCCCCGCCACCGCGCAACGCGCCGCCGCGCGTCCCTGGGTCGATCGCTGGTTCATCACCAGCGATAGCGTCCGGCTCCACTACCTGAGCGGCGGCCCCACGACCGGGGCCGGGCCGACCATCGTCTTCGTGCCCGGCTGGACGATGCCGGCGGACATCTGGGAGCAGCAGCTCCGCTATTTCGCGCGCACGACGCGCGTGGTGGCGCTGGATCCCCGCTCGCAGGGGGCGTCGCAACGCACGGGTGACGGCGATTTCACCGACCGGCGCGCGCAGGACATCCATGAGCTCATCGGGCATCTCAAGGCGCAGAAGGTCGTGATGGTGGGCTGGTCGATGGGCGTGCCCGAGGTGCTCGAGTGCATCGAGCAATCCGGGACCGAGAACGTTGCCGGTGTGGTGCTGGTGGACAACTTCGTCTTCGTCCCGCCGCAGTTCGCGGTGTTCATGGACACGCTGCTCTATCACGTGCTGCGCGATCGTGCCGTGTTCACGGCGATGTTCGTGAAGAGCATGTACCGCACGCCGCAGGACTCGGCCTACCTCGAGCGCATCACGCGGGCATCGCTCTCGGTCCCGACGACGACGGCGTACACGCTGCTGTCGAGCACGTTCGCCGGCGGCCGGCGCGACTGGCGCGCCGCGCTGGACAAGGTCGACCGGCCGGTCCTGTTCGTCGGCTCGGCCGCGATGCGGGAGATGTCGGATACGGTCCGCAATCACGTGAAGGACGTACAGGTCGAGATCTTCGAGAACGCCGGCCATGCACTGTTCGTGGATGAAGCCGAGCACTTCAACATGGTGCTCGAGAACTTCGTGCGGAAATTGCGCTGAGGCCTACAGGCGGAAGAGGTAGCTCAGCTTCACAAAGAACGCGTCATCCGTGCGCGTGAGCCCGCGGAAGCGGAACGCATCCTCGTCCAGCATGTTGCTCCCGTAACCCGCGAACAACACCGTGCCGGGCGTGGGCTGGTAGCTGAGCAGTGCGTCGACGTGGAAGAGGTTGGTGGCGCTCGGCGTGGTCCGGGTCACGCCGCTCGCCCCGGCGATCAGGATCGGCGCGTTCGTGCGGGAGTCGTCGCGCAGCGAGTCCGTCTTGTCCTGGATGTATTGGCCCACGAGCCGCACGAACAGCGGCCGCGAGATCTGGTATTCGACTTTCGCGCGCGCGACGCGTCCGACATTCACCAGGCTGCCGTCGGTCCGGCGATTCACCTGCTGCCAGAAGTAGTCGAACGTATTCCGCAGCCGGTCCGTCGGGCGGTACGACACTTCGGCACTGAGCAGCAGGAGGTCGGCGGACGCCCATTCGAAGAAGTTTTCGTCGTGACCCTGCAAGAAGAATCCGCCACCCGAGAAATGCTTCCACTGCGGCGTGTTGATCTGGACGATGTACTCGCCGTTGCCGATCGTCGGCTGGCCGACGAAGGGAATCGTGTCGAGTCCACCGCCTGCCTTGGGGACCTCGAGCCGGTAGTTCGCGTACAGCGCCGAGTCGTAGCCGAACGATTCTACGAAGTAACCGGCGCCGACATTCCAGCCGCCGCGCAGCGCCGCGTTGCCGTTGAAGTGCAGCTTCTTGTCCTGCATGTGACGGCCGTGCGTGAAGTTCTGGTATTGCCAGATGCCGTCCACCACGATGTCGCCGGTGAAGCGCTGGAGCAGCGCTCCGGTCTTGCCGTAGGTCGTCCAGCTCGGATCGACGTAGGAGTGCACGATGCCGTTGCGACCGATGAAGCCGCTCGCGGTTGTGAACTTGTCCGATATCCCGGCGAACAGACTGCGCAGTCCCCAGACGCGATGTTGGATCGTGAACTGTGAGAGCCAGAGCGGCGCGGTGGTCGTCGTGGTCCCCACGCGCGTGCGACTGCCGGCGACCTGCAGACTCAGTCCGTAGATGTCCTTGAAGACCAGCCGGCTGTCGACGTCGAGCACGCGATTGTAGTCGCCGCCGTCGATGCGGTCGGTATAGGCCATGCCGATGCGGGAGCCGTGGCCGAGGCTATGTTGCGCGCGCACGATGTTGAACACGGGATTATCGGCGCCGCTCGCCGACGCGAACTTCTGGTCGACGGCGGACAGGAATCCGATGTCGGTCCCCGAAGCCGTGCCGGTGAGCTTCACGGCCGCGACGGGCTGCACGATGCGCCGCGTGTAGATGAGGTTCAGCGGCACCTGGAACAGCTCGCTGCTCTCGAGGAAGAACGGCCGCTTTTCGGCGAAGAACAGGGCCTGGCGCGGGTCGAACGCGAGCTGCCCGGCGTCCGACTCGACTTGCGAGAAATCGGGCTTCACCGTCCCATTGAGCGTCAAGTTGTCGGTCAGCCCCCAGCGGACGTTGCCGCCGACCTGCGGACTGCCCATGTCGTAGCCGTAACCGCTCGCCGTCGGCGCGCCGCTCGCTTTGGCAGTCGCTTCGGGATTCAGATCCACGACCAGACCGCGGTGCATGTCCGACAGTCCGACGAGGTTGCCCGACTGGCCGATGAACGTGGCGTTCGCACGGATCGCGGGATACCACGAATCCTCGAAGCCCGAGTGCTTGACCTGGCGCACGATGTTGAGCGACCAGTCCTGCGGCTGGCGCGGCTGATAGCGCAGACTCTTGAACGGGATGCGCACCTCGACCTCGTAGCCCCAATCGGTCACTCGACCGCGCGACTGGAACACGTAGTCGGGACTCAAGTCCGGCTGCTCGCGACCGACGACCGCGCCGCCGATGAACCCGCTCGCCGTCACGTTCGCGCCTTCGATGAGCGAGCCGTCGCCTTGGACGCCGAGTGGATTCACGGCGAACATGAGCGCCTGTTTGCGGTCGTGGAACGTGCCGAGCAGGATCTGGATGTTGTCATCGCCGAAGATCTGATCGCGATCGGCAAGCGTCGCCGTCGGGCGGCCGTGCTGCTCGAACGCCCGGATCCCGAAGTAGATCGCGCTCGCCGAGTACCACACCAGCACTTGGGTCGAGTCGGCGGCGGGGACGCCGTCATTGGGGGCGTACTGCGAGAACCCGGTCAACAGCGCGGCCCGTGCCCACACGGAATCCGCGAGATTGCCGTCGATGACGGCGTCGGCCTCGAATCGCGGAATCCGAACGTCCAGATGGCGGTCGCGGCCGGAATAGATCAGCGGGGTATCGACTGGCGCGCCGCAGTGTACGAGCAAGCACAAGGTCAGTAGCATCGTCATAATTATGGTGAGGTTTCGGCTGCTTACCACGACTCCGGAGTTAGGAACGTGTCACAACTGGCGCTGACGTTTGTTTTGCTTGTGCAGACCGCCGCGCAGCAACCGGCGCAGCCCTCGCGACCATTGCGAGAGATCCCCGATCCCGGTGCCATCGCGACCAACCAGCGGGTCACGCCGGCCGGCGTTCAGAGCGTCTTCACCGATCGCGTCATGGGAATCCGGTTCGCGGCGAGCGCCGGTGACGTCTGGGTCACGATCCACGGCTCGGTCTACCGACTCGGCTGGCAGGACAACAGCGTGCGCGGCAGCGCGGCATTCGACGGGCGGGCGGGGGTGCAGGGGATCGTGATCGACCCGGCGACCGGCCGCGCGCTGGTTACGAGCGTCGGACGACTGCCGGCCGCGCTCGCGCTGAGCCGAACGCCGGGCTCGGACGAGATGAGCCGTACGAAAACGGTCGCGTACGTCGCTGCGTATGACGGCGACAGCGTCTCGCCGCGCTGGACGTCGGCGGCGCTGGGCGCGGAGATTGCCGGTGCACCCGCGGTAGCGCGCCGTGCCAACCCGACCGGGGGGGGCCACCGCGTCCTCGTCGTGCCGTTGCCCGCGAACGACGCACTCGCCGTGCTCGACGCCGACAGCGGCTCCCTGTTGAAGACGATTCCGCTGGGCGTCCTCCCGGTCGCCGCCGCGATCAGCACGGACGGGGCGACGGCGTACGTCACGGTGTTCGGTGGGCGCAAGCCAGCCAAGGGCGAGCGCGTCGCGAAACAGTGCTGCGATCCGTTCGCGGAAGCGGTACGCGTGGATCCCCGCGGCTTAGCGCAACCGGGCAACGTGACGCGCGTCGATCTCGTGACGGGCAGGGTCCGCAAAGTGATTCCGGTGGGTCGCCATCCGAGCGGCCTGGTTTGGGACGAGCAGGGCAGCCGGTTGTACGTCGCCAACGGCAACTCCGACGCGATCAGCGTCATCGACACGCGCACCGACAGCGTGATCCGGACGATCGCCATCACGCCGTTCCGCCAGCGCAAGATCGGGCTCGCGCCGACCGCCCTCGCGCTCTCGCCCGATCGCACGACGCTGTACGTGGCGCTCGGCAGCGCAAACGCCATCGCCGTCTACCGCCTGCCCGCTGGCGAGCTCCGCGGCCTGATTCCCACGGGATGGTATCCCACGAGCGTCGACGTCAGTGCCGACGGCCGCGCGATCGCGGTGGGGTGTCTGTTCGGCGTGGGCTCTGGCGTGGGCCACCGCTCCGGGATGAACGGCCGCTACGTCCACTCCTATCGCGGCTCGGTGAACGTCATCGCCACGCCGTCCGATGCAGAGCTGGCAGCGTACACCACGTCGGTGGCCCAGAACAATCGGCTCACGCCGCGCGGATCTACCGATAGCTCGGCGCTCGCGGCCCGCCGTAACGTGGCGGCGCGGGCCGTGCCGGAGCGGCCCGGCGAGCCGTCGCTGATCGATCACGTCGTCTACATCGTGCGCGAGAACCGCACCTTCGATCAGGTGCTCGGCGATCTGGGGCGCGGCGAGGCCGATACCCAGTTCGTGCAGTACGGGCGTGACGTCAGCCCCAACACCCACGCGCTCGCCGAGCGCTACTCGGTGCTCGATCACTTCTTCGCCTCGGGCGGCAACTCGGCGGACGGCCACCAATGGCTCAACCAGGCATACGAGACCGAGTATCCCACCTGGCCCCTATACCTGGGACGCTCCTACCCGTCCGAGGGCGTCGATCCGCTCGCCTACTCGGCCGGCGGCTTTCTGTGGGAAGCGGCGCAGGCGAAAGGGAAAGGCGTCGTCGTCTTCGGCGAATACGCGCCCTCGCCGCAGTGGGACAGCGACACCATCCGCCTGAACATGCTGCGGCAGTATCGCGACTCGCAGCCGCACAATCGGGCGTTCTTCCGCGCGCGCGTCGCCAAGCTGTACAACACACGGTCGGACATTCCGTCGCTCGATCGTGTGCTGGTCCGCGAATATCCCGGCTGGACGACGACGGTTCCCGACGTCGTGAAGGCCGACATCATCCTCGAGCACCTGCGCGAGTGGGAAGCCAGGCGGGCGATGCCGAATCTCGTGATGATCATCCTGCCGAGCGATCACACGGTGGCGACGAGCCCCGGCTGGTGCGTCCCCAAAGCGTGCGTGGCGGACAACGACTTCGCCCTCGGCCAGATCGTCGAAGGGCTCTCACACAGCTCGTTCTGGAAGTCGATGGCGATCTTCGCCGTGGAGGACGATGCGCAAGATGGTGTCGATCACATCGACGGCCACCGCACGGTGGCGCTCGTGGCGAGCCCGTATGCTCGGCGCGGCGTGATCGATCCGACGTTTTACAGCCAGCCGAGCATGGTGAAGACCATCGAGCTGATGCTGGGCCTACCGGCGCTGAGCCTGTTCGACCTCGTCGCCACCGACATGCGCGCGAGCTTCATCGGCCCTGACGAGTCGCCCAACTTCGAGCCGTACACGGCGCTCGAGCCGAAGCAATCGCTGTTCGAGGTGAATCAGCGTGTCGGCGCCATCACCGGGCCCGACAGCGCCGCGCGGCGCAGCGCCGCGCTGGCCTCGGCGCGCATGAACTTCCACGAGCCTGACGCAGCGCCGTCGGAGCGCGTGAACCGGATTCTCTGGCACGAGGCGCGCGGTTGGAATGTGCCGTACCCGGCAGTGCGGCATTCGCTGTTCTTCCCGATGTCGATCGATCTCACCGACGAGGAACGGGAGGACCACGATCGCCGATGAGGCGCGCCGCGGTGGTTGCGATGGTCCTTGCCGGCGCCGCGTGCCAGCACGCGGAGCGTGCGGAGAGCGCCAAAACGTCGAACGGAGCGACACCAGAGTTCTCCGCCTCTGCAACGGGATCGACGTTTCCCACGCGCGCGATGGAGGAGCTGGTAGCGCTGCAGGACAGCATCTCGCCCACGGCATGGCTCCGATCGCATCCGCAGGACACGCTGCAGCTCTACGCTGACGCCGCCGGCATCGACGGTGGCTCGGGCTGGTGCGCGCGCGCGGTGCGCCGGAGCTATCCCGAAACGCCGGAAACGGTGCGCTATGCGTACTTCTATCCGCCAGAACCGCCGCCCGATTATTCACTGCCCAGCGGTGAAAGTGCCGATCTCATTCGCGCGCATTGCCGCCTTGGCGCGATTTGGATCCAAACCACGGCCGCGTCGCCACCGGCAAGCCTCGTGGCGATGCGCGTGCGCGACACGCTGACGCTCTCGCTGGGCGCGGCAAACACCGAATTCGATCGTGACATGGTGTTCGGCGGCGGCGCATACTGGAGCGAACTGGGCTGGTGGCGCGCCGGAGAACGAACCGTCGTCAGCGCATACGACCGCAGCGCCGACGATACCCACCCTCGCGTCCTCGCCGTCGCCTTCCTGCCGTTTTCGGGTGCCGGAAAGGTGCCGGAGGGATACGGCGATTCGGAGCGTGAGGATGCGACGCAGCGCGGCGATCTTGCCGCGCGCGCCGCTCGTCTGTCCCAGCTCGACGCCGCGGTGGTCGCGCGACTGCTGAACGCGGCCGCCCACGGCGACAGCGTCTATCGCGGGGCGTCGGGGCGAGACGATACCCCCGCGCGCGCGGCGGCGCGGCAGATCCTGACCGCGCTGCGCGAATGGCTGACCGTGAGCACGGGACTCGCACGCGACCGGCGAGCTGCTGCGCTGTTGGCGGCGGACCAGGTTCTCGGCGGCGACGCGATACCGTACTTGCTGGCACACGACAGCACCGCGCGGGATTCACTGAAGGCGCTCGGTGCGGTATTCGCGGCCGATGAGCTCGGCGGTGGTGAGAACTACGTCCACTCCTGGCTGGACTCCACGCTGGCACTCGACGCGGGTGGGCCGGCGGGCCGGCTCGCCAACCTGGCGCTCCTGCGGATCGGCTACAACAAGTCGGGTATGTGCGGCGGAACCGACTCGGCGTCGCAGCGGGTGAGCGCCGCTGCTGAGCGAATGCTGCAGCTGGGCGGCGATTCCGATGCTGCCGAGCTCCACCTCCTCGCTGCGGAGGGTTACGCCGACGTCGTAGCGCTCGCCGCTGGCGCCGGGGATGATTACGCTGACTCCATGACCTATAAGGCCGCTGCTCCCGAAGCCCGTACACGCGCGATCGCGCACTACCGGCAGGCGCTCGCGCTCATCGACCCCGCCGTCCGACCGCGAATCTGGCTCGCGGCCTGGCGACTCGTCGTCGGCCTACCGCCGCTGCGGACTCGATTCTTCTGCGTCTACGACTGATCCCACGGCCGCGGGATGCTTCCGCGCGACAGACACGCCGACCAGGCAGAGCGCACTACCAGCACCGCGATCAGACGCGGGATTTCGCCCAGCGTCAGCCAGCTGGGCAACCGGCTGCCGGCCTGATCAGATGGCACGCGCCGTTCAGCGCTGGCGCGGTTGCTGCGTCATCACGGGTCCGCTCGCCATTGCGGTCGCGGCGATCGCGACGAGCGCGCCTTCGCGGCTGAGCGATTGGACGCCGAGCACGGTCGCAACGGGGGCATTGCCGCCGAAGTAGGCGGCCCCCGCGTCGCGGATCGTGGTCAGATCGCTATCGCCGTAGTTCACGACGTAGATCGTGATCGTCGTAACATCCCGCGGGCCTGCTCCCGCGGCGCGGAGCACGGCGCCGAGATTGGCGAACGCCCGCAATGCCTGGGTTCGCAGATCCCGGCCCGCGAGTGCTCCGGCGCTGTCGACGCCAAGTTGCGCGGACACGTACAGCGTGCGGCCCACCAGCACCGACTGCGAGCCGAGGGCGGGTGATGCGACGTCCGGCGGCGACGTGAGAGCGGTTTTGATGTCGGGAGTCGTCATGGTGCGCGGCCCATTGTACGGACCGCGGAACGCGGCCTCCTGCCAACGCAGGGCATCCTCACGCCGCTTGCGCTCCGCAGCCTGATCTTCTCCTTCTCTCCATTTCTTGTAGGCATTCACCTGATCGCCGGTGAGAATGCGGCGCAGATTGTTTTCCCAACGGTCCTGGCGGTCCTTCAGCCACTTGCCGATGTCCTGCACCTGCTCGGCGTAAAACTCGGCGGCCGCGCGATCGCCCTGGTCGAGCCGGTCATTCATTTTGCCGAGCGCGACGGTGGCGCTGTCGCGTTGCGGACGCGTCGCGACCATGAACGAGTCATAGGCGAGTGCGTACCGGGTCGCCTGGTCATCGGACAGCTTGAGCAGCACGCGTGCGAGCGCGGTGTCCAAGGGTCCGGTGAGCTCGACTCCAGGGAGCTTCGGCGCGCTCGGGGCGTAGCGCCCGGACATGCCGGGAAACGCGCCCTGGGCCGGGGCGATGCTGGGAATGAGCAGGATCAACAACAGTGGAAGGGCGCGCATGTTCGCTCCTAAAGGATATATGAAGCGCTGATGAAACCTGACGCGCACGTCCAACCTTGGTGCGGCGCGTATGATCCAACGAGGTACCATGAATACTCTCCTGCTGCTCGTGCTGAGCCTCGGTCAAAGTCCGGCTCCCGAAGCGTTCGTGCCGCGCCACGCGACGCTCGCACTCACGATCGACTACGCCGCGGGGCGTCTCGCGGGGACGATGGCCTGGGAGCTCGAGAATTGGACGAAGGCTCCAGTCCGCACCGTCTCGTTTCTCGCCAACCGGCTGATGGAAGTCTCGGCAGTACAGGACGGTGCCGGCAAGGCGCTCCGCTATACACAAGACGTCGTTCGGTTTCACGACGACCCCATGCGTCAGGTGGATCAGGTCATCGTGCAGCTCCCGCGGGCGATTCCACCCGGTGCCCGTACGACCGTGCGGCTCGCCTACGGCGGCTATCTCACCGGATACACGGAAGTCGGTTGGCTGTACGTGAAAGATCATATCGATACCGCGTTCACGATCGTCCGCGCCGACGCGCTGGCGTTTCCCATCGTGGATGGCATCGATGATAGCGCGAACCGCCGCCAACCCAATGTGGACTTCACCTACGACGCATCCGTTAACGTCCCATCTCGCTACGTCGTCGCGACCGGCGGGACGCCGACGCGCACCCCGGGTGCGAACGGAACGGTCACCTGGCGGTACGTCTCCAGCGGGCCGAGTCCCTTCCTCAACATTGCGATCGCGCCATTCGACACGATTTCCGGTGACGGGGGGAACGTCCATGTCTTCTTCTTTCCCGACGACTCGGCGGGTGCTCGTCGCATGCTCGCCGACGCCCAGCGCGGCCTCAGCACGCTCGAGCGCTGGTTCGGCCCGCGGACCGGCACCGGTGGTCTGACGATCACCGAGATTCCCGACGGCTGGGGATCGCAGGCGAGCGCCGTAGGGGGAATCATTCAAACGGCGTCCGCGTTCCGCGACACGACGACGGTCGGCGAGCTGTACCACGAATTGTCGCATCTCTGGAACGCGCGTGACACGGACACGCCTTCGCCGCGATGGAACGAGGGGCTCGCCACCTTCCTCGAGTATTTGATGTATGCGCAGTTGAACGGCTGGACGGGACGAGACGAGCATTATCGCCGCCGGATGACCGGACTGCGCGCCCAGCTCGCTGCCGACTCGACGCTCCGCACCGTCCCGTTCGTCGACTACGGCAAGCAGGGGATGACGGGCGCCTCGTATCGCGTCGGGGATCTGATGTTTGCGACGATGTACGAGCTCGTGGGCGCCGACCGGTTCAACGCCATCATCGGCGGTTACGCGCGCCAGTTCTCCGCCGGAGGCACCACGCGCGACTTCATCGCGTTCAGCGTTCGGCAGGCGCCGGAGCTGTCAGCGTTGTTCGACGACTGGCTGCTCACTACGCGCTGGACGGAGCACCTCTCCGCCGGCTCCGTCGCCGAGCTTGCCGCGCCGTATCGGCGCTAGCTTCGCGGGGCGCTTGCCGTGGAGGACCGCGCCCCGGACGGGCACGTACTCGAGTGGGGTGCCGCTCCGCGCGCAACGCAGCATCAGCCCGCCGCGACTCATGTCGCCCCGGCCCACGAAGGTGGCCGGGAAGTGCAGCCGCTCGCCGAAGACTTCGAGCAGCGGCTCGACGTACTTCTTGGAGGCGACGCTGCCGAGGAGCACGACGTGATCCTCGGGTCCGACGCCGCGCAGTAGCGTGGTGGCGTCGCGCACGAGCGGCTCGCGGAATGCGGGCAGGTCGGCATCGACCGGCACCTCGGCCATGCGTCGCAAGTCGTCCACGCGAATCATCACATCGACCGGCAGCAGCCCGCGTCCCGGCGTGATCACGTACGCGACGCCGAACCGGGTGGCGTAGGCCATCTTCCCACGGAAGTAGAGACTGCTCATGAAGGTGAACACTTCGCCGAGCGGCGCGCCGCGGCCCGCGAGCTGAGCGGTCAGCGGGCTCGTGCGGCTCTTGAGCAGCATCTGCGCGCGGGTACCGCCGCAGTTGGCCGGGGAAAGGAGGAAGATCGTCTTCACGCATCGGAAGTATAGCGGATCAGAGCGTCATGACCACCGGCGCGTGGTCACTCGTCCCGACATCCGCCAACACGCTGCACGCGGTCGCCCGATCGGCGATCGCCGGTGAGACGAGCGTGTAATCGAGGCGCCAGCCGATATTGCGTGCGCGCAGATTGCGCCACGGTGCCCACCACGTGAACAGATTCGCGTTGTCGGGATCGAATTCGCGTCCGAGGTCCACGAGGTGATCGCCGAGCAGCCGGTCGAACAGCTCTCGCTCTTCGGGCCGCTGTCCGACGGCGTTCAGCTTGCGCTCTTTGGGATGCACGTCGATCTCGGCGCGAGCGATGTTCATGTCGCCGCAGAGAATCAGCCGTCTGCCGTCTGCCGCCAGCCGTCTGGACCAATCGATGAGACTCTGGACGAATTTCAGCTTGGCGGGGTAGTCTTTCCCGCCGTTCGGGACGTACACCGAGGCGATGACGAGGTCGCCATGCTCGACCTGCACGATCCGCGATTCCATGTCGAACGGTGGATGACTGAACACCGGATCGACGGCGAACAGATCCTTGCGGACGTGCAGCGAGACGCCGGAGTATCCCTTCAGACAGTGCCAGTAGGCGTGATAGTCCTCTAGCTTGCACTGTGGCGGGATCTGGGCGGCCGTGGCCTTCAGCTCCTGCAGGCAGACGACGTCGGGCCGGTCGCGCGCCAGCCAGTCGCAGAGCTGCGCGGCGCGCGCCCGAACGCCGTTCACGTTCCATGTGGCGATTTTCACGCCGGAAAACTAACGAGGAGAATGACCGCCATGCAGAAGATCGGGCCGTTCCTGTGGTTCAACAATAACGCGGAAGCGGCGGCGAAATTCTACACCTCCATTTTCAAGGACTCGAAGATCCTGGAGACGAGTCACTACGGCGACGCCGGGCCCGGTCCCAAGGGCGCGGTCATGGTCGTCCGATTCCAGATCGCGGGGCTCGAGGTGACGGCGTTGAACGGCGGCCCGCAGTTCAAGTTCAGCGAAGCGTTTTCGTTCGTCGTGAGCTGCGACGATCAGAAGGAAGTGGACGAGTACTGGCGCAAGCTGACGGCGGACGGCGGGCAGGAGAGCATGTGCGGTTGGCTGAAGGATAAGTTCGGCTTCTCCTGGCAAATCACGCCGAAGCAGCTCTCCAAGCTGTTGACCGACAAGGACGCCAAGAAGGCCGCTCGCGTCATGCAGGCAATGCTGAAGATGAAGAAGATCGATATCGCCGAGCTCGAGCGCGCGGCGAAGGGGTGAGACGACTCAGCCGTTGATGGTGCGCATCGCCGCCTCGGCGTAA
This sequence comes from Gemmatimonadales bacterium, assembly GCA_035491815.1. Classification (GTDB taxonomy): domain Bacteria; phylum Gemmatimonadota; class Gemmatimonadetes; order Gemmatimonadales; family GWC2-71-9; genus 20CM-2-65-7. The sequence goes on along the minus strand of DATJKA010000006.1, from coordinate 159,043 downwards.
CGCGCACCGGAGGCTGCACCGACGGCTTCAAGCCGCTCGATCTCGGCGCGTGAGAGCTGCACGCCCACGGCGCCGGCGTTCTCATCGAGGTACTTGCGGCGCTTCGTGCCCGGGATCGGCACCACGTCCTCGCCTTGCGCCAGCAGCCACGCGAGCGCCAGCTGGCTCGGCGTGCACCGCTTCTCGCGCGCGAGCGCCTCCACCCGCGCGACGAGATCCAGGTTCTTCCGGAAGTTCTCACCCTGAAAGCGCGGGTGATTGCGTCGCCAATCGCCTTCGGTGATGTCTTCCGGCCGCTTGATCTGGCCGGTGAGAAAGCCGCGACCCAGCGGGCTATAGGCGACGAAGCCGATGCCCAGCTCGCGCACCGTCGGGAGAATCTCCGACTCGACGTCGCGACTCCACAGCGAGTACTCCGTTTGCAGTGCACTGATCGGGTGCACGGCGTGCGCGCGCCGCACCGTCGGCGCCGCGGCTTCGGAGAGGCCGAGATACCGGACCTTGCCGGCGTGCACGAGGTCCGCCATCGCGCCGACGGTCTCTTCGATCGGAACGCTGCGGTCGACGCGGTGCTGATAATAGAGATCGATGTGATCGACGCCGAGGCGCTGCAGCGAGGCATCGCACGCCGACCGGACGTACTCGGGCCGGCCGTTCTGGCCGAGGAATTTCCCGTCGGGCGCGCGCACGTTGCCGAACTTGGTCGCGAGCACGATCTGGTGGCGTTTGCCCTTGATGGCCTGGCCGACGAGCACTTCGTTCGTGAAGGGCCCGTAGACGTCGGCGGTATCGAGGAAGGTGATGCCGAGGCCCAGGGCACGGTGAATGGTCGCGACGGATTCCGCGTCGTTGCGCTCGCCGTAGAAATCCGACATCCCCATGCAGCCGAGACCCAGGGCCGATACGCTGAGGCCCTGGGTCCCGAGCTTACGCTGCTGCATGGATCAGAATCCTTCGGTGATGCTGAAGCGAAGCATCCAGTTCTTCTGCGGGCGATCGAACGGATGCACGATGTCCATCTGACCGATCGCGTAACCGAGCAGGTTCATGCGGAACGACACGCCGGCGCTGCGCACGAGCTTCCGCGGTCCATTGCCGAACAGCATCGCGCCCTCGGTGCTGTTCCACGCGACCCCGGCGTCGTAGAAGATCCCGGCTTCGACCGGCAGGAAGCCGTAGTACCCACCGCCCAATCCCAGCAGCCCAAACGGCGGGAAGCGCAGCTCGGCGTTTGCGACGAGCATTTTGCTGCCGAGGAGCTGATCGAAGACGGGGCAGGGATCGGTGGCTGACGCGACGCATTCTTCGCCGTTCCCGAAGCTGTTGCGGTCATACCCACGCACGAAGCTCGGATAACCGATGAACAGCGGGTACATGCGATTGTCGTCGGCGTCGCGGCCGTAACGGCCGATATGCAGCAGGCGGGTGGCGATCGTGAACGGACGCAGCGGCATGAAGTATTTGCGATAGTCGGCAATCGCGGTGACGAATCGCAGGTTGCCGAACGTCGGATCGGCCTCGAGCCGCCAGCGGTCGCCGAGGATCGGACCCGTCGCGCCGTAGAAGGAGTTGTCGTGCACCAGCGCGGCCGACGTTTCGATCATGCTGAGCGCGCCGGGAACCGGGAGGTGCTCCGTCGAGTCGCACGTCACGTTGCCGAGCGCATCGAAGCAGGTGGTGCGGATCTCGTGCGCAAACGAGATCTGTTGGAAGCCTGCCGACGCCTCGATACGTTCGGAGCGGTTGAACGGGTACGAGACGATGCCGGTGATGTCGCGATTCGTCTGCTTGAAGCGCTCGACTTGCTCGATGCAATTCCCGCTCAAGTCGCATCCACCGCCGAAGCCACCGATGATGTAGGGAATCTGCTCCGCGCCGACACTCCAGTTCAGCCGCTTCTTGCGATTGACGTACGCGGCGAGCGCCGCGAAGTCGGAGATGCGGCCATTCACCTGCGCCATCGTCACCAGGTTGTGATCCCCCAGCATGTCGCTCCAGTAGAGCGTGATGCCGCCCCCCACGTACGTCCCGAACCGGTCGGCGGCCACCGCCAGACTCGGCTGTGAGACGAAGTCGAGCGAGAGCTTGGGATGGTACGCCTTGACCGCGCTGGCGAGCGCCAGCGCATCGGATGACACGAGGCCGGGGGCCGGATTCTGAATGGCCGCCGAAATCCCCGTGCCGACGCCCGAGCGATCGAGCGGCGGCAGCATCGCTGCACTCTTGGGCAGCGGAGTGACGGGCTTACCCTCGAGCGTATGAATGTCGTCGATCGCCTGAATGGCGTACCCACCGCCCGTGTAGACGCTGAACACCGCGCGCGGCGCCTTCTGCGCGACGCTGAGCGCCGGGCTGAGCGACGTGATCCCGCTGATGCCGGTGAACACGTTCGTGACTTGCGTGATCGACCCGTCGGCCACCGTCAGACGGAACACGTTCGTCAAGCCGCCGGGGTCGCTCATGAAGTAGAGGTCGCGACCGTCGGGGCTCCACTGCGGATTGATGTGCTTCGCGCCCTCGAGATGGGGCAGGCGTGTGATCTGCGCGCCGCGCCGCGGCTCGGTGAGCGCCAGCTCATACGGGCCGTACGAAAGCGAATCCAGCGACGTGGTGAACCGGTCGGTCACGAACGCGATCGTCTGGCCGTCGGGCGACCACGCGGGCTCGAGATCGGCGTAGGGATCGTCCGTCAGCCGCTCGAGCTGGCCGCCGTCCAGATCATAAATGAAGAGATCCGTAACGCCGCCGACCTGCGCGCTGAACGCAATCCGCTTGCCGTCGGGCGACCACGTCGGATTGAAGATCTCGCCCACTGACGGGAGCTTGATCTCCTTCACGAGATCGCCGTTGCTGCCTTTCACGATGCGCAGCGCGGCCTGCCCCGTCACGACCGCGCCGAACACGAACTGGCTGCCGTCGGAGCTCCAGGCGCCCGCGGAGTTGATGAACTGCATGCTCTCGAGGTGCGGGTCGCGCGTCGCGGAGACGAGCTTGCGAATCGTCTTGCCCGTTTCCGCGTCGGCGAGATACATGTCGATCGAGAACAGGCCGGCGTCGGAGAAGTACGCCATGCGCTTGCCGTCGGGGCTCAAGGCCGGCGCGATGTTGTACGCCTGTTCGCGGCGCGAGTTGATGAGCAGCTTGGCGCCGGGCGTCGTGACCGCGACTTGGCGGGCTTGCTGGTACTGCTGCTTGTCGGTCGGGAGCGTCACGCCCGTGGCGACGGCGACCGGCTGCGCCGCCTCGGTGAGCGCGCGATGCCAGTCGGCGACCAGGCTGTCCACGGGGCGATGCGTCATCTGCTCGAGCGCGCCCTGCACGTTGCCGGTACGCCCGGCGGAGCGAAGTGCTGCGCCCACGATGTCGTCGCCATAGGTGCCGCCGAGGTACGCCCAGAACGACTGGCCCCAGCGGTACGGGAAGTATCTCGGGTCGTCGAGCTTGCGGAAGCTGGGCAGCTTGCCGGTCCGCACGGCATCCCGCATCCACATAGTCGTGTTGGGATCGACCGGGCCGAGCGAGACGTATTCCGCCATGCCTTCGATGAACCAGAGGGGCACGCGGTTCAAGCCGGTCGCCATGTTGCCGCGACCGACGCCGGTGATGTCGTATTGGAAGGCGTGCGTGAGCTCGTGGCCGATGACGTGGTCGGTCTCGTACAGCGAGGCGCCCATCGGCAAGACGATGCGGCGTTTCAAGCTTTCGGTGACACCGCCGGTGCCTTCGCCGGGCTGCTCGCCCAGCACGTTCGTCTGCTCGAAGTCGGGATGATCGGCGTAGAGGATGAGCGGTTGGCGGCCGTTCAGCTGATGCCGCAGGATCCCAGAGATCCGGGTGTACCACCGCTCCGCCATGCGGCCCGCCTGCGCCGCCATGCCTTCTTCTTTATCGTAGAAGTAAATGTCGAAGTGTTGAGTCTTGAGTACGCGGAAATGGAAGTCTTGATACTGCACGGAGTTTCTGCCGAAATATTGCGCTGAGGATCGGGAGGCAGGTAGCAGCAGGGCACCGAGGACCAGCGACACACGAGCGGTGGTGTTCATGTCCTAAAACTACCCCCCTTTTCGAACAAGTTGCCTGACTTACGCACGGTACCGCAACGCAACAGGTGGCGAAATTGTTCTAGCTCTCCCAACGGATTGAAGCTAGTGCGTGGGGCCTCCGGGGTGGCGCTCGGCAGACGGGCTGCTGCCGACGTTGTTAACAGGGGTAGCGCTCGTGATGAACGTCACGAGGAAGCCTTCATACATCAGGACCGGCCAGGGCAGCCGCGCGCGTGAGTACGAGCTCTTCAAAACCTCATGGCTGTTCGATTCGACGGCAGAGAATCATTACTGGCGGCAGGGCGCGTGCGGGTCGGCCGGCTTCGGCACGTCCCGTTTCGGGCGCTCGGGCGCGTTCGCGATCTTGAGCGCGCCGTCGTGCACCATCTGCGCCACACGGGCGAGGTCGGGATAGCTGATGTACTGCGCCTCATCCGTCACCTGGTGATAGTCCAAGTGCTCGCCGCGCGAGAACGCGACGGACGGAATGCCGTAGCGCGCGTAACTGTAGTGATCGGCGCGGCAGTAGTACTGCAGTGGATGGCCCGGCGCGTCGTAGCGGTAGTCGTAGACGAACGGCACCGGCTCGGCGGCGTTGGCGGCCTCGAGCATCTCGCCGAATTCGCGTGAGATCCGCTTGGCGCCGATCACCTCGAGGTAGGTCGCGCTGCCCGCACCCGTCCCGTCGCGCGGGAAGTCCGACGGCGTCCCGCGGCCGACCATGTCTTGGTCGATCTCACCGACGATGGAGTCGATCGGGACCGTCGCATGATCGGTATACCAGCGCGAGCCGAGCAGGCCCGCTTCCTCACCAGTGTGACTCACAAAGAGGATCGAGCGCCGCGGGCGTGGGTTGGAGCGCGCGAACGCCTCCGCGATCTCGAGAATCGCCGCGGTGCCCGAGCCGTCATCGTCGGCGCCGTTGCGGATCGAGTCGGGACGAGGCGGCCGTAGCGCGCGCAGCGAGTCGAGAATCGTGCGGATCTTCACCTTTTCGGAATCGGTGGCCGGGCGGTTGGGCGAGTCCGCGCCCATCGGCCGCACGACGCGGTTGAATGCGCGCAGGGAGTCGTGGTCCACCGGGTTGTGATCGAATCCGACGTGATCGTGATGCGCGGTGAGCGAGACGTATTCGCCGCGCAGCGCCGGATCGGAGCCGCGCAGAATCCCGACGACATTGCGGGCAGTGAAGGGCACCGGCTTGCGGGTGAAGTCGAACTGGCCGCTGACCGTGACAGTCGGAGTTGCGCCCGGTGACAATGTCGCGGGATCGGCGCCGAGTAGGGCGGTCGCCGCACGACGGCTGAGCCAGACCACCGCGATCGCTTGAGGATTACGCGACGTGTCGGCCACCGGCCGGCCCTCGCGCACGCGCGCAACTTGCTCACTCCCGAGCTGCTCCAGCGCGACGATGCCGACGGCCGTTGCCTCCCGATAGCGACCCAACAGCGGGCCGAGCCCGCGGCGGTCCGTGCCGGGAGGGACGTCGATCACGACGAACTTCCCGGCGACGCCGGCGCCCGGCGCGAGGTGTCCGGTATCGGCAACCGAGCCGGCGAAGAACACGCTCGTTTGCGCGAGTGTGCGTGGCGGCGCGGAGAAGCTCGTCGGCATGAAGTCGGTGAATGGCTCGAGCGCGCTGCCGCTGCTCGGCGTGAGCTTGGAGTTTGGATCGAGCGCGACGATCCAGAACGGCACGGTTTGGAAATAGGTCCCATGATCGCCGGCCGGTTCGAGGCCGAGGCGCTTGAACTCGGCGGCCACGTAGGCCGATGCCTTGAACGCGCCTTCGCTGCCCGTCTCGCGGCCCATCATCGAGTCGTCGGCGATCAGGAAGAGTCGCTGGCGGAGGTCGGCCGGCGTGATCGCCGCGTGTGTCGCTTGGGCGGCGAGCGGCGCGCCCAGGGCGCACAGGACCGTCCAGACCATGCATCGTTTCATTAGAAGGCTCCTCCGCCACCGCCGCCCCCGCCGCCGCCCGATCCGCCGCCGCCGCCGAACCCCGACCCTCCCGAGCTGCGCGGGGAGGACGACATCGTGGTCGCCGCGACGGTGGAGAGATGCGACACGCTGCTGGAGAAGTGCGTGACGTTGAAATTGGTAATGCTCGGCCCCACGTACCACCGTGGCGGCTCGGTATAGATCCCCTCGAACGCGCGCGCGAATTGTTTCTCGACGCCGAAGGCCATCGCGAAGGGGAGGAATTTGTCGAATAACTCCGGGTGACCGATGATCACCCGTTTGAGGTTTTCGCTTTCGACGCGACGCAGGAATTCCTCGAAGCCCAGCACCTGCTCGAGCGCGCGCGTCCCGGACTCGGTGCGCGCCGGCATGATCTGCGAGAAGATCAGCAGGATGATGGCGCAGCACACGCCCGCGACGACGAATGGCACGGGTGTCAGCAATGTGAGCTTGGACAGGTACGTGCCGCCGACGCCGACCAGGAGCCCCATGCCGACAGCGCCCCCCGCCCAGTTTGCCTTCACCTTGTCGGGCCGATTGCGGTAAAACCCGCTGCTGCGCAACGCGTCGTAGAGCGCATCGCGGATGCCTGGCAACTCCTTGTAGAACTCGTTCTTCAAGTCCGAAAGGTCGACGGCGTCGTGAACGCCGAATACGCCGTTGAATACAAGCATCTCGTGCGGCGCGAGGTGGTCGTCTTTCCCGAGGCGCTGCAGGGTGTACTCCGTTCCACCGCCGAACAGGCCGAACAACTTCGGGTTCTGACGCTCCTCGATGCGCAACTTTCCTCGCACGGCCAGATCGACCAGCGTAGCCGTGACGTCGCGCATGTCAGCCGAATTGTCGATCAGCGTGCCGGCTTCCGCAGGCGTCATGCCCTTGGGCGGCTCGTACTGCACGGCGATCGGGCGCACGCGTGGATCCCGGCCGCGGCGCCACCAACTCCAGAATGCGAACACCAGGACGACGAGTGGGATGAGCAGGGGCCAGTTGCTTCCTACGACACCCGCGGCGCGCGCAGCCGCGCTCGGCTCCGTAACGAGCCCCTTGTTCCACCCAACGACCGCCGTCAGCCCTTCGTGGAATCCGAGGCCGTGGGTCATCGCGATGCGGACGATGGCCCCCTGAATGTCGACGCTGGCTTCTTGCGCGCGTGACCCGTACACGCCGTTGTACGCAATCGCGCGCACGCCGCCGGCCTCAGCGGGCAAATCGATCTCCGCGCTCGCGGCGTTGATCGGGACGGCCCACTCGTCGCCGGTGACGTTCCAGTACAGCTCGTCGTGGTCGTCGAAAAACCGCAGCCCATTCGTCGCCCGATAGCGCAGCACCAACGTGCGCTCAGCGTCCGCGGCGCCGGGGATCCAGATCTTGTATTTGACGTTCGCACCTTCGCGGCTCGTCTCGGTGCGGAGCGCGCGGCCGGCGTCGTCCGTGGCGCTTTGCAGCGAGACGCCGAGCGTCCAGTTGAGTCCCTGCGGGCTGTGATACGCGACGGGAATCGTGCGGTACAGGCCGTTCCACGAGCCGACGAACCGGGCGGTGATCGTCTCCGTGACGTCCAGGCTCGCGTCCTTGTTCACGCGAATCTGCGCGACGAAGCGCTCGATCGAATACGACTTCTGCTGGGCGCCGAGCGCGGTGGCGGCGCAGGCGACGAGCAGGACAACGAGCGGCGCGACCTTCGGGACGGCACGCTCCGACGGATCGTCGAGCCCGAAGAATTCGCGTGGCTTGAGCCGCATCGTGCCGGCGACGATGCCGGAGGGGAACTGCGCGATCGCCGTGTTGTAGTCGCGCACGACGGCGTTGTAGTAGCGGCGCGCGTTCTGAAGATGGTCTTCGACGTCCGTGAGCGTCTGCTGCAGCGACGCGTAGCTCGCCGCCGCCTTCAGCTCAGGATACGCCTCCGCGACCGCGACGACGCGTTGCAACGCATTCCCGAGCGGATCCTCTTCACGTGCCCGCGCCTGCGGCCCTGCGGTGCTCGCCTGGACCGCGCGGCCCCGCGCCGCGACGAGCGCCTCGAGCGTGCTTCGCTCGTAGCCGGCGTGGCCCTGCACGACCGCGACAACGTTCGGAATCAGATCGTGCCGGCGCTTCAGCTGCACGTCGATGTCGGCCCAGGCGTTGTCGCCGAGCTGCCGCAGCCGCGTGAGACGATTGAATGTGTAGACGACCCACCCGACGACCAGCAGGCCGATGATCCCGAGCAACCCCATGGGACCCTACGCTAGCTCGGCAAAGGAGCGAACGCGAGGATGCGCTGTGAGCAACTCGTCCGGTTCCGCGCCACCGCGCACCGCCAGCGCCGTTCGCATGCCGGCCGCGCGCGCCGCGTCCAATTCGGCGACGACGTCGGAGACAAAGAGCACGTCCGCCGGTGCGACGCCGAGTCGGGCGGCAATGCGGCGGTAGCTCTCGGCCTCGCGCTTGGGGCCAGTCGTCGTGTCGAAATAGCCCGACAGATACGACGACAGATCGCCCACCGTCGTATTGGCAAAGAGATTGCGCTGCGCCTGCACGCTGCCGGAGGAAAAGATCGCGACCAGCTTTCCTTCCTTGCGCCAGCGTTCGATCGCGGGCCGGACGTCGGGATACACGGCGCCTTTACCCTTGAGCGCACCCGCGCGATAACCGTCTTCCCAGATCCGGCCCTGGAGCGATTTGAGTCCGGTCGATTTCCGATCGCGGTCCATCAACCAATAGACGTAGGCTTCAGGATCCCACGCCGGCACGCTGCGGTCCGTTTCCGCGGCGTGCTCGGCGCGCAGCAAGGCGACATCGGCTTGCACGTGAGGATCGGCGGCATGCCGCGCGAGGTAGTCGTGCACGCGCGCCCGCGCGTAGGGGAAAAGCACCTGATGGACGAACTCGATGGGCGTGGTCGTGCCCTCGATGTCCAGCAGGACGGCGCGGACCGGGGCGGGGCTCAGCGCGAGCCGATGTACGTGGGGCCCCAGCAGACCGGCTGGAAGCCCTTATCGGTGCCGCTGTTCGTGTAGTGCGGCGTCCATCCGGCCTTGTCCTGGAACAGGCGAATCGCGCGAATGTCTCGATCGCCGCACAGGTCGAACCAATGCCACGTGCCGCGCGGGACGCGAATCAGGTCACCGGCTTCGACCTCGATGGCGATGACCGGCTTGCCCGGCTCTTTCGGATGGATGTGGAAGAGGCCGCGCCCGCGAATGATGAACCGGACTTCGTCTTCATCGTGCCAGTGCTCGGTCGAGAACTTCGCGAGCATGGCGTCGAGGCCGGGCGTCGCGTCCGTGACGTCGATGACGTCGGCCGTGACGTAGCCGCCCCGCGCCTTGAGCTGCTCGATCTCCGCTGCGTAGGCCGCCAACACTGCGTCGGCCGGCGCGTTCGCCGCGGCGCGCTGAGCGAGCGGCCAACGCTCGTAATCGATGCCCAGCGTGGCCAAATACTCGGTGACCTCGCGCTGGTCGGTGATCGTGCGCTGCTCGTCCGGAATCTTCACTGTGGCCATGATGTCCCCCCCCGTCGCTTTCGTCCCATCACTTCGAACAGAAACTCGAGGATCTCGAGGTGCCGCTGCGCTTCGGCGAGATCGCGACCCCATGTGTACAGGCCGTGGCCGCGAATCAGGAAGCCGTGCGCCGCGGGATGCGCTCGGAGCAACGCCTCCACTGCCGGCGCCGCGGCGTTCCAATCCTGCGTGTTCTCGATGACCGGCAGCGCCTCGCGATGCTCGTGTGTGCTCACGCCACCCAGGCCCTTCAACATCTCGTAGCCTTCGACCGGCAGCAGGCCGCCGGCACCGTCAGAGAGAATCGTGCTCCAAATCGAGTGCGTATGCAACACGGCACCGGCGCCCGTGGTTCGCGCGACCGCGAGGTGAATCGCCGTCTCCGCCGATGGCTTCCCGTGGCCGCGGCGAACGCGGCCCTGAGCGTCGATCTCGACGATATCGTCAGCTTCCAGCAGGCCCTTGTCCACGCCGCTCGACGTGATCGCGAGCGTGAGGGGCGAGCGCTCGACCACCGCGCTGAAGTTACCGCTGGTGCCCAGGGCCCAGCCACGCAGGTAGGCCAGCCGGCCGACCTCCGCAAGATCGGCGGCGAGCGTGTCGAAGGAGGGCATGCCTAAAGAATGCGTTCAAGGAGAGCGACGGGAAAGCGCGCCAGCAGGGTGCCCATACTGGTCGACCCCCGATGGGTTTCCCCGGTGAAGACATTCCGCCATTCACCGTGAGGCAGTTCGAGCGCCGTGTCTCCCCAATTCCCCTGTAACGCGCGGACGAGTCGCGGCACGACCGTGATATGCCCGCCGCCACGCGCGAACGCCACGACCCGCGCGGCGTGCGTGCCCGTGGCCGCGATCGCCTCATAGCAACCCGAAGGCTGGGTACGGAGTGCGTGATGAATCATCCACAGCTTCGGGGCGCCTTCGTCGGCGCGGGCGAGCACCTGCTCGGGTGACGCGGCCTGAATCTCGTCCAGCAGGCGCCGCCGCGCGGCGAAGTCGACCGGCCGGCGATTGTCGGGGTCGACGAGCGACAACGACCAGACTTCCGTGCCCTGGTACAGATCGGGCACGCCGGGAGCCGTGAGCTTGATCAGCGTCTGCGCGAGTGAGACAACGCGGCCCGGCGTGATGAGCGTGTCCACGAACTCCCGCACCGCACGGGTGAATTCCTGATCGTTGAGCGTTCGTTCGACGAAGCGCTGCAAGCCCTCGTCGTAGTCCTTCTGCGGTGACGTCCACGACGTGTGCGTCTTCGCCTCGCGCGTCGCCTTCTGCATGTAGGCGACGGCGCGATCGGTCGTCAGCGGCCACGCGCCGACGAGTGTCTGATAATAGAGGTATTCGGTGTTGCGGTCGGGAATCGCGCCGCTGCGGTGGCGCTCATTGAGCGCGGACCACCGCTCCACGGCCGCCGTCCAGGCCGACGGACATTCCGTGATCGCGCAGAGGCGCGCGCGCACGTCTTCGCCGCGCTTGGTGTCGTGCGTCGCAGTCGCCAGCATCGTCTGAGGCCGGCGTTCCTGCATCTCGTGCATGCGCGCGTGGAACTCGTCGACGCGGATCCCAAAGCGCGACGGGTCGCCACCGACCTCGTTCAACGCGACGAAACGATTGTACGTGTAGAACGCCGTGTCTTCGACCCCCTTCGCCATCACCGCCGTGCTGAGCTGCTGGAACCGGCGCACGAACGTCGTCTCCAGCTCACCGCGGACGCCCTCCCCGAGCGTCAAGATCGCGCGCAGGAAATCGAAGAGCTCCGGGTCGATGTCGGGCCGCCGCCGCTTCGCTTCGCTCGTGGCCACATCGATGGTGCGGCGGTCCTCCTCGCGCACGATGGCGCGACCCGGCTGTACGTAGGTCCGATACACGGGAAACGACGCCAGCAGCGCGCGCAGTCCTTCGGTGAGCAGATGGCGCGTGTAATCGCGATGCCGGCGGTGCTGCTCGCAGATGCGGAGCAGCAGCTCCGCGAGCCGGTTTACGTCGCTGCCGAGTCCCTCGCGCAATACCAGCAGCCGCTTGTCGTGCGCGACGTCGGCGTATGCGTCCGAGACGCTCGCGAAGTTCGCATAGAACTGGGTGAGCGGCCCTTCGGCGGCGGGCTCGACAAACAACCCCATCACGAGATTCAGGAAGTCGTAGCCCGTCGTTCCCTCGACCGGCCATGAATCGGGCACGCGTTCCCCAGTCGCGAGAATCTTCTCCACGACGAGGTAGCAGGGGCAGGCCTCGCGCAGGCGCTGGAGATAGACCTCCGGGTCCTGCACGCCGTCGACGTGATCGACCCGCAGCCCATCGGCCACTCCCGTGCGGACGAATGCGGCGACGAGCTGATGCGTCGCCTCGAAGACGTGCGGGTCTTCGACCCGCAAGGCGATCAGTGTGTTGACGTCGAAGAACCGGCGATAGCCGAGGTCGCGATCGGCGGCCTGCCACCAGGCGAGCCGGTAGTTCTGCTGATCCAGGAGGCGATCGAGCGAGTCGGGATCGCCGTTGCACGCGCCGACGGCGCGAACGATGGCGGCCACAACGTCGGGCTCTTTCGCGAGCAGGTCGTCGAGCATCTCGGTCGCCATGCGATCGTCGCGGCGGCGGCGCTCCACCGCCTGCGGGTCTGTCTCTGTCGACGGCGGGAGGAGCTCCAGCGTGTCGGCGATGAATGCCAGGCGCTCCGATCGGCTCGCCGTTGCTGCGCCGCGGAGCATTCCGGCCAGCGAGCGCGGATCCACCGGAAACTCGCGGTCCTTGTAGCGCACGGTGAACGTGGACCCGTCACGCTCCAGGCGAATCTCGCCCCGCTCCAGCGCGCGGCCGTATTGATCGGCGAGCACCGGCAGGAGCAGGGTATTGCGGAGCCGCGCTTCGGGCGGCTCCCAGTCGATGTCGAAGAAGCGCGCGTACGCGCTTGTGAGCCCGTTGCGTAGCACGTCCCACCACCAGCGGTTCTCGCGGCCCGCGATGGACATGTGGTTCGGGATCGTGTCCACGATGTGGCCGAGCTTGGCCGCGCGGAGTGCGGCGATCATGCGCGCGTGCGCGGCGGCGCCGCCGAGGTCGTCGCTGATGCGCGAGTGGTCGATGACGTCGTAGCCGTGCGTGCTGCCCGGAGCCGCCTGGAGGTAGGGCGAGGTATACAAATGACTGACGCCGAGTGCGGCCAGATAATCCGCAACCTCGGCGGCTTGATCGAACCCGAAAGTCGCGTTCAGCTGCACGCGATACGTGGAACGGCGCGACACATTCAAGGACCGAGCTCCAATCCCGCCTGGCCGATGTGGGCCGGCCACCGCGGGGTGAGCGAGAATCCCTGCACTGTCTCTTCGAAGCCGCGCTCGCTGCGCGCGACGGTCGTGATCTCGGAGCGCCAGACCTCCACTTCCGGACGCGTGCGGATCGTCAGGCTGCGCGCCAGCGAGAGCTCCGGCGCGAAGACGGCATTGCCCGGCGCCCCTGCTTGCCTCCAGTCGTAGGCGACACTCAGGCAGCCGGCGCGATCGAACGTGAGCCGTTTGTCGAGGCCCGCACCCAACAAGGTGATCGTGACGGCGTCCGGCTGGGTGTCGATGGCCGCGCTCATCGGCACCGTCGTCCACGAGCGCACCGGCTTGTACTGCGCGCGCGCGTAGTCGTGCGCCTGGAGCTCCTCGGCCAGCATGCGGTCGACGAGGATCGCGCGCGGATCGAGGTCGACGGGCGGCAGCGCCTTTAAGTGCGACTGGCGCTCGATGTCGTGGATGCTGGCGGTCCCGCCTTTGGTTTCATGGCCGCCGCCGTGCTGTTGATGCTTGGGCAGGTCGTGATAGGATTCGCGCCGCCGCGTCAGCACGTCGGCGAAGTTCACGCCGTCCTTGAAGCGCGTGAACGTCTCGATCGCTCCCCCGCGCTGCGGGCTGATGACCGCCGAGAACTGCGCGGAGTGCACCCAGAGCTCCTGGTAGCCGTCGAAATCGATGTCGAGCTGCTCGCAGGCGAGCGGCTCGCCGTCGCGTAGCGCCTGCTCGGCGAGCGCGAGCTGATACCAGATCGCGTTCCGCAGATGCGGCAGATAGAGTCCGCCGAATACCCCGTGCCAGTAGGCGTCGTTGCACTGCGCGCGACCAATCGCGCGGCGCGCGACAGGTGGGTCGCCCCGTTTCCGCGACAGCGCGGACAGCGCGATCATGGTCTTATGCATGCGGTTCGACTCGACATACTTCACCAGGAAGTGATGCCAGTGTCCCCCCCGCACGAACGATGCCGACGCCGCCAGGTGCTTGGGGCCAAGCTCCTCCTCGAGCTGGGTGAGGTCACGCTGCGCCGGAGGCGGCAGGGCCCATTTCTCCATCTCGCGATAGGAGGCCGTGCCCAGATACGCCAAACCGGCCGACGGCACCTCACGAAAGGCGTCGCGGCCGGTCGTCAGCCGGATTTCGCCGGCCGTGGTCAGGTGCTCCATCGTCTTGAGGAAGCTGTCGAGCCAGCCCGACCCGTACACCCAATCCTTCGTTCCAGGCCACCCGCCGAATTTCTCGCCGTCATCGGCAAGGATCGCGAGCTCGTGGCCATGTGAGCGCAGGTGGCGCAGGTACTGCGCCGTTTCTTCCGGCGGGCGGAAGGGGATGAGGTAGCGGAGCCGCTCGTCGATCGCGAGCAATCCGACGCGTTTGCCGTTCGACTCGGTCTGATGCGGCCGGTGCATCTCGTCGTGTCGAAAGCCGCTCACGAGAAAGTGGCGGTCATCGACGAGCGCGTACTCGACGCCCGCGTCCGCCAGATCTTCCGTCAGACTCGGCACCCACACGCGCTCGGTCAGCCATAACCCGGTCGCCTGCACGCCAAAGCGGCGCTGCAGGTACTCGCGCATGCGGCCGATCTGCTCGAGGCGATCGGGACGGGGCAGGGAGGCGAGAATCGGCTCGTCGAAACCGGCGAGCAGCAGCTCGAGCTTGTTGTCACCGACGAGCCGGCCGATCATGTCGAGCCACGCGGTGTCGTGCGCTTCCAGCCACTCGAGCAGCGGGCCGGAGACGTGCAGCGTCAGCGGAAATAATCCGGCCGCAGTCGCGCGCTCGATGATCGGCCGGTACACGTCGCGCACGTGATCGGCCATCACGTGATCGAAATTGCCCACCGGCTGATGCAGGTGGAGTCCGAACACGAAGCGGAGCGGTTGACCGGAAGGAGTCACGGCTGCACGGGCTGAAACGATTGACGGAAGACGTCGGCCGCACTGCCGGCGCTCGGGTCGTTGCTGCGCGCGTCGCCGAGCTGCTCGATGAATCCGCTCTCGAGCCGGCCGCTCTCGGCGCCGGCGAGCGAGATCGCGTGCGCGGCATAGCGCAGCACTTGCCGGCCTTCGAGGCCGGCGATGTCGTCGAAGAACCAGCCGCACGACGTCATCGCGCGCAGCACGCCGCGTTCCATCTCCACGAGCCGCGTCGCTTCCTCGCCACCACGCACCCGTCCGGTGCCGCCGGCGGCATCGCGAAATGCCCAGGGGCCGCCCGGTAGGCTGCGTCCCTCGCGCTCGTACAGCGCATGGATCTCGCGCGCGAGCCAATCGACGGCCGCGCGCAGCGGCGCGCGCCAATCCTGCTGCGAGGGCCGGTCATGATGGATCCGGCACCCGCAGGCCGCGCGCCAGCGCTCGATGCCGTGCGCGCAGCTCCAGGACGTCCGCTCGATCAGCTCCACGGTGGTGGTGGCGCGATGCGTGGCGAGGACGGCGGCGAAATTCGTCACCTGCACCGTGCCCGAGTGCCGCAGCCGCTCGAGCACAGTCGCCAGCGCCTTGTCGGCGCCATTGTGGTGATGGCCGAACGTTTCGCCGTCCACGGCGATGCTCGCCACGGTCCCGGGCGACGTGCGCTCGAGCGCCGCGGCGAGGCCGTCGGCATTGGTGGTCAGCGGCCCAAACGCGACGCCGTGCGACAGCGGACCGCTGTACACGAACACGGCAATGGACCGGCCATTGCCCAGCTCGATCTTCAGCGGAAGTCCGTGCTCGGGCGGTTTGGAAACCTGATGCGGCGCGAGAATCGTGAACGCGATGCCCTCGGCGGCGAGAACCTCGAGCGTCTCACGATCGACCGCCGTCTCCGGCAACCAGAAGCCGGTCGGGGCACGCCCGAAGCGGCGGGCGTAGTCGGCGATCCCCCAGCGGACCTCGGTTTCTTTGTCGCGCCGCGTGGCGAGCGGCAGGATGATGTGATGGTACGGCGTGGCGACGGCGTTGCCGCGACCGCCGGCCAGCACCCCGCGATACACGTCCGGCGCTTCGCGCTCGAGCCAGTCGAGCAGCGTTGGGCCGAAGTCCACACTCAGGTACTGGTAGATCGGAATCAGCGGGCGATAGCATTCCCGCGTGATGCGCGCGTTCCAGTCGTGATCAGGCGCGGCGGAGGCTTCCGCGTCGACTTGCCCGGTCCACGGGTTCTCGCGCGGCGGCTGATAGAAGTGGCCGTGGATGACCACTTGTGCGGAATGCGGCGAGCTCATGCGACAATGGCGGCGACGCTGCGCAGCACGTTGGGGAACACGCTGTCCTGCGCGCCCAACGTTTCCACTCGGCGCAGCGTGGCGTCGTCCACGGCGTCCGCCGCGAGGGCCCGCACGAGATCCTCGGCCTGACCGCAGTGTTCGTCGAAGCGTTGGTTGGCGTAGTCGGCCGCCTCACCCGCCGAGATGATGAACTGCCAGTCGGAGGCCTGCGCGAGCAGCATCGAGCGCGTGGCCTGCGCGAGCACCGCCTGCGTGCGCTCGCCGCCGGCAAGCGCTTTCGGTGCGACCGACCAGTAGGCCTGCTCCAGTGCCCACAGCCGCTTCCACGTCCAGGACGTCTGATCGTTGAGCCAGTAGGAGAAATCGCCGTCCTTACCCCACGAGCCGGCCGTGAGCTGAATCGCCGGCGCACGGCGGCCGTGACTCGCGACGTGCGCGCGCGCCGTCACGGGACGCACGCCGTCCGCGGCGAGGCGGCGATACACGTTGGCGAGGAAATCGACGCCCTCGAACCACCAGTGTCCGAACAGCTCGGCGTCGAACGGCGCAGTGACGACCGCGTCCTTCGTTTTCTGCGCGCGCTGCGCCGCAGTGTCCTTCAGGACGCTGGCGAAGTGATCGGCATGGCTGCGCGCGGAGTTCTGCGCGGCCTGCGGGTCGTACTGCCGCTTGGCGCCGAGGTCCACGCGCGGGCCGGTGACGCGCCAGAGCCGCAAGCCGTCGGGCCAACGGATCTTGTGGAACTCGAGATACCACTCGTCGCCCGGGTAGCCCTGCGCCCGACTCCAGACTTGTGCCGAGGATTTCGGATCGCGCACCAGGGCGAACAGATCCCGCGCCTTGCCGTCGGCCGACGCGACGCGATACGCGGTGTAGGGCGTGCGCGCGGCGGCGGTGGGGGGCAGCATCTCCGCGGCGTCGGGGTAGCCCAGTGCCGGGCCCGCTTGCACGAGGTGTGAATCGATGAAGAAGTACTTATAGCCGGCGGCAATGAGATGATTCTCGATTCCGGTCCGGTACGGCTGCACCGGCGCGCCGAAACCGGGATTCCACGGACCCGCGGGGCGATACGCGCATTCCGGCAGCCAGCATCCCGTGGGCGCGCGCCCGAAGAGCCGTTGATGTTCCGTCGCCCCGACCGCGAGCTGCAAGCGGATGCTCTCGTCGCGGGCAAGGAGCGGCAGGAAGCCGTGCGTCGCGGCCGACGAAATGATCTCGATGACGCCGCGCGACTCGAAGCCGCGGAGCGCGCCGATCAGATCCTCGTCGAGCGACCGAAACAGCGCGTACAGTCGCTCGAGGCGATGTCGCCAGAAGTCGGCGAGCGGCTTGAGCGCCATGTCGCCCGACTGGGCGAGCGATGCGGGCGCCTGCGCCGCCGATTCAAGCCGCCGCTCCATGTAGGCATCGAACTCGCTGACGAACGATGGATGCGCGAGCTGGTTCGCGAGGATCGGCGTGATGCCCAGTGTGATCGGGGCCGGGATGCGTTCTTGTTCGAGCGCCTGCAGCGCTTCGATCAGCGGGAGATAGCTGTCGAGCGCGCCCTCGCAAAGCCAGACGCTGCCGTGCGGCCAACGCCCGTGATGAAGGACGTAGGGAAGGTGGCCGTGCAGTGTAAGAACGAAGTCCATCTAGCGGCGAGCGTTCACGCCTCTCCCGCTCTTGCTCGTGGTCGAGCGCTTGCGAGGCTTGCGGGCGCCTCCCCCGCTCGTGTCGTCCGTCGCGGCCAGCTCGGGAATCGTGCGCGCGGCCTGAGCGCGGCGGTACACGGCCGCGTACGCCTCCGCGGGCTGACGCCACGAGAAATCCTTGCGCATCGCGCCGCGCGCGAGCTCCGTAAACCAGCTGCGGTCCTGATACAGCGTCACCGCGCGCTGGATCGCGTGATCGAACGCCTCGGGGCTGTACGCCTCGTAGAGAATGCCCGTCACGCCGTCTTCGATCGTATCGGCGAGCCCGCCGACCCGGCGCGCCACGGGCAGGGCGCCGTACAACTGCGCGCGCATCTGCGTGAGACCGCACGGCTCGTACAGCGAGGGCATCACGAGGAAATCGGCGCCCGCGAGCAGCTGATGCTCGAGCGCATCGGTGAACGCGGTGTTGACGACGACCCGCTGCGGGAAGCGCGTCTGCAACTCGCGCAGCGCATTCTCGAACTGCGCTTCGCCGGCGCCGAGGAACAGGAACTGCGCGTCGAGCAGCCGGAGCGATTGCGAGGCGACGATCTGATCCAGGCCTTTTTGCGCGACGAGCCGCGCACTCATGCCGAAGACCGGAATGTCGGGACGGCGCGGTAGTCCCCACGACTCTTGCAGCGCGGCCTTGCACCGGGCCTTGCCCGACATGTCGTCGGCCGAGAAGCGGGCCGCGATGGGGGGATCGTGCGATGGATCCCATTCCTTCACGTCAATGCCGTTCCGAATCCCGACCAGCCTGTCCCCGAGCCGGCGGAACGAATGCTGGAGGCCGAAGCCGCCGACGTCGGTGAGCAGCTCGAACGCGTGCGTCGGACTCACCGTCGTCACCATATCGGCATAGCGCAGGCCGCCCTTCAGGTAGTTCAGCCGGCCGTACCACTCCATGTAATCCGGCGACCACATGTCCTCGGGCAGCCCGATGTCGCGCAGCGCGTCGTACGGGAAGACGCCCTGAAAGCCGCCGTTGTGCACGGTGAGGACGACCGGCAAACGCTGGAGGTCGGGTTCGTCGCGGTACACGCGCCGCAAGAACACCGGAACGAGCGCCGCATGCCAGTCGTGCGCGTGCAGGATCAGGTTGCCCCGGCCGAGCCGCCGCGCGATTTCGATCGAGGCTGAGGCGAACAACGCGAAGCGCCGGTGATTGTCGGGGTAGTCGCCGCCGGAGTCACCGTAGATCCCCGGCCGGTCGAACGACGCGTTATGCTCGAGGAACAGCGTCTTCGGGTAGTCGTCGTCGACCTGGTGCCAGCAGCGGACTTCTTCGAGCTTGCCGGCGCTCTCGACTTCGAACGGCTCGCACAGCGGCTCG
Organism: Gemmatimonadales bacterium; assembly: GCA_035491815.1. Taxonomy (GTDB): domain Bacteria; phylum Gemmatimonadota; class Gemmatimonadetes; order Gemmatimonadales; family GWC2-71-9; genus 20CM-2-65-7. Next base: position 140,054 of record DATJKA010000006.1, on the reverse strand, counting down.
AGCTTTCCGACGTGTGCGCGCGCTTCGCGATAGAGCGGGAGCACGACGTGGCTCTCCGTGCCGCTCGCGGCCTGATAGTCCGCGAGTCCCGCCACCGCCTGGCCCAGGCCGCCCGTGCGGGCATAGGGCCACAGCTCGGCGGTGAGGTGGAGAACACGTGTTTTCAACGGACCACTCTCCTCACTGCGGTGGCTCGCCGGGAATGGCTTCGCCGGCAGCTGCGGGTACGTAGTAGCGCGTGACGTAGGCTTGGAGCATCTGGCGAGTCGTGAAGTGCTCGATCGCGACGGCCATCGCGCCTTTCATCATATGTACCCAGCGAGGCGACGGCCTGCCAGGGAGTCGATCGTAGTAACACGGCACCACCTCGTTCTCGAGCAATGTGAAGAGATGCTCGTGATCGTGCGGCTCGGGCTCGCCCTCTCCGGTGGGCAGCGGAATCGCCCAGCCGTTCTCTCCGTTGTAACCCTCGGCCCACCATCCATCTAGCGTGCCAAGCTGCGGCACGCCGTTCAACGCCGCCTTCATGCCGCTGGTGCCGCAGGCCTCGAGGGGGACGCGTGGCAGGTTGAGCCACAGGTCGACGCCGCCCACAAGGCGCTGTGCCAAGTGCAGCTCGTAATCCTCCAGAAAGGCGATCCGGCCCTGGAAGGTCGGGTCTTGGGCCGCTGCGAACACGCGCTGTAACACCCGCTTGCCGGGATCGTCCGCGGGGTGCGCTTTGCCCGAAAAGATGATTTGCACCGGGCGACGCGGATCCGTCAGGAGTCGGCGGAGCCGGTCGGGATCCCGAAACAGGAGGTCGGCACGCTTGTACGTCGCGAACCGACGGGCGAAGCCGAGGGTCAGGACGTTGGGGGAGAGGAGCGCGCCGGCGCCCGCCAGTTTGGCTGGATCCTTCCAGTAGTGGCGCCAACGGTGACGTGCCTCCTCACGGATGTAGTGCAACAGCAGGTGGCGGAGGCCTTCGTGGACGGCCCACAGCCGGTCGTCATCGAGTGTTCGGACCGCCGCGGCGATCGCCGTGGGATCGGCGTGCGATTCCCAATCGCTGCCCAACGACGTGGCCAGCAGGTCGCGAATCGGGCGCGCCATCCAGGTGCCGAGATGAACGCCGTTGGTGACGTAGCCAATGGGGACTTCGGCGAGGGGCGTGCTACCCCAAACCCACTGCCAAATGCGTCGCGATTCTTCGCGATGTCGCGCGGAGACGCCGTTGACTCGGCCCGCGAAGCGCAGCGACAACACCGTCATCTCGTAGCGTGGATCGTTCGGCCCTGGTTTGCCGAGCGCCATGAATTGGTCGCGAGTGATACCCATCGTGTTCCAGAACGGTCCTGACACCTGCTCGAGCTGCTCGCTCGAAAAAACGTCGTGACCCGCGGCGACCGGCGTGTGAGTAGTAAACACGCTGCACGCGCGGATCTGCTCCCTCGCCTGCGCGAGTGTGAGCCCCTTCGCCATGTGCTCGCGCAGGCGCTCGACATACATGAACGCCGCGTGTCCTTCGTTCGCGTGCCAGATGTCCGGATTGATGCCGAGGGCGCGCACCATGCGCACGCCGCCGATGCCGAGCACCCACTCCTGTTTCAGCCGCCATTCGTGAGCGCTCGTATACAGGCGCGCGGTGAGCTGGCGATCGGCCGGATTGTTGGGTTCGATGTCGGTATCGAGGAGGTAGACGGGGACGCGTCCGACCATGACGCGCCACGCGCCGACCTGGACTTCGCGGCCCGCGATCGTGACGGGCACGAGGCACGGTGAGCCGTCGCGCCCATTCACGCGCACGACCGGATTCACCGCCGGATCCACGGGGTCGTCGGCATCCCGCTGCCACCCGTCCAGCCCGATCCCCTGGTCGAAGTAGCCGCCGTGGTAGTACAGGCCGACGCCCACCAGAGGAATCCCGAGGTCGGAGGCTTCCTTGCAATGGTCGCCCGCGAGGACGCCGAGCCCGCCCGAGTAAATCGGCAACGAGCGGTGCAGGGCGAACTCCGCCGAGAAGTAGGCGATCGGGCGGCCGGCGAGTTGCGGGTAATGCGTGGCAAACCACGTGTCGTCCGAGCGCGCCAGCTCGTCGAAGCGGCGGACGACCTGATCGTAGCGCTCGAGGAACATCGCGTCCTGCGCGCGTTTCTGCAGGCGCTCCGGCGCCACCTGCACGAGGAATTGCACGGTGTTGTGCCGCGTCTCTTCCCACAGGTGATGGTCGATGCGGTGGAACAGCTCGCGGGCGTCGAGCTGCCAGCTCCACCAGAGATTCTGCGAAATGTCGGCCAAACGGCCGATGCGTTCGGGGAGACGCGGAAGGGCGATCTTCTCGAACGAAGCGGCCGGGGAGAGCGCTGTGGGAGCCGCGGCGGCCGCCGAATCGGGCGATGGGGATGGTGGCATGGGGTCAGACATATCTAACGAGGGAGATTGTAAGGCTCCAGTCAGAGCCGCAACCTTTTCCCGCCGCGGCGCGTCCAAGGTGGTATCCTAGCCCACGTGATCGCTATGCCGAGCGCTTCCGCCACCGCCCGTCTCGCCGTGCTCTGCGCCGTCGCGCTTCCTGCTTCCTTATTAGCTCAGAACATCCATCCGCACGCACCGCCCGAGGTCCGGGCCGTCCAGCTCCAGGAGCCGATCCGTCTCGACGGCAAGCTGGACGAGGCGGTCTGGCACACGGCGCCCCCGGCGACCGGCTTGCGGCAGTCGCAGCCCCACTCCGGCGACTCCGCGACGCAGCGTACGGAGGTGCGGTTCGCGTTCGACGACGCGGCCCTGTACGTCGGCGCCCGGATGTACGACGACTCCGGCGCGCGCGGCGTGCGGACGCGCCTCGTGCGGCGCGATGCCGACATGAACTCCGACTATCTCGAAGTCATCTTCGATACCTATCACGACCATATCGGGCGGCTCTTCTTCCAGGTCAATCCGTCGGGCGTGAAGCAGGACGCGAACGGGTTAGGCGGCGGCGGGGACCCGTCCTGGGATCCCGTGTGGGAAGTAGCGACCAACATCGACTCACTCGGCTGGACCGCCGAGCTGCGCATTCCATTCTCGCAGCTGCGCTACCGGTCCACGTCCGAAGAGCAAACCTGGGGGCTGCAGATCTGGCGGCAGGAGAATCGGCTCAACGAGCTGTCGCAGTGGGCGTGGTGGCGGCTGGATGAGACGGGCGGCCCGTCGATGTTCGGCCACCTCTCGGGCCTCGTGATCCGGCATCCGCCCGGGCGGGCGGAGGTCGTGCCCTACATGGTCGGACGGTCGTCGAACGTCCCCGGCGATCGCAGCGATCCGTTCTTCGATCCGCACGCGATCGACGGACGTGTGGGCGGCGACGCGATGTACCGCGTCACGTCCAACCTCACGTTGAATGCGACCGTCAATCCCGACTTCGGACAGGTCGAAGTCGACCCGGCCGTGGTGAATCTCTCCGCGTTCGAGACGTTCTTCGACGAGAAGCGCCCGTTCTTCGTCGAAGGCGCCGGCTACTTCGGGCTCGGCGGGTTCAGCTGTTACTTCTGCTCCAACGTGTCGAGTCTCTCGATGCTGGCGACCCGCCGCATCGGCCGGCCGCCCCAGATCTCGCCTTTCCGCGCCGGACTGGCGACGCCCGTCGAATTCGCCGACATGCCGGAGAACTCCACGATCCTGGGCGCCGCGAAGCTGACGGGACGTACGAGCGGGGGCTGGTCCGTCGGTGCGCTCGACGCGGTCACAAAGCGCGAGCACGCGCCGGTGGAATTCGCCGACACGTCGCGCGGCCAGTTCGAGGTCGAGCCGGCGACGAATTACTTCGCTGCGCGCGTCGCCAAGGACTTGAGCGGCGGCGCGACGCAGGTCAAAGCGATGGCCACATCCGTGTACCGCGACCTCGGCGATCCGTATCTCCAGACGCGCTTGTCGCACCACTCGGAGGCGTTCGGAGTTTCCACCGACAGCTGGTGGGGCAATCGCACGTACCGGCTCATGGCCCAGCTCGCCGGCACGCACGTCGAAGGCGACACCGCCGCGATGCGCCGCATCCGCTTCGGCTCGGCCCATTTCTTCCAGCGGCCCGACCGGCCCGACACGGCGGATGCCCGCGCACCGGTGACCGGCATGGCCGGCCTCGGCGGCTTCGCGCGCATCTCGAAGGAGCAGGGCCACTGGTTGTGGGAGGTCATGACCAACTTCCGGTCGCCCGCGTTCAACAACAACGACATCGCGTTCTTCTCGCGCGCCGACTACTGGTGGATGTCCGCGAACATTTTCCCGCTGTGGACCAAGCCCACCAAGTGGTATCGGCAGCTGTTTGTCATCGCGGGCGGCCAGCAGCAGTACACGTTCGACGGCGATGTGAACGACCGCGAGGGACGGCTGTACGGCCAGATCCAGACATTGAGCTACTGGAACGTCAGCTCATTCTGGATTCACCGGGCGAGCGTGTTCGACGATCGGTTGACGCGGGGCGGGCCGCTGGTCCGTGTGCCGGCGAACGACTTCTACTCCGTCAACGTCAATACCGACTCGCGCAAGAAGATCGTCGGTCAGTTCAACGCCAGCCACAACTGCGATGCCGAAGGGCAGTGCGGGAACAGCGTGAGCCTCGGCCTCGAGCTGCGGCCGCGCTCGAACGTCACGGTGTCGTTCAATCCGGGAATCGACCACTCGCAAACCGGCTACCAATTCGTCGGAAGCTATGCCGATCAAACGGCGAGCAACTTCTACGGCAACCGCTATGTCTTCGCGCATCTCGAGCAGAACGCGATCTCGATGGACACGCGGTTCAACGTGACGTTCTCGCCGACGCTGACGCTCGAGCTGTTCATGCAGCCGCTGATCGCATCCGGAGCGTTCAGCCATTACAACGTCTTCGCCGCTCCGCGGGGCGCGCGGCGCATCGAATACGGCAAGGACTTCGGGACCGTGACCACGTCCGCGTCCGGAATCACGGTCGACGCCGACACGCTGGGTGGAGGTGCACCGAGCTACACGTTCCCCGATCCGACGTTCACGTTCCGATCGCTGCGGGGCAACGCGGTGCTGCGGTGGGAGTATCACCCGGGATCGACGCTGTTCCTCGTTTGGACGCGCAGCAGCCAGATCCCGACCCTGGCGCGCGGCAACATCCAGTTCGGGGACGACGTGAGCGCCCTGTTCCAGGGGCCGTCGGAGAACATCTTCCTGCTGAAGGCGACGTATTGGCTCGGCTTCTAGGCTTCGGGGAACCGGTTAGTGTTCTAGGTACGAACCGGTTCCCCTGAGGTCTTCATGTCGATCCGCGCCGTCAAATCCATCGTGCAGTCGCAGCCTGTCCTGGAAGGCGCCGGCGTCAAGTTGCGCCGCGCCTTCGGGTTCGGAAAAACCACCGACTTCGACCCGTTCCTCCTGCTCGACGACTTCCGCAACGAGCATCCCGAAGACTATCTGCCCGGGTTTCCGTGGCACCCCCACCGCGGCATCGAGACGATCACGTATGTCTTGAGCGGCAGCGTGCAGCACGGCGACAGCCTGGGCAACAGCGGCACCATGACCGCCGGCGACGTGCAATGGATGACGGCGGGCAGCGGCATTCTCCATCAGGAGATGCCCAAGGGCGACGAGCGCGGCCGCATGCACGGCTTCCAGCTCTGGGCGAATCTGCCGCGCAATCTGAAGATGACCGATCCGCGCTATCAGGACATTCACGCGAAGGACATTCCGGAAGTCGTGGACGACGACGGTACCCGCGTGCGCGTGGTCGCGGGCGACTTCTGGGGCAAGCGCGGCCCCGTCGAGGGCGTCGCCGCCGATCCGCGCTATCTCGACATCTGGATTCCGCCCCGCGTGCGCAAGACGATTCCGGTCGAGACGTCGCGCCATGCGTTCGCCTATGTGTTCGAGGGCGACGGCTCGTTCCGCGATGCCTCGGCGCCGCAGGGCGTGCGGACCGATCGCGTCTCCGCCGGTGGGCGCGACGCGGGGAGCGAAGCGCCGAGTGAGACCGGCAACCGGTCGCTCGTGCTGTTCGATTCCGGCGACGAGATCACGGTGCAGGCGGGCGAACGGGGGATGCGGTTCTTGCTGGTATCGGGACGGCCGCTGGAAGAGCCGGTTGCCTGGCAGGGACCGATCGTCATGAACACCAGGGAAGAATTAATCCAGGCGTACGACGAGTTGAGGCGGGGCACGTTCATCAAGCAGTAAGGGTAGCAGCACACATGGCTATCCAAGTCTCGCACTCATCCCGCGACCGCTCGCTGCCTGAGGTTGTGGCGGACATCAAGACCGATGCCTCGCTGCTGGTGCGGCAAGAGATCGCCCTCGCCAAGGCGGAGTTGAAGGAGAAGGCGGTCGCCGTGGCCAAACAGGCCGCCTTTTTTGGCGCGGCGGGCGTCCTCGCGTATAGCGGCCTCTTCGTCCTGCTCGCCGCGCTCGTCCTCGGCCTCATCGCGCTGGGTGTCGTGGCGTGGCTGGCCGCGCTGATCGTCGCCATCGTCGTCTTCACGGGTGCGTTCGTGCTCGTGCAGCGGGCGCGCCACGCCCAGCCGTCGAGCGAGTCGTGACCGTCGTCGTTCGGTCCGACTACGGCTGGCGCGGTGACGGCAAGTCTGCTGACGCGATCGCGGCCGACATCGAGCACACGCGCCACCGCCTGGATGCCGACCTGCGGGCGCTGCGTGGCAAGCTGCTTGCCCTGAGGCGCATCGTTCCCGTGTTGGCCATCGGTCTCGCTGCGGCCGGACTGCTGCTGCGCCGAGTGTTGCGCCCCCGCCGCTAGCGGCCGTCGTTTTCGGGCGGTTATCCTTACGCCGCCCCATGTGGACCTTCCTGCGCCGCCGCACGCTCACGCAGTGGATCGTCGCGGCGATGATCGTCGGCGTCGTGCTCGGCGCGCTCGCTCCCGACTTCGCCGTCGCGCTCCTGCCCATTTCCAGCGCCTTCATCCGCATCATCAAGTCGATCATCGTGCCGCTGATTTTCGGCACGCTGGTCGTGGGGATCGCGGGGCACGGCGACGACATGCGACGCGTCGGGCGGCTCGCGCTCAAGTCGATCGTTTATTTCGAGATCGTCACGACGCTCGCGCTGTTCATCGGGTTGCTCGCGGTGAACGTCATCAAGCCGGGGATCGGGGCCGTGGTCGCCGCAACCACCGCGGCAGCGCCCGCGACCGAGCGCGTGACGTTCGCCAGCGTGCTCGAGCACATCGTGCCCCAAAGCTTCTTCGAGGCCGCCGCGACCAATCAGATGCTGCAAGTCGTCGTCTGGTCGGTGCTGTTCGCGATCGGACTGACGCAGGTGCACGGTCGCCCGAAAGAGATGATGCTCGGCTTCTGCGAGTCGGTGGCCGAAGTGATGTTCAAGTTCACCGGCATCGTCATGAAGTTCGCGCCGTTTGCGGTCGCCGCGGCGCTCGCGGTGACGGTGGGCCGAGGCGGGCTCAAGAATCTGCAGTCGCTCGCGCTGGTCGTGGTCACGTTGTATGTCGCGCTGGTCGTGTTCGGCCTCGTGGTGCTGTATCCGGTGTCGCGCCTCGCGCGCGTGCCGCTGGCCGCGTTCATCGCGGCGGTGAAAGAACCGGCGCTGATCGCGTTTTCGACGGCGTCGTCCGAAGCGGCGCTGCCCAAGGCGATGGAGCGCATGGAGGCGCTGGGCGTGCCGCGGCCGATCGTCGCGTTCGTCATGCCGACGGGCTATTCGTTCAACCTCGACGGCAGCACGTTGTACCTGTCGGTCGGGTTGATCTTCGTCGCGCAGGCGAGCGGCATCTCGCTCAGCCTGGGCCAGCAGCTCCTCATGATGCTGACCCTCATGCTGACGAGCAAAGGCGTCGCCGGCGTGCCGCGCGCCTCGCTCGTCATTCTCCTCGGCACCGTCGCGTCGTTCAACCTCCCGGTGGAAGCAGCGGCCGCGCTGGTCGGCGTGGACGTGCTGATGGACATGGCCCGTACGACCGTCAACCTGATCGGGAACTGTCTCGCCACCGTCGTGATGGCGCGCTGGGAGGGCGAGTTCGACGATTCCCGCGCCTTGGTAACCAACGAGGCCGAAGCCGCGTAGCTTAGCGGCGTGAACGGATCGCCGTCCGACATCCCTGTCGACTTGCAGGCCGCGCTCGCCGACCGCTACGTGCTGCGGCGCGTGCTCGGCCGCGGCGGCATGGCGACCGTCTATCTCGCGGACGACAAGAAACACACGCGCGCCGTCGCACTGAAAGTCCTGCTGCCCGGGCTCGCCGCCTACCTCGGCGTCGAGCGCTTTCTCAAAGAGATCCAGATCGCCGCCCGGCTCACGCATCCGCACATCCTGGCCTTGCACGATTCAGGCGAGGCGGGCGGCTTCCTGTATTACGTCATGCCCTTCATCGAGGGCGGGTCGCTACGCCAGCAGCTCGAAAACGCGCCGGAGCGCAGGCTCGGCGAGCGGCAGGCGTTTGCCGTCGCGGAGCCGGTGGCGGACGCGCTCGCCTACGCGCATCGCATGGGCGTGGTGCATCGCGACATCAAGCCGGAGAACATCCTCTTCTCGCAGGGCCACCCCATCGTCGCGGACTTCGGTATCGCCAAAGCCGTGAGCACCGCCGGAGGCGCGAACCTGACTCGGACTGGATTCCCCGTCGGGACGCCGGGCTACATGAGTCCGGAACAGGCCGCCGGTCTCACCGAGCTGGACGAGCGGACGGACGTCTACAGTCTGGCCGTCGTCATCTATGAAATGCTTGTCGGCGAGGTCCCCGGCCGCTGGCCTACCGAGGACGCCGTGCGCGCCGGCCGGTTTCTCGAGGCGACGCCGCGGCATCGCACCCGGCTCACGGGTGTGGGCGCGCGCGTCGAAGGCGCGCTCGTGCGCGGCCTCGCGATTCGGCACGATCAGCGGACGGCGACGCCCAGCGCGCTGATGGAGGAGCTCGCGCACGGCCGATCCGACTCGGGCGCGCGCCGGCGCTACGACCAGGACCAGGTTCAGGAGATCGTCAAACGCGCGACCGAGATGGAGGCGAGCAACAAGACGGCATCGGGGGCGATGACGATCGGCGGAGTGGAGGCGCTTGCGGGCGAGGTCGGCGTCGCGCCGGAGCTGGTGCGCGCGGCGGCCGGAGCCATGGAAGCGCCCCCGCCGTACGTGCCGCCTGGCGCCCGCGCGCCGGGCGCCATCAATCCGTGGGTCTCCGGACCCACCGAGGTGTTCTACGAGCGCGTGATCGAGGGCGAGCTGCCCGAGTCCGAATACGCGACGGTCGTCGAAGAGATTCGGCGGGTGCTGCGCAACCCGGGCTCGGTGAGCCAGTTCGGGCGGTCCTTCTCGTGGATGGCGGCCCGCGGCTCCGGGATGCGCCGCGACCTCGAAGTCGCCGTCTCCGTGCGCCGCGGGCAGACGCGCATCACGATCCACGAAAATCTGTCGCAGCTGATCGGCGCAACGTTCGGCGGCATCGGCGGCGGCATGGGCGGCGGCGGCATGGGTCCCATCATCGGCGTCGGCGCCGGTGCCCTGCATCTCGCCGGCCCGGCGGTCGTCGTGCTCATTCCGCTGTGGCTCGGCGTCACGTACGTGACCGCACGGACGTTCTACCGGCGGTCCTCGACGCGACGCGCCCGAGACCTCGAAACGCTCGCGAATCGGCTTGAGGCCCTCGTGCGCGAGCTGGTGGTTTTCCCCCAGCGGCTTAATCCCTAGCGATCGCGCCGCGCAGAGTCCTGCGGGGTATGCACGGCATGGCCACCGCACAGTCCCGCACCGTCTTCCACGTCGCCGCGCGCGACGGCAAATGGCACGTCACCCGCGAGCGCCGTCCCGAAGGCGAGTTTGACTCGTTCGAGACGCAGAGCGAAGCCATCGAGCGGGCGCGGGGTGAGGCGCGGAACCAGGCGCCGAGCGAAGTGAAAGTGCACGCGCCGGACGGATCGATCGAAGACCAGTTCACGTTCGACCGCTAGAACTCGACTCGCCACTCCAATTTTGCCGCATGCGGGCTGCCGAGAAATCGCGGCGGCGCCAGGCCGAAAATCCGCCATTGGCCCTCGATCAGCTTCGCGCTTGTGAGCCCAACCGCGGCGCCGGCCAGCACGTCCGAGAGCCAATGCCGCTGGTCGTTGAGACGCGACCACGCGGTGCCCGTCGCTCCGGCGTAGAGCAGGGCACTCACCGCCCGATTGTGAATCTCGGCGCCGAGTGACGTGGCGAGCGCAAAGGCCATCGTGGCGTGGCCCGACGGGAAGGCATCCTTCCCGGAAAACGGCCTGAACAAATACTGGTCGTGCGTCTCGAACGGCCGCACGCGGCCCGTAACTTCCTTGATACCGACCGTGGTGAAGCCCGCAACCAGGACCGACGCCAACACGCGTTCACCAGCGCGCCGTACACCCGGTCGCCCGCCGATCCATCCGGCCGCCAGCATGGCCGCAGGAACGCCGAAGACGACGTCCGGTTGGCCGCCGTTCCGAAACACGCGGGCCCAGCGGTCACTCGTCGGCGAACGGCGGTCCTGGATCGAGGCATCGACACCGTGATCGAACACGCTGGCGGCGCCGATGCCTCCCGCCACGGCGACGACGTGCCACCACCGGATCGTGTGGGTGCGAGACTGCGCGGCGAGCGGTGGCGGGCTCACCAACACGAGGGCGAGCAGCAACGCGGAACATTTCATCGCACGCACATTACGCGATTTCATTCGAACGGGCTAACCCCGCTCGACTCTCCGGGCGATCCATTCCCGTGGTACACGCGGATACACTACGCGAGAAACCCGAACCCCCGAGGAGTGAACCATGCTTTCATTACTGCTTATTGCGGCGTTGGCGGTGCAAACCCCGACGTCTGCAAAGCCGGATACGAGCGCGCAGCACCATCGGAAGCCGACGACGTCGCGCAGCTCGGAGGCAACCCCGCGTGACACGAACCGCGCCGCTGCGGTCGGTCGCGCCGCGTTCCACGATCGAATGCGCGAACTGTGGTCGGATCATATCGCCTACACGCGGAATTTCATCGTCAGTGCGACCGCGGCCCTGCCCGACACGGCAGAAGTCGCCCAGCGGTTGCTGCGCAATCAGGACGAAATCGGTGACGCGATTAAGCCGTATTATGGCGACGCCGCCGGCGGCCAGCTCGCGTCCCTGCTGCGCAATCACATCCAGCTCGCGGCCAAGACGTTGATGGCGGCCAAGGGCAACAACACCGCCATGCAGTCCGGCATGACCGCGCGAGACAGCTCGCGCACATATATCTCGGGCCGCATGGGCAGCGATAGCTCCATGAGCCGGACCGACACGGTCAAGCTGCGGACGGGCTCGCAGTATCCGGCGAATCCGACGGCGGCAGGCCGGGCCAACGCTGATACGAGCAAGGCCGGCCGCGGAACCGCAGGCCGTATGACGGACACCACCAAGTCCAAGCTGCCGAATCCGAACTCGAACCCGAGTTCGCCCACGCGCACCGACAGCACGTCCCAGGCCGGTCAGTACACGAGCGGTCAGTACGCGCAGGCGCAGACGCAGCAGAGTCAGAATTCAGTGGATTCCACGGCGCTGAACCAGGCGATCGCGGAACTCCGCGCCAACGGCGATAGCATCGCCGCCCTGCTGAGCTCGGCCAATCCTCGCGGGTTCGCGAAGACGACGCTGAGTGGTGCCATTCAGATGCACCTCAACCTCCTGCTGCAGGAGGCGACGGCGCAGATCAAGAAGGACTGGTCGGGCAGCATCTCCGCGTATGACGAAAGTCAGCGTCAGGCGATGCAGATGGCCGACATGCTGAGCGACGGCATCATGAAGCAGTTCCCGAGCCGTTTCAACAACAAGGTCACCACGGTTTCCTCGCGGTAGCCTGAAGGCAGTCCAGGGAGCGACCTCCTGAGCTTTTGGGCTCGGGCGGTCGCTCTTTTTTTTTCAGCGCTCCGTCGCCTCGACGTCGATCGTGATCTTCACGTCGTCGCCCACGATCTGTGTGCCCTCGAGGAACGGATTGCGGACGATACCAAAGTCCTGGCGCTTCACGATCGTGGTGGCGGAGAACGCGGTGCGTCGACCCATCGGCGTCGCGGCGATGCCGCCCACGTCGGTCTCGAGCACCGCAGGACGCGTGACGCCGCGAATCGTCAGGTTCCCGGTAATGCGCAGATGATCGGGCGCGGTGCGCTCGACCTTGGTGCTCGCGAACGAGATCTGGGGAAAGCTGTCGGCCGCGAGATAATTCGTGCGGAGATCGTTGTCGCGCCGGTCGTTGCCGGTCGTGATCGTCGCCGTCTGGAGCTTCGCGACGACGCTCGCGGCTTCGGGCTTGGCCGGATCGTAATTGATCTCCGCGGTCCATTGGCCGAACGTGCCGTTCACCCATGTGATACCGAGATGGCGAACACGGAACGCGACTTCACTGTGCACGGGATCGGCGACCCAGTGGTTCGTGGGCGTCGCAGGAGCGGACGCGGGCGTTGCCGGAGTCTGCGCGAACAGCGTGGCCGGTGCGAGCAGCCCGGCGAGCAGAAGAGTTTTCATGCGGCTCAAGATAACGCGGCGAAGGCGGCGATGACGGCGATGACCACGCCGAGCGCGATTTTGACGGCGGCACCGGCGGCGCGTCCCAGGACGGCACCCCATCCCGCGCGCGTGGCAACGCCGGCGTGCCGCGAATACGTGTACTCGAACAGCGCGGCGCCCACGAATGAGCCGATGAACGCGCCGATCACACTGCCGATGATCGCGACGGGCACGCCGATCATCGCGCCGACCAATCCTCCGATCAACGCACCCCAGCCCGAGCGCGTGGATCCGCCATAGCGCTTTGCATAACGAAACCCGATCCAGTTCTCGACGATTTCACCGAGGAACGCGAGCGCCAGCACGAGCGCGATCATGGTGACGCCGACGGTGCGAAATTCGGTCATCCACCCGTAGGCGAGAATGCCGCCGACCATGATCCACAATCCCGGCAAACCGAGCGGCACCAAGATGAGGCCGAGCACTTGCGTGACGACGAGCACGATCCAGCCAAGCCATTGCATGATGGAAGTTTAACGTGTCGTGCGGTTGCTTGACGTACATCCATGTTAGGTTCACTTATTGCGACGCTCTTCGCGCGAACTCTCGATCCCGAGGTCTTGAGCGCCTTGCCGGCCCGCCACAGACGGTGATTACCCTCGCGCTGCTGCTGCAGATCGCGGTCCCCCCACCCCGCGGCTACGTCAACGACTTCGCCGGCGTCCTCGATTCGGCGGCGATCCAGCACATGGATGCCGTCATCCGGGAAGTTCGCGCCAAGACCGGCGGCGAGATCGCGGTCGTGACGCTCGCCGACATCGCTGACCGGTCAGCGGCCGACGTCGCGCTGCAAATCGGACGGCAATGGGGCGTCGGTGATTCGGCTGCCGCCGGCGACCGCCGCAAGAACCTGGGCGTCGTCGTCTTGCTGATCCCTCTCAAGAATCACGAGTCGGGCACGGGGCAAGTCTTCATCTCCACGGGGCGCGGCGCCGAAGGATTTCTCACCGACGCGCGCTCCGGGCGGATCCGCGACGCCATGACGCCGTTTTTCGCGCGCGAAGACTACGGCGGTGGATTGTCCCTCGGCGTCGATTTGATTGCTCAAAGCTTCGCGCAGGAGTTCGGCGTCACGCTGTCGGCACCGGAGCTCGTACGGCCACCGCCCGCCGAGCCGGAGTCGACGCCCCACATTCCCGTTGGTCTCATCGTCGCCGTCATTCTCCTGGTCGTCCTGAGCCGCGGGCGCTTGCTGTGGTTGCCGTTCTCGATCATGGGCGGCGGGCGCGGCTGGGGCGGTGGTGGCGGTTGGGGCGGACGCGGCGGCGGGGGATTCGGCGGATTCGGCGGTGGCGGCGGCTTTTCGGGCGGCGGGGCAGGAGGGAGATTCTGACCATGGCGCGCATGACGTTGGACGACTTCGCAAAACGGCTCGGCTCGGCGCTCGGCTCTGACCTGGTTTCTTTGCTCCTCTACGGCTCCGCTGCACGGGGGACGGGAAGCGGGAGCCGGGAGCCGGAGACCGTCAACACGCTGCTGATCGTCCGGCAGCAGGCCGGCCTGTTCGATCGCCTGGTCGATGCGGTGCAGGCGTGGACGAAGGCCGGGCACCCCGCGCCCCTCATCATCACCGAGCAGGAGTGGCGGGATTCCGTCGACGCATTTCCGATCGAATACGAAGACATCCGCGCCGCGCATCGCGTGCTCGCCGGGAAGGATCCCTGGTCCGGCATTCGTGTCCGGCCGGAGGACGCGCGCCGCCAGCTCGAGCACGAGCTGATGGGCAAGCTCATGCACCTCCGCCAGGCATACGCCGCCGCGTGGGGGAAGCCCAAGCGTCTCGCCGAGATCGTGCGTGGCACGCGTGCCGGGTTTTTGACCATGCTGCGAGCGGTGCTGCGAGTCAGCGGCCGGCAGGCGCCTCCATCCGACGAGGCTCTGGTGCGTGAGGCGGCTGCCCTGATAGGATTCGCGGCAACGGAGGGGGGGCTTACGGAGCCCGTCGCATATCTCGACGCCGTGACGCGCACGGCAGCGTACGTGGACCACCTGGAAAGGACGGATTCATGAACGGACGTGCGTGGTACCTCGTGCGGCGTGCGTGGCTGGCGCCCGCACTCATGTTCCTCGCGGGCTGCGGCTACAACACGATTCAGACGATGGATGAGCGGGTGAACGCCGCGGAGTCGCAGATCAAGGTGCAGCTGCAGCGTCGCGCCGATTTGATCCCCAACCTCGTCGAAACGGTGAAGGGGTACGCGAAGCAGGAGCAGACGATCTTCATTGCGGTGGCCGACGCCCGTGCCAAGCTGGCGGGCGCCGTGCAGAGTGGCGACCTCCAACAGATGGCCAACGCCAACGCGCAGCTGACGGCGCCCCTGGGCCGGCTGATCGCGATCGCAGAGAACTATCCGCAGCTCAAATCGAACGAGAATTTTCGCGCGCTGCAGGATCAGCTCGAGGGCACTGAGAACCGGATCGCTGTCGCCCGTCAGGACTACAACGAAAGCGTGAACACGTACAACGCGTACATTCGCCGCTTTCCGCAAGTCATCACCGCAAAGGTCCTGGGGAAAAAGCCCAGGGCATATTTCGAGGTAACGACCCCGGGAGCCGCCGAGGCGCCGAAGGTCGATTTCTCTCACTAGACGGGTTAGATTTTGGATTATGGCGCGTGCTCCAGCAGCCCCGCGTTCCGCGCGGACCGCGGAGGATCACGACGCGGCGAAACGGTGTCTCGTCGCGATCATCGAGGATGACGCCGAGTTCCGCACCATGCTGCGCGAGCTGCTCGAAGGGGAACAGTATCAGGTCGTCGCGCTGGCGAACGGCGCAGAGGCGCTGGAAGCACTGCGGGGCGATGCCCTTCCCAACGTCATTCTGCTCGATGTGTCGATGCCCGTCATGGACGGCTTCGATTTTCTGCGGTTCCGCAACGAAGACCCGGAGCTCGCGGCCGTCCCCGTTGTGTTGGTGACCAATGCCAAGCCGCATGAGCGTCCGACGATCGGCGTGAGCGATGTCGTTCGCAAACCGATCGACATCGACGAGATTCTCTTCGCGATCAGGCGCTATTGCGTCTGAGGCGCCTCCTTCTCGGCGGTCGCTAACGGCAGCGTAAAGAAGAACGTCGTTCCGTCACCCGGACGACTCTCGGCCCAGATCCGCCCGCCTAACGCTTCGACCACACCCTTCGCGATCGTCAGTCCCAGTCCGCTGCCCAAGCGGGCTTTCGGCGTCGCCTGCCAGAAGCGGTCAAACACGTGCGGCAACTGCTTCGGCGAAACCCCGACACCCGTGTCGCGGACGGTGAACAGCACTTCGTCGTCGAACGGCTCGGCGCTCACGTGCACCGTGCCGCCGTCCGGGGTGAACTTGATCGCATTGCCGATGAGGTTTCCCAGGACTTGCAGCACGCGCTCGCGGTCGCACAGCGCCTCGAGGGGCTCGCTGGTCACCGTTTCCTGAATATGCAGCGTCTTCTCCTGTACCTGCGCGCGGCAGGCATTCAGCGCCTCGAGGATGACCGATCGCACCGGCTCGCGGCGCGGCTCGACGAACAATCGTCCTGACTCGATGCTGGCGACGTCCAACAGATCGCCGATGAGACGGTTCATGCGCTCGGCCGAGCGGCGGATGGCTTCGACGTGGCGGCGGTCACGACGGCTTTCGGTGTCGGGTGGTAGGCTGCGCAGCAGCAAGCCGACCGCCGTGAGCACCGTGTTCAGCCCGTTGCGCAGATCGTGGGAAATGGCCGCGAGCGTGTCGTCGCGTGCGCGGCTCGCCTGCCGTGCCTGCTGGTAGAGGCGCGCATTAGCGGCGCCGAGCGCGGTGCGCTGCGCGATATCGTCGAGCAGCGGCAAGTCGGCTTTGGAGAATCGGCGGTCGGGACGCGTGTTGCCGAGCGTCAGCACACCGAGTAAACGCCCGCGGCCGATGAGCGGCAGCAGCACGAGCGAGCGAATGCCCGCGGCGCGAATCGCCGCCTGGCCGTCCGGATCCGGCGCGATATGCGCGAGCGATGACGGCGTGACGTCGGGAATGATGAGCGGTTCTCCCGAGCGCAGGCCGGGCGTCGGTGCGAGGCGCCAGTCGTCCAGCGTGTTGTCGATGCGTTGCACGGATCCGTCGTCGTCGACGATGTCGGCGAGACAGACGTCGCCGAGGCGGGGAACGAGCAAGCGCGCCACCGCAGACAGCATGGCGCGCTCGTCCAGCGCCGAGGCGAGAATCTCGGCGAGGTTCGAGAGGAAGCGTTGATCGTCCTGCGCGGCCTTCGCGACCGGCGACTTATCGCTTCGCACTTTCACTGCGGTCTCTCCTCTTCCTCCGTCGGCCCGCTGCAATATCGCCAGCGGGACCGAACTGCGCGCCCACTCGGGGCACGGGAAGAAGTAATCAGGCGAGCAGCAGAATCAGCAAGACAGCGAGTAACACCAACCCAAGGGTGGAAATCGTAATGACCGTGCGGTCGGCTGCTGCGGCGGCGACCGGTGCCGCATCACGCTGCACCAGGGCCGGCTGATAGCTCCGGAACGCCGGCGCCAGCCGCGGTCCGGCGGGCGTCGGCGCAATCGCCTGTGCTGCAGGCGCTTGCGCAGCGGACGGCGCCTGCGCCGCCAGCGGTGCCGCCGTGAGACATGCCACGGCGGCGAGGAGATGGATGGGACGAAGCATGAGCGCTCCTCGTGTGGTCGCTAAACGGCGCGACGGCCTTGAATGACCCGAATGAGAATGACCACGATGGCAATCACCAGCAGCAGGTGAATCAGACCGCCGAACGTGTACGACGAGACGAATCCCAACAGCCAGAGAATGATGAGAATGATTGCGAGCGTCATCATAAGTGGAGTCCTCGGTTAGGGAGTCGCGGGGAGTGGTTGTCCCACGACCCATTTCACGATGCGGCCCGCCTCGAGCGGCGTGTTCGGCTCGACCTGGTTGATCAGCGCCAGCGTCGCGGGGGAGACGGGTGATGGGCGTTGTTGCGCGAGCTCGGCGATGGTCGTCCGCCGGTCGAGCGTGATGAGACTGACGTGCTGCGGCTGCACGTTGAGTACCGACGCGTCGTTCACCGGTCCGAAGCTCGACAGCGCCTGCTGCGCGATACCCTGATACGCGGACCAATTCGCCTGTGGACTGTAGGCGAGCAAGCGATAGACGTTGTTTCCGTACTGCACGAACACGGCATGTCCCTGCACGGTCCCGCTCTGCGTGCTCGCCGCGAACGGCGCCTGTTCGGCGTTCAGTCCGTTGAGATTGCCGCGGGTCACCTGACCGGCCTGCACGCCCTGCGATGACAGAAACGCCTGCGCCGCCTGGTCGACGCTGCCCTGCGCGAGCGTCAGCTCGATGATCGCGTCCTGCTGCGGGCTCATGGCCGCGACCGCGCTCTTGGTGTTCTGCGTCTGCCAGCCGTTCGGAAACACCATCTTGAACTTCAGATCGGGATGGTAGAAAGTCCCGCCGCGGAAAAAGCCCTCGCGCGGGTTCATCCCGAACATCATGCCGTCCAAGCGCCGCTCGTAGCTGTCGCGGTTCACGGTGGTGCCGGTGAAGTCCAGTTTGTCCTGCGCGATCACCGCGTTGATGTGCTCGATCCGGTTGCCGGGATCGGGGTGCGTCTCGAGCCATGCGGGCAATTTGGCGCCGCTCTGCTTTTCGATCTTGTCGAGCATCGCCATCACGCTGTCCATCTGGCGCGCGTCGAAGTCGGCGCGGCTCGAGTACCGTACGCCGAGCGCGTCGGCCTGGCTCTCGTCGTCACGCGAGAATTTCAAGAACAACACGCCCAACGCCTGGCTCGCGAGCCCCGCATACTGCGCGACCTTCGAGCTGGCGATGCTGCCGATGGCGAGGCCGATATTGGCGACCTGCTCGCGCGACATCTCGTGTGCGGTGTGGCGCGCGGTGACGTGGCCGATTTCGTGGCCCATGACCGTCGCGAGCTGCGCCTCGTTCGTGACGTGCGTGATGATGCCGCGCGTCACGTACACGAAGCCGCCCGGAATCGCGAACGCATTCACCGACGGGTCGTCGACGACGCGGAACGTCCAGGGCAGGTTCGGCCGCTCCGACGTCGCCGCGAGTTTCTTGCCGAGGTCCTGCACGTACGACTGCAACGCCTGATCGGGGTAGAGGCCGATGGACTGAATGACCTGGCTGTCGGCCTGCTGGCCCATCTGAATCTCCTGCGACTCGCTCACGAGCATCAGCTCGTTTTTCCCGGTCGCGGGATTGCGGGCGCAGCCGGCGAGGAGCGCGCCGGCGATGACGAAGGAGGCGACGCGTTTCATGTGTTCTCCCGCTCGTTCTGCGCCTGTTCGATCTCGTGCTGAGCCTTTCCGACCTCTTCTTGGACTTTCCCGGCGACCTGTTCGGCTTTTCCCTTGATCTGCCGGATCTTACCGCGCAAGCGTGTCCGCGTGCTGCGTTTCATAGGCACTCTCGTGGTATACGGTTTGGATTCTCCTGAAATTTCCACTCGCGGACGGTCGCGCAGAAATCCCTCAGCGGGTTGAAAACGGGGGCAGAGACGGGGGAAAAAGAGCTAATGCGTGAGAGTGATGTCGCCGCTGCGGATCGCGATCGGATCCGTGACGCGGTAATGCGCTTCGAGCTCGGCGAGCGCCGATTCCAGCCGGTGATTCACGGGGCGATGCTGGTTCGGGCTGTCGGCGACGACGAGGATTTGCGTACTGCGCTGCTCGAGAATGAGCTGTGCCGCCCACGCGCGCGCCTGCTCGAATGCAGACGCGTTCTCGGAATCGAGAAGCTTCCGGAGTTGCCCTAACCCGTCGGTCGGCGGGGGCGGCACGACGCGATATGCGTACGCCCACAGTTGTCGCACATCGGCACGCTCGCCCTGCGTACCGGGTCGGGCAATCACGCGTCGGGGCTAGCTCTACCGGACGAACTTTCTACGGTCGCCTTTCGGGGGCGTCTTCTTGTGCGCGTGCGCGGCGATTTGCAGCCGGCTATGCAACGCAAGCTTCTCGAGAATGTTGTGCACGTGGCTCTTCACCGTGTAGGTCGCGATGTTGAGCCGCTGCGCAATCTCTTTGTTCGAGAGCCCTTCCGCGATCAGATCCGTGATCTGCTGCTCGCGCTTCGTCATGCGGACCGACGCCATCATCGGCGTGTTGCGCAGCACCGAGGCCTGCTTGGCGATATGGGAGAGCAGGGTGCCGGTGAGCGCCGACGGGACGACGTCGCCGCCGTTCGCCACCTGCCGGATGGTGTTGGTGAGATCCTCGAGCGCCGCGTCTTTCGAAATGAACCCGTTCGCGCCGCGCTTGATGAAGTCGATGACGTCTTCTTCTTCGGGTTGGACGTCCATCATGATGACGCGGGCGTGCGGCGCAGCTTCTTTGATGCTCTCGACGAGTCGCTGGCTGCGATTGCGGCCGAGTGCTGCGTCGACCAGCACGACGTTCGGCTTGTGCTCCTGCAGCCGCTGCAACGCCGACGAGGCGCCCTCCGCGGACGCGACGACCTTGAATTCCGTCTGCGAGTCGAGGAGCGCGGCGAGCCCGTCGCGCAGCAGACGATTGTCTTCGATGACCAGGATTTGAATGCGCTTGGCGCTCATGGTACTGACGGCCCTCGTTTGGGACGAGAGTACGATGGAACTGCAAATTCTCCAATTCGGGAGGTATTAGTCTACTTGGCGGACGAAGGTTCCGTCTAGTTCTTTGGAATGAGACCCCAAAACGCCTTCTAACCCTCCCGGACCTTCCGCCCGCCCCACGGATTTGCCTATTGGCGCTGAAAAGTGAATGGTATCGGCTGCGCTCGCGCCCCAGGGAGGGTGCCGCCATGTCACAGATTCATTGCCATTTCTGCGGGGGCATTATCCAGGACGTCGCCAAGATCGAGTACCGGGCGCCGCGCGCCAGCGCCCAGTTCGCGATGCCGCAGACCGCCCCGTGCAGCTGCGCGATCCCCGTCGTCTACGAACACCCCCCGATGCTCGGCGGGCCGGAAGACGATCAAACGCCGGACGGGCAGGCCGCCTAGACGAACACGGCGCCCCCCTCGCGGGTGGCGCCGTGCCGCTTCAGGTGCCGTGGTGGCTTAGAGCTTTACGACGTTCTGCGCCGCGGGGCCTTTCTGGGCCTGCACGATCTCGAACTCCACGCGCTGGCCTTCGGTCAGCGACTTGAACCCCTCTCCCTGAATCGCGGTGTGATGCACGAAGCAGTCCTTGCCGCCGTTCTCGGGCGTGATGAACCCGAATCCCTTGGCGTCGTTGAACCACTTCACGGTACCGGTGATGCGTGCCATCTGTGCGTTACTCCTGGCGTGTACGGTTCCGGCGGCGAGCGACTGTGCTCTTACGCCGCCGTTGAACGGCGGGACTCCCGTAGAATGAGAGCGCTTCCAGAAACGCGACGAGGACCGCAGGCGGAAGCCCAGGTCCTCGAACAGTCACTGGTTCAGCACATGGCACCATGCCATGGCCCCCTCGCTCGCCCGAAGGTTCATCACAGGGCAGAGTGAAGTCAATGGCCTCCGATAGACGCGCGACGTACCCGTCACTAGCGTTCGGAAACTCTCGGGACGGACCTTCCGATGGCACGGCGTCGCCGGACGATCATCTTTGCCCTCTTCCTTCTTGCTGGCGCGCAGCCGCTGTACGCGCAGGACTCGACCTCCGACACGACTCGCGCGCGCTTTCAACTCCACCATGAACGCTTGGGACGCTTGCCGATCGATGACGTGCGCCACGCGCTCGCCCTCGTTCCCGGCGTTCGTCTCAGCGGTCGGGATATCGGCGTCACGCCGTTCGCGACGCTCGCCATTCGTGGCAACGCAGCCGCGGCGGGCAATGTCTACATCGACGGCGCGCCGTTGCGGTTTCAAACGCTCGGCGGCGCCGGGCTGCCCCCCGCGTTGAATGCCGTCGACACCGTCGGAATAGTGACCGGCGTGGCCGACGTCGCCTTGTTCGACGTCGCAGGCGGCGCGATTCGCTACGAGACGGCGAGCGGCACGGAGCGGTGGACGGGCGGGGTGCGATGGGACAGCGATGAGCCGTTCAGCAATGCGTCGAGCGTCGGCTACAATCGCTTGGAAGGTGCGTTCGGCGGGCCCCTCGCCCGCAATCTGACGCTCGCGCTTTCGACGACACTCCAGGGACAACAGTCCAGTTACCGCGGTCCGGGCGCAGCCGCGATCCCGGCGTACGTACCGGCGGGAATCGATACGACCGCGGACGACGGTGGTGGCACGCTCGTCGGCGTGCCCGCGTTCGCGCAGGCAAGCGACGGTCTGCGGCGGCCGCTCGATTGGTCGACCGCGCGGCACGCGCATGCCAAGGTGCAGTATCGCGGGACCCGATCGACCGTGTCGCTGACCGTACTCGGCGGCGACGTGCAGCAACGCTTCTTCCCCGGACAAGCCATCCTCGATTCCGCCGTCTATCAGGGACACCGGCTCGCGTCGGCGGCGGCAATCGCGAATTGGCAGCAGGAGCTCGGAACGTGGCACGAGGCGCCGCTGCATCTCGCGGTCAATCTGTCGTTCGTCACCCATCGCGACATCACGGGACCGATCGACAGCACGCAGGAGAGCGACCTGCGGGATCCGGCGCTCGGCATCGCGTTTGGACGACTGCGGTTCGCCGGTGCGAATGTCTTAGGGTTGCCGGCCTCCGACCACTTGATACGCGACGTCCGGACGAATTCGGGCACCCGAGGGGTCCCGTTCTTCGGTGCACAGCGACTGTTCCAGGCCTGGCGCGTCAACCCGTATGGTCTCGCCCTCGGGACGCAGGGGTGGTGGAACGGCGGGTTGGGCGGCGTGCTCACCGACGCAGCCGAGCATCGCGTGCAAGGGCGCGTTGTCGTTCGCGGTCAGTGGTCGAAGACTCAGACGGTCGAGCTCGGTGTCGATGCGGAGCACTCCCGCGTTTCGTACTATTCGTCCGACATTGTCAGTCAGTTCGGCACCGACGCGTTTACGGCGGCGCCGAGTCGTCTCGGCTTCTTCGTCGCCGATGGTCTCACAATCGGTGACACCAGACTCGACGTCGGTCTGCGTGTCGACCGCGTCGCACCGAATGGTGACCTTCCCAAAACGCCCGCCTTCATATCGTCCAGTGGCCCGTCGCTCTGGAATCCTGCGAGCGCGACCGACGACACGGCGTACGCCAATTCCGTCGCGCGCGTGTTTCGCCCGGCGCGCGCACAGACTGCTGTGGCGCCGCGGGTCCTCGTGAGCCTGCCGATCGACACGCAGACAGTCGTGCGCGTCGGGTATTCGCGGGCGCTGCAACCGGCGAGCTGGGGCAATGTCTTCCGGCACAGTAACAACGACCTCAGCTTCACGTCCGTCTCCGATCTGTTCGGCAGCGACGTTCGCCTTGCGGCCGTCTCGCAGATCGAAGCCGGCGTGCGCCGGTCGTTCGCGGCGAGCGATGTCGACCTGAGCGTCTACTTCGCCGACATCCCGCAATACGCCGGACAGTTCCACCCGGTCCCGGATCCCCGCGACTCGTCGCGGCTCGTAAGCGTCGCCGTCTTATCGAACGTCGCCGGCACCCAGACCGTTGGCGTGGATGCGGGACTGACGTGGCGCGAGGGATGGCTGAGCGGCGCGGTGAAATACTCGCTGGCGCACGTCAGCCCGCAACGCAGCTTCAGCGCGTCATACACGACGCACGACGCCGCGGTGGCGGCATCGTTGGACGTGCCGGCCGGCTGGGAATCGGAGACCTTCGTCGGCCGCCTGGCCCGGGGCGCGAGCGTCGTCGTTCTTGCGCGCGCGCAGACGGGCGATCGCTACACGATCCAGCAAAACAACGGTCTGGGGATCATTGGGCCGGACGATGGCGTGGTGGAATTCCCCGCCGAGCCGTTCAATACCTCCCATCTACCCTGGTTCAAGCGCCTCGATTTGCGAATCGGCAAGCGCGTGCGCACGGCCGGACACGACTGGTCCGTCTACGTCGACGCGCGCAACCTGCTCAACTTCTCGAATCTCATCGCCGTGTTCGCGGAGACCGGCGATACCGCAAATCGCGCGAATCGCGCGGCGACGATTGGCGATACGACGTTCGGCACCGGCGAGTTTGGGCTGCTGTGGGCCGAGGCGACGAACGCGGGTGCGCTCGGCGCGGACAAAACCGTCGATCTGACG
Organism: Gemmatimonadales bacterium; assembly: GCA_035491815.1. GTDB lineage: Bacteria > Gemmatimonadota > Gemmatimonadetes > Gemmatimonadales > GWC2-71-9 > 20CM-2-65-7. The sequence continues at coordinate 116,487 of DATJKA010000006.1, read as the reverse complement.
GGCTGCACGACGTGGAGCGCTCCGGTGAACTGCGTTGCGTTGAACCGGGTCGAGCGCCGGTTCGGCAACGGCGACCAACTGTTTACGCTATCCGAGCAGCAACGCACGTTCGAGGCCTACTACCGGGACTTCTTCGGCTCCTGGCGATTCTACGCGCCGGGGCGAACGGTCCGCATCGGCATGTCGCTGGCCCTGTAGGCGCGGTTGTCGGAACGCAGGTCAGGATGCAACTTAGTCGCCCTATGCGCTCCCTCCTTCTTATAGCCGCGCTGCTGGGCGTCGCCTGCAAGCCGCACCATCCCGGCGCGGTCCCGCCGGTGCGCGTGACGCGCGACACCACGCGGCTGCGCTCGCCCGCGCCCGCACGCGATACCGCGCTGGAGAACCGCGCGGCCCGGCTCGAGTTGAAGGTGCTGGAGCAAGAGGCGCAGGTGAACGAGCTGCAGGGCCGGCTGGACGACGCGCGTCGTGAAGTCGTGCGCGCCATGGCGAAGCTCCAGTCACTGGCGACGCGCGCGGAAGCGGCATCCGGCATGGCCGAGGCCGAGATCGCGCTGCAGGCGCTGCGTTCGGGCAACGGCGGCAATTCGGCGTCACCCGAGCTCGCCCAAGGCACACAACTGTTGCAGCTCGCGACCAACGAATTCGATCAGCAGAACTACGGCGGCGCGCTCTATCTCGCGACCGAAGCGAAAAACGCGGCGGCGGCGGGGCAGGGACGGGTTGGGAGTGACGATCGCGAAGACCGGCGCTCCGGCGAGGTGCCGTTCGCGCTGCCGCTGCGCTTGCAGACCACGGGGCGGGCGAACGTGCGGGACGGGCCGGGCGCGAACTACAAGGTGCTATTCACGCTCGAGGGGGGCGCGGCGGTCGTCGGCTATTCATACGTCGATCAGTGGGTGCGCGTAAAGGACGACAACGATCGGCCCGGCTGGATCCATCAAACGCTGATCGGCCGGCGCGACAAGTAAGCCCCCCGGCTTAACGCGCGGGTACGGAGGGCCGGCCCGCGGCGACGACGCGGTCGCCGCCGGCGCGTTTGGCCTGATAGAGCGCCGAGTCGGCCTCGGCGATCAGCTGGTCCGGCGAATCGCCGTGAGCCGGAAACGCCGAGACCCCCATGCTGAGCGTGATCTTGCCGGCGGGCAACCGCTCCGCCGCGATCTTCTTGCGGATCCGCTCGGCGACTTCCGTGGCCCCATCGATTTCCGTCTCCGGCATCATGATGAGGAATTCTTCGCCGCCGTAGCGCGCCACGAAGTCGACGTCGCGGCACGCCTCACGCATGATCGTCGCAACGCGCTTCAACACGACGTCGCCCGCCGGATGCCCGTACTCGTCGTTGTAGCGCTTGAAGAGATCCACGTCGCCCATCACGACCGCGAAGCGGTGACGGAGCCGGCGCGAGCGCCGCACCTCGTTGTCGAGCGACTCCATCATCCGCAGGCGGTTGAACAACCCCGTCAGCGGATCGGTCACCGACAGCTTCTCCAGCTCCGCGCGGCTTTCGCGCAGGCGCGCGACCATGTCGTTGAAGACTTCGGTCAGGTAGCCTACCTCGCCGCCGGTCGTCACCGGCAGGCCGACCTCGAGATCGCCTTTGGCCACGTTCCCCGCTGCTTGCGTCAGCCGGTTGAGCGGCCGGACGATCAACAGACTGAGGAGGTACGCGAGCGCGCCGACGACGGCGAGCAGCAGCGCGACGACGCCGAGCGTGACGTTGCGCAGCCGCGTGACCTGGCGGAACGCCTCGGTCGCCGGAATTTCGGAGACGGCGACCCAATCGAGCGCGGGAACGACGCGGATGCTCCCAACGACGCGTTCGCCGGTGAAGCTGCTGAATTGGACGGCGCGCCCTTCGCGGGCGAGCAGCCAGTTGGCGGCCTCACGCGCGAAGCCCTGCTGCATCAGCACTGCCGAGCTGCCGCGCGAGCTGACGATGATGCGGCCGCTGCGCATCATCAGGTAGATCTGGCCCGAATCTCCCGGCGCGAAACGCTTCAACGTATCGGCGACACCCCGAAGGCTCACGCGCGTCGCAATGGCCCCGATCGGTGGCCCGGTGCGGCCGCCGCTGCGCATCGACTGAATGGCGACCGAGACCACCATCTCGGGCTGTTGCGTGTTCGCGGACCAGTAAGGTGCGCCGGCCGCCCAGGCGTTGCGGGTCAGCTCGGTGGCCCAGTCGGGCGCGAGCGGCAGCTCGTGCGTTTGGGTGGCGCTCGTCGCGACGACGTGGCCGTGCCGGTCGAGCACCAACAGCTCAGTGAGACCGGGGCTGCGGCCGCGCACCGAGTTGAGGTAGTCGGTGAGTCGCTTGTAGTAGATGCCCGAATGCACGGGCTCGCCCTTCACCAGCGGAATGCGCTCGAGGTTGTCGGTGACCTCGTACGAGCTCGCGAACACGCGGAGATCGATGCGGAGCTCTTTGGTCCACAGGTCGATGTCGCGGACCGCCTGCGCACTTTCGCCGAGCAGCTCCTCGGAGGCTTTGCCGGTGAGCGCGCGCTTGTTCTCGATGTAGGAGATCCACACCGTCGTGAGGGACGGGAGCAGCGTGGCGAGCACGGCAAACATCAGCATCTTGCTGCGGATGCTGGTGAACCAGGCGAAGCGTGAACGCTGTGGAGACTGCGGCTGCTCGGTCGTCAGGGCTAGGGTCCCTCCACGGGCTGCCACAAGATTCATTCCGCTGACATTACCGCAAGGTGCGACCTGTAACAGTAAGGTACATCACGCGATCTGGCGTACCCCGCCTCACTGATTCAGACTAGGTGGTCCTCCCTTCCTACCGGAGACCATCATGACGGCAGGTCTGAGTCGGCGCTCGTTCCTTCAATACGGTGCAGGCGCGGCGCTGGGATCGGTGCTGGTGCGGCCCGCACACCGCGTTGCCGATTTCGAGCTCGAAGAAGTCACCATCGCGCAGCTGCAGGAGGCGATGCAGAGCGGCGCGCGCACGTCGCGCAGCATCTGCACCGCCTACTTGAAGCGAATCACCGACCTCGATCCGAAGCTGCATGCGGTGATCGAGACGAATCCCGAGGCGCTGGCGATCGCCGACCGGATGGACGCCGAGCGCAAGGCGGGGCACGTGCGCGGACCGCTGCACGGCATTCCGGTCCTGATCAAGGACAACATCGCGACCGCCGATCGGATGATGACGACCGCCGGCTCCCTCGCGCTCGTCGGCGCGCCCGCGCCGCGCGACGCGGCGCTCGTGGGGAAACTCAGAGCCGCGGGCGCGGTGATCATCGGCAAAACGAATCTTTCCGAATGGGCGAACATCCGGTCCAGTCACTCGGTCTCCGGCTGGAGCGGCCGGGGCGGCCAATGTCGCAACCCGTACGCGCTCGATCGCAACCCGTGCGGCTCGAGCTCCGGCACCGGTGCGGCGATCTCCGCGAATTTCGCGACCGTCGGTGTGGGCACGGAGACCGACGGCTCGATCGTCTGCCCATCGCACGCCAATTCCCTCGTTGGGCTGAAGCCGACGCTCGGACTGGTGAGCCGCTCCGGGGTCATTCCAATCGCGCACAGCCAGGACACAGCCGGGCCGATGTGCCGCACCGTGACCGACGCGGCGATCCTGCTCGGCGCGTTGGCCGGGACGGATCCCGCCGACGCGGCGACCGCCGCCGCACCAGCGTCGACTCCGGATTACACCAAGGCCCTCGATCCGAACGGACTGAAGGGTGCGCGCATCGGCGTGGCGCGCGCGGCATTCGGCTCGCCGGAAGGCGATCGGTTGGTGAATGCGGCGCTCGACGTGCTCAAAGCACAGGGCGCCACGTTGGTCGACCCCGTCGAGATTCCGCACATGCGCGATTACGGCGACCAGGAATTCACGGTGCTGTTGTACGAGCTCAAAGCCGACCTGAACGCATATCTCGCCGGGCTTGGCGCAACGGCACAGGTGAAGACCCTCGCCGACGTGATCGCATTCAACGACGCGCACAAGAACACCGAGATGCCGTACTTCGGTCAGGAGACCTTCATCCAGGCGCAGGAGAAAGGCCCGCTCACCGATGACGCATACGTCGAAGCGCTCGCCCACTGTCGCCGGCTCTCGCGCGCTGAAGGCGTGGACGTGGCATTCGCCAAGGACAAGCTGGACGCGCTGGTGGCGCCGACCGGCGGTCCGGCGTGGTTGATCGATTGGGTGAACGGTGACTGCTCCGGCGCGGGCGGCAATTCGAGCATCGCCGCGGTCGCCGGCTATCCGACCATCACGGTGCCCGTCGGCTACTCGTTCGGTCTGCCGGTGGGGATGTCGTTCGTCGGGAAGCCGTGGACGGAGGCCACGCTCATCAAGTACGCCTACGCGTATGAGCAGGCGGCGAAGCCTCGGCGGCCGCCGCGGTTGTTGCCGACGGTGCAGTTCTAGACCCGGCGGTCACCAGCCTATCGGAGGGGGGCACCGGCCGCGACCCAGCGGCCGAGGAGCTCGCGCTCAGCATCGGTGATGCCGGTCTTGTTCGCGAGTGGCATCGTGTTGGTTTCCACCGCCCGCACGCGGATCCGCTCCGCCAGTCGCTGAATGCTTTCGGGCGTATCGAACGTCACGCCGCCCGGTGCTGGGCCGACTGAGCGGTCGAGCTGAAAACGCGAGTGACAGGGCTGGCAGCGCTGCGCCACCACGGCGCGGACGGCGGCGAACGACGGAACGGAGTCGGCGGCGACTGCGGTGCCGCGTGCCGCGGCGCGCGGGGTGGAGAGAAACATCGCCGCGGCGAGCGCCGCGGTCGCGGGAGCGAGCGCCCAGAGCGGCGGCTTCACGGGTGGCCGCGTGCCGATCATCGCGTGCCGCACCGCCGCGCCGGCAATGAACAAGAGCGACAACACGAGCCAGTTCAGCGGGCCGCTGTAGGTGGCGGGGAAGTGATTGGAGATCATGATGAACAGCAGCGGGAAGGTCAGGTAGCTGTTGTGCACCGACCGCTGCTTCGCTTGCTCGCCGAGCGCGAAGTCCGCCGGTCGGCCGGCGCGCGTCGCATCGAGCATCTGCTGCTGCGCCGGTAAGATCCGCCGCCACACGTTCGCGACCATGACCGAGCCGATGAGCGCGCCGACGTGCATGAATGCGGCGCGGCCGGACAGCAGGCGACAGAGCCCGAGCGTTACGGCGAAGAGTGCGGCGAGCGAGATCGCGGCCGCGACGCCCCGCCGCGCCGCGAGCGGCGAGCGCCACAGGAGATCATAGAACAGCCAGCCGCCGACCAGCAGGCCGACTCCCACCGCGGTCGCGGCACCGCGACCGATCCGGGAGACGCCGGGATCGAGCAAGTAGGCATCGCTCATGTAGTAGAGCAGCACGAGCAGCGAGATGCCCGTGATCCAGGTCAGCAGTGCTTCGTACTTGAACCAGTGCAGCACGGGCGGGATTTCGCCGGGGCCGGGACGGCGCTTCTCCACCTGATAGAACCCGCCGCTGTGCACCATCCAGAGGTCGCCTTCGATGCCGGCGCGCTTCTGTGCGGGTTCTGTCAGGGCGCGATCGAGCCAGATGAAATAGAAGGAGCTGCCGATCCACGCGATCCCGGCAATGAAATGCGTCCACCGCAATAGCAGATTCGCCCAGTCGCCGAGCCAACCGGTCATGGGCGAATACTATCGTCGCGCGGACATCTGGCTAGTTTTTTAGAGGATGCTGCTCGTTCTCGTGTCGCTGCTCTCGGCTCCGGCCTCCCCGCCCGACACCGTCCGCGGACGCGTCGTCGACACCGCGGGACAGCCCGTTGCCCTCGCCATCATCGAAATCCCCGAGCTCAGTCGCAGTGTGACGAGCGGCGCCGACGGTGCCTTCCGCATCGCGCTGGCCCCCGGCCACTATACGCTCACGGTGCGGCGCGCGGGATACGCGCCGGCGGTCCGCGGCATCACGGTCGGCGGGGCGCCGGGCGCGATCGATATCGTGCTCGCGCCGAGCGCGTTTCGGCTGGAGCCGGTCACGGTGACGGCGACGCGCGGGGCGGTCGCGCCTGCGACCTCCTCGTTGCCGTCATCGTCGCTCTCGGGGGAGGATCTCCGCCGCGCGCAGAGCGTCTCGCTGGCGCACGTCGTCGACGTGCTGCCCGGCGTACGCGCGATTACGACCGGCTCGCAGATCGGCAAGCCGGTGATCCGCGGCGCCTCGGGGCCGCGCGTCCTCGTCCTCGAGAATGGCAGCCGGCTCGAAGACTATTCGTGGAGCGATGAAGACGGACCGTCGGTCGAGACGGCGTTCGTGCGACGGATCGAGCTGATCCGCGGGCCTGCGAGTGTGCTGTACGGCTCGGACGCGGTGGGCGGCGTCGTCAACGTGATCCCCGCGCAGCTGCCCGACGCCGCCGGCGGGCCGAACTTTACGCGCACTGGTTTCACGTTGTCGGCTGCGAGCAACAACATCGAGGCGAGCGCCGGCGCGCAGCTCGAGGGCGCGCGCGGCAACATGGGATGGCGCGTCGCGGCGATCGGCCACGGGTCGGGCAATCTCCACACGCCCGCGGGTGAGCTCGACAATACGGGCTTTAGCGCGTTCAACGGCGAAGCCGCGGCCGGCTGGCGTTGGCCGTCCGGCAGCGCGCTCGGCGTCCGCGTCATCCACTACGGCGGCGAGTTCAAGCTGCTCGAGGCGAATCCGGCGCCGGGCGAGACAGGCGGCCCCGAGCGCAAGGCGGGCGACGAGCGCGTACAGATCACCGGCCAACGGCCGCTCGGGTCCTGGCGGCTCGAGGCGAAGGGACAACTGCAGCGTCACTCGCTGATCGAGGTCTCGGACGACTCGACCGGCACCGAGTCGGAAGCGTTCAACCTGCTGCTGCAGACGGGATCGCTCGACCTGCTCGCGCATCGCGGCGGCGCGACGATCGGGATCTCGGGGCTGGGTCAGACCAACGACGCGACGGGGCGCGTGCAGATCGTACCCGACGCCCACACCGTGTCCGGCGCGGTCTTCGCGTTCGATCAATGGACTCCGGGGGGAGGCGCCGGTCGATGGACGCTGCTCGCCGGACTGCGCGCCGACGCGCGCCGGCTCAGTGCCGATCGCAACGACTCGATCGGCACGGTCGCCCAGGATCGCGACGCGAGCGCCTGGTCGGGCAATGCCGGCGTCGTGTTCGCACCGGCCGAAGGCGTGGCGTTGAGTTTGAACGTCGGCCGCGCCTGGCGCGCGCCGACGCTGTTCGAGCTGTTCGCCAACGGTCCGCACATCGGTGAGGCGCGGTACGAGCAGGGCGATTCGACGCTCAAGCCCGAAGTGAGCCGCGGGGTCGACGTCGGGCTGAAGTGGACGGGCCGGCGCGCGCGGCTGGAAGTCGCGGCCTACCACAACCGCATGACGGACTTCATCTATGTCATCCCGACCGCGGTCTTCATCGATTCGCTACGGGTCTACCAGTACCGGCAGGCCGAGGCGGAGATGTTGGGCGGCGAAGCGTCGCTGGAAGCCGAAATTGCCTCGGGCATCGTCGCGCACGGCCGCGTTGAGGCGGTCCGGGGCACGAATCTCTCGGCGCACGAGGGGTTGCCGCTGTTGCCGCCGCGCCGCGCGAGTGTCGGTGTGCGGCTCCGCGATCGCTTCAGTATCGACGTCGATGCGTACGCGCGTCCCGCTCATCCCAACCCGCTCGACATCCCCACGGCGGGGTACGCGCTCGTGCACCTGGGCGGTGGCGCGGACGTGCGGCTGTTCGGTCGCGCGATGCGGCTCGACGTCGTGCTGCGCAATGCGCTCAACAAGGAATACAAGAGCTTCTTGAGTCGCTATAAGGAGTTTGCCTTCGACCCCGGCCGCAATCTGATCGTCCGCCTGACGAGCGGATTCGTCGACTAGCGCGACAACCCCGCCGCGGTGGCGGCCTGGTCGAGGATCGTCCAGATCCGGTCGGTCCACGCGCGATGCTCCGGCTTCATCAGCACCGAGCGCAGGCAGATCATCGTCTCGCGATCGTGCTGCATCTCCTGTACGTCGATGAGATGCAGCGGCAACGACACGAGCGCGAGATGCAGGTTGCGCCGCGCTGCTTCGTCGAAGACGCGGCGCGCTAGCGCCGACGCGTCGCTCACGCGCGGGGCGCGCGGTGCCCACACCAGAATGTCGAGCTCGGGCGCGGGACCGGTGACGAAGCGCCGGTCACCCGCGAGACGCGCGTAGAGATCGAGCGCGGCAGCTCGGCCGTCGGCCAACCCTCTCGCGAATGCGCCGCCACGCTCGAGCGGAAGCAGCTGCTGTGTCGCCCAGAGCGCGACTGCGGCGGCTCCGGGGCGCGAGCACTCCAGCGTGATCTCGCCGAGGTGTAAGTCGTCGGACGTGTAGTAGGTATACGGCGAGTCGTGCCGATACAGCCGTCCGACCGACGGATCGCGGAAGAGCACGGAGCCGCAGCCGTAGGGCTGGAGCCCATGTTTGTGTGGATCGATGACGACCGACGCCGCTTCGCGCAGGCACGCGAACGCCAGCATCGTTTGATCTTCGAGGCTGTCGGTCAGCAGGAAGTAGCCGCCGTACGCGGCATCGGCGTGAATCCGGAAATCATAGCGGCGGCGCAGATCGACGATGGCCGCGAGCGGATCGACGGCGCCGGTCGCCGTCGTTCCCATCGTCGCAACGACGGTGCCGATACCGCCCGCGGCGAGGCGCCGTTCCAGCGCGAGCACGTCCATGCGGCCGCGGCGATCGCACTCCACCGTTTCAAACGCGAGGCCGAGGACGCCCGCGAGCCGCGCATGCGTGTAGTGCGCCTGTGTGGAAGCGAGCACCGTCTTGCCGGGATGCAGCTGCCCCGCGACCCACAGCGCCTCGAGATTCGCCATCGTGCCGCCGCTGCAGAGATGGCCGAGGTGCGTGTCCCAGCCGATCATCTTCGCCAGTTCGGCGACGGCTTCCTTTTCCATCGCGGAGCTGGCGCGGCCGCCGTCGAGCGCGTGGTTGTTCGGATTGATCTGCAGCGCCAGCTCGTACGCGATGCGCGCGATGGGATGCGGCGGCTTGAGCATCTGGCCGGCGTACAGCGGATGGAAGTAGGGGTAGTTGTCGTGCAGCCGCTTCGCGACGTCGGTTAGGACATCGGTGATCGCCTTCCGCTCGAGCCCGCGCTCGGCTTCCGGAAGATCACTGAAACCGGCCTGCAGCTGCTCGAGCGCCTGCTTGAGCAGCGAGAGCTCACCGCTCCCCGTCAAAGGCCCTCAAATACATGCGATCCCAGGCCGCCGGAATGCTCTCGCGCGGCGAGTACGGCCCGGGCTGGTACACCCGCGAGCTGACGCCGCGCTGGCTCTGCTCGCAGATGTGCCAATCCTGGCGGTTGGTGCGATCCCAGAACTCCTCCGCATCGGCGATGTTGTACCCCGCGGCCGTGGGCGCGTCCGGGTGGACCATCCATTCGCAGATCACGCGCGTCTGATCGGCGGCTATGGGCCAGACCGTGTAGAACACGGCGTAGTCGGGGTGCAGGCTCAGCATCATCGTCGGGAACAGCGCGTAGTAGAACGCGCGGTGCTGCGCGTCGGCCGACAAGGTGCCAAGCGGCAGCGCGCAGGCGCGTCCCGTCATCGTGGCGCTCACGTTCGGGGCCTTGATCTCCATATAGCCGCCGAGGAACGGCCCTTCGATCAGGTCGTTGGCGCCGCTCGTGTACGGGAGCTTGGTCGAGAGCTCCGGATGGATCGTGGGGCAGTGGAGGCATTCATTGTAATTTTGGAGAACCAACTTCCAGTTGGCGCGGACGTCGTACTCGATGTGCCGGACGGTCTCGAGTTCTGGGAGATTGTACGCGTTGAACCGCTCGCCCAGCGGCGCGAACCACTCCGCCGCGGGCGCCGCCGCCGGATCCAGATTGACGAACAGGAATCCCTGCCACGCTCCGGTTGCGACACGGTGGAGCGGGTAGGCCTTTTTGTCGAACCCTTCCACTTCATTCATATGCGGCGCGCCAATCAGCCGGCCGTCGAGCGCGTAGGTCCAGGCGTGGTACGGGCACTGGATCGTTTCCGAGAGCTTGCCGGACGTCGCCTCACATAGGCGCGTCCCGCGATGGCGACAGACGTTGTAGTACGCGCGGATCTCGCCGGATTGGTCGCGCAGCACGATGATGCTCTCGCCCGCGATCTGCACGACGACATAGTCCCCGGGCGCCGAGAGCGCGGCGGCTCGGCCCACGCAAATCCAATGGCGTGCGAAAATGCGCTCCTGCTCTTCGCTGAAGACCTCGGGCGCCGTGTAATAGCGGCCCGGAAGCGTCCGCGCGCCCTGGCGATAGCTCTCGATGGTTTTGAGGAACGTCATAGCATCTCCCGCGCCGCGTTCCGGCCCGCCGCCCCGGGAATCCCACCGCCGGGATGCGTGCCCGAGCCGCACAGGTAGAGGCCCTCGATCGGCGTGCGATAGCGGCTCCAGCCGGGCACCGGACGCATGAACAGAATCTGGTCGAGAGTCAGCTCTCCGTGGTAGAGGCTCGCCGGCGCCGTCTGCAGCCTGAGCTGGCTGGGCTGGATGTTGAGCAGTCGCGCGACTGTTCTGGAGAGCGCATCTCCGCCGGCGGTCACGTACTGGACGTGCACTTCTACGCGACCGTTCGTGCGCTGCACCTCGACGTAGGGCGCCGCCGAATCGCGACCGTACTTGGCGTCGTCGTAGGCCCGTTCGAGATAGTCGAGCGAAGGCGCGACGCAGAGGTTTGCGGTGTCGGCGCCGGTCAATGTGCCCCGTGCCACCACCGCGCGGCTCTTGATGTTTCGCACCGCGCGCGCGAACTCGGGATCGAGCTCGATCGCGATCGGCTCGAGCGTGTCGCGCGGCGGGGCGCTCGATACGACGAGCGGCGCGGCAATCTCCTCGCCATTCGCCAACACGACGCCAGTCGCTCGACCGTTCTTGACCAGGACCGTGGCCCTACTGCCGCGCCGCATCTCCGGGTTGCCTCCCCCCAGGGCACTCAGCGCCTGCGTGATGTTCGAGCGAGCGGGCCGGAAAACGCCGGACGGGCTGCCAACGAGATGGTGCAGGAAGTTGAACGCGGTGCCGCCCGACCGCGGCCCTTGCTTCAGGTGCCAGACGCCGAGCGCGCCGAGTGCGCCCTTCAGCGCCGCATGCTCGAACCAGTCGTCGAGCAGCTCGGCGATCGACATCGGCAGAATGCGCGCGAGATCGATGACCGCCTGCTTGCCACGCCGCCGCACGTACAGGCCCAGCCGCGCGATGCGGAGCAGCTCACCGGGACTGTTCGACTCGATGTCGGGCGGGGGCGCGAGGTAGAGGCGCTCCAGCACGCTCGCCAGCGTGTGCATGCGCGCGCAGAACTCCGGCCAACGCTCCGCATCGCGCGGGCTGACCCGACGAATCGCCGCCGCGGTCGTGGCGACGTCGCGCGACAGCTCCAGCGTCTGTCCGGCCTCGAGTGGGATCGCCAGCCAGGGGTCGGGCTGCTCGATGCGCAGCGTGTCGCCGAGCTGCAGCTCGCGAATGACCTGCGGCGGCACCCAGCCGATGTCGGCCGAGGGATCGAGAGCCTGGTGCTGCTCGACGACGAGCACGCGTTTGCCGGCGCGTGCGAGATAATGCGCAGCGACGAGGCCGTTGGCGCCGGCGCCGATCACGATGGCGTCGTAGCGGCCCGCGCTCATCGCCCCCCCCCGTCTTTCAGGATGCGCATCGCCGCGTGCCGTCCCGACGCGCCCATGATGCCGCCGCCTGGATGCGTGCCGGAGCCGGCCTGGTAGTAGCCGCGGACCGGCGTCGCGAACTTCGCCCAGCCGGGCGCCGGCCGGAGGAAGAACAGCTGATGCAGCGCGAGCTCACCCGCGAAGATATTGCCCTCGGACAGGCCGGTGATCCGCTCGATGTCCGCCGGCGTGAGCACCTGGCGATGTAGGATCTTCGACTTGAATCCGGGCGCGAAGCCTTCGAGCGTGTTGACCACGGCGTCGCCGAAGGCTTCGCGCTTTGCGTCGCTCCAGCCGCCGTTCAGGTGGTACGGCGCGTACTGCACGAAGACGGACATCACGTGCTTGCCGGGTGGCGCCATGCCGGGGTCGATCATCGACGGAAACACGATGTCCATGTACGGCCGGCGCGAGAACTCGCCGTACTTCGCGTCGTCATAGGCACGCTCGACGTAGTCGAGGCTCGGACTGATCGACACGGCGCCGCGATGCAGTCGGCCGCCCGCACCGTCGGGCATGCAGGTGAACACGGGAAGGGAATCGAGCGCGATGTTCACCTTGCCGGACGAGCCGCGGAACTTGAAGCGTCGGATGTCCGCGACGAGCTCGTCGGGCAGGTCCTTGCTCTCGAGCAGCTGCAGGAACGTGCGCCGCGGGTCCAGACTCGAGACCACGATGCCGGCCGCCAGCTCGTCGCCGTTCTCCAGCACGACGCCCGCGGCACGGCCGTTCTTCACCAGAACCTTCGAGACCCCGGCGCTGCAGCGGACCTCGGCGCCGAAGCCGCGTGCCGCCGACGCGATGGATTCGCTGACGGCACCCGTCCCGCCTTTGGCGAAGCCCCAGGCGCGGAAGACGCCGTCGAGCTCGCCCATATAATGATGAAGGAGGACGTACGCGGTCCCCGGCGAGCGCGGCCCCAGGAACGTGCCGATGATCCCGCTCGCTGACTTCGTCGCCTTTAAGACGTCGGTCTCGAACCACTCGTCGAGGAAATCCGCCGAGCTCATCGTCATCAGTTTGACGAGCGCGTGGAGGCGCTCGCCGCCCAGCCCGCGGAAATGCTTGCCGAGCTTCAACAGACTGCGGAGATCGCTCGGCGCGAACGACGTGGGGTCGGGCGGCACCATGCCGAGGATCGGCTGGACCGCCTGCGCCATGAAGTGCATCAGGTGGCCGTACTCGTCGTACGCCTCGGCGTCGCGCGGCGAATGGCGGTAGAGCTCGCGGCGCGTCTCGTCGTGATCGGCCCACGCGGCGAGATAGTCGCCGTTCTCCATCGGCGTGACGGTGCTCTCGAGCGGCAAGATGTGCAGGCCGTGACGCGGCAAGTCGAGGTCCCGGATGATTTCGGGACGGAGCAGGCTCACGACGTAGGAGAACATCGAGAACTTGAAGCCGGGGAAGATCTCCTCGGTGACGGCGGCGCCGCCGACGCGCTCGCGCCGCTCGAGCACCAGCACCGACTTGCCGGCGCGCGCGAGATACGCGGCCGTCACGAGGCCGTTATGACCGCCGCCGATGACGATGACGTCGTAGCGCTTCATGCGCGCTTGCGCTCGGGGTTGAAGAACGGCAGCGGTGTGACGCGCGCGGCCGCCTGCTTGCGGCGATGCTCGACCGTGATCTCCATCCGCAGCTCTGTGCCCGGTGTGGCGCTCTGCGACTCGAGGTGCGCGAGCGCCATGTAGCGCTTGAGCAGCGGCGACCAGCCGCCGCTCGTCGCGTAGCCGACCTGGCGGCCACCCGCGTAGACCGGAACGCTCGTGCGCCAGGCCTGGGTGGGAAGTCGCGGCGGCAATCCGACGTCGGCGTACAGCTTCGCGAGCGAATCCCAATCGACGGTCAGCCCCGTGAACTGCCACGATGGTCCGCGCAGCCGCTCGGCCTCCAGCGCGTCCCGGCCGTTGTAGCGCTCCTTGTCGGTCGCGACGGTCCAGCCGAGCCCGAGCTCCAGCGGCGAGGACTTCTGCGACTCGATCAGCGCGTGGCGCGAGGAGAAGTAGTCGACTTCGATGAGCAACAGGCCGGCCTCGATGCGCGCGACGTCGAGCGCGAGCATCCCGGCCGGTGTGATCCCGTAGGGCGTGCCGGTTTCGATCAGCGCATCCCACAGCGGGACGGCCTGCGCCGCGTCGACCCACACCTCGAATCCCAGATCGCCGGTGTACCCGGTGCGCGAGATGGTGACCGGGATGCCGCGAATCTTCGCGCTCGTCAGCCGGAAGTACTTGAGCGCCGCGAGATCGCGCTCGGCCGCGAGCTGCAGGATGTCGCGCGCGCTCGGGCCCTGGAGCGACAGCGCGGCGGTTCGCTCCGAGACGTCCTCGAGCTTCACGTCGAGCCCGGACGCGTTGAGGGAGAGCCAGCGCAGCGTCGGATCGGCGGCCGTCATGCGGAAGGTGCGCTCGTCGAGGACGGAGATCGTGCCGTCGTCGATCTGCTTGCCCTCGTTGTCGCACCACGGTGTGTAGAGCACCTGGCCGACTTTGGCCTTCGCGACGTTGCGCGTGACCACGTGGTCGAGCAGTCGCGCCGCGTCCTTGCCGGTGATCAAGTACTTGAACAGCGGCGAGACATCGAACAGCGCGGCGGAGTTGCGGATCGCGTGGTATTCGCGGTCGTGCGACAGCTCGTAGGACGAGGCGACGACGTACCCGGCCCAGCGCCGCCAGGCCTGTCCTTCGGACAGCGGGCCCGTGCGGGCGTGAAAGGGCGTGGTCTTGAGGCTCACGCCGCGGGGGGACTTTCGGCTGGAGCGAAAACGACGAGGACCTGCAGCTCGTTCGTGATCGAATGGAAGTTGTGCTCGACGCCGGCCGGCACGAAGACGGCGGTGCCTGCGGCCACCGGCCGTTCCTCATTGCCGACGCGGATTATTCCCCGTCCACCGACGATATAGTAGATCTCGTCTTCCCGGTGTGGCGACTGCCGATCGGGCTCACCCGGCTGCAGCACGTACAGCCCGGCCGACATGGCGTCGACGCGGCACAACTCGAAATAGTTGTGGCCGGCCGGTCGTTCGGCGAACAGCCGAGGCAGCTCGAAGATCTCCATAGTTGGCGCGCGAAATCTAACTTTCTCCCATGCGTCTGCATCTGGTCGAAATCCACGACCTCCCCTGGTGCCCGCCGTCGCTCCGCGACGCGCTCACTGATTTCCTCTCGTTCTTTGCGAATACGGGCGGGGCCTACGATCCGGCCGGCGCCATGCTCCGCGCCGCGATCGCCCGGACCGGCGCCCGCCGCGTCATTGACCTCTGCTCGGGCGCGGGAGGACCGTGGCCGCGCCTGGGTCCAGTAGTGGGCGTTCCAATCGTAAAGACGGACCTGTACCCGCATGGGCCCGACGTCCAGCGCGTGGATGCACGCGCGGTGCCGCCGGAGCTCGACGGGTTTCGCACCATGTTCACGGCCTTCCATCATTTCCGGCCCGCCGAAGCACGCGCCATCCTGGCAGACGCCGTCGCCCACCAGCAGGGCATCGCGATCTTCGAAATCGCCCGCCGCGCGCCGCGCGAAATCGCCATCATCGCGTTTACCTGGCTGGGCGCCGTGGTCGCGCTGCCCTTCATGAGGCCGTGGCGCTGGTCACGCTTCTTCTGGACCTACCTGCCGCCGGCGCTTCCCGTTGCCGGGACGTTCGACGGCATCGTCTCCTGTCTGCGCACGTACACGCACGCCGAGCTGCGCGGGCTGGTGGCGGGGTTGAACGGCTACGACTGGGACATCGGCGACTTTCGCGGGAGGTGGTCGCCACTGCGCGGGACATATCTGATCGGCGTTCCGAAACGCGGGCTGGACAGGTGATGTACCCCAGGTTCGCTTACAACCATCCTCTTTCTCCGCCGTCCGGAGGTCTTATGCGTTCCGTGGTGATGGCCGCACTGCTGGTCCTCCCCCTCCCATCCGTGGCCGCCAGTCAAGAAACCGCATCCGATACGCTGCTCACCGTCAACCACTATCTCGATTGGGAACAGGTCGCCGACCCGCAGCTCTCGCCGGACGGATCGCAGATCATCTACACGCGCCGCTGGGTGAACCGGGTCGAAGACCGGTGGGATGCCGGTCTGTGGATCGTCAATGCCGACGGCACGAAGAACCGCTTCCTCGCCAAGGGCGCGAACGCGCGCTGGTCGCCCGACGGCAGCCGCATCGCGTACTTCGCCGACGGCGAGCCCAAGGGCACGCAGGTCTTCGTGCGGTGGATGGACGCGGAGGGTGCGACGTCGCAGGTCACGCACGTCAGCGAAACACCGAATAGCCTCAGCTGGTCACCCGACGGTCGCTCGCTTGCCTTCACGATGCTCGTGAAGAGCGAGACGCCGTGGCGGATCAGCATGCCGATGGCGCCCGAAGGCGCCAAGTGGACGCCCGCGCCGCGCGTCATCGACCGGTTGCACTACCGCCGCGATCGCGTCGGTTTTGTCGAGCAGGGCACGAATCAAATCTTCGTCGTGCCGGCGGACGGGGGAACGCCGCGTCAGGTCACGACGGGCGAGTACGGCACGAGCGAGCTGTCCGGCGGTCCCAACTACGATTGGACGCCCGACGGCCGCACGATCGTGTTCGACGGGCTGCGCGAGTCCGATTTCGATTACCGCTATCGCGAGTCGTACCTCTACACCGTCGATCTGCAGAGCGGCGCCGTCAAACCGCTTGTGACGAAGAAAGGCGGCTGGACGAACCCGACGGTGTCGCCGGACGGCCGGACGGTCGTGTTCACCGGCCACGAGTTCGGCAGGGAGTCGTATCACGCCGACGAAGTGTGGGCCGTTGGCATCGACGGCAGCGGCATGAAGGCGCTGACGAGCTTCGATCGCGATCCCGGCAACGTGCGCTGGAGTCCCGACGGCAGCGGCGTCTACTTCGCGCTCGCCGAGCAGGGCACGAGCAACGTGTACTTCGCGGGTGTGAAGGCCGGCGGCGCGCGCAAAGTCACCGACGGCGTCCAGATGCTCTCGCTCACCTCGATCGCGCGCAATCTGAGCGCGGCGGGCATTCGCTCGACCGTCGATAAGCCGGCGGACATCGTCCGCTTCGACCTGCGCCGGCCGCAGCCGCTCGCGCAGCTGACGAGTGTCAACGCCGACGTGCTGCAGGGCATTCGGGTCGGCAAGACCGAAGAGGTGTGGTATACGTCGACCAACGGGACGCGCGTCCAGGGCTGGATCATCAAGCCGCCGAGCTTCGACGCCGCGAAGAAATATCCGCTGATTCTCGAGATCCACGGCGGGCCGCACGCGATGTTCAACGGCTCCTTCAATTACTATCTCGAGAATTTCGCGGCGAACGGCTACGTCGTCCTCATCACCAATCCGCGCGGCAGCACGGGGTACGGCAGCGCCTTCGGCAACGCGATCGAGCGCGCCTATCCGAGCGTGGATTACGACGACCTGATGGCGGGCGTGGACACGGTCGTCGGCCGCGGCTACATCGACACGCAGCGCATGTATGTGACCGGCTGCTCGGGCGGCGGCGTGTTGTCGAGCTGGGTGATCGGCCACACGACGCGGTTCGCCGCCGCGGCCGTGCGCTGCCCGGTGATCGACTGGCTGAGCTTCGCGGGTGAGACGGACGTGCCGCTCTTCACCTACAACTTCTTCGATGCGCCGTACTGGGAGAAGCCGGAGCAGTGGTTCAAGCAGTCGTCACTCGCCTACGTCGGCAACGTGAAGACGCCGACGCTGCTCATGACCGGCGAGCTGGACCTCCGGACCCCGATTCCGCAGACCGAGGAGTACTACTCGGCGCTCAAGATGCAGAAGGTGCCGGTCGTGATGCTGCGCTTCAGCGGCGAGTATCACGGCACCAGCTCGAAGCCGTCGAACTTCCTGCGGACGCAGCTCTACATGATGAGCTGGTTCCAGAAATACCACCTCGGCGGCGAGGGCGCCGCGACGACGTCCACCGAGGCGCGCCAGCCCTAAGGCCGACGCAGCGTCTCGTCGAAGAGCTGCTTCACACGCGGGTCGTCGCTCTCCGCCAGCCGGCGGAGGGCGTCGGCCCGGACGGCGCGGTTCGGGTGTGAGCGCGCCGTCTCGATCAATAGCGGGATGCCGGCGCCGCCGTGCATGTCCTCCAGCGTCCCCAGCACCTTGTTGGTGATGTCCTCGGACGCGTCGCTCGCCAGGATCGACTTGAGCAGCGCCAGCGCCGAGTCGGTGGACGCGGCGTCGACGTACGTCTCGATCGCTTTGCTCCGCGTGTCCTCGTCCTGCTGCCCCCGCGCCACGCGGGCCACGATCGCCAGGGCGCGCGCATCATGCATGTCGCCGAGCGTTTCGAGCGCGCGGCCCGCGATGTCGGCGTCCCGGTCGCGGGTGAAGTCGCTCAGCACCGCGAGCAGGCTGTCACGACTCGCGCCCTTGCTGTCGCCGAGTGTTTCGATTGCCTGCTGCCGCACGTCGCTCGACGGATGCGTGCGCGCGAGGTCCACCAGCAGGTTGTACGCGCGCGCGTTGTGCAGGTCGCCCAGCGTCTCGACCGCCTGGCGTTGCACGTCGGGGTCGCGGTCACGCCGCGCCAGCTCGGCGAGAAGGTCGAGCGCCTGGGCCGGCGACTTGTCGCCGATGGTTTCGACTGCGGCGCGGCGCAGGTCGGCGCTCGGATGTGTCCGCGCCGCGGCGATCACGGCCGGCATGCCAAGCTCACCGAGATCCGCAAGACTCTCCAGCGCCTGGCGCTGCACGTCGTCGCTGTGCGAGCTCGCCATCAGGTTCGACAGGTACGTCGCGGTTTCGGCCGTCGGCGCGAGATCGGCGAGCTTCTCGATTGCGTCCCGCTGCACGTCCGGCTCCGCATCGTTCGTCGCGACGGTCTTGAGCAGCGTCACCGCGTCGGCTCGGGGCAGATGGTCGGCCAGCGTCTCGAGCGCTGCACGCCGCACGTCGGGGCGAGGATGCGTACGGGCGATGTCTCGCAGCGCGGCCAGCCCGCGATCGCTCGGCATCTCGCCGAGGGCTTCGACCGCGGCGCGGGCGACGTCGTCATCGGGCTCGGTCCGCGCGATGGAAGCCACCGCGGCGTAGGCCTGATCGTTGCCCTTCTCGCCAAGGCTCTCGACCGCCTGGCGGCGCGTATCGGCGTCCCGCGCGGTCTTGGCGAGCCCGATCGCCGAGTCGGTCGCCGCGGGCAGCGTGTTTTCGCCGAGCGCCTCGGCGGCTTCCCGGCGCACGTCGCCCGACCGATCGCCACGCGCGGCCGCGCTCAGTGCGACGACGGCGGCGGGCGTGGGGTGGAAGCCCAGCCATTCGGCCGCCTGCGAGCGCACGTTGTCGGACTCGGTGCCGGTCAGTAACCGCACGAGCGTCGGCACGACCACCGCACTCGAGCCGTGAATGCCGATCGCCGCGACGACGTCCTCCCGCAAATCGGGATTGGTCGTCGCCGCCAGCACGCCTTCGACGACCGGCAGGCTTTGGGCTTCGGTCGCGGGACCGAGCCACAGGAGCGAGCGCCCGCGGAAATCAATTGGCAGGTACGAGCTGGCGACGTGCACGTGCGCCAGCGTCGGCGTGCCGCCCTGCGCGATGGTGAAGGCGAAGAGAATCACGATGTCGTCGGAGTCCTGCGCGCCCGTCAACGGACCGAGGCGTACGCCGCGGAACATGAATCCCTGGAAATTGCCGTACATGCGGCCGCCGATCGTGATGTTGTTCTCCCCTTTGACCTCCATGCCGCGATCGACGTACACGGAGTGATCCAGCCACTCGGGGTGGGGAATCGTGTACCCGACCCAGTAGGCGCGCTTGCCGAGCTGCCGCGCCGCTGCGCGCGCCCAATCCCAGCGCTGCGCCAGGGTTTGCGAGAAGTCCGGCGCACGCACGACGGTGTCCGGCGACAGGCGCGTCGTGTCGGATTGGACCGTGATCGTCTCCGTGGATCGGGCATCGGCGGCGTGGTCGCGCCCCGAGGCAAACAGCGCCACGGTCACCGCGAAGACACCCGCGATGCCGGCGGACCAGCGCGGGAAGTACTCCGCGCGGACGTTCGCCGGCATGAGCAGACGCTGGACGCGATGGAGGAGCGAGCCGCCGCCACCGGTCGCGGCCATCGCGAGCCGCGGCGCGGCGGGACGAAGCCGCTCCATCCCGACGAGGGCGGACGCGTAGAGCCGTGGATCGCCGCAAGTCGCCACGACCAGGTCATCGCAGCAATGCTCGCGCTCTTCGCGAACGCAACGGGAGACCCACCAGACCGCCGGATGATAGAAGAGCAGCGTCTCGATCGCGCACTGAACGACGTTGACGAGGTAGTCGTAGCGCCGCACGTGCGCGAGCTCGTGCGCGAGCAACACCTCGAGCTGCTGGGGCGTTAGCCCGGTCAGTGCGCTCGTCGGCACGAGGATCACGGGACGAAGCCAGCCAATCACCGCGGGAACTTCGACGGCAAGGGACTCGAGCAGCCGGACGGGCCGCGTCACGCGGAGCCGCGTGGCGAGACGGGCCAGCACCGCCGTCAACGCAGCGGAGCTGTCGCGCGTGCCGTGCGTGCGGAGCCTGCGTGCCGTGAGCCAGCCGTGCGCCAGCCGGATCGACAGCACGAGCACACCGAAGACCCACACGACGACGAGCCAGGGAAGCGCCGGCTCCAACGCATCACGCAGCCGGTCGATCGCGGCGCCGCTGGGCGTCGGTGGACCGGCGGTGCTGAGCGTCGCGCGATCGCCCGCGGGCGTCGGGGCGGGGGAAAGGCGGTTGCCCGCGGCGGAACGGTCCGGCGCGGCAGAAGACTGCATGGCGGCCGCGGGTGCGAGGTCCGGTGCCCGATTGAGCAGCCGCACGCCCGTCGCAATGGTCACGACCATCATGGCCACAAGGGTCAGCACGGCGAGCGCGTATCGCGTGCGCGCCGCCGTCGGCTTGATGAGGGCGAGGGCGATGCCGAGCAAGACGGCCAGGACGGCGCCTTGCCACACGAAGTGCACGAGCGCCCAGCCAAGGGCGGAAGTGGCGGTCATGACTTTTGTCCCTTTCGTTCATCGATGAGGCGGCGAATCTGTTCCAGCTCAGCAGGGGTCGCGCGGGTGGTGGACAGCGCTTGCAGGACGAGCGCCAGCGACGACCCTCCGAACGCCCGATCTACGAGGTCAGACAGGAGATGTCCGCGCGTGGTTGCCTCGGAAACGGCGGCGGCATACACGTGGGTGCGGGAGCGCGTGTCGCGTTTTACCAGCTTCTTGTCGGTCATGATCTGCAGCAGCTTGAGGATCGTGGTGTAGCCCACGGCTTCATCGCGCTGCTCGCGCAGCGCTTCATGGACGTCGCGGACGGTGCTCGGCCCGCGCTTCCACAATACTCCCAGAATGGCGAGCTCGGCGTTGGTGGGGCGGATCATGCCCTTGATTATACGAAAGACTTCGTAGTTGTCAATACGAAGCGTTTCGTACATAGCCGGCCGTTGAGCTTACGGCGTGACGTCGATGATCTTCAGGTCGCCGCCGACCATCACGCCGGCTCGGACATAGCCGATGGCGTTGGGATAGCGGCGCACGTAATCGAGTACGTCGATGTCGGAGGCCCGCTCGGGCGGCGCCACGCCGATCCCGGCGAAGGTTTGCTGCTGCCACCACGTCTGAATCGACGCGACCGTCCGGCCGTGAATCTCCTTCGTAAAGGCCCGCCGGACCGGAGAGTCCGCGGCCTGATCCACCGGTAGCACCGGCTGGTGGTTATCCCACTGATTGATCCTGCGCAGGAAGATCTTGGACACCTGGTCGCGGGTCAGCCGCGCGACCGGGTTCGTCGCGTTTACCACGATCCGATAGCTCACCTCCTGAGCCGGAAGCAGAGCAGGCAGGGACAAACAGAGCCCGGTCAGGATGAGGGGGCGCAGGCGTCTCAGCATGGGACGACATTATAGGCAATCCGTCCCCAATGATGTGATCCGGGTCCGTCGCGTCCCGCCGATTCGGGAGTTTCCCTAGGTCTCCGCACTTCTTGACAGCCGCGGTCCCAATGCTAGTTTCTTAGCAGACGATGCTGTTTTTTTAGCATTCCACCCCCGCTGAGGATGCTCATGTCGAAGGAAGCCAAGCTCAGCCGCCGCGAACGCGAAATCATGGACGTGATCTATCGGGCCGGTCGCGCCACGGCCGCCGAAGTGCTCACGCAAATGAGCGAGCCGCCAAGCTACTCGGCGGTGCGCGCGCTGCTGCGGGTGCTCGAGGAGAAGGGGCACCTCCGGCACGAAGAGGATGGTCCACGCTACGTCTTCCTGCCGACCGTGCCGCGTGAGCGCGCGCGCCAATCCGCGCTCCGCCAGGTGCTGCACACGTTCTTCGACGGCTCGACCGAGCAAGCGGTGGCGGCGCTGCTCGACCTCCAGTCCACCCGGCTCTCCGATGCGGAGCTCGCACGCTTGAGCCAGCGTATCGCTGACGCGCGCAAGGAGGGCCGCTGACATGATCGCGTTCCTGGCTGATGCCTTCGTCAAGGCGACCATCATTCTTCTGGTCGCGGGCGTGGTCGCGCTCACGCTCCGTCACTCTGCCGCCGCGCTGCGGCATCTCGTCTGGGCGTTGGCGTGCGGCGGCGTCCTCGCGCTGCCGGTCGTCGCGAAGCTCGTCCCCAACTGGGCCGTCGCCGGTTGGCCGCGGCTCGAAACGCCGTCCTCATTCAAAGTCGACGTCGAACCGGTGCCCGCCGCGGCCGCGCCGCGCGCTGCGCCACTCGCGTCCGTCACGCCGCCGGCCGGTGCGCCGCGTCCATTTGCCGAACCCGACCGCGCGGCGGTGACGGCAACAGCCGGCACGGATCAGGTTCGGTTCCATATCCGCACGAGCTGGACGACGTGGATCGTGCCGATGTGGCTCAGCGGCGTCGGCCTCGTGCTCATGCTGCTCGGCATCGGTTTGGCGCGCATCACCTGGCTCGCCTCCGCGACGCCGCCGATGCTCGACGACGACTGGCTGCTCCTCCTGGAAGAGCTGTCGCGCGAGGTCGGTGTCCATCGCCACGTGCGGCTGCTGCACGCCGACGGACCGGCGATGCCGATGACGTGGGGCATCCGGCGCCCGACGATCCTGCTGCCGGCTGAAGCGACCGACTGGCCGCTCGAGCGCCGCCGCGATGTCTTACTCCATGAGCTGGCTCACGTGAAGCGACACGATTTCGCGACACAGCTGATCGCGCGGCTCGCGTGCGCCGTCTATTGGTTCAACCCGCTCGTCTGGTTGGCGGCGACGCGGCTGCGTGACGAGCGCGAGCGGGCGTGCGACGACCAGGTGCTGCGCGCCGGCTCGAAGCCCTCGGCGTATGCGACGCATCTCCTCGAGATCGCGCGCGGCCTCCGCGCTGCCTCGGCGACCTCGCTCGCGAGCGTCGCGATGGCGCGGCCCGCGCAGCTCGCGACGCGCTTGATCGACGTGCTCGACGCGGGCCGGCGGCGCGATACGCTGTCACCGCGCTCGGCCGTACCGGCCTGGATCGCGGCCGTTGCGATCGTCGTGCCCCTCGCCGCCGCGGCGCCGCGCATCGCGCACCCGGCGCCCGTCGCCGCGTCGATCGACACGACGCCCATGGTGCCGGCGCCGCACGTGGCCGGACGTGTGACGGCGCGGGTTCCCGCCAGAGTCGTCCGGGCGGCCGCGGTCGACACGTTGCCGGGATGCTCCGGTCGCTCCGAGCACACCAGCACGGGCATGACCGAAGAGAACGAGAACATGCTGATCTTCACGAACCTGGGCGGCTGCAGCATCCGGTTCGCGGCGACGGGCAAGTTCACGTTGACTGACGACTTCAGCGACATCGCGACCGTCGCGTCCGGCGTCCGAGTGACGATCGAGGTCGACTACGGCGACCACGACCGGCGCCTGACGATTCAGCGTGGCGATGGAAACACGCTCGAGCGGAACTACCGCGTCGACGGCACCGTCAAGCCGTACGACGCCGAGGCGCAGGCCTGGCTCACGCAGACGCTCACGTACCTGATGCGTCACACCGGTTTCCAGGCCGAGGCGCGCGCGCAGTGGATTCTGAAGACGAAGGGCATCCAGGGCCTGATGGACGAGCTTGGCCAGTTGTCGGGCGACTACACGCGGCGCGTCTACTATCAGGCGGCGATCGGGAGCGGCAAGCTCGATCCCGCGGGATACGAGCGGCTCGTGACGATGGCCGGTCAAACGATCAGCAGCGACTACGAGCTGGCCGAGGTTCTCATCGCCGCGGCGCAGGCGCAGCCGCTGACGGCAGGGATGCAGCAGGGCTTCATCACGGCGGCAAAGCAGATCGGCTCGGACTACGAGCGCCACCGCGTGCTCAAGGCCGCGTTATCGCGGCCGGGACTGACGGCGGAGACGGAGGCCGCGATGCTCGACGCCGCGTCGGGGATCGGGTCGGACTACGAGCTGGCCACGCTCCTCATCGAAGTAAACGACGCGCGGCCGATCGACGAGGCTGTGCGGGCTGCCTACTTCAAGGCAGCGAACTCCATCGGCTCAGACTACGAGCACGGCCGCGTGCTGACCGCGGTCGTGCACCGCACCGGCACGACCCCGGCGATGCTGGCGGACGTGCTGCTGTCGGCGAAGACGATTTCGTCCGACTACGAGCTGGCGCAAGTGTTGACGGAAGTGAGCGGCGCGGCGGCGATCGACGACGCGATGCGCCCGGCGTTCTTCGCCGCGGCGAACACGATCGGCTCGGACTACGATCACGCGCGCGTGCTCGCGAGCGTGCTCGAGCACCGCCCGGTCTCCCAGCCGTTGGCGCTGGCGGTGCTCGAGTCGGCGAAAGGCGTCAACTCCGACCACGAGCGCGCCGAGCTGTTGATCGCGGTGATCAATAAGGTGCGGATCGACGACACGATCCGGGCGGCGGTGCGCGCCGCCGCACAGGGGATCGGATCGCAGTACGATCGCGGCCGCGTCTACGACGCGCTGGAGTCGCGCAGCGGCAAAGCCCAGCTGTAACTAGTCGGCGTGCGCGCGCTCCTGCTCGAGGAGCGCGCGCTTGCGCTCCGTTCCCCAGCGGTAGCCGCCCAGATCGCCGTCCGCCCGCACGACGCGGTGACACGGAATGATCAGCGCCGCCGGGTTCGTCGCGCAGGCCTGCGCGACCGCGCGCGTGGCGCGCGGCGCTCCGATCCGCCGCGCGATCTCGCTGTAGGTCTGCGTGGTCCCGAACGGAATCCGCTGCAGCTCCTTCCAAACCCGCCGCTGGAACGCCGTCGCGCGAATGTCGAGCGGGAGATCGAGGTCGGGCTCTGAGCCGTCCAAATACGCGAGAATGCTCGTCACCCAGCCGTGGAGCTTGCCGCTCCGATCGGCAACGACGCGCGCATGCGGGAACTCGTCGAGCAGCTCCTCCTCCAGCACGCCGGCACTCGGGCCCAGCGCGACGCGGCACACGCCGCGCTCCGTCGCCGCGACCAGCATGCGGCCGAGGGATGTGGGGACGGTGACGTACGCGATGCCGACGTCCGCGCCGCCGCGCGCGTATGTGGCGGGCGTCATGCCGAGCTGGTCGTCGCTGCGTTCGTAGACGCGGCTCGAGGAGCCGTATCCGGCCTCGTAGAGTGCGGGACTCACCTGTTTCCTCCGTTTCAACTCACGTTTGAACCGCTCGACGCGCCGCGCCTCGGCGTAGGCTCGCGGCGTGATCCCGAGCACCCGCTTGAATGCGCGCGCGAGCCGCCGCGGCTCGGTCCGGAGTGATTCGCCGGCATCGATCCGGCGGCAGGCCTCACGCACCAGGGCGACCGTCGGGTCTGATCCAGCCGCAGCGGCAGGGTGGCACCGTTTGCACGCGCGATATCCCTCGCGCTCGGCCGCTTCGGCGATGGGGAAGAACGTCACCTGCGTGCGGCGCGGGCGCCGGCTGGCGCAGGAGGGACGGCAGTAGATGCCGGTCGAGCGGACCGCATAGACGAATGCGCCGTCGAATCGGCGATCTCTGGCCAATACCGCCTGCCACCGCTCGCTGGACGTCATGGCGGTGAAGCTAGTGGGGACGGGCACGCCGATCTATCCGGTTTTCACGCTCAAATCACGGGACGGCACTTGCCGTTCTTTGGTAACTGTCATAGTGTACCAGTACACTATAACGCGAGCGCGTGCTTGTGTTTCAGGGTGTCGACCCTCGCAGTTCGATTCCACTCTATGCGCAGATCGCCGAACGCATCCGGCTCGCGATCGCAAACGGCACGTTGAGCAGTGCAGCGTCCCTTCCATCGGTTCGACAGCTCGCCGCCGAGCTACGCATCAACCCCGCGACAGTGACTCAAGCGTATCGCGAGCTCGAAGAGCAGGGGTTCGTCGAGATTCGGCATGGCGCCGGCACCTTCGTCCGCGAGCTCGCTCCCGGACGGCGGGCGCGCGAACGCGCGCAGCACGCGGCCGCGCTCGTACGCAAGCTCCTCGCGGAGGCCCGGCGCGCCGGAGTGCCGCTAGCCGAGTTGCAGCGGGCGCTCGAGAGCGAACTGGGGGTCAAGTCCACATGAGCAATGCCATCGAGATCGAACGGCTATCCTATCGGGCGGGCAAGACGTTCGCCATCGAGGATCTCGACCTTCATGTCCCGAGCGGCTCGATCTACGGGTTCCTCGGACCCAACGGCTCCGGCAAGACGACGACCATACGCTTGATCTTGGGCCTGCTACGCGCGCGCGCCGGACGCATCACGGTGCTCGGCGACGCGATGCCCGCGCAACACGCTCGCGTGCTCGCTCACGTGGGCTATGTGCCCGAGCAGCCGCATCTCGACGCCACGCTCACCGTGCAGGAGTTGATCGACTTCCAGGCCGCGTTCTACCCGCGTTGGGATCAGGCGCGCGCCGCCGAGCTCGTGAGCCGCTTCGAGCTCGATGCCGGCCAGCTCTTCGGCCGGCTCTCGAAGGGACAGAAAGCGAAGCTGATGATGCTGCTCGCCCTGGCGCAGTGCGGCGACCTGCTCGTCTTGGACGAACCGACCGACGGCCTCGATCCGGTCGTGCGACGCGACATCCTGAGCGCGTTGCTGGCGTACGTCTCCGAGCGCAGCGCCACGATTTTCATCTCGAGTCACCTCGTGCACGAGTTGGAGCGCGTGTGCGATTGGGTTGCGGTCATGGACAACGGACGTCTAATCATCGAGTCACCGATGGAGACGTTCAAGCGCGGGATCAAACGTCTCACGGTATCCGGTGCGCCGCGCGAGCTGCGCGACGCGCCGTTCCGCATGCTGAGGCGTGAATCGGAAAATGGCGCCGGGGAGAGTTGGGTCGTCGCAAACTGGGAGCCGGGCATGCTGGCGTACGTGCAGGGACTCGGCGCCGTCGTCAACGACGTCATCGACCTGGATCTCGAGGACGGCTTCGTCGAGCTGCTGCGCAGCTTTCGCGGCTCGGCGGCGGGGAGGACCACGCCATGATCCGCATGTACCGGGCCGTCTTGTCCACGCAGTGGAAATGGGCGCGCCTCGTGATCGTGCTCGGTACGATCGCCGGGTTTGCCATCCCGTTGGTGTCCATTCAGGGCGCGGCGCCTCCCGACCGCGGCGCGTTGCAAGCGCAGGAACTGCTGCACGCCGTGCAGTCCTGGGGGACGCTCTATCCCTTGCTCGCCACAGCGCTCGGGTTGCTCGTCGCGATCGCGGCGTGGGCGGCCGATCACCGCGGCCGCCACGTGCACGCGCTGACGCTGCCGGTGCCGCGCTGGCAGTACGTCCTGCTGCGTTTTGGCGCGGGAGGGCTGCTGCTCGTTGCTCCAATCGCGGCCGTTCTACTCGGTACGCTGCTCGCGACACTCTCGGCGACGCTGCCGCCGGGCCTGCAGGCGTATCCGATCGCGCTGACCGTGCGGTTTGCATTCGCGCTGTTCGTCGCGTACGCGGTGTTCTTTGCCATTTCCGCCGGGACGGCGCGCACCGCCGGCATCATTCTCGGAACGATCGCCGCACTGATTCTCGTGCAGGTGGTCGGCGGGATGGCCGGCATCGACGTCGATCTCGTCGGGACGGTGCAGACGCTGCTGCTGGCGGGACCGGGTCCGCTGGCGGTGTTCACCGGTCGCTGGATGCTCGTCGATGTCTAGGTCGCTCCTGCTGGCGCTCGTCGTGTTGGGCACGCGCCCATTGTCGGCGCAGGACTCGGACATCGCGCGACTGGGCCATCGGGCCGACAGCCTCCTGCGCGCCTGGCGTGAGGCCGCGCGGCTCGCGGATGTTGCCGACAGCCTGGAGCGCGCGCGCGCCGCGGACGGCGATACGATCGTGGTCGGCGCGCTGCGGATCATCACCAACCCTTCGGCGCTGCCGCTGCGCGAGGCGGCAGCGCGGGCGTGGCCGGTGCTCGACAGCCTCTACGGCAGCGTCGCGGCGGATCTCGTCAGCTCGCCGTATTTCATTCGTGCCGTCGATCCGGATACGATCGCGCCGCGGCGGATCCTGTACGTCGGACTCGAGGTCCCGTGGAACCTCGACGTGACTGCGACGACGGCGATCCTGTTGTCGAGCGTGACGCCGCCGCGGTTTGATCGCGCGCTGGCCGACTGGCTGGGTGGCGGGCTGCGTCCGAACGTCCGTCGCATCGACGTGGCGCCGGACGTGTTTCTGCAGCTGGTCACGGCGCCGTCGGAAGCCGTGCGCCGATGTTTTCTTGGCGATCGCTCCCGCTGTGAGGACGTTCTCCAGGTCAACGACACGGCCGGCTTGCTGGCGCGCTGGTACTCCACGCCCGCCGAACGAGAAGGCATCGTCGTCGGCGCGTTCAATGATTACTTCGGGCGCGGAGCGACGGCGCCCCTGTTGCGCCGCTGCCGGGAACATTCCGACGACGCCTGCACCGCGCTGCTACGCTCCTTACCCCCGAACACGTTGCCACGGCCGCTCGGCAACTCCGCCCGGATGCTGCTCGTGCGCGAGGCACTGCAGATCGGAGGACGCGAGGCCTATCGCCGGCTCGTCGCCGACCCCGCAGCGCCCATCGGCGCGCGGCTCGCTGCCACCGCCGGGCTGCCGCTCGATTCGCTGGTGGTACGCTGGCGCTCTCGTGCACTCGCCGCCCGTCCTCCTCGCATCACGCTGACCTGGTGGACCAGCGCGGCCGCTCTGGGATGGACGCTGATCTTGGGTCTGTGCGCCCTGCGGAGCAGTAGATGGCGTCTCTGAAGCGCTGGATCGGGGCCGCTGTGGTCGCCTGTGTGCTCGTGGGGCTCGCGTATCTGCCGCCCCACGGCGCGAAATCGAGCGGGCACTCGACTTTTTTCTCACAACCGCCGCGGGGAACGCCTGCGCGGCTCCGCGCACAAAGCCTGGCGGACGCGTGGCGCGCTACGGAGGCGTCGTTGCGCCTCCTCACCGCGCGCCGTGATCTGCGGCAGCGCGTGCATGGGATCAACGCCGCGGGGCAATCGTTGCGCGTGATGAGCGAATCCGCAGGGGTGATGATGCCGCCTCCGACGCTGGTCGACAGCGCGGCACATCTCGCCTGGCGTCAGCTGGGACTTGGAGAAACGAAGGTGAGCGTCGCGCTCATCACCCGGCTGCGCCCGCTCGTAACGCGCGATGGTCCCGTGCCGCAAGAAGATGTTTCGTCATATCTCGCGCCGGATTCGACGGATCGCACGACCTGCGTCGCAGTCGTGCCGGCCGGCCTTTACTGGAGCCGCTATGTTGCCGGTGAGGTCCGGGGTCGGCAGGGCGCATCGTTCGAGGACTTCGTCCAATGGGTCAAGGCCGGACTCGGCCCGTGCGCGTTCTACGCGGCGTTCGGAACTCCCAGCCGGCCGGTGAGAGCGTGGTTGGCCGCTCGAAACTGGGACCTGGCGTTGACGCTGGAGGGCGGTCCGCCCGATCGGCAGGGGTTATGGTTCGCTTCCGACCCGCGCTATCCGTGGTACTGGGACGCTATCTACTCGCTCCCACCCACCGCCGTTGGTTGTCTCGCGGCGAGGAGCGACGCCTGTCGCGCCGCGGTATTGGCCGGCGCGAGTGACGACCAATCGTTCCCCGTGCCGGACATCGTGCGGATCGAGCGTCGCTGGTGGGATCGCGTGCCCCGTCTGGCGGCGGGTCAGCGACTGCTTGGGGACATCGCGACATCGATCGGGCGTGAGCGATTCCTGACTTTTTGGACGTCTACCCAGCCGGTGGACACGGCGCTCGCCTTGGCGTTGAAGCGGCCGGTCGGTGACTGGACGACCGACTGGCAACGCGATTTCGTGGACCCGATTCGACTGGGTCCGATGATGCCCCTCGGCGGGTTGGCCATCGCCTGCGCGATTGCGGGACTCGCATTGGCGATCGTCGTCATCAGCGCGTCGCGGCGCCAGGTCCGATGAGGCTCGCCCTCGTTCTCTTGGCCTTCCCACTCTTGGCCCGAACGCTCGTTGGACAGGACCGCTGGGAACGGCAAGTCGAAGAACGCATGTCGGGCGCCATCGCCGCGGTCGAACCCGCGGCTCATCGGCAGGTCGTCCGCCGCGTGGGCATGCTCAACACCGCGGAAGGCGCTCTGCTTCAGACAACGCTCGTCGCCGGCCATTCCTACGCGATTCTGGCCCTCTGCGACGACGACTGCTCGAGACTCGAGCTCACCTTGCTGAAGCCGAGCGACAGCGAGATCGCCAAGGAACGAAACGGCGAATCGCTGCCATTCCTGCATTTCACATCCGACACGACGATGACCTATCGCGTTCGCGTCATCATGGACGGATGCCGCTGGAACCCCTGCCGGTATGCGGTTGCCGTGGTGCCGTTGAGCAAAGGCGTGGCAAGCAGGTAGCTTAGCTCATGCTTCGCGAGTGCCTGGCGATCATCGTGGTCGCTCTGGCCGCAATCGGCGGCCTGACCTGGACCATCCTGGCATTGCGGCGGTCGCTGGGTCGGGAACGGCGCTTGGCCCGGGTCGACGATCTCACCGGCGTGCGGAACGCCCGCGCCTTCCACGAGGCAGCCGGCGCGGAGATCGAGCGGGCCCGCCGCTACCAGCACCCCTTCAGCGTGGTCGCGATCGACCTCGGCATACGCGTCGGTGACGACGTCGTGCGCGCGGCGGCAGCCGCGCTGCGCGGCGCCCTCCGCGCCACCGACTTCGTGGCTCGCCTTGGTCGCGACGAATTCATCGCACTGCTCCCCGAAACGCCGGCCGCCTCGGCGCGCGTGGTTCTGGAAAAGCTGCGGACGGGGCTCGCGGAGCTGCGGACGGCCGACGGTCGACCGACGACGCCACCGAGCATCGGCGGTGTCACCTTCCTCAATCCACCGCGTGGCGTCGAAGAGATCGTCCGCGCCACGGACGAGCGCATCACCGAGGCGAAGTCGGTCGGCACACCGTCCCACATCACCTGGAACGCAGCAGCGGAATGAACCGGCAGAACATCTCGAGTGGTGCACCGTGGGAGCCGGTGGTCGGGTATTCGCGCGCCGTCCGTGTGGGCTCCGTCGTGCACGTCGCCGGAACGACCGCGACCGACGCGAGCGGCAAGATCGTCGGCGCCGGCGATCCCTACGCGCAGGCCGTGCAGGCGCTGCGAAACATCGGTCGGGCCCTCCAGCAAGCCGGCGCGAGCTTTGCCGATGTCGTGCGCACACGCCTGTACGTGACGAACATCGACCATTGGGAAGCAATCGGCCGAGCGCACGGCGAGATCTTCGGCACGATCCGGCCGGCGTGTACACTCGTCGCTGTTACACGACTGGTCGATCCCGCCATGCTGGTGGAAATCGAGGCCGAAGCGATCCTTCCCGAATGAAGATCGTGGTGAGCGGGTCGACGGGTCTCATCGGCTCAGCGCTCCAACCCGTACTTGCACGCGCGGGTCATGACATCGTGCCGCTCGTGCGGCGGCCGCCGGCGCCCGGCGAACGCGCGATTCAGTGGGATCCAGAGCGCGGTACGATCGATCGCGCGGCGTTCGAAGGCGTCGACGTCGTCATTCACCTCGCCGGGGAGAACGTCTTCGGCCGTTGGTCGTCTGCCAAGAAGAACCGCATTCGCGATAGCCGCGTCGTGGGAACGCATCTCGTGGCCGACGCGTTGGCCGGGCTGCAGCGGCGGCCGCGGACGTTGCTCGCCGCGTCCGCCGTCGGGTACTACGGCGATCGCGGTGATGCCATCCTCGACGAGCAGAGCGCGCCGGGCGCGGATTTTCTCGCGCAGGTCTCGCGTGACTGGGAAGCGGCCACGAGCGCGGCGACACGCGCCGGTATTCGCGTCGTGAACATGCGATTCGGCATCGCGCTCACACCGACCGGTGGTGCGCTCGCGAAGATGCTGCCGCCGTTTCGCCTGGGCCTGGGCGGCCACGTCGGCAGCGGCGATCAGTACGTCAGCTGGATCGCGCTCGACGACGTCATCGCCGCCATCGCGTACGTCCTTGCGAGCGATGCCCTGGTCGGACCAGTCAACATGACCGCACCCCATCCCGTCACGAACCGAGAGCTGGCGAAGACGCTGGGGAAGGTGCTGGGACGCCCCGCGGTCTTCGCGGTTCCCAGTTTCGCGCTGCGGATGGCGTTTGGAGCCGACAGCGCGGAGCTGCTGGAAAGCGGCCAGCGTGTGGTGCCGGCGCGCCTACTCGGGTCGGGATTTCACTTTCGGTTCGAGACTTTGGAGTCCGCGCTCCGCGGGATGCTCGCGTCCTAAAGCAGGCGCGCGAGCGCGGCGACCGTCTTGGGGTCGCTGGTCCCGCTGAGCAGGAACGCGATTCTCCCCTGACGATCGAGCAGGTAGACGACGGACGCGTGCGTCACGTCGCCGGTGCGAGGATCGCGGGTTCGCCCGACCTGCCACGCGTCGAGCGTCCGCTCCACTTCTGCGACCTCGCCGCTCAGGACGTGTGCATCATCGCCCAGTCGCCACTCGGTCGCTATCGCCGGAAGCCGCGCGGGTGGATCGCGCCACGGATCGAGCGTCACGACGAGGAGCACCGGCCTGAGCTCGGCCGCCAGCGCCTGCGCCTGTAGCAAATCCTTTACGAGCAGCGGGCACACGGTCTCGCAGTGGGCGAACGCGAACGACACGAACACCGGCCGGCCGCGGAATTGCGCCAGCGTGATCTCGGTGCCCTGTTGATCGACCAACGCGAGCGGCGGGGCCGGCCGATCGATCCGCGGCACCTCGCCCGTGGGCGGGGCGGGCGACGGCGCCGCAACCGCTTCGCCGGCGGCCCGTGCAACCCGAATGCCGGCGGCGCTGAGACCCAGCGCTGTGAATGCCAGCGCCGCACCCAGCGTGGTGCGTCCGAAGGATTGCGTGGCCAGGGCGCGGACGCCGCTGACGACGGTGTGTCCGGAGATCAGCCATAACGTCGCCAGCATGTAGACCGGCTGCCCGATGAGCACCATCCAACCGGCGATGGTGGGCAAGCCGTTATGCACCGAGCCGAAGCACACCGCCCGCGTCCGCTCCATCCAGCTGGGCGCGTCGCCGGGCAGCGGCCAGAGCGCGAGCGCCCACCACACCGCCGTGATCGCGCCGATCGTGGCGAATGCGGCGAGCGCTCCGGCTTCGCGCCGTGTCACCGTCATCCCACTCTCCACACGACGGAGAGCAGCTTCCAGTTCACGAAGTAGTACGCGATGAACGCCATGAGGAACACTGCGACGAGCACCAGCGTGCCGCGCGTCATGCCACGATGATCCGGCTCGCCCTGCGGCAGCGGCGCCGGTGGCCGCAGGATGCCCTGCGGGATGCCGGTCGGCAACGCGCGGATCTGCTCGGGAGACAGCGACGCGATGGACTTCCCGAAGAAGACCGACCACACCGTGACGACGATATAGATCGCGCCGCCCAGCGCCGCGAGCAGGCCGCCGAGCGCCATGATGCCGATGACGAGCGAGACCGCAGGATTGTACTGCACGTCGAACGGCGCCTGGGAGAATGAGACGTCCCAGTGCCGCCGCGGCACGCCGAACGTCCCCGCGAACGTCATGAAGATCGAGAAGATCGTCATCCCGCCGGCGAACAGATACGGCTGGATCTTGGCGAGCTTCCAGAACGCGACCTGCTTCCGGAAGATGAGCGGGATGACGTAGTAGGTGATGCCCATGAACGCGAGCGCCGTGCCGCCGACGACGGTCGCGTGGAAATGCCCGGGAATCCGCAGCGTGTTGTGCGCGATGATGTTGATCTGCTCCGTGCCGAACGTCACCCCCGTGATGCCGCCGAGGAAGCCGAAGATGATGACGGAGAAGACGAGCGAGCTGAAGCCGGGGTCGCTCCAGGGCGCTTTGCGCAGCCACTCGAACGTCCCTTTGGTCAAGCCGCGCAGGCGCTGTCCCACTTCCATCCCCGCGGGCACCGTGAAGCCGTGCACCATGCTCGCGAGCACCGCGAGGTACATCGCGTAACTGGTGTTCCAGACCTTCCACGCCGGCGAGAGGCCGGGATCGACGAGGAGGTGATGGGCCGCCGCCATCGAGATGAACAGCACGTACAGGACGAACGCCGTGCGGCTGATCTTCTCGTTGAGCACGACGGCGCCGATCGTCAGCGCGCCGAGCAGATACCAAATGGAGACCATGGCCGCGACGTTGATCTGCTGCGACGAGTGGCCCAGACCCCACCACACCATGCGGTAGATCTCGGGGTCGACGTTCATCAGCCCGAGTGACCAGAGGAACGTCGGGATGTAGATCGCAGCGCCGTGACCGAGCGTGATGACGGAGATGATCGCGGCCGTGGAGGCGCCGAACGTCACGAGCGGGACGGACCCTTCATACGTCCGCTCGCGCCTCGCGACGACGAGCGTGCCGAAGAAGATGCCGGTCACGATCAACGCGCCGACCGCGAACAGGATGATGCCAAGGTAATAGAGTGGATCCGCGCGCAGCGGCACGTAGGATGTGAACAGCACGTCGGCTCTGCCGCTCCACATGATCGCTTCGACGAGCACCGCGCCGAGCACCATGAGCCAGAACGAGGCCCAGGCGAGCCGCGGCGTCGCGACGCGGCTGTTGAGCAGCACCGCGCTCGCGAAGTAGAGCACCGCCATCTCGAAGAAGATGATGAAGAAGATCAGCATGCTCATACCGTGCACGGTGAGCACGCGGTAGAACCATTCGGCCGGCAGGAGATGCACGGCCTGCCAGCGCGTGAGGAGCAGCAACACCGCGGCGATGCCGCCGATCAGCAGCGCCACGGTCGCGGCGACGGCGTTGGCCTTGATCAGTTTCTCCGCCTGCGCGTTGATCTTGAGCCCTGTCGTCCCGCAGATCCGGTACAGCAAGGACGGCGAGGCTTGCGCCGGAGCGGTGGTCGGGGTCATTGGGCACCTCCCGCGGCCGGCCGTGCAGCGGCACTGTCGTCGATGACGATGATCCGGCCGACCATGGTGTGGTGGTTGATCCCGCAGAATTCGTTGCAGACCACGCGGAAGTCTCCCGCCTCGGTCGGCACGATCCGTAAGCCGTAGTCGTAGCCCGGGACCACCTGGAAGTTGAGATTCACCGGCGTCAGGCTGAATCCGTGATTCACGTCGAGCGACGAGAGATGCAGCGTGTACTGGACACCTTTGTGCAGCTTGAGCACCGGCTGCCACGACCACATGCGACCGAGGAGATAAACGTCACTGCCGGCGGGCGGCTCGACGACGGGGATCCCGGCATCGGTCCCGACCTGATAGGTGTGAATGAACTCAGTCGTGCGCCGCGCGTACGCGTTGGGATCGACGCGATGGCGGATCCCGGACGGATTTTGCGCGCCCTTGAGGTGCCAGAGCGGCATCATCGCGAAGAGCACCATGCACCATGCGAACGCGATGAGGACCCAGATCTTCTCAGCCTTGTGCGCGGGTTTCCACCAAATGCCGCGCGGCGATACCATCCCGGTGTGCATAGAGTCCTCGAGATCAGGGCAGGGGAGCGCGGGGGAGCGTGAGGATTTCCCACAGCCCCCAGAACGTGTAGAAGACCGCCATCACGGCGATCCCCGCGACGAGGAGTAGGAACGGACTGTCGTAGAGCCGTTGCAGCAACGGTGGCTTGTCCGGCGTGGCATCGCTTGGCTGCGGAGTCATAGCGTCCTCCCCCCGAGGAAATGGCTGCATCGGAATGGGACGAAGTTCGTCGACGGCTTATGAAGAATTCATGAAGTGGGCGGCCAACTATCCATAGGCGCACTAGTTTCCAAGTCCTCATGCGGACCGTGATGCGCAGCCTGCAAAATGTCACGTGGCGGCTCTTCGCCCGCGCCGATGCGGCGATGAACCGCCTCTACGGTTGGCGCTTCAATCCTCTTTATCACAGCGGCGCCCTCGTCGTGGCCTTGTTTCTGGTATTGCTCGCAACCGGTGTCGTTCTCCTCTTCTTCTATCGGCTGGGCGCTCCCTACGAGTCTGTGGCCGCATTGACGGCCCAACCCTGGCTCGGTCGCTGGCTCCGCGGGTTACACCGTTACGCGTCGGATGCCGCTGTGGTCGCCGTGGTGCTGCACGCGCTGCGGATGTTCGCGCAGGGCCGTAGCTGGGGACCCCGCGCCCTCGCCTGGATCACCGGGCTCGTCCTCGTTTTCGTCACGCTCATTTGCGGCTGGACGGGTCTCGTGATGGTCTGGGACGTTCCTGCCCAGGTGCTCGCGCGCGAAGGGGCGCGCTTGTTCGACGTCTTGCCGATCTTCGCGGAGCCGATCAGTCGCGCGTTTGTGGGGGAGCGCCCGATTCCCGGCGCCTTCTTCTTCCTCAATCTGTTTGCACACATCGCGCTGCCGATCGGCATCGGCCTGCTCGTCTGGCTGCACGTGTCGCGCGTGGCGCGAGCCGGGCTTCTGCCGCCGCGGGTGCTGATGTGGGCGGTGATTGGCCTGTTGTTCGGGCTGGCTCTGGCCTGGCGCGCGCCGCTCGGTCCACCCGCGGATCTGTTTCAGGCGCCGGGCCGCGCCCCGTACGACGCGTTCTACACGCTGTGGCTGCCGCTCAGCCGCGCGCTGCCGGCCGGTGTCGTCTGGCTGCTCACGATCGCCGGTGGCGCCGTGCTCCTCGCGATTCCCTGGTGGGCTCGCCCTGCGAAGCGCGCGGAGCCGCCCAAGTCCGTCGTGGATGAATCGATTTGTACCGGCTGCGAGCAGTGCTACATCGATTGCCCGTACGAAGCGATCGCGATGATCGCGCGGCCCGGCGGCACGGAAGGCGGCCGGTCGGCGCTCGTCGGCCACGTCACCCCGGAGCTGTGCGTGAGCTGCGGTATCTGCGCGGGGTCCTGCGCGCCGATGGGCGTCGGACCGGCGGGACGGACCGGTCGCGATCAGCTCGCCGCGATTCGCGCCTTCATCGCCGCGCGCCCGCTCGGCGCGCGCGACGTGGTCGTGGTGGCCTGCGACCGCGGCGCCGGCGGCATCGTGCACGATCCAGCGCCGGGCGTACGGGTCTGGCCGATCAGCTGCGCCGGCAACCTCCACACGTCAGTCGTCGAGCTTCTCATCCGGGCCGGAGCGGGTGGCGTGCTCGTCGCCGCCTGTCCCCCGCGGGACTGCTGGAATCGCGAAGGCGCCAAGTGGACCGAGCAGCGGCTGTTTCACGACCGCGAAGCGGAGCTGCAAGAGCGCGTCGATCGCCGGCGCGTGCGTCTGATCTTCGCCGCCGCGGGTGATCGCGCCATCGTGGCGGCGGCGCTGCGAGAATTTCAAACCGAAATCACCGTGCTCGCGGGCGTTGGCGCCGCCGAGCCCGATGCCGACGTCGTGCGCGAGTGCGATACGGCCCCGACGCCGTCATGAGTCGCCTCCTGGCGGTTGCATTCGTGCTCGTTGCGGTCGGCGGCTTGGCGGCGCTCAGCGGCGTCCCGTGGGCGGCAGAGCCGTCGTCCGCGGCGGTGATCCGGCTCGCGTGGCGCGCGCGCGGCGAGCGCGTGCAACGCTGCCGCCGGCGCTCCGCGGACGAGCTGGCGCGGCTGCCGGTGCACATGCGCCAGGAGGAAGTGTGCGAGCGGGGAATCATTCCCTATCGGCTTCGGGTGACGATCAATGACAGCCTGACGGTGAACGAGCTCGTCCGCGCCGGAGGTGCCGAGAGCGATCGCCCCTTGTTCGTATTCGACGAGCTGCCGCTGCCGCCGGGAACGTACCGCCTGTCGATCAGCTTCGATCGCGAGGAAGACCCCGATCACAAGAAAGCAGGAAGCGCCGATGAAGAATCGGATAGGCGCGAAACGGACGTCTTGCGTCAAACGCCGCCACATCTCACTCTGGACAGCGTCGTAACGCTGCAGCCGAGGACGATCGTCCTCGTCACGTACGACGACGAGGGACGCGCGCTGCGGTTGCTTGCTGGCCCGCAGTTCGGTCCGTAGTATCGGGCATGACGCGGCCCGATTCATACGACGAGGAGCTCGACGGCGAGCCGGAAGCACCGCCGCCCGACGTCTCGCGGCGCTCGCGAGGCGTCGCGCTCGGACTGGGCGTGGTCGGTGGGATCTTCGGACTGCATCGCTTTTACGTCGACAAGCCGAAGACTGCCATCGCGATGATTCTGACGCTCGGCGGCTTGGGGATCTGGTATCTGTACGACGTGGTGTTGATTGCGGCGGGGGAGTTCCGCGATAGCGACGACCTGCCGCTGCGCGAGTGGGCTGTCGGGCCGGTGTCCTCGGCGAGTCACGAGCTGCGGGGCCGGGCGGAGCAGCGGGTTGCGGAGCTCGAGGAGCAGCTGGACGCGGTGCGCCAGCAATGCAACGAGCTCGCCGAGCGGGTGGATTTTGCGGAGCGCATGCTGGCACAACAGCGGGAGACCCCGGGGGGGCGCCGCGAGCTGCCGCGAGGAGCGTAACGGATGCGCATAGGAGTACCCAAGGAAGTCGCCGCCAACGAGCGCCGGGTCGCGCTGACGCCGGAGGTCGTCGGCCGCCTGAAGAAGGGCGGCTTTGAAATCGTCGTCGAACGCGGCGCGGGATCGGCCGCGTTTTTTCCGGATAGCGCCTACACCGCCGCCGGCGCGACCCTGGTCGATCGCGCGGTCGCGCTCGGCGACGTCGACGTCACCCTCCAGGTGCAGGCGCCCGCCGCCGCCGACGTCGCGCGCTATCGCGAAGGCGGCGCGGTCGTCGCCGCGTTTCAACCGGCGTCCGACGCGGCGCTAGTCCGGCAGCTCGCCCAACGCAAGCTCACGACGTTCAGTCTCGTCTTGCTGCCGCGCATCACGCGCGCGCAGGGCATGGACGTCCTGTCTTCGCAGGCCACCGTCGCGGGCTACAAGGCCGTGCTGATTGCCGCGTCGGCGACGGGACGGCTGCTGCCGATGCTCGTGACCGCCGCCGGAACGCTGCCCGCGGCCCGCGTTCTCGTGCTCGGCGCGGGCGTCGCCGGATTGCAGGCCATCGCGACCGCGCGGCGACTCGGCGCGATCGTCTCGGCGTTCGACGTCCGCCCCGCGGTAAAAGAGCAGGTGCAAAGTCTTGGCGCCGTGTTTCTCGAGATGGCGATCGAAGAGCACGCCGAGACGGCGGGCGGCTACGCCAAAGAGCTGTCGGCCGACACGCACCAGAAAGAGCTCGCCTTCCTCGCCAAGTCGGTCAAAGACGCCGACATCGTGATCACCACGGCGGCCATCCCCGGCAAGAAGGCGCCGATCCTGATCACCGCCGCAGCCGTGGACGGTATGAAACCGGGCGCCGTCATCGTCGATCTGGCGGCCGAGACCGGCGGCAACTGCGAGCTGACCCAGGCGGGCGTCGAGATCGTGCGTCACGGCGTCTCGATTCTCGGCCCGCTCAATCTGCCGAGCACGCTGCCGTTCGACGCGAGCCAGATGTATGCGCGCAACGTGGCAGCCTTTCTCGGCCACATCGTGAAGGATGGCCAGCTCCGCATGGATTTCACGGACCAAATCATCAACGACACGTGCGTGACGCACGCGGGCGAGGTGCGCAAATCATGACGTCCGATTTCGGATCGATGCTGTTCGTGTTCATCCTGTCGACGTTCATCGGGCTCGGCGTGATTCGCCGCGTCTCGCGCCTGCTGCACACGCCGCTGATGTCCATCACGAACGCGATCTCGGCGATCGCCGTGGTGGGTTCGATCGTCGTCGTGGGGGCGGATCACCCGCTCGGCATCCGCATCCTCGGCGCCGTCGCGCTGTTCGCGTCGATGACCAACATCGTCAGCGGATTCCTGATCACCGACCGCATGCTCAAGATGTTCAAGAAGCGTTGATGCGCGCCGTCAGCGAGCTGTCCGCCATTCTGGCCACGGCGCTGTTCATCTTCGCGCTGAACTGGATGAACGATCCGAAGACGGCGCGGCGCGGCGTCGTCGCCGGGATCGTCGGAATGACCATCGCGGTCGTCGCGACGTGGATCCAGCCGGAGATCATTCATCACGGCTGGATCCTGCTCGCGATTGCGGCCGGGTTCGTCGTCGGCATCCCGCTCTCGCTCGTACCGCTCACCGCCGTGCCGCAGCGGACGGCGCTGTCGCATGCGTTCGGCGGACTCGCCGCCGGGCTGGTCGGCGCCGCCGAATACTTCCTGTGGCTCGGCGAGCACGGCACGGGCGCGGCGGTCGAGATGACGCACTTCCGCATGGGCGCGCTGTGCGCGGAAGTCATCCTCGGATTCTTGACGTTCACCGGCAGTCTCATGGCGGCCGGCAAGCTGCAGGAGGTGAAGTGGATTCCCCAGCGCCCGGTCACCTACCCGGGCCAGAACGTCGTGAACATCGGCGTACTCGCCGTCGCCGCGGGCCTCGCGGTGGCGATGGTGCTGCATCCCGACGCGCCGTGGGCTCGCACCGTGTTCTTCGTCATCGCCGGGCTCGCGCTGCTCTTCGGCATCCTGCTGATCATTCCGATCGGCGGCGCCGACATGCCGACGGTCATCTCGATCCTCAACGCGTACGCCGGCCTGTCGGCCGTCGCGATGGGCTTCGTGCTGAACAGCAAGCTGCTCGTGACCGCCGGCGCGCTCGACGGCTCGAGCGGCCTGATTCTCTCGATCATCATGTGCCGCGCCATGAACCGCTCGTTCACCAACGTGCTGTTCGGCGCGTTCGGGAAAGCGCAGCCGGCAGTCGCGGCCGGGGAGCAGAAAGTCTGGAAGCAGGAGACGGTCGAAGGCGCGGCGCAGCTCCTCGAGCAGGCGCGCACCGTCGTGATTATTCCCGGGTACGGCATGGCGGTCGCGCAGGCGCAGCACAAAGTCGCGGAGCTCTATGATGCGCTGACGAAGCGCGGGGTGATCGTGAAGTTCGCGATCCATCCGGTGGCCGGCCGCATGCCGGGCCACATGAACGTGCTACTCGCCGAAGCGAACATCCCGTATACCGCGCTCGTCGAGATGGACGAGATCAATCCCGAAATGCCGCAGACCGATGTCGCCCTCGTGGTGGGCGCGAACGACGTCGTCAATCCGGCGGCGCGCTACGCGAAAAGCACACCGATCTACGGCATGCCGATCATCGATGCCGACAAGGCAAAGACGGTGCTGGCGGTGAAGCGCAGCAAGAACCCGGGCTTCGCCGGGATAGACAACGAGCTCTACGTGCTCGACAACACCTGGATGCTCTTCGGGGATGCGAAAGCCGTGCTCTCAGATCTCGTCAAACAGTTCGGAAGCGGCGGCATCCACTAGCGCTTCCAGCTGTTGTTGTCCCGGGCGATGTCCGGGTAGATCTGCTTCGGATCGATCACCACGCCCGCCAGGCGCTTCGCGGTCTGCAGACGATAGGTATAGCGGGTGCCAAGATTCCACATCTCGACCGGCAACGCGCGCGTCTCGGTCGAGCCGTCGTCGTAGCGCAGCTCGAGCGTCACCGGGAGCACCATCTGCCCGCGGCTCGAGAGATAGATGAACGTGGTATCTCCGCCGGCACCGGCGCGCACCGAATCCACCGATTGATCCAGCCGCGCCGTCGTATAGACCCAACCGCGCCAGAACCAATCGAGGTCCCGGCCGGTCAAATTGCCCATCGTACGGAAGAAATCCGCCGGTTGCGGATGCTTGCCACGCCAGCGCCGGACGTACTCGCGGAACGCGCTGTCGAATTCGTCCTTTCCGATCACCGCGTCGCGCAGAATCGTGAGCATCAGCGCCGGCTTCTGGTACGCCGTCCAGTACAGCTCGCGCACTTCGTGAGGCTGCGTGATCAGCGGCTGCTCGCTGCCGGGGATTGCGGTCACCGTATACGCCGCGAGCAGCTCGCGCCGCACCGTATCGCCGTACTGGGTGCCCTTGAAGAACGCCTCCGCCGCGTCGTAATCGGCGAACGTGTTGAACCCCTCGTCCATCCACGGATAGCGCCGCTCGTCCGAGCCGACCTGCATCGGAAACCACTGGTGGCCGAGCTCGTGCATGAGCACCCAGTACTGATCCTCGCGCTTCTGCAACGAGGGACAGTAGATCACCATCGGGTACTCCATTCCTTCGACCAGCCCCTCCACGGCGGAGATCTGCGGCCAGGGATATTCGCCCAGCTTTCCGGAGAAGTGCTTGAGCGCAAAGCGGACCATCGTGTTCGACTCTTCCCATGGCGTCGCGTCGGGATGGTAGAACGTCTGGACGAGAATGCCGTTCCAGGTGCTCGCATCCCACCGCAGCCCTGAGCCCGTGGCCCACGCGAAGTCGCGCACGTTGCTCGCGGTGAAACGCCACGTCTTGGTGCCGGGCACGCGGCGCGTCGCATTCGCGATGGCCTCCGGCTTGGTGATGATCTGTACGACCTGTCCCGGGGTGGCGAAGGCACGTGCCACGCGCGCTCCCTCCTGACCCGATCGCACCGCGGATGCGTTGGCGAGCATGCCGGTCGCCGTCAGCTGGAAGCCGGCCGGCACCGTGAGGGAGACGTCGAAGTCGCCGTACTCGAGATAGAACTCACCGGCGCCGAGGAACGGCAGCGTATTCCAGCCGTGGACGTCGTCGAACACGGCCATGCGGGGATACCACTGACCGAGCTCGTAGAATCGCGAGCCGACGTGGCCCATGCGGCCGCCGCCGTACGGCGGCACCGTGAAGTGCCAGGCGACGTCGAACGCCACGCTCAGGTTGGGCGCCAGCGGGCGCGGCAGCTCGACGCGCATCATCGTGCCGATGACTTTGGTGGTCACAGCCCGGCCCCCAACGGCAAGACGATCGATCGTGATTCCGCCGGTGAACCCTTTCGCGCTGAAGTCGAATACGACCCCGCCGGCGAAGCGGAGCGGCGGTTGATTGAGCGCCGTGGAGATCGACGTCGGCGAGAAAATGTTCTGGTCGAGCTGCAGCCACACGAACGACAGCGGCTCCGGTGAGCGGTTGACATAGTAGATCCGCCCCGTGCCGCGCAGCACGCTCGTGGCCGTATCGAGCGTCGCCTGCAGCGTGTAGTCGGCGCGCTGTTGCCAGTAGCGCGGGCCCGGCACGCCGGAGGCGCTGCGCATCAGCGTGGGCGCTGGTAGCGGCAATGCCCGGAACGGCGAGGAATCGGCGACGGACTGCTGAAGCGCGAGGGCAGTAATCGTCCACAGCACGAGCATACGCTCTCCTAATTGGCGATGATGCCGGCGGCGCGATGCGCGATCGCCATGACGGTCAACATGGGATTGACGCCGGACGCTGTGGGAAAGACACTCGCGTCCGCGACGTACAGGCCTCGTATACCCCACACCCGGTGTTCGGCATCGACGACCGACGTCCGCGCGCTCGCGCCCATGCGGCACGACGCCATCTGATGGAAGGTGACCAGCAGCAGCT
Source organism: Gemmatimonadales bacterium (assembly GCA_035491815.1). Classification (GTDB taxonomy): domain Bacteria; phylum Gemmatimonadota; class Gemmatimonadetes; order Gemmatimonadales; family GWC2-71-9; genus 20CM-2-65-7. The sequence continues at coordinate 73,268 of DATJKA010000006.1, read as the reverse complement.
GGTTCGGTCCCCAGCCGGAAGCGCGAATCCGGTCGAGCCACGCCTCGCGCCGGCCGACGTCGCCGGGACGGTAGCGAGCGTCCCGAGCCAGGGGCAGCCAGATCTCGCGCGCGCCGGCGGCTTCGAGCACTGCCGTGCCTTCCACGATGGCGCGCCACAGGTGGGCGCGATCGTAGCGGGACAACGCATAGTCCACGACCGGCACGCCGTCGCCATCCACCGTGACCCGCCCTCCGAAACGATCCCGGAGCAGGAGGCCCACGAGCGCGGTTCGTGGCAACGTGGCCATGCGCTCGCGGTGTTGCACGGCCGAGTGCCACGGCGCTGCCAACGCCTGCAGCGATGGATGGATCGGCGCCGTTTCGAATTTGAAGCCGTACCCTTCGTGCAGATCGGCAAACTGATCGGAGTAGTGCGCCTGAACCGTGCCGGTCCAGGGCCGAACCGCTTCGTCCATTTCCGCGAGCACGGCGGTGGCGGGGTGCAGCGCGAGATGACGGCCGAGTGCCGGCAACGAGACGCCGGACCGCAGCAGGATGGCGGGCGAATGAATCGAGCCGGCGGCGACGACGACCGCTCCCGCGCGAACCGTCAACTCGTGCGCGCCCACACGGGCGGCGACGCCGCTCGCCGCGCCGCGATCGATCTGCACGCACCGGACGTCGCAGTTCACGACGATGCGCGTGCCGCGATTCGCCGCATCCTGCAAATAAGTGAGGAGAGTCGATTGCTTCGCCGCCCGCCGGCAGCCGAAGCCGCAGTAGCCGCACGAGTCGTCCTGCGAGCAGCCGCGCACGTCGCGTGGCAAGAGTCCGTGATGCCAGCCCAGCCGCTCGAGTCCCTGAATCAGGATGCGATCGCGGCCAGAGGGCTTCGCGTGATCGACGTTGACGCCGATCCGCTCCGCCACCGCCTCGGTCGACTGCGTGTATTCCCGCGACTCGAAATGCGGCAAGCCATGCTGTACGGCCCATTCGTGCCGCACGCTGTCAGGGGTCGGAAAGCTCGTTGTGTAGTTGATGACGGTGCCGCCACCGAGCGTCGAGCCTTGGAGGATCAGCAGACCGAGATCCCGCGTCGCGAGCAGGCCGCCGGCGTCGTACATGGTCTCGAGCGCCTCGCCCTCGAGGTGCGTGAAGTCCGCTTCGTTCCGGTAGCCGCCCTTCTCGAGCACGATGACGTCCTTCCCGCGGGCGGCGAGCTCGGCGGCCACCACGCCGCCGCCCGCCCCCGAGCCGACGACGACGACGTCGCAGTCCAGCGTCGTGTCCCGCGCAATCGTCACCGGCCGAATCGGCTTGGCGACGTCGGGCGGCGGGCCGAGCGGTCCCGGATACCCGATCACCTTCGCGACGCCCGGAGTGGTGTAGTGTGTGACCGTCGTCAGGCGCTTCAGCGCTTGAAATGCTTTGCGGCGCGGCGGGAGGCGGCTCGTCGCCCAGCCGCGCAGGCAGCGCTCGCGGTCCGCTGCCGTCATCCGCGTAAAAGGACGAGGGATGCCGCTCAGCAACAAATTGATCGCGCGGGAATCGAGCAGTCGCAGCAACAGGTCGAGCTCCGCGCGATCGGCGGAGCGGGGCAGCGTGGCGACTTTGCCGGCGACCCGGTCGCCGAGGTCCGCGGGCGCGTCGGGCACGAGCGTCGCCGCGACGGCGCGCAATACTCGGAGCGCGCCCGGCGACAGAGTGCTCAACGCGCCTGGACGAACGTCAACTTGAAGCCGTCAGGATCGGTGATCATGAAGACGCGATCGCCCCACGGCATGTCCTGCGGCTCCTGATCCAGGTTGCCCCCGCGCGCCTTGATCTCGGCGGCGAGGCGATCGAGATCCTGGGCGGTGTGACACCAGAGACGGTGCCCGACGCCCTTCTGGCGATCGCGGCCCTTGGCAAAGTCGTCCTGGTTCAACATGAACGTGATCGCGCCCGCGTGGATTTCGCAGCCCTCGAGCTCCCCGTTTTGGCGCCATTCGTCGCCGACGACGAACCCCAGCACGTCGCGATAGAAGGCGATGCTGCGCGGCAAGTCACTCGCCGTGAACGACGGCGAGAGGCGACGGAGCCGCAGCGTCTCCGGCTGGCGCCGCGCGCCGGGGCGCGGCTTGGCCTTCGCTTTTGACTTGGGCTTAAGCTTCGATTTGGGCTTGGCCTTCCTGGTGGCCATTGATTCACACTCCGAAAGGGTGTCGAAGCGTAGCGAACCGCCGGGCGACTCGCCAGATTCCCGTTTCCCTCATCCAAGGACTGCACGCCGATGTCAACGAGTAACGCCGTCGCGACGTGGGAAGGCAAACTCAAAGAAGGTAAGGGATCGTTCAAGGGCCAAAGCGGCGCCTTCAGCGGGGCCTTTAGCTTCGGCACGCGCTTCGAGGGAAAGAAGGGCTCGAACCCCGAGGAGCTGATCGCGGCGGCGCACGCCGGGTGCTACAGCATGGCGCTTTCGGCCGCGCTCGAAAAAGCCGGCCATGCCGTGACGCGCATCGAGACCCGTGCCGCCGTGACGATCGAAACGGTGGATGGCGCGCCCAAAGTCACCAAGAGCGCACTCGAAGTGCGCGGCAAAGTGCCGGGAATCGATCAGGCCGCGTTCCAGCAAGCCGCCGAGGGGGCGAAGAGAAACTGTCCGGTGTCGAAGGCGCTGCAGGGCAACGTCGAGATCACGCTGGACGCGAAGCTGGTTTGACGCGCCGCAGCAGCAGCAGGCCGGCGACGAAGAACACACCAACCGCGGCGACCGCCGCGCGTTGGTTGCCGGTGAGATACGAAACCGCGCCGAACACGAGCGGTCCGAGGATCGCGGACGACTTGCCGCACAGCGCGTAAAAGCCGAAAAACTCCGATTCTTTCCCGGGTGGAATGAGCGACGCCATCAGCGCGCGACTCGCCGCCTGGATCGAGCCGAGACCGAGACCGGCCGTCACGGCGACGCCGAAAAACGTCGATTTCGTCTCGGCGAAGAAGGCGCTCACCGCGACCCCGACCCACAGCACCAGCGTCAGCATGATGACGCGCTTGGGCCCCCACTTGTCGGTGGGGCGCGCGAGCAGCAGCGCGCCCGCGAGCGCCGAGAATTGGACCGCCAGAAAGAGCTTGATCACCTCGGGCGTCGAGAACTTGAGCGTCGTCGCGGCATAGATCCCCGAAAACACGATCGTCGTCTCCACGCCGTCGAAATAGATGAAGAAGGCGAGGAGAAAATGACGCAGCGGCGCGTTGTTCCAGACGTCGCGGAAGACGCGTACCAGACTGACGTGTTTGTCCGGCTGCGGCCGATCCGCCGGCATAGCGACGAATGCCGGAATGGAGAAGACCGCGAAGAAGCCGGCCACGAGCAGCCAGAGAAGATTGAACTGGCGCGCGGTCACGAGCGGCAACGCCACGACGAGTCCGACGATCGATCCCAGGTATCCGATGCCGAAGCCCAGTCCCGAAACGGTGCCGAGCCGGTCGGGCGGCGCGATGTCGGGCAGGTAGGCGTTGTAGTAGATCTGCGAGCTCTCGAAGGCGAAGTTCGCGAGCGCGATGAGCAGGAATCCCCGCAGCACCATTCCGGGGACGAGCGTCGTGAACAGCGCGATGCACACGATGCACAGCGCTGTGAACGCGATGAAGAACCGCTTGCGCAGGCCGGCCCGATCGGCCAGCGCGCCGAGCACCGGCCCGGTCAGCACGACGAGCAGCAGGGACAGCGAGATCGCCCGGCCCCACCACAGATCGCCCAGGCCGTGCTCGTTGCCGACGATGTGTGAGACGTAATAGACGCTGAAGACGCTGACGACGATCACCGCCGAGTAGGCGGAGTTGGCGAAATCGTAGAGACACCAGGCGAGGATGCGGCGCACGGGCGGCAAAATGGCGTCGGGTCAGCGGCGTCGCTAGCTTGGACGCGTGCCCCCCCGCTGGATGGTGTATCTCCTCCGCTGTCGCGACGGCTCGCTCTACACCGGAATCACGAACGACTTGGCGCGCCGGCTCGCCAAACACCGCGCAGGGACGGCGAGCGCGTACACCCGGTCGCGCCGCCCACTGGTGCTGGCCTATCACGAGCCGCAGCCCGATCGCGGCGCGGCGCTGCGGCGCGAGGCCGCGATCCGACGTCTCTCGCGACGCGAGAAGTTGGCGTTATGCGCAGCTCGGACGTAAGGCTCGCCGTGCTGGCCGTCGTCATTGCCGGCGGATGCGTCGCCGCCGGCGTGTGGCAGCTACAGCGACTCAAAGGACGCCGCGCGCGCAACGCCGTGACCCAAGCGCGGCTCGCACTCCCCGCGCTCGCGATACACGGTCCGGTGCCGGCAGACTCGGTGCGCCAGCGGCGCGTGACCGCTCACGGCGTGTACGACTGGCCGGCCCAGCGGACCTGGCCGGGAAGAAGCTTCGAGGGAACGCCCGGCGTCGCGTTGATCACGCCGCTCAAGCTTGCCGATGGCTCGCGCGTGCTGGTTGATCGCGGTTGGGTCTATTCGCCCGACGCGTTCCATGTCGATCCCAATGCGTATCGCGAGGCCGATACGGCAACCGTCGAAGGAATCGCGTTCATTCCCCCGCGCGGCCGCGGGGACGTGGATCCAACGGGGTTTCTGCCTTTCGTCATTCAGTTGGAGCGACCGGCACCACCGCCAGCCACGGGACTCCCACGGCGCTGGCCGGCGCCCGTGCTGGACGACGGCCCGCACCTTTCCTACGCGATCCAGTGGTTCAGTTTTGCGTTGATCGCGCTGGTGGGGACGGCCGCATTGATTCGTAGAGGTCGTTGAGCAGCTCGGCGCCGCGCGCGATGCGCGCCTCGTCGCGCGCGTGACGCTGCACGATGCCCGCAATCATCCGCGAGAACCCGGCCGTCTCCTCGCGCCCGAATTTGGCGTCCTTACAATCCACGTCGTGCACCAGCTCGGCGATCGCGCGCAAGGCGTCGTCGCTCTCGAGACCGAATCGCGCCAGCAGTGTCTCGAACGTGCAGTGGTCGCCGTCGTGCGTGTAGTCACCCTCGAACATGTCGAAGCTGACCGCCCCCTCGCGGCCTTCGCCGAAAGCGAAACGCGCTTTCGGATCGATGAAACGCTTGATGAGCCAGGCGCTCGCGATGCGGTCCACGTGTACGTCGGGTCGCGTGATCCACGTCCGCCCCTTCGAGCGAGCCACGGCTTTGGGCCCTTTGCTCGTCTTTCGTGCCTTGAGCTTGCTCACGGCTAGCTCCGCGCTCTTGCGGCCGGCTGCCTGGCAGTGATCGAGCGCCGCGATCTCGCGCAGCCGCCGTTCGAGTCGCACCGCTTCGGCCGGTACATCACTCTGCTCGGCCGCATGGGCCACCTCCGCGTATGCGGCGTCCGAAGCGGAGCGAAACAGCGATTCGATCTGGTCATCGCTCAGCCCATCGACGAACGACGCCCGACAGAGGGACGCCTCCCCGCCGCCGCCGACGATCTCCTTGCGTAGCCACTGGAAGTCCTCGCTGGTCTGTGCGCTGAAGGGCAGGGCCCAGACCGAGTTCTTGATGGCGATGGCGCCCAATCCCTGGAGCCGGCGCCAGACTTTGACGCGGAAGTAGTCCGGTTTTGGCGGCAGCTGATGAATGAGAAGCAGCCAGCGTCCCTCTTTCACAGCCAGAGGTTGCGGATGGAGGACCCGACCGGCGCGCCCCACGCGGCGTGACGTGGCGCGCGCGGCTCGGCATCGGCGCCCAGACCACCCGTCTGCGGATTGTAGAAGTGCGTGGCGGCGACCACCGCCGTGACCGCGGCAATTTCCCGCTCACTCAGGTGTTGTCGCGCGACGGTGAGCTCGGGAGGAATGACGCCGGTCGTGGTTTCCGCATATCGGGTTACGGCATCCGCCAGCCGCAGCGCCGCTCGTTCGCGACTCGAGAAATGACCGCTGGTTTCGTAACGCAGCAGATGGGGCAGGCTGTCCATCGAGAGTTGCGCGTCGCGCCAGCGATGTCGACCGTATTCGATGCACCAGCGGCAGCCGCTGCGTTCTGCGGCGAGTTGCATGACGAGTAAACGGAGCCGTGGTTCGAGCTCGAACTCGTTTCGATAGCGCCCGAGCGCCGCATACGCCGGAAGAATGCGCGCACTGCTCGGCTTGGCGCCGAGTTGTTGCCAGAAGCTTCTGAGCGTGGAAATGATTGTACCCATCTTGAGATACAACTGTAGCACTTTAATCTCGGGACGCGCAAGGTGGCGCCCGAACGCGCATCATCCACCCCCGGAATTAAGTCTGCAGAACTACCGTTTTTGCCTGTGTTTAGCGATATTGCCCGACCCCCGATAACAGCTAAACAAAGGAGCGTCCATGGCGGCTGCCCTCCCCCTGAAGCGCCCCGTCAAGGTTGGTGAGTTGGTCCGACGTCGGCTGCGTGAGCTGAAGCGGACTCCCCGCGAATTGGCGGAAGCGGTTCAGGTGTCCGAAGTCTATATCGCTGATCTCGTCGCCGGGCGGCGGCGTCCACCGGCCCCGGGCCGCATGGACGTCTACGCACCGATGACCAAGTTCCTGAAGTTGCATCGGAACGACCTCCCCACCTGCGCCAAGGCGGAGCGCGACGGCGAGACCAAGAGCAAGCGCCGGCCGCATCCTGAGATCCGTAACCAGTTCCTGGCGCTGTGCCTCGATCCGGCTCGCGCGCGCGTGCTCGCCCGTCGGCTGGCTCGCAAGGACGGTGTGACGCTCGAGCGCATCATCGTCGGCCGGCTGCTGGAAGTCGCACAGGGCTTCGTGCGGCGCCAGCTCGACGACGATGTGGGCATCCGCATCGCGGCGAGCCGCGACGGCTGCACCTATCTCGAGATGCGTATGAAACTGATGGAGTTCCTCGATGCTACGCCGGAGGGACTGACGCCGGATGACGGCGAGGAGTTCGTGCGGCCCCGCATCGCCGGGTGGGACATCGATTTCGACACGCACGCCATGCGGATCGTGTTGCGATCGCAGGATCCTGCGCCTCGACAGGTGCGCGCGCTGAGCATCTGACGAGGTAGGTCAGGAAATCGCGAGGTGGTCAAGGATCAACCTTGACCACCTTTTTTTTGCGCTCCACTTTCAGGCGCTCACGCACGCCGTCGTTCTTCTCCATTCGGAGCTTCCATGATTGCAGTCGTCGTCGCCGCCCTGCTCGCCGTGCAACAGCCGCCGCCTCCTCCCCCCGACACCACCAAGCGCGATACCACGAAGATCAAGCTCGACTCGCTGCCGTTGCGCACGACGCGTGAGGTGAGCTTCGAGACGACCGAGGGCACGTGGATCTCGCTCGACGTCTCGCCCGACGGCCACACCATCGTGTTCGAGCTCCTCGGGGATCTCTACACGATGCCGATCGCCGGTGGAACCGCGACGCGCCTCACGTCGGGACCGGCGTTTGATTCGCAGCCGCGCTACTCTCCGGACGGCAAACAGATCGTCTTTCTGTCCGATCGCAACGGGAGCGAGAACGTCTGGATCTGCGATGCCGATGGCCGCAATACCAAGGCCGTGACCAAGGGCGACCGCAACCTCTACGCGTCGCCGGAATGGACGCCGGACGGCCAATACATCGTCGTCTCCAAGACGCAGATGCCGCTGGGCTCGAGCTACGAGCTCTGGCTGATTCACAAGGACGGCGGGTCGGGTGTCAGCATCACGAAAGACGACCGCGGCTTCGCGCCGGGGCAGCCGGGACGCACCGGGACGAACGCCCTGGGCGCCGCCTTTGGGTCCGACGCCCGCTACATCTGGTACGCGCGCCATCGCGGCGGCTTCGGCTACAACCTCACGTTTCCAGAATGGGAGATCGCGATTCAAGACCGGCAGACCGGCAGGGTCTACAATCAGACGGATCTCTACGGCGGCGCGATGCGGCCGGTCCTCTCGCCCGACGGCAAGTGGCTGGTCTACGTCACGCGCTACGACGCCGAGACCGGCATTCGGCTGCGCAACCTGCAGACGGGCGATGAGCGCTGGCTCGTGTATCCGGTGCAGCGCGACGATCAGGAGTCGCGCTTCACGCGCGATCTCTATCCGGGATCGTCGTTCACGCCCGATTCCAAAGCGCTGATCGTCTCCTACGGCGGGAAGATCTGGCGTGTGGAGGTCCCGTCAGGCACGGCCACCGCCATTCCGTTCACCGCGCACGTGCAGCAAAGCCTCGGTCCCCTCGTGCGTACGTCGGTGCGCGTGGACACGGGCGATGTGCTCATCCACCAAATCCGTAATGCCACGCCGTCGCCGGATGGTCGCCGGCTGGCATTCAGCGCGTTCGACCGGCTGTACGTCATGGATCTGCCGAACGGCACGCCACGCCGTGTCACGACCGACTCGGTCCAGGAGCAGGTCCCGGCGTGGTCCCCCGACGGGCAATGGCTCGCGTACGTCACGTGGACCGAGCAGGGCGGGGCCCTCGACAAGGTGCGGTCCACCGGGGGCAAGCCGGTTCGTCTGAGCGTTGACACGTCCTACTACGACGCGCCGGTCTGGTCGCCCGATGGGCGCCGCATCGTCGTGGTCAAAGGTCCGCGCCGGCCGAAACTCGAGAATCACCAGGGGCCCGGCTACGAGATCGCCTGGCTGCCCGCGACCGGCGGCCCGACCACGCGGATCTCGCCGACGTCGTTCGCGGGGCGGCCGCACTTCACCCGCAACCCCGATCGCGTCTACGTCTACGAAGGCAACGAAGGGCTCGTCTCGATGCGCTGGGACGGGACGGACCGGCGCGTGCACGTACGGATCACGGGCTATACCGTGCCTCTCCCGCAGGCCGAGCCGTTCGCCGCCGCCGAAGTGCAGATCTCGCCCGACTCGAGTCAGGTCATCGCGCAGGCGAGCAACTACGTCTATTTGGTGGCGCTGCCGCTGGTGGGCGGGACGCCGGTCGCCATCAACGTATCGGATCCGTCGAGCGCCGCTTTCCCGGTGAAGAAGCTGGCGCGCGTCGGCGGCGACTTCATCGGCTGGTCAACGGACGCGAAGAGCGTCTACTGGTCGATCGGGCGCACGTTCTTCCGTCACGACATCGCCGCCGCCGATTCCGCCGAGAAACCCAAGGCGCGTGTCGACTCATTGCGCGCGGACTCGCTGAAGGGCGACGCGTTCAAGGCATTGCCCGACTCGGTACAGAAGCGGCTGCGCTCGCGCAACGATTCCCTGACGAAGCTGCCGGCGTATGAGCCGCTGCGGGTGGACGTGTCGATCCGCGGACCACGCGACGTGCCCCGCGGGACGGTGGTCCTGCGCGGCGCCCGCATCATTTCGATGAAGGGCGACGAGGTCGTTGAAAACGGCGATCTCGTGGTGACGAACAACCGGATCGTCTCGGTCGGTCCACGCGGCGACGTCCCGGCCGGTGCGCGCGTGATCGACGTATCGGGGAAGACGATCATCCCCGGCTTCGTGGACATTCACGCACACCCCTGGCCCGAGTGGGGCATTCACGAGAACCAGGAGTGGCCGTTCCTCGCCAACCTCGCGTGGGGTGTGACGACCGTGCGCGACCCGCAGACCGCCACGACGGACATCCTGACCTACGACGATCTCATGGAAACGGGAGAGATCATCGGCCCGCGGCTGTACTACACGGGTCCCGGCGTGTTCGGCGCCTATCTCGAGGAAAACTTCACGAGCCTCGACGACGTGCGGCAGACGCTGCGGCGCTACAGCGAGTTCTATCGCGTCCACACCATCAAGCAGTACATGGTGGGCAATCGGAAGCAGCGGCAGTGGGTCATCATGGCGGCGAAAGAGCTGGGGCTGATGCCGACTATCGAGGGCGGGCTCGACTTCAAGATGAACCTGACCGTCGCGGCAGACGGGTATCCCGGCTCGGAGCACAGCTATCCGATCACGCCGCTCTACAACGACGATATCCAGTTCATTGCGCAGTCGGGCATTACCTATACGCCGACCCTACTCGTGAACTACGGCGGGCCGTGGGCCGAGAACTATTTCTACGAGCACAACGACATCCACGACATGCCGAAGGTGCAGCGCTTCTTCCCGCACGAGGAGATCGATCAGCGGGCGGAGCGCCGCCAATGGTTCCGCGACAACCAGTACGTGTTCCCGCGGATCGCCGCATCGGCCGCAGCGATCCTGCGCGCCGGGGGTTACGTCGGGCTCGGCGGCCATGGCCAGATGGACGGGCTCGGCGACCACTGGGAGCTGTGGGGCATGGCGGCGGGCGGGATGAAGCCGCTCGAGGTGCTGCGCGTCGCGACCTGGAATGGCGCGCACGCGATCGGCCTCGAGCAGGATCTCGGCTCACTCGAGCCGGGTAAGCTCGCCGACTTGATCGTGCTCGATGCGAATCCGCTCGAGGACATCCACAACACGAACACGATCAAGTACGTCATGAAGAACGGCCGGTTGTACGAGGGCGACACGCTGAACGAGATCTACCCGCGGCAGCGGGCGCTGCCCCGGTTGTGGTGGTGGGGCAACGAGCCGGCAAAGGCCGCCGAAACGCTGCGGTAGCAAGGGAAAACGTGGAGAGGCCGAGGGCCTTTGATCTCGGCCTCTCCCTAGCTATCTTCCTTGGCGCAAAGAACCGCGAGCTGGCATCCTCCCTTGGACAGTCCCGCTCAGGGACTCCGTCGCTGAACACACGCACGGTTTCATCCCCCAGGTTCAAAAACTGAAGCGTCGCTGATGATTGAGGTGGCATTGGGTCATCTCACAGCGAGTGTGTGTACCTAGGAGTAGTATGCCATTTGCAGCATTGGGCCTAGCGCCCGAACTGGTTCGCGCGGTAGCCGATGAAGGCTACGTGCAGCCCACCCCGATTCAGACGGAAGCGATTCCGCTCGCGCTCGCCGGCCGCGACCTCATCGGCTCCGCACAGACCGGCACCGGCAAGACCGCCGCGTTCGTGCTTCCCATTCTACAGCGCCTCGCGAGCGGACCGCGCGGCACGCTGCGCGCGCTGATTCTCGTGCCTACGCGTGAGCTGGCGGAGCAGGTCGCCTCGAGCATTCGTGCGTACGGACGGCACACGCATCTCAAGGGCGCCGCCATCTACGGTGGTGTCGGAATGGATCCGCAGACCCGCGCGCTGCGCCAGGGCGCCGACATGGTCGTTGCGACGCCGGGCCGTCTGCTCGATCACATGGAGCGCGGGCACGCCGATTTCTCGGCGCTCGAAGTGCTCGTGCTCGACGAAGCGGACCGGATGCTCGACATGGGATTTGCGCCCGACGTGAAGCGTATCCTCGCCGCCCTCCCGGAAGAGCGGCAGACGATGCTTTTCTCGGCGACGATCTCGCCGGAAGTCGATGCGCTCGCGCGCCGTGCGCTGAACGGTCACGCTTCGGTCGAGATCGGCCGGCGCGCGCAGGCGGCCGAGGGGATCGAGCACGTAATCGTGGCTTGCGACAAACTGCTGAAGCGCGGTGCGCTTGCATCGATCCTCAAGGCCAAGCCCGCCGGGCAGACGCTGATTTTCACCCGCACCAAGTACGGTGCGGACAAGCTGGTCACATTCCTGAAGCGCGAGGGGATCGCGGCCAACGCGCTGCACGGCGACAAGGCGCAAAGCCATCGCACCCGCACGCTGAATCAATTCCGCGACGGCAGCGCCGAGATCCTGGTCGCGACCGACATCGCGGCGCGCGGCATCGACGTCGACGGGATCAGGATGGTGGTGAACTTCGACGTGCCGACCGATCCCGAGGTGTATGTGCACCGGGTCGGTCGCACCGCGCGAGCGGGGGCGCGTGGGCTCGCGCTGACGCTGATCTCGCCGGATGAGTGGCTGCTGATGGCCGACGTCGAGCGCCTGATCGGCCAGAACTTCCCCCGAGAGGTGATCCCGGGATTCGAGCCATCGGTGTCGCCGCTACAGCCCCGACTTGCCATCGCCGAAGCGCCAAAGCCGGAGCGATCGTTGCGGCCGAGGCGGGGCGGGAAGAGGCGGTAACGCCTAGTCTTTGGTTTTCAGCGTCCGGATGAAGTTCGCGACTGGGGTTGCCGCCAGCGTCATGAGGCGGATGCTGCCGCGTGACCCCAGCTCCACCGAGACCCGCGCAATCGTCTCGTTGTCCGGACAATCCACAATGCTGACGAAATCGTAGGGGCCGAGGACCGCGTATTGCGCGGTGACCTTGGCTCCGTACTTCTCGATTTCCTTGTTCACTTCCTGGAGCCGCTTGGGATTCTGCTTGAGCGACTTGGCGCCTTCATCGGTCAGGTTGGAGAGCAGAACGTAGGTTGGCATGGCGCACCTCAGCTCCGTTTCTCGATGGGCACGTACTCCCGCTTGGCGGGTCCGGTGTACACTTGGCGCGGCCGCGCGATCTTCTGCTCCTTGTCCAGGAGCATCTCTTGCCACTGCGCCAACCATCCCGGCGTGCGGCCGATCGCGAACAACACGGGGAAAATGTCGACCGGAAACTTCATCGCCTCGTAGATGATCCCCGAGTAGAAGTCGACGTTCGGATAAAGCTTGCGGGTGACGAAGTACTCCTCCTGCAGCGCGATGCGCTCGAGCTCTAGGGCGATGTCGATGAGCGGATTCTTCCCCGTGACGTCGAAGACCTGCTCGGCGATCTGTTTGATGATCTTGGCGCGCGGATCGAAGTTCTTATACACGCGGTGCCCGAACCCCATGAGCCGCACCTCGCCCTTCTTCACCCGCTGGATGTACGCCGGAATCGCGTCGATCGAGCCGATCTCCCGCAGCATCCGCAGCACTTCCTCGTTCGCGCCGCCGTGGAGTGGCCCGTAGAGCGCTGCGGCAGCCCCGGCCATGGTCGAGTACGGGTCGGGGTGCGACGATCCGATGCCGCGCATCGCGCTGGTGGAGCAGTTCTGCTCGTGGTCGGCGTGGAGGATGAACAACACGTCCAACGCGCGCTCGAGCACGGGGTGCGGCGTGTATTTCACCTCGGTCGTCTTGAACATCATGTTCAGGAAGTTGCCGGTGTAGCTGAGATCGTTGTCCGGGTACGCGAACGGCATTCCCACCGAATGCCGGTGGGCAAAAGCGGCGATCGTCGGCGTCTTGGCGATCAGCCGGACGATCTGGGTATTGCGTAGCTTCTCGTCGGCAATGCGCTTGGCCTCGGGATAGAACGTCGACAGTGCGGCGACGGCACTGACGAACATCCCCATGGGATGGGCATCGTGATGGAAGCCGTCGATGAATTTCTTGATGTTCTCGTGGATGATCGTATGGTGCGTGACTTGGAACACCCAGGCATCGAGGTCGCCCGCCCGCGGCAGCTCCCCGGTCAGAAGCAGGTATGCCGTCTCGAGGAACGTGCTCTTCTCCGCCAGCTGCTCGATGGGGTAGCCGCGATAGCGCAGGATGCCTTTGTCGCCGTCGATATACGTGATCGCGCTGCGGCACGCGGCGGTGTTCATGAACGCCGGGTCGTAGCACATCAACCCGAAATCGTCGTCCGATGCTTTCATCTGCCGGAAATCGGCGGCGCGGACGGTCCCATCCTGAATGGGGACCTCGTAGCTCTTGCCGGTCCGGTTATCGACGACGGAGAGTGTATCCTTCGGCACTGCGGCGTCCGTGGTGTTGGTGAGCCGAAAAGATAACCGGCTGACGGCTATGGGCTATCGGCTACCCCAGTCATTTCTTATCTTGCCACCCGTGGCTCAACCCCGCCCGAGTCTCTATCCCACCCGCTCCAGCGCGGGGGCGCTCTTAGGCCAACAGCTCGCATCGCGTGGCTATCAATCGTGCATTCTGCTGGGAATCACGCCCGAAGGCGTCGAAATCGCGGCCCACGCCGCCAAGGCGATGGGGGCGCAATTCGACGTGATCGTCGCGTCCTTCATCAAATTGGGCGCGAACCTCGCCCCGATCGGGGCAATGGCCGAATCATCGCCTGCGGAGATGGACCCCGACTTCCAGCCGGGGATGAACCTGCTGGAAAAGCTGCAGGCCGCGATCGACGAGTCGCGCGCCAGGGTGAAACAGGATCTCGTGCTGTATCGGACGCAACGGCCCGTGAAGAAGCTGGAAGGGCGCACGGCCGTCATCGTCGACGGGCAAATCGTCTATCCGTGGAAGGCGTTGGCGGCGGCGAAGGCGGTCGAGGCGTTGGGCGCACGCCAGGTCGTCATCGCGACGCCGGTCGCGGCGCAACCCGCCGCCGATCGCATCCGCGCCCGCCAATATCCCTTAGTGTGCCCCAGCGTCGTGATGGAGCAAGAAGGGCATCCGTCGCCGTACGGTGATGCCGGCGCGGATGCCCCCGAACGATTGAAGAGCATCATGATTGCCCATCAAGCCGCTTAGACGTCCAGCTTCACCAGTCCCTGTTCCAACCAGCGGTGCTCGCCCGCGAGAATTTCCTGCGCGAGCTTGTACGTCGGCACATCTTCGTTGCGGCGCAGGCCGTTGAACTGAGCGCGCACGCGGCGCCGCGCCTGGCGACAGAACACGTCCGCGAGGTGCACGGCCCGCGCTCCCGTGTCGCGATCACGCTGATACAGCGCCTGCGCGCGCGCACACGTCGCGGCCATCGCGAACAGCTCTCCCGCCACGTCGACGAGCCGGAACAGCACCGACTGCCGCAGCTCGAGCTTCGGACCGAAGCGAACCATCGAGTGAAAGACGCCGCGCGCCAGGCGGCGGCTGTTGCGTTCCACGAACCGCACGTGCTTCGCGAGCCGGCCGAACTCGGAGTACCGCGGCCACAGGCTCCAGCCGAGCCAGCGAGTGGGATACCACCAGCCGTAGAACGCGGCGGAGCGGGCGAGACCACGGAGTCGCTCCTGGGTCGTCTTGCCCGGCATGACGACGTCGCCCGCGACCTGGAGATGCTTGTCGACCGCCTCGCGGGCGATGAACAGATGCATGATCTCCGATGAGCCCTCGAAAATCAGATTGATGCGGAAGTCCCGCATGATCCGCTCGACGGGCACCGGCGCCTCGCCGCGCGCGCGCAGCGAATCGGCGGTCTCGTAGCCGCGGCCGCCGCGGATCTGGACCGTTTCGTCGATGATCCGCCACGCCGCCTCGGAGTTGTACAGCTTGGCGATCGCCGCTTCGAGTCGGATGTCGTAACCGCCACGTTCGGCCATCGCGCCGCACAGCTCGGCGACGGCTTCCATGGCCAGCGTATTCGCGGCCATCGCGCCGATCTTTTGCGCGATCGCGTCGTGCTGGCCGATCGGCCGGCCCCATTGCACGCGCTCGGCGGACCAGCGGCGCGAGATCTCGAGGCAGCGCTTGCCGGCTGCGACCGACGAGATGGGCAGCGTCAGCCGGCCGGTGTTGAGCGTGACCAATGCGAGCTTCAGTCCCTTGCCCTCGCCCCAGAGGACGTTTTCCTTCGGCACGCGGACGTTCGTGAACCGAATCACACCGTTGTACAGCGCCTTCAGGCCCATGAAGTGACAGCGATGGATGACTTCTACGCCCGGCCAGTCGGCCTCGACGATGAATGCGGTGATCTGCTTCTTCTCTTTGCCCTTCACCATTTTCGACGGCGTACGCGCCATCACGACGAGCAGCTCGGCGCGCGTGCCGTTGGTGCACCACAGTTTCTCACCGTTCAGGATCCACTCGCCGTCGTCGCCCGGCACCGCGCTGGTCTCCATCGCGGCCGGATCGGACCCGACGCCGTGCTCGGTCAGCGCGAACGCGGAGATCGCGCCTTTGGCGAGGCGCGGGAAGTATTTTTTCTTCTGCGCCTCGGTCCCGAACATCTTGAGCGGCTGCGGCACGCCGATGGATTGATGGGCGGAGAGCAGTGCGGTAAGCGAGCCGTCGATCGACGAGACCAGCTCGATCGCTTTCATATACGAGAGCTGTGAGAGGCCGAGCCCGCCGTACTCGCGCGGAATCTTGATCCCGAATGCGCCGAGTTCGCGGAGTCCCTGGATCACGGCGTCAGGGATTTCGCCTTCGCGATCGATGCGATCGGAATCGACCTGCTCGCGCAGGAACCGCTCGAGCTTGTCGAGGAACGGTTTGGCGCGGGCGACTTCGTCAGGATCCTGCTCGGGGTAGGGATGGATGAGATCCATCCGCAGTTTGCCGAGGAAGAGGTCGCGGACGAAACTGGGCGACGCCCACTGTTCTTCGCGCGCCGCCTCGGCGACCTCACGCGCCTCTTCGGCGCTGACCTTTCTTTTGGGCTCGGCGAGAGTAGCCATGCTGCCTAAATGTAATATCTTCACGTCATTCAGCCCGCCGTCAGCCTTTCATGAGGAGATTTCCATGTCCCGCATAGCTTTTGCCGCGCTCGCGCTCGGCCTGGCCGCCGCCTGGCCGGTGGCCGGCCAGCAACCCACCCGGCGACCGGCAGCCGCCCGGCGGCCGGCGCGTGCCGCCGCCGCGAGCCGCAGCCAGGCGCCCGCGACGGTCAGCATCCCCTATCAGCGGTTCACGCTCAAAAACGGCCTGACGCTGCTCGTGCATGAAGACCACAAGGCGCCGATCGTGGCGGTGAACATCTGGTACCACGTCGGCTCGAAGAACGAAAAGCCGGGGCGCACCGGGTTCGCGCACTTGTTCGAGCACCTGATGTTCAACGGCAGCGAGCACTTCAACGACGACTACTTCCAGCCGTTCGAGCGCATCGGCGCGACCGACCAGAACGGCACGACCAACGAGGACCGCACGAACTATTTCGAAAACGTGCCGACCAACGCGCTCGACGTGGCCCTCTGGATGGAGTCGGACCGCATGGGCCATCTGCTCGGCGTCATCGACACTGCGCGCGTGAACGAGCAGCGCGGCGTCGTGCAGAACGAAAAGCGGCAGGGCGAGAACCAGCCGTATGGGAAGGTCGACGGGCTGATGACGGCGGGGACGTATCCGGCCGGTCATCCGTATTCGTGGGAAGTCGTCGGCTCGATGGAGGATCTGAACGCGGCATCGGTCGAAGACGTGAAGGACTGGTTCCGCACGTACTACGGGCCCAACAACGCGGTCATGGTCCTCGCCGGCGACATCACGCCCGACGTCGCGCGGCAAAAGGTCGAACAGTATTTCGGCGACATCCCGGCCACGCCGCCGATCGCCAAGCAATCGACTTGGATCGCCAGACGGACCGGCACGCATCGCGAGATCATGCAAGATCGCGTGCCCCAGCCGCGCATCTACAAAGAGTGGAACGTCCCCGAGTTCGGCTCGGCGGACGGCGACTACCTCGATCTCGTGACCGACGTTCTCTCGGCCGGCAAGACCTCGCGTCTCTACAAGCGCCTCGTCTACGACGAGCAGATCGCGACCGACGTGGCAGCCTACGTGGATCTGCGCGAGATCGGCGGCCAGCTGGTGATCCGCGCGACCGCGAAGCCCGGCGGCGATCTTGCGCGCGTGGAGCGGTCGATCGACGACGAGCTCGCACGGTTCATCCGCACCGGTCCGACGCCGAGCGAGCTGCGCCGCGTGAAGACGCAGAACCGCGCCAATTTCGTCCGCGGCGTGGAGCGGATCGGCGGATTCGGCGGCAAGTCGGACGTGCTGGCCCATTACGAGACGTTCACCGGGAACGCCGACAACTATCTGGTCACGCGACGCCGGATCGACGCGGCAACGACGGCGGATCTCAAGTCCGCGGCGGCACGCTGGCTGAGCGACGGCGCGTGGGTGCTGGAAGTGCACCCGTATCCGGAGTTCGGCACGGTGGCAGGCGGCGCGGATCGCAGCAAGCTGCCCGCGGTCGGCGCGCCCCCCGATGCCCGGTTCCCCGCGATTGCACGCGCGACCTTACCGAATGGTCTCAAGATCGTTCTCGCCGAGCGGCACTCGATTCCGCAGGTGAACATGACGCTGCTCCTCGACGCGGGGTACGCCGCCGACCAGTCCGCGTCGCCGGGGACGGCGCGGCTGGCGATGGACATGCTGGACGAAGGCACGACCCGCCGCACGGCGCTGCAAATCAGCGACACGCTGTCGCAGCTCGGTGCGCAGCTCTTTACGAGCTCGCTGCTCGACGTCTCGCGTGTCGGGTTGTCGGCAATGAAAGACAAGCTCGATCCGTCGCTCGACATCTTCGCCGATGTCGTGCTCAACCCGTCGTTCCCGCAGGCGGACTTCCAGCGGCTGCAGCGCCAGACGCTGGCGCGCATTCAGCGTGAGAAAGCGCAGCCGGTGCAGATGGCGCTGCGCGTCTTCCCGCAGCTCCTGTACGGGTCGAATCACGCCTACGGGAATCCCCTGACGGGATCGGGCACCGAAGCATCGGTGCAGCACATGACGCGCGACGATCTCGTCCGTTTCCATCGCACCTGGTTCAAGCCGAATCACGCGACGTTGGTGATCGTCGGCGACGTCTCGCTCGCCGAGATCCAGCCGAAGCTCACGCGCCTGTTCAGTCGCTGGCAGGCCGGTGACGTGCCGCAGAAGAACGTCGGCACGGTCGCGGACCAGCCGAAGCCCCTCGTCTACATTCTCGACCGGCCGGGCGCGGAGCAGTCGATCATCCTCGCCGCCGATCTCGCGCCGCCCAAGGCCAACCCGCACGAGTACGCCGTCGAAGCGATGACGTCGCTCCTCGGCGGTCAGTTCACGTCGCGCGTGAACATGAACCTGCGCGAGGACAAGCATTGGTCGTACGGCGCATTCACGTTCGTGTGGGACGCGCGCGGCCAGCGGCCGTTCATCGCGTACGCGCCGGTGCAGACCGACAAGACCAAGGAGTCGATGATCGAAGTCGACAAAGAGCTGCGCGGCATCCTCGGCCCGCGGCCGATCACCGCCGACGAGCTGTCCAAAGCGCAGGCGAATCTGACGCTCTCGCTCCCCGGCACCTGGGAGACGATGGATGCCGTGCTGGGCTCGCTCGAGCAGATGGTGACCTACGGTTTGGACGATCACTACTTCGAGACGTATGCGGACCGCGTCCGCGCGCAGACGATTCCGGATGCGACCACGGCCGCGCAGGAGGCGATCCGGCCGGACCATTTGGTGTGGGTGGTGGTCGGCGATCGCGCGAAGATCGAAGCGGGCATTCGCGAGCTGAACTTCGGCGAAGTCCGGTTCCTCGATGCCGACGGCAAACCCCTGGCGTCGCGCTAGCTGGCACGTCCGGGACGGGTAAGTTCCCCCGTCCCGGACGGTCGCTTTTGGAGACTGGATGTCACGGAACTGCAAAGGGCCAAGTTCGTTATGAAGGACATCGTCTACCTTTCCCAATAAGTGCGACTGATCGCCGCCGCTGGAGCGCTCTTCCTCTGTACGAGCGCCGCCGCTGCCGGGATGGCCCAACTGGCGCCCGCCGGCACCGGCGGCGTTGCCGCATTGGCGACCACCCTGCGCCAGCTCGGCGCCAACAAGCGCGTCCTGATGATCGGCGCGCACCCCGACGACGAAGACACGCAGCTCCTGGTGCTGCTGTCGCGCGGCCTCGGCGCGCAGGCCGCCTATCTCTCGCTCACGCGCGGCGAAGGCGGGCAAAACCTCATCGGTCCCGAGCTCGGCCCCGAGCTCGGGATCATTCGTACCGAGGAGCTGCTCGCCGCGCGCGAGCTCGACGGCGCCGGCCAGTACTTCACGCGCGCGTACGATTTCGGCTACTCCAAGACCGCTGACGAGACGTTTCGTTTCTGGCCGCGCGATTCCATCCTGAAGGACGTCGTTGCGATCATGCGGCGCTTCCGGCCGCAGATCGTGATCGCCGTGTTCTCCGGGACGCCCGCCGACGGCCATGGTCATCACCAGGTGTCGGCCATCCTCGCGCGGCAGGCATTCGATCTGCTGCGTGATTCCGCCGGTGGACCGCAAAAGTTCTATCGCTCGACGCGCGGCGATCCTACGGCGACCACGCTGTCGCTGCCGGTCGGCACGCTCGATCCGCTCGTCGGCCAGTCCTTCTTCCAGATCGCGATGGCGAGTCGCAGCCGGCATCGCTCCCAGGACATGGGGCAGCTGCAACGGATGGGTCCGGCGACGTCGGGCGTCGCGCTGCTCGCGACAAGAGGAGCCGCAAGCCCTGGTGAGACGTCGATTTTCGCGGGCGTGGACACGTCCATCCACGTTTCGGGATTCGCCGCGCTCATCGATTCCGCGCGCGCGGCCCTCAATCCCTGGCGGCCCGCCGCGACGCTGCCGTACCTGCTGCGCGCGTCCCGGACGCTCGGCGACGCCGACTCGGTCCAACGTGCGCTGCTCGATCGCGCGATCGCCCAGGCCGCCGGCGTGACGCTGGACGGCACGGCCGATGACGGCATCGTGACACCGGGCGAGCGGCTGCAGCTCGAGGTGACGGTCTGGAATGCCGGTGACAGCACGATCAAGCTCGACAGCGTCGCGATCGCCGCGCCGGCGGGATGGGCACTCGAGCGGCTCGAGCTCGGCGCGCCGTCCGTCGTGCCGAACACGGCGCTCACGCGTCGCTTCGTGCTGACGGTGGCGCGTGACGCCGAGCGCACGCAGCCCTATTTCCTGCGCCGCCCGCTGACGAATCGAGGTGGGCTGTACGATTGGTCGGCGGCGCCGCCCGACGTGCGTGGCCTGCCGTTCGAGCCGCCGCCCGTGACCGCGCGTGTTCGCCTCGTGATCGGCGGTGAGCCGGTGACGCTGACCCGGGAGATCGTGTACCGCTACCGCGACCAGGCGATCGGCGAAATCCGGCGGCCGTTGTTCGTCACGCGCGACGTCGAGGTTCAAGTCACGCCGGAGGAATTGCTCTGGCCAATCGACGGCAGCGCTCACGAGCCGCGTCACGTTACGCTCACCGTGACCAACCGCGGGCGCGGCGCGGCGAGCGCCCGGCTCGCCATTACCACGCCCGCGGGCTGGCCGTCAGTGTCGGCCGAGAGCCTCGCCTTCACGCGCGAAGATGAGACGAAGAGCGTGACGGTAAGCCTCGCACCGCCCGCGGCCGACAGTCTCAGGCCGGGCGGGTACGAGCTTCGGGCAGGCGGTGGGTGGCTCGAGATCATCGACTACCCGCACATCCGGCCGCGCGCACTCACGAAACCCTCGGTCGCCGATATCCGAGCCGCGCGTGTCGCGCTGCCGGCACTCGCGCACGTCGGCTACGTCCGCGGTGCGGCGGATCGCGTGCCGGAGGCGTTGCTCGCCGTCGGTGTGCCGGTCGAGATGATCAGCGCCGATTCACTCGCGCGCGGCGATCTCTCGCACTACGACGCGATCGTGATCGGCAGCCGCGCGTATGAGACCGAGCCCGCGCTCCTGACGAACAATGCGCGCCTGCTCGACTACGCGAAGAGTGGCGGGCTCGTGATCGTGCAGTACCAGCAGTATCCCTTCGTCGATGGCGGCTTCGCGCCGTATCCGCTCACGATCGCTCGGCCGCACGATCGTGTGACCGACGAGAACGCGCCGGTGACCGTCCTCGATCCAGGCAATTCGCTATTCCACTATCCCAATGAGATCGCCACGGACGACTGGCGTGGCTGGATTCAGGAGCGCGGCCTCTACTTCGCGCACACCTGGGACACGACGTATGCGGCGCTGCTCGAGATGCATGACGCCGCGACGCCTCCGTCCGCGGCCGCGGAGCTCAAGGGGGGACTGCTCGTCGCGCCGTTGGGCCGAGGGACCTACGTGTACACGGGGCTGAGTTTCTTCCGGCAGCTGCCCGCCGGTGTGCCGGGAGCGTACCGGCTGTTCGTGAATCTGTTGGGACTGAAGCGGAAGAATGTCCCGTAAGCTCGCTCTGCTGCTGTTGGTGATCACTGCATGCTCGGGTGATCACCGCACGCCGCTGGTCATCTACAGTCCCCACGGGCGGGACTTGCTGACGTTGTTCGAGAAACGCTTCGAAGCGCTCCATCCCGACATCGACGTGCGCTGGCTCGACATGGGCTCGCAGGACGTCTACGACCGCGTGCGCTCCGAGCGTGCCAATCCGCAGGGCGACATCTGGTTCGGGGGACCGTCACTCATTTTCGCGCAGGCCGCGCAGGACTCGTTGCTCGACTGCGCCCGCGCCGCCTGGGCCGACGCGATTCCTGCGCGTGGGCGCGGCGCGGGCGACTGCTACCTCGCCGCCTACGAGACGCCGGTCGTGTTCCTGTACGCCGAAAAGGTGATGAGCGCAGCCGCGGCACCGCAGGACTGGGACGACCTGCTCGCGCCGCAGTGGACGGGGAAGATCATTATCCGCGACCCGCTGGCGAGCGGCACGATGCGCGCCGTATTCGGAATGATCGTGCAGCGCGGCATGAAACAGAATGGCGACACGACGCCCGGATTCGCGTGGCTGCGCCGCCTCGATGGGCAGACCAAGGTCTACGAGCAAAATCCCGCCCTCGTGAGCGAGAAGATCGCGCGCCAGGAAGGCCTGGTGACGATCTGGGATCTGCCGGACGTGCTGATCAGCCGCCGCCGCGGCATGCCGATCGGCTACGTCTTCCCCAAGAGCGGCACCGTCGCGATCGAAGACGGCATTGCGGTCGTCCGAAATACCAAACACCTCGCGGCGGCGCGTGCCTTCGTCGATTTCGTCGGGACGCCGGAGATGCAGCTTGCGGCGGCGCGCGAGGTATTTCGCGTTCCCGCGCGCCTCGATCTTCCGCCCGATTCGCTCCCCGAGTGGGTCCGCGACGTGCGGCGCCGCATGGTCGTCGCCGACGTGGACTGGAACCTCCTCGCCCGCCACGGCGCCGAGTGGATGCAGTGGTGGGACCAGCATGTGCGTGGCACGGGGAAGCCGCGGTGAGCGCCTTCCTCGAGATTCAGGCGATCCAGAAGCGGTGGGCCGACGACGTCACGGTCGGGCCGATCTCGTTGCCGATCGGCCGCGGCGAGATTCTCGCGCTGCTGGGTCCGTCGGGCAGCGGCAAGACGACGATGCTCCGGTTGCTCGCCGGATTCGAAACGGCCGACAGCGGCCGCATCGTGGTCGCGAGCGAGGATGTCACGGCCGTGCCGCCGGCGCGTCGGCGCTTCGGAATGGTGTTTCAGCACTACGCGCTTTTCCCGCATCTCGACGTCGGGGAGAACGTCGCGTTCGGTCTCGCCGGGAGCCGGGAGCGCGGGGCCGTGGAGGCGAAGGTCGGTGCCGCGCTTGGCCTCGTCGATCTCGCGGGATTCGAGCGGCGCAAGGTGCATGAGCTGTCCGGCGGCCAGCAGCAGCGTGTAGCGCTCGCGCGCGCCCTCGCCCCCGAGCCGCGCGTGCTCCTGCTCGACGAGCCGCTTTCCAACCTCGACCCGGCGCTGCGGGAGCGCACGCGGCGCGAGCTGCGCCAGGTGATCAAGCGCGTGGGCATCACGACGGTCTTCGTGACGCATGAGCAGGAGGAAGCGTTCGACCTCGGCGACCGCATCGCCGTGATCAACGCCGGTCGCCTGGAGCAGACGGGCGCGCCCGACGAGCTCTACGAGCAGCCCGCGAATCTCTTCGTCGCGACCTTCGTGGGCCGAGCCAACGTCTTTCGCGGCGCTGCGGCGCGTGCGATCGGCGGGAACGGCAGCGGCGCGGGCGTGGTCGTGGTGCGGCCCGAGCGACTCCGCTTCGACCGCAATGGGCTCGCGGGCACGGTGCGCGAGCGCCGCTATACCGGCGCCGGCGCGTTCTTTCTGGTCGAAGGCGACGACCGCGAGCGATTCGAGGTGCTGGCCGAGCCGGATGCCGCGGAAGTCGGTGCGCGCGTGCATGTCACGGCGACGCGCGTCATCGCGTTCCCCGACTCGGGGCGGGGTGGCGCGACATGAACCGCCGGCGTCGCGGCAGCGAGCTCCTCTCGGCGGCGCTCGTGCTGTTACTCGCCTGGCTCGTCGTCTATCCCATCGTCATCGTGATCGGCGACGCGGCAAGTGGCTCGGCCATCCGGGCGTTCGTGTCGCGCGCCGGCGAATGGGCCGCCCTGTGGGCGAGCATCTGGATCTCGCTCGCGAGCGTCGTGCTGGCCGCCGCGATCGGCGTTCCGCTCGCGTTTCTGTTCGAGTGGTTCGACTTCCCGGGCCGCAAGACACTCGGCGCGCTGATCGCGTTGCCGGTCGTGCTGCCGCCGCTCGTCGGTGTGATCGCGTTCCTGTTCTTGTACGGTGAGTCGGGGTTCGTCGCGCGCGCGATCCAGGCGGCGTTGCACCTCGAGGAAGCGCCGTGGCGGTTGCAAGGACCCGCGGCGATTCTGCTCGTGCATGCGTACTCCATGTACGTCTACTTCTATCTCTTCACGCGCGCGGGGCTCGCCAAGCTCGACGTCTCGATGCTCGAAGCAGCGCAGTCGCTTGGCGCCGGCGGACGTGCCACACTCTGGCGCGTGATCGTACCGCTGCTGCGGCCATCGCTCGTCGGCGCGGCGATGCTGACGTTCATGACGGCGCTCGGCTCGTTCAGCGCGCCGTACATCTTCGGCGGCGGCTTTCGCGTGATGACGACGCAGATCGTCGCGACGAAGCTGAACGGCGATCTGCCGCTCGCGATGGTCGAAACCGTCGCGCTCGCGATCGTCGCGATCATCGGACTCGGCATCCTGCGCGGCACCGAAGGGGACGACATCCTCGTCGCGCTCGGGAAAGGCATCGCGCCGCGCCCACGCCCGATTCGTCGCGCCAGCGTGCGCTGGCTCGCCGCGGGCGCCGGCTGGGGTCTCGCCGTACTGCTGCTGCTCCCGCACCTCACGCTCGCGCTGGTCTCGCTGGTGCCGTACGGCGCGTGGACCACGGAGATCCTGCCGCCGGTGCTGAGCTTCGAGAACTATCGCCGCCTGTTCTCGGAGGCCGAGCGGCTGCGGCCGATGCTGAACTCCGTGTGGATGGCGGCGGCGAGCACGTTCGTCGCCGTGGCGCTGGCGCTCGCCGGCGGATGGCTGGCCGTGCGCCAGCGCGTGAGGCTGCGGCGCGTCATCGAGAGCCTGCTCGCATTGCCGTGGGCGTTGCCGGGGACGGTCTTCGCGATCGCGCTCGCCATCACGTTCAGCGTGCACGCGCCGGCGCAGCTGCGGTTCGTGCTCGTCGGCACCGCGGTCATCCTGCCGCTCGCCTATCTCGTCCGCGCGCTGCCGCTGACGGGGCGGGGGATTCTCGCATCCTACCGCCAGCTCGATCCGTCGCTCGAGGAGGCCGCAGCGAGTCTCGGCGCCGGACGGTGGCGGACGCTCCTGCGCGTGACGTTGCCGCAGCTGCGACCCGGTCTGGCGGCGGGTGCGAGCCTCGCGTTCGTGGCGGCGCTCGGCGATCTCGTCGCGTCGATCGTCCTCTACACGTATGAGACGCGTCCTGTGTCCATCGAGATCCTGTCGAGCCTGCGGCTTTCCGAGACCGGCGTGGCGGCCGCGTTCGGCGTCGTGCTGATGCTCGTGAGCGCGGTCGTCCTGAGCGTCGGAGCGCGGCGATGAAGCGATTGTCCGTCCTGATGCTGGTGGCGTTCGTGGACATGATGGGCCTGATGATCATCTGGCCCTTGCTCCCGCTCTACGCCAAGAATCTCGGCGCCACGGCGACGGTGGTCGGCATGCTCGCCGCGTCGTTCCCGGTCGCGCAGCTCGTCTCGTCACCGGTCTGGGGTTATGTGTCCGACCGCTATGGCCGGCGCCCCGCGTTGCTCGTCGGACTCGGCGCGTCGGCCTTCGCGTACGTCGTGTTCGGCTTCGCGCACAGCGTATGGCTGCTGTTTCTCTCGCGCTTCGTGCAGGGACTCGGTGGCGGCACGACGGGGGTGGTCCAAGCGTATGTCGCCGACGCGATGCTGCCGCGCGAGCGCGCCAAGGCGTTGGGATGGCTCTCCGCGGCTACGAGTGCTGGGGTGATCATCGGGCCGGCGATCGGCTCGTTCATGCATCACTTCGGCGAGGCCGCCCCGGGCCTGTTCGCGAGCGCTCTGGTCCTCGTCAACGTCGCATTCGCGTGGAAATGGCTGCCGGAGTCGCGCTGGTCCCAGGCCGGCGTGACGCAGTCTGTTACCGAGGGGCCGCGCCCGTCGCTGACCATGGGCGAGGCGGTGCGGAATATCGTGCAGCCTGCCGCGCGTGTCGTCGCCGATCCGAGCGAGCCGGTGTCGCTCCTGATCTGGATCTACGCACTCGCGATGCTCGCGTTCAACGCGTTGCCGCCGGTCTTCTCGCTCTACCTTCACGACCGATTCGGGATCACCGCGGATCAGATCGGATTCTTCTTTATGATCTTCGGCGCCGTCGGCGTGCTGATGCGGACGGCGCCCGTGGGCTGGTTCAACGCCAAGCTCGGTGAAGTGCGGACGATGCAGGTGGGCACGCTCCTCCTCTTCGCCGGCTTCGTGCTCGTGCCGCTCGCGCCGACGCTCACGCTCTTTGTCGCGGCTCAGATTCTCCTGCCGCTCGGCACCGCGCTCTTGTTCCCGGCCAATTCGGCGCTGGTCAGTCACCGCGCGCATCACGATCAGATCGGATTGACGCTCGGCGTCCAGCAGACCTATCGCGGTCTCGCGGCGATCTTGGGACCGGTGTATGCAGGCGCAGCGTACCAGACGCTGGGACAGCATGTCCCATTCTTTATTTCCGCCGTGATTATCGTCTTGGTTCTCTTTCTCACGCTCAGAATTCGCGAGGACAGCGCCGCCCCACTACTTTCTGAGCCATGATTCTCCCCATTGCCGTGCTCACGACGGCGTTGGTCGCGCCGCCGCCGCGTCCCGCTCCTTCCCGACCGAAGCTGGTGGTCGTCATCACCGTCGACCAACTGCGCCCCGACTACTTCACGCGCTGGAAGAGCCAGCTCACGGGCGGGCTGGCGCAGCTCGCGAACGAGGGCGCGTTCTTCACCGAGGGTTATCAGGACCACGCGGTCACGGAGACCGCGCCCGGTCACTCGACGATTCTGTCGGGCATGTGGCCCGCCCATACCGGCATCATCCGCAATTCTCAGGGCGTGCAGGATTCGACGGCGCCGCTGCTCGGCACCACCGGTCCCGGCGCTTCGCCGCGGCGCTTTCGCGGTACGACGCTGTTCGACTGGCTGAAGGCGGTCGATCCTCAGGCGCGGGCGCTGTCGGTGAGCCGCAAAGACCGCGGCGCCATTCTGCCGATCGGCCAGTCGAAGGAACAGGTCTACTGGTATCAGTCCGGCCTGTTCACGACGAGTCGCTACTACGCCGACTCCCTTCCGACGTGGGTGCAGAGCTTCAACGCGCGCCGGCTGCCGTTCAAGGCCGCGAATACGACGTGGGCGCTGCTGTTGCCCGACAGCGCCTACAAAGAGGCGGACAACGAGCCGTGGGAGAACGGGGGCGCCGACATTGTCTTCCCGCACCGCCTGCCCGTCGATTCGATCCGCGCCGCGGCCGCAGTCGCGGGCCAGCCGGCGATGGATTCGCTGACGCTGTTATTCGCGCTGGAGGGCTTCGAGGCGCTCAAGCTCGGACGGCGCGGCGGTGGCACCGACATCCTCGCGGTCAGTCTCTCGACGACGGATGCGGTCGGTCATGCGTACGGCCCCGACTCGCGCGAGATCCACGATCAAGTGCTGCGGCTCGACCACTATCTCGGCTGGTTTCTCAAGCGACTGACCGATCGCGTCGGCCGAGACAACATTGCCCTCGTGCTCACCGCCGATCATGGCGTGACGTCGTACCCCGAGCGCACACGGGCAAGAAGCAACGCTCCGGCCTACCGCGTGCTGCTCGACACGCTCATCACGGCGGTCAATCAGGATCTCGATCGCCTCGCCGGCGCGGGCGGCCCGCCGCGCACGTGGCTCGAGTTCGATACCGGCATGCTGTTCCTTCAGGACAATGGCCGCTTCGCCGCGACGGGCATCAAGACCGACAGCATTCTCGATGCGCTCACCGCGCGGATTCTGCGCATTCAGGGCGTGGCGCGCGTGATCAGGCCGGCCGATCTGGCGCGGGCCGATACGTCGAACGATCCCGTGGCGCGCCGCTGGCTGCATCACCTGTCGCCCGATGCAGGCGTCGTCCTGACCGTGAGCCTGCAGCCCGGCTCGGTGTGGGACATCCCGAATCTGCCGATCGCGATGCACGGCCAGCCGTCCGAAGACGACTCCCACGTTCCCATCATTCTGTGGGGCAAGGGGGTGCGCCGAGGTGCATACGCCGGCCGCACGAACACGGTGGACATCGCGCCGACGCTGGCTGCGCTGCTCGGCATCTCGCCGCTGTCGCTGGTGGACGGCCACGCGCGCACCGACGCGCTGGAGCCGAGGAACTAGTGGCCGTCCAGAAGATGTCGGCGAACCAGGTTCGCCGGATCGAAGAGCTCCAGGGTTATGTACGCACGGTCGATCACGTGAAGCGGCTGGTCGCCGAGCTCGAATCCAATCGCGCCGCGAGTCCGAAGATCCTCAAGGGTATCAGCGACAACATCGCGCGCGATCTCTCCCATATGCGCCAACGCGCGCTGACCGCGAATCTCGGCACGTTGCCGGACGTCGCGGGCTCGCTCGCCATCGTCGCCAGCCGCCAAGGCTCGGGCATCAATGTGAAGATCCGCGCGCTGCTGGACGGCATTAACAGCCTGACGATCCAGCTCGACCAGGCGCTCAAGCAGGCGCACGACATGGGTCCCGACAAAGACAAAGACGAGAAGAAGAAATCGTAGCGATCAACTGTCGCGCGCTTCACAAGCGCTTCGGCGACGTCGTCGCCGTGGCGGGGCTCGACCTCGTCGTGCATGCGGGGGAGTGCTTCGGCTTGCTCGGACCGAACGGCGCCGGCAAGACGACGACGATCGAGATCCTCGAAGGTCTCAACACGCCCGATACGGGCGACGTCGCAATCCTGGGCACGCCGTGGCGCGAAGGCGCGGCGGGTCGCGCCCTACGCGAGCGTCTCGGCATTCAGCTGCAGGAGACGCAGCTCGCCGACAAACTGCAGGTGCACGAAGTGCTCGCGCTGTTCCGCTCGTTCTATCGCCAGTCGCACACCGTCGAAGAAGTCCTCGCGCTGGTCGAGCTGGAAGAAAAGCGCCGCGCGCGCGTCGCGACGCTGTCGGGCGGACAAAAACAGCGGCTGGCGGTCGCGTGCGCGCTCGTCAGCAAACCGGAGCTGCTCTTCCTCGACGAGCCGACGACGGGACTCGATCCCCAGTCGCGCCGGCAGCTCTGGGAGATCATCCGGCGGTTTCGCGCCGACGGCGGCACGGTGCTGCTGACGACGCATTACATGGAAGAGGCGGAGCGGTTGTGCGACCGCGTCGCCATCATGGATCACGGCAAGGTCATCGCGCTCGGCACGCCGCGTGAGCTGATTGCGTCGCTTGGCGCCGAGCACGTGATCGAGTTCGCGCTGGTCGACGGCGTGCCGGACGATCTCGGCGACGGCGTCAAAACCCTCGCCGGCGTCACGGCCGTGCGGCCCGCGGCCGGCGGCTTCTCGTTGACCGTGTCGGAGCTCCATCGCACGCTGCCGGCGCTCCTGACCGCGTTGCAGCAGCGCGGGCTCGAGCTCGCGTCGCTCACCACCCATCACGCGACGCTCGACGACGTCTTCGTCGCGCTCACGGGACGGCAGCTCCGTGATACGTGAGCACCCGATGTACCAGCTCGCGCTGTCGCGGATGCGCGAGTTCTACCGCGAGCCGGAAGCGGTCTTCTGGGTGTTCGGCTTCCCGATCGTCCTCGCGTTCGCGCTCGGGCTCGCGTTCCGAAACACGGGGCCGGGCAAGCTCCAGGTCGGCGTCGTCGCCGGCCCCGGGGACAGCGTGCTCGCCGCGACCCTCGACTCGTCCCCGCGGCTCATCGCGACCGTCCTCGACACGGCAACGGCGCGAGCGCGGCTGCGCAACGGACGCATTGCGCTGCTCGTCGTTCCGGGCGAGCCCGTCGTCTATCGCTACGACTCGACGCGCACCGAGAGTGGCCTGGCCCGGCTCCAGGTGGACGAGCAGCTCCAGCGGGCGCGCGGACGCAAGGATTTGATCGCCGTTCGCGATGACCGCGTCGTGGCGCCGGGCTCGCGTTACATCGACTTTCTGATCCCCGGGCTGTTGGGCATGAACCTGCTGGGAAGCGGGATTTGGGGCGTCGGGTTCTCGGTCGTGCAGGCGCGGCAACGCAAGCTGCTCAAACGGTACATGGCCACGCCGATGAAGCGGAGCCACTACCTGCTCAGCTTCATTCTTTCCCGACTGGTCTTCTTGATCGTCGAAGTCGTTGCCCTGGTAGGGTTCGGCTGGCTGCTGTTCGGGGTCGCGGTCCGCGGATCCTTCGCGTCGCTCGCCGGCATCACCGTGCTGGGCTCGTTCGCGTTCGCCGGACTCGGCCTCCTGGTCGCCAGTCGCGCCAAGACGATCGAGGGCGTCTCGGGACTGATGAACCTGGTCATGCTGCCGATGTGGATCCTGTCGGGGACCTTCTTCTCATACTCGCGCTTCCCCGACGCGATGATCCCCTTCGTCAAAGCGTTGCCGTTGACCGCATTGAACGACGCGCTGCGCGCGGTGATGATCGACGGTGCTGCGGTCACGACGCTCGGCGCGCCGCTCGCCATCGTCGTGGCGTGGGGTGCCGTGAGCTTCGTGATCGCGCTGAAGATTTTCCGCTGGCGCTGAGCTCAGCTCTCCGGACGAAATAGCGCCGCCAGGCGCCGGAAAAAGCCGCCCAGCGCGCCTTTCAAGGCGTGATGGAACGCGCCCGCCGAATGAAACCGCTCCGCGGGTTCGCTGTGCAGCGCCCGCTTCAGCACTTCTTCCAGCTCGCGCGGCACGTCGCGGCGCTCCCCGGTCAGCGACGGCAGGTCGTCGATGGTCTGGTGCGCCAGGATTTGCTCCGGCGTCTTGCCGGAGAAGGGCGGGCGGCCGAGCAGCGCATAGTAGGCGACGGCGGCGAGTGAGTAGAGATCCGCGCGCTGATCGACGCGCTCGCCGAGCAGCTGCTCCGGAGCGGCGAACTGAGGCGTGCCGCTGCGGGACGTCGCGCCGCCGAACCGCGCGCCGCCGCGCAGCGCGAGCGCCAGCCCGAAATCGGTGATGCGCAGTCGCCCGTCCGGCTCGATCAGCATGTTCTCCGGCTTCAAGTCGCGGTGAATCAAGCCGACGCCGTGCGCGTGCTCGAGCGCCGACAGCCCCTCGTTCAGCAGGCGCTCGCCTTGCTCGACGGAGAAGGGCCCATGGCGGTGAATCACCTGTGCGAGATTCGAGCCCGGGACGTACTCCATCGTGTACCACGTGAGTCCCGCGCGCCCCATAATGTCGAGGATGCTGACGATGTTGGGATGCCGCAGGCGCGCCGCGAGCTGCGCCTCGCGCCGGAACCGTTCCATGACGCCGGGATCGGCGATGAGCGCGGGGTGCAAGACCTTGATCGCCACGTCGCGCTCGAGCGCGAGGTCGTGCGCGCGGTAGACGCGCCCGAAGCCGCCGCTGCCGATTTCCTCGAGCAGCTCGTAGTCGTCGCCGAGCGCGCGTCGCAACCGCCGCTCGAATCCCGACTCGGTGATCGCAGGCGCGGCCGCCGGCACCTGAAACGTGCCGGCGTCGCTCACGAAATCTTCGAGCATCTCGGTCGCCGTGTAGTAGCGGTCCTTGGGCACATGCGAGAGGCCGCGCGTGATGACGCGTTCGACAGCGGCGGGTATCGCCTGGCGCTGCTGGCGCGGGAGGACGAGTTGCCCCGGGTCGAGATGCGGCGCGTTGCCTGTCAGCGCCGCGTAGATGTTGGCCGTCACCGTATACACGTCGCTCGCCGGCTCTCCGGCTTCGCCCGCGCGCACCTCGGGCGCCATGTAGGCGGCGCCGGGATCGTCCGGTGCGAGGGGCGCGAGGTAGGGGAGACACCAGTTCGAGTAGCGGAGGTCCGTGATGACGCCCTGGCCGCCGGTATTGATCATCAGCGTGCTCGGAACGATGCGGCGCATGATGATGCCGCGCGCGTGCGCGTGTTCGAGCGCCGACAACAGATCACGGATCAGCGACATGCACTGCGGCACCGGGCGCGGACCGCGCCGCAATGCGTCCGCGAGACTCTCGCCCTCGATCCAGTTCGCGGTGCGATACGCGAACGTGCCGACCTCACCCGCGGCGTAGACGTGGCGAATCGCGGGGTGATCGAGTGCGGCCAACGTCTCGGTCTCGCGCAAGAACCACGTGCGTCCCGGCGTGCCGAGGTGGATGCGGATCGTCACGTTGCGCTTGAGCACGCGATCCCACGCTTGATACAGCGCGCGCTCGGCCGACAGCGCGACGAGACTATCGAGGCGAAATGACGGCTCGAGCGCCTTGAGCGCGTCGTCCAACAGTCCGACCGGCGGCGTGTGCGGCGCAGCCGTCACGCCCGCGTTCGTGACGGGCGTCACACTCGGTAGCGGCGAACCACGGTCCGGGGTGTGCACGGCGGAGAAATGTAGTCGCTCGATTTGGCTGGCACGAATCAACGACGAGCGTCAGATTTGGGGCGATGGAAGGCAGCCCCGAGTACCGTCCCATACGTCATCAGGTCGAACGACGCGTACGCCCCGATCGCCGGACCGGATTGGACCGGCGCATCAGGGAACGCCGGTTGCAGCAGCGCGCCGTGCTCGTCGAGCGTCGCGGTCCCGTCGATCGGCGGAGTCGTATCGAGCGGCGCTCGATGGAGGCGCGTCGCAGCTTGAAGGATCGCCGCGGATCCGGTCTCACGTTCCAGGACGTCATTCCCCCCCCAGTCTGACTCGCACCACGCCCCACCCCTCGCGCGCCGCGCGCGCGTAGCGCGCATCGCGGATGTAAATCGTCTTCGCAGTCGAGTCGATGTCGGCCGCCAGGAAGCGGGCGAATTGCGCCATCGCGCGGCCGTCCGGCGTGTCACGCAACGCGCGTGCGACGGCCGGCACGCTCGTGTGACGCGGCAGGCGCCAGTCGTCGCCGGCGACCGTGTCGGGGCTGGCGTAGATCGCTTCCCACGTGAAGGGGTGACCGATCTCCGTGAGGGCTGCCGACGTCGCGGCCGGTCCGAAGCGCCGCTCGGCCGCCGCCGCGATTGCCGCGGTCCGCACCCGTGACACGAGGCCCTGCGCACCCGCGTACACCCCGAGGATGAGCAGTGCGACGCCGGCGAGACCACGTCGCCGAACCGGGCCGAACCAGTAGCTGACCCAGCCGACGACGCCCAGTGCCGCGGTCAACGCGCAGGCGATCAGGACCCACGGCGCGACGATGTCATGCCCGCGCACGATGATCCACGCGACTCCCCCGCCGATCACGAGCCATCCCGAGAGAGGCAACCAATGGCGATTCGTCCCCCAGGCCAATGCGATCAGGGGCACGAGCCAAAAGAACGGATCGACGATCGCGACCCAGTCGAGGTAGTACCACGTATTCGACCAGGGGAGGAACGGTCGCCATCCATAGGAGCCTAGCCAGTCCATGAATAGATGACTGAGCACGGCGACACCGACGCATGCGGCGAGCCAGCGCCACGGCGGCTTACCACCCGAGCGCCACCAAGCGGCGCCAAGCAACGCGGTGAGCGCGACGATTTCGATGGCGGCGCCAAGCAGCGAGTGTGTGATTCCCCGGTGGAGGACGAGGTAGTCGGCATGGGTGCCGGGCAGACCGATGAAGAACTCGGTCCAATCCGGCGCATTCGCGGCGATCGCGCCGATCCAAGCGGCATGCGGCACGTGGCGATCGCCCACGACGCGGCCGAGCGCGGCGCCGACCAAGGAATGCGCGAGGTTGTCCATCCTACACGATGCGGGACGACCTCGCGGCTCGTCCAGCCCGGCCGTAGTTTCGACGCGTGTCGCATCTCAAGCTGACGACCACTGGCGGTGAGGCGGTCGCAGAGTCTCAGGGACCCGCGATCCGGTTCGGGCGCGAGCCAGGATCGGGCGTGCTCGTTAGCGGTGATGCCGCGAAGGTCGTCTCGGTCCGTCATGCCGAGCTGCGATTGGAGCACAGCGCGTGGCTGCTCACCGATCTCGGCAGTCGCAACGGGACCTACCTGAATGGCAAGCGCGTGGACGCACCGACCGCCGTAAAGGCCGGCGACGTTGTCCGCCTCGGCGAATCGGGGCCTGAGTATCGCGTGGCCGCGATTACGGCCGAGCTCGAGGCGACGCTGGCCGAGCATCCCGGGCTGCAAATCTCACAGAAAGAAGCCGAACAGCGTGCGTACGGCGTCACGTTGTTGGCCGCCGCGACCGGCAAGCGCTTCGAGGCGCGCGGCACTCGCATTCGCCTCGGTCGCGGCCGCGAGTGTGAAGTGCAGCCGGTCGAGCCCAACGACACCATCGTGTCGCGGGTGCATGCGGAGCTCACGGTAGGAACAACGGGCGGACTCGTCGTGCGCGATGCCGAGAGCAAGAACGGCACCTACCTCAATGGCCAGCGCATCACGAAGCCGATGCCGGTGCGGCTGGGCGACAAGATCATGCTCGGGCAGGGTGGACCGATCCTATTAGTAGAAGGCATGGGGACGGCGCCGCACAAGGCGGTGCCGCGCCCCCAAGCGGGACTGGGCCAGAAGACGGTCGTCGGCATGATCGGGGACGCCCTCGCCAAAGCGCGAGATGAGCGCAAGCGCGGCGGCCGCGGCACGACCGCGTTCATGAAGGCCGTGCGCGAGGAAGTCGGCAAGGACGCACGTCGCAAGATCCGCTGGCTGACCAGTCTCGTCGTTGTGCTCGTGCTGCTGCTTGGCGCCGGTGTGTACGGCGTGTATTGGCTGCTGTCGAGCCAGGTCGAGCATACCAAGCAGGCGCTGCGCACGGCGGAAGACTCGTCGCGCGCGGAACGCGATCGACTGCGCAACGAGCTCGACGCAGCACGGGCAGCCGCCGCGCCGGCCGCTGAGGTCGAAACGCTACGCGTACAGCTCGCGGCCGCCGAGTCGCGGACGACGCAGCTGCAGGCGGCGCTCGATCGCGCGCAGCAGGCGCTCGGCCAGCAGCTCGCGGCGGGTGAGGTCCAGCGAACGGAAGCACAGCGCGACCTGCAGCGCATGCGCGAGCAGCTGGCGGACGCCGAGCGCCGCGCTCCCTCACAAGGGCTGATCGACTCGCTGCGGCGCGCCGTCTCCACCGCCGAGGCGCAAACGGCGAATCTCGACGCGAAGATGCGCGCCATTCGCGCCACCGATTTCGCCGGCATGGCGCAGCAGAATCAGGGGGCGGTCGGGCTCATCACCGTGGCCCTCGGCGATGACCGCTACGACGGGACCGGCTTCGTGATCAGTCCGGACGGCTACATGCTCACGAACTGGCACGTGGTTGCCGACTCGGCGCACGCACAGGCGGATACGGTGTGGGTGACGATGGCGGATCAATCTGCGGGTCGTTACGCCGACGTCGTCGCGACGTCTCGCGATCGCGACGTCGCGCTCATCAAGATCCGCGGCTACCAGGGTGTATTCCTCAGCAGCATCGACTGGAACGGAACGAAGGCGCGGCAGGGTGAGCCCGCCGCGCTGATCGGCTATCCCGCAGGGTCGGGCTTCGCGCGCGACCGGTCGTCAGTTGTGCGAACGTCGATGACCGCTGGAATTCTGTCGCGTGTGACGGCGGATCTCATCCAGTTCGACGGCATGACCACGGGTGGCTCGTCAGGAAGCCCCGTGTTCAATGCGGATGGTGAGGTGATTTCGGTGCATCGGGCAGGGCTGAGGCAGGGGCCGGGATTCGCGCTATCGGTCCCGGTGAAATACGCCATTCCGTTGATGCCGCCGGCGCTCCGTCAGCGGCTCGGCCTCTAGCTAGTTCCTCGAAAAGTCGACCGTCACGACCAGCGTGCGCGGCTGAGCGGCGGGGCGCGCCGTGGAGACTTGCGCCACCGTCGTGACACTTCGATCGCTCTCGATTCTGGAATTCGTAACCGTTTGCCGGACGAGTGACAGCGCTTCGAAGCCCTGCCTGGTATCCACGACGGTCGCGGTGGCTTGCAGCGTGCCACGCGCTTGGGCTTCTGCACGCCGTCCCGCCAGTGTCGTCAGGGCCAAGATTAAAGCGATCTTCATTCCCGAGCGCATCGCGTCTCCCAGTGCTTGAGTACCCCTCGAACCCGGGATTTCCCTAGGGCACGCGCTGTGCCGGTCGATTGTAACAGCGTAAGCTTCATGGTATCAGCTGCTTACGTCATTCAGACTGCTGCTCTTCCCCCGTTATGAGTGTCAATTAACCTGACAGCAACTTGCCATTGCGCGTGCTAACCATAAGTCCTATCTTGACTTCCGTTCTTCCCCGCATTCTTGTCGAGAATTTTGACAATGACGAGGAAATCGGCGGTTGGCATAACCTTTGCTTTCCCAATGCCTACGAACGGTGGAGGACCGAATGGCCCTCCTAACTGTCCAACAGCTCGACACCAAGAGGAGCACCAAATGCGCACCATCAGCAAGCTGACCCTGGCTGTCGCCGCCCTGATTCTGACGGGCACGACGCTCCAGGCCCAGACGAACAATGCCAGCATCACGGCGACGGCAAGCGTGCAGACGCCGATCAACGTGATTGGCGCCCAGCAGTTGAACTTCGGGAACGTCTTCCCGGGCGTAAACAAGACCGTCGCCGCGAGCGATCTTACGAATGGCGGTCGCTTTGACGTGACCGGCCAGGCGAGCACCCCGGTGACGCTCTCGTTCACCCTGCCGGCCACGCTGTCGTCCGGCGCGAACACGATGCCGATCGTCAGCTACACGGGCATCTATGCGTTGCTCGCGACGCAGGCGGGTGGCGTTGCCTTCACGCCGGCGTCTGGCGCGACCCCGACGCTGAGCGGCACGGGCAATCTGTTTGTGTGGGTGGGCGCGCAGGTGCAGCCCGCGACGAACCAGGCTGCTGGTGTCTATACTGGTTCGGTCACCATGACGGTGGTCTACTAAGCGAGGTAGTTGCGTCGAGCTGATGGCGCGCCGGCAGGGGGATGCAAGATTCCTCTGCCGGCGCTGTCGCAAGGAGACGCTCTTTATGAAACGTGTACTGCTGCTCACACTCGTCACGCTGATCGGTGGCCGGCTGCATTCCCAAGGCAAGCCGCTCGTCATCACGGGCGTGCGTGGCGTGACCTTCGGCACTGTTCTGCCTGGCGTGCCGACGGTTGTGCTGCGCACCGATCCGGTGAACAGCGGGCAGTTCAACATCAAGGGGCCGAAGGGCGGGCCGGCGGTGTTGTCGTTCGTCTTGCCGCTGACGATGACCGGCCCAGCTGGTGCGGTCATGTCCCTCACGTTTGGGTCGAGCGACGCGGGCTACTCCGCGACCCAGTCGATCGGGAGTCAAGTGGGATTCGATCCGAAGCAGCCGTTCACCGTCGCGATTCCGAATAACGGCACCGCCTCGGTTTTCGTCGGCGCCACCGTGAATCCGGCGGCGAACCAGCGAGCCGGTGCGTACACGGCTACGATCATTTTCACGGTGACATACCTGTGAAGCGCGCTCTCATCCTCGCCGCAGCGCTCGCGCTCGGCACGGCGTCGTTGGCAGCCCAAGGCGTGATGGTCGCACCGCATGCGGTGTTCATCGATCATCGCGTGCGCTCGGGCTCCGTCCTGCTGTACAATCCCGGCACCGAGCCCGTCGAGGTCACGATTTCGACGCTGTTCGGCTATCCCGTCACCGACTCGACCGGCGCGATCGGACTCCGCACGGTCGACGCGCCCGATTCGACGCTGCCCTCCGCGCTCGCCTGGATTCAGGCGTTTCCGCGCCGGCTCACCGTCGGCCCGCGCGAGCGACAGACCGTGCGGCTGTTGGCGCGTCCTCCGGCGGGGCTCGCCGACGGCGAGTACTGGGTCCGCCTGATGATCGCCGCGCAGGCTGGGCGAGTGCCGATCACCGGCGCGGGCGACACGACGGCAATCCAGGTCGGTCTCACGCTCGAAGTGCGAACGATCATCGGCGTCAACTATCGCAAAGGGGCGGTCTCGACCGGGGTGACGCTCTCGAATGTGCGGGCGCAGGTGCTCGGCGACTCGCTCGTCACCTGGAGCAAGCTCGAGCGCCGAGGCAACGCCGCATTCATCGGCACCGTGCGGGAGACGCTGGTGGATTCGACCGGCGCCGTGCGCACGACGTACAACTCGCCGCTCGGCGTCTACTTCACGATGCAGCCGCGCCTCGCGACCGCGCTCGCCGCGCCGTTGCCGCGCGGCCGGTACTGGTTGCGCTACGAGCTGGTCACCGAGCGCGAGGATCTCGATCCCGCGGTGCTCCTCAAGGCACCGGCCGTGCGGGACTCGGTCCAGCTGGTCGTGCCGTGAAATTCGCAGTGGCCGCGCTGACGCTGGCGCTTCTCGCGATCCCGCCGGTTTGCGGGGCCGCGCAGTCGTCCACGAGCGTCTCAGCCGATGCCGTCGTCGTCACGACCGGCATGACCCTCACCACCATGCGCGACCTGACGTTCGGGAGCGTGATCAAGGGCGTGCCGACCACGATCCTGCCGACCGCCGCGAACGCCGGCGAATGGCAGGTCAGTGGGAGCGCCAATGCGTTCGTGGTCATCAGCTTCACGCTGCCGACGACACTGACGAATATCCAGGCATTGCCGGGCTCGACGATGCCGATTTCCTTCGGTGCGACGTCCGCGATCTGGCGCCGCTCCACCAACAATCCCGCCGGCGGCAACATCTTCGATCCGTCCACGGGCGCCGTGGGTCGTCTCGGGCCGCCGCCCAACTTCAACATGTTCGTGTGGATCGGCGGCACGGTGAATCCGGCGCTGTCGGCCAAACCGGGGATCTATCAGGGCAACGTCATCATCTCGCTGATTTACCAGTAGGCCATGGACCCGATCCGAGGGGCCCATGCGCTGCTGGCGGCCCTGACGCTCGGTGCCGTTGCGTCCGACGTTCCTACCGCAAACCCGTCGCAAACCGCCAACGAGCTGCGCTCGCCACCGGCCGTCATCGTGGCGCGCACGCCCGTCCCTCCCTCTGCCCGCCGCGCGCGTTCCCACTTGGCAGCGGCGGACACGAGCGCCGATTCGAGCCGCCATACCCCGGTGCGCTACTCGAGTCTGTCATCCGACGCGGCCGCCGACACGGCGCCAGAGCCGGTCGTGATCGAGCTGCGCATCGGTCGCATCACGAGCGCGACCGTGCAGGCCTATCGCGTGCGGTCCGAGGTGCTGATTCCGCTCTCGCAGTTCTTTCAGCTCGTGGAAATCCGCCATCGCTTGACGCCCGACGGCCGGCTGGAAGCGACTGTCGACCCGGGGAATCGCCGCATCGTGATCGATCCGGCGAGCGACTCGATGGAGTTCGGTGACCACCACGTGCACATCGAGCCGGAGTTCATTCGTTTCGAGTCGCCCGAGCTGTACGTGGGCAGCGAGCGCCTTGGCGACCTGCTCGGCGTGATGTTCGCCGTGGACTGGTCCGAGCTCACGGCGACCGTGGTCGATCCGAGCAGTCTTCCGATCGCCCGCCGGCTGAAGCGCGAAGGGGCACGGGAGGCGTACCTGCGGCGACCGGACGCCTTGCATGCCGATGTCATGATGGGTCTCGAGCGTCCGTCGTGGGACGGTGTCGTCGCGGATTACTCGCTCTTCTCGCCCTCCGCGGACCCGCTGGGCGGGTCGACATACACGTTCGGGCTCGGCGCCGACGTCGGCGGCGGCTCGCTCGAAATGCTGGCGCAGAGCGTCGGGCCGGCACAGGACGGCCGGATTCATCTCGACGCGTCGTGGACCGGTGTGTGGCGCGACAATCGCTGGGTGAAGCAGCTGCGCGTGGGCGACGTGCAGTCCACCGGTCCGCGGCTCCGTGCGATCGAGGGCGTCGCGCTGACCAACGCTCCGTACGTCCGCCCCTCGCTCGTCGGATCGCTGCGCTACGCCGGCCAGCTCGATCCAGGCTGGTCGGTCGAGGCGTATCGGGGCGGCGAGCTCGTCGCGTTCGATTCCGCCAACGCCTCGGGCGGTTACGCGATCGACCTGCCGGTTCGCTACGGCGAGAACCCGGTCGACTTCGTCGCCT
The DNA here is from genome assembly GCA_035491815.1 of Gemmatimonadales bacterium. Taxonomy (GTDB): domain Bacteria; phylum Gemmatimonadota; class Gemmatimonadetes; order Gemmatimonadales; family GWC2-71-9; genus 20CM-2-65-7. The sequence continues at coordinate 33,602 of DATJKA010000006.1, read as the reverse complement.
ACGGTCCGTTCGGCGAGATCCGCGAGTTCAATCGCACGTATCGCGTGCTGAACGAGCTGCTGCCGGCGGGACGCTTCGAGTACGGACTCGGAGGCGGCCGCTGCCCCCAGCCCTCGATCGTCTGCAACGCGACCGGCAACCTCGACCTGCGTTACGGGGCGTCACGTCGCTGGACGGTGCAGGCGGGGGTCGATCAGTACTGGCGCGATTCGCTGCCCGATCGCACCCATCCCTACGCCACGGTCGTCGCGAATCCGACGAACGATTGGGCACTGCAGAGCGAAATCGTCGGCGGCGGGCTCACGCGCGGCGCGTTGCGCTTCGAGCCGTCGGTCGACCTCCACGTCGAAGGCGAATACATCCATTTCGCGGACGATTCGGCGCCCGTGCTGACGCTGCCGGGCCGGTCGTCGCAATGGTCGCTCACCGGCTTCCTGCGCCCGCGCACGGCGACCGGCTTCTTCTTCTTCGACGGCCGAATCGAGCAGGTTCGGTCCGGCGGTAGCGCGCTGACACGCACGCGGCTCGACGCCTCGATCCAGACCGAGGAGATCCGGCTGCTGCCCTATGTGCGCACCGAGGCAGGCGGAGCGCTCAAAGCGCGGGAGTTCGCCGGCATCTCGACGTTCGTCCTGCCGCGGCAGCGCTGGGGGCCGTTCTTGAGTCAGGTGCTCCTCCGCACGACCACCGAGATCGAGCGGCAATCCGGTCTTGCGGCATGGTCCGCGTTCGCGGCGCGGCCCGTCGGCAAGGGCGTGCGGCTCGAGGTCGGCGCGAGCTGGCTGCGCGGCGATCGCGGGCTCACGTATACGGTCACGTTGACGTCGTACTTCCAGGCAATGCGGGCGGTCACGTCGGTGCTCGCTCCGCCGGGGCAGCCGGTCAGCGCGACGCAATTCCTGCAAGGGTCGGTGCTGTGGAACGGCCGGACGCAGCGGCTCGGCGTGGCGCCCGGACCCTCGCTCGAGCGGTCCGGCCTCTCCGGTCACGTCTTTCTCGACGAGAATGCGAACGGCGTCCGGGACCTCGGCGAGCCGGCGGTCGGGAACGCGCGCGTCTTCATCGGCTCACTGTCGGCGCGGAGTGATTCGACGGGCAGCTATCACGTCTGGGATCTCGTGCCGTTCGAGCCGGTGATCGTGAGTCTCGATTCGTCGTCGCTCGAGTCCCCGCTGCTCGTGCCGCTGTTCGCGCGCACGAGCATCGTGCCGGGTCCGAACCGGTTCCGCAGTCTCGACATTCCCGTGGTGGAATCGGGCGTGATCGAAGGGAAGGTCGTTCGGAACGGGTCGGGCGTCGGTGGGGTGACGCTCGATCTCATCGATCGGCGGAGTGGCACGCGGCGTACGCTCGTCACGTTCAGCGACGGCGCCTTCTATCTGATGGGTGTGAAGCCCGGCGACTACGAGCTCACGGTCCAGCCGCAGGTGCTCGATGCGCTCGTGTCCGACGCCGAGCCGCTGCGATTCAATCTCGGCCCGACGCCGAACGGGATCGGCCGCTCGGACCTCGTCGTCCAGCTCAAACCGCGCTTTTAGGCCACTCGGCCGTCCCCGTCGCCGTCGCCGCGCGCGATCTCCCAGAGCAAGCGCTCGAGTTTCGCGAAATCGTAGGGCTTGACCAGCGACGGCACGCCGGATTCCCGCAGCAGCGTGGACGTATCCGGCGCGAACGTGTCACCCGTGGTGAAGACGAGCCGCGGCACCATCGCCGGATGCTCCTGGCGCAGCCGATCCAGAAACTCGCCGCCGCTCATCCCGGGCATCCGGACGTCCGAGATGATGACGTCGAACCGCTCGCGCTGCAGCGCGCGCAGGCCCTCGGCTCCGTCACCCACACCGACCGCATGAATACCGCGGCGCTTCAGGAAGCTCAGGACGGCTCGCCGCAGGCTCTCCTCGTCGTCGATCAGCAGGACCGACAGCGTTCCCTCGGATGCTTCGGCTTCCGCAGGCGCGGACATGGGCGCGGGCGTGATGCGGTGACGCGTGCGCGCGTCGCGTTGCAGCTCGATCGTGAAGACCGCTCCCTGGCCGAGGACCGAGCTCACCGAGATGCGCCCGCCGTGATCGTGCACGATGCCGTAGCAGATCGAGAGTCCCAGGCCCGTACCGGTGCCTTCAGGCTTCGTCGTGAAGAACGGGTCGAAGATCTTTTCCTGAATTTCACCCGGGATCCCCGGCCCGGTGTCGGCGATCTGGAGCTGGACCCAATCGTCTGCCGCTCCGCTCGTGCGTGTGCGAATGGTGATCTCGCGGTGCTCCGGTACTTCCAACAGTGCTTGCTCGGCGTTGATGAGCAGGTTGAGCAGCATCTGCTGCATCTCCGAGCCGTTCGCCCAGGTGCGGGGATTGGTCTCGTCGAGCTCGAGCTTGACCGTGATGTTGAGCGTGGTGAGATGGTAGGAGCGCAGCGCGTACGTGCGCCGCACAATTTCATTCAAGTCGACGAGCGTGCGCTCCTTGCTGCCCGAGCGCGCAAAGGCGAGCAGATTCGACGTAATCCGCCCGATGCGCGTCGCCTCGTCGTACATCATCTGAACCGTTTCCCGCTGGTCCGGCGAGAGCTGCTCGAGCAGCAGCGTCTGCGCGAAGCCCGAGATGATGGCGGCGGGGTTGTTGATCTCGTGCGCGACGCCGCTCACGAGCTGGCCCATCGCCGCGAGCTTCTCGGCTTGCTGGAGCTGGGTTTGCGCGCGGCGTTGCTCCGTGATGTCGCGGACGAGCATCAGCACCTTCGGTATCCGCCCGCCTTCGCGCACCGGCGCGAGCAGAACCTGTCCGCTGCCGTCGCTGCCGTCCGGCCGCTGGAACGGCACTTCGAAGCGGCGCAGCTCGCCTTCGAACGCGGCGGCGAGATTCTCCCGCGCGATGCGCGTGCCGACCGCGTTGAGCCATCCGAACGCAGAGCGCCGGTCACTCCCGCCCGCCTCCGCGTCGTCCGCCGGGAACGCGCGCACAAGGGCTCGACCCGAGCTGTTCTCATCGAGCACCCGGCCGTCGCGATCGACGACGGTGATCGCGTCGGGCACGGCTTCCATGACGAGCCGCAGGCTGCGCTCGGCCGACGCCGTCGCGCCGAGGGAGCTCATCAACGACCGCGTCTGGTTGGCGACCTCTTCCTCGAGCATGTGCGCGTAGCGGCGATCGCTGCCCAGCGAGTACAGCACGCGGGCGGTGACGATCGCGATCCCGACGCCGATAATCAGCGCGTCGTTGGGTTGCGGCTCGGTCCTGAGGAGCGCGAGGATCGCGAGCGTCGCCATCCCGGCGAGTCCAATCACGAGCGTCAGGCCGCGTGCCAGGATGCTGGCGCGTCCCGAGGCGGCGCGGCGCTCGCGATGCCGCGCGTCGTCGGGCGCGATCGCAGCGGCGGCGCCGAGTAACAGCAGCCCGGCGTCCCAGGTGAGGTCGAGCAGCCCACCGGGATGGAACGTGCCGCGCAGCGCGACCACCGCGTACACGGCGTTCCCCACCTCGAGCGCGACGACGCCGAACAGCACCAGGCCGGCGGTGAGCGGCGGGAACAGCGGCCGCCGCATCATCTGCACGAGGACCATCCACAGCACGGCGACGGCGCCGATCGACCAGCCGATGCTCGCCGTCAGTCCGGCGGTGGACGCGGGCGCGGCGCCCAGCAGCAGCGGCTCGAGCAGGAAGTCATAGGTCAGCGCGCCGACCGTGAACGTGACGAGCACGGTGTCGAGTAACAGCTCGGGCTCGGCGCGGCGCGCCGGCTGGCCGCGCACCAGCGTCATCACGCCGATCATCAGACACGGGTAAATGGCGAGGAACCCGACGTCGGCGGTGGAGGGGTAGGCCGGCGGCGCGCCGGTCAGAAGGTCGGACATCGTCCAATACAGCTGGCCGAGGAAGAACGCCGCGCATCCGATGCCGATCCAGCGCCACGTGCGTCGCTGCTCGGCGTTCGTCAACGCCCGCGCCGTGAGGAAGCAACAGAGTGGCGCAAACGCGGCCGCCCAAGTCCAGCACACGTCGCTCAAGACCGCAAGCGCGCGCGGATCGGCGGGACGGAGCGCGTACGCCAGCACCATCGCCACGAGCGAGACGAGGGCGATGCTGCACAGGACGCGGGCGGGGCGGCTCAGCGGCATCATCGCGGGAGACTCCGCGCCTAAGTTATCCGCATTATGTTTCGCCGCCAATGAATCTCCTCGGATGGATGCAGGCGCCGGAGGAATCGCTCGGGCAATGGCACGAGCTCAGCGCGCTCGCGCGCGCAGTCCGGTCCGCCGGGCTCACGCGCACGCTCGTCTGCGGCATGGGCGGCTCGAGTCTCGTCGCCGACGTGCTGGCGGAGACATTTCGCGTGCCGGGCCTCCACGTGCTCGACAGCACGAATCCCGCCGCCGTGCGCGCGGCGGCCGGCGATGCGGATATCGCGCACACCTTGTTTCTCATCTCGAGCAAATCCGGCAATACCGTCGAAACCCTCGCCTTCTGTCAGTATTTTGCCGCGCGCGCGAAGCCCGAGCAGTTCGTCGCGATCACCGAGATCGACAGCCCGCTCGCAGCGCTCGCGCGTGAGCAGCGGTTTCGCGCCGTGATTCCGCATCCGCCCGGCGTCGGCGGGCGGTACTCCGCGCTCACGGCCATCGGCATGTTCCCCGCCGCCCTGGCCGACATCGACGGCCGCGCGCTGCTCGAGCGCACCCGCCGGCTCGATGTCTCGGCCGCGCGCAAGCTCGGCACCGAGATCGGCGATCGCGTCACCGCGGGCCGCGACAAGCTGTGCATCAGCCCGCCGAGCTCGATCGCGTCGCTCGCGTACTGGATCGAGCAGCTCGTCGCCGAGAGCTCCGGGAAGGATGGGCGTGGCGTGGTGCCGGTGGTGCTCGATCCCGTCCCAGGCGCGAACGTCCCGTCCATGCAAACGGTGGGCCACGATCTGTTTTCCGCCGATCCTCTGGACCTCGGGGTCGAATTCCTGCGATGGGAGTACGCCACGGCGTCGCTCTGCGAACGGCTGGGCGTGAACGCGTTCGATCAGCCCGATGTGGAGGAAGCGAAAAAGCTGGCGCGCGCCGAGCTGGCGAGCGGTGATGCGGCAAGCAGCACGCCGCTGGCGACGTTGACGCCCGAGGCGCTGCGCGGCAGCGCGCGCGCCGGCGATTACCTCGCGATTCTCGCATACGTTCCCCCGACGCCGGAGATCTATCGGCAACTCCAGGACCTCCGGGGCACGTGGGGGCGCCAGCTCGGCTGTGCCACGACGCTGGGGTTTGGCCCGCGCTATCTCCATTCGACGGGCCAGCTGCACAAGGGGGGACCAAACACGGGCCTGTTCCTTGTCATCACGGTTGACGACGAGGCCGACCTCGCCATCCCCGGCATGAAGTGGACGTTCGGCGAGCTGCACCGCGCGCAGGCGCGCGGGGACGTCCGCGCACTGCTCGGGCGTGGGCGTCGCGTGTCGCACGTGCATCTGTCGAGTCTCACGGAGCTGTCCACGCTGGCACCGTGACGGCGTTCATCTTTCATCTCATCGCGCACACGCACTGGGACCGCGAGTGGTTCCTGCCGCGTGCGGCGTTTCACGCCCGTCTCATCGCGCTGTTCGACGATCTCATCGACCGGCTGCATGCGGATCCGGCATTCAAAACGTTTCTGCTCGACGGTCAGACGGTGCTCGTCGAGGATTACCTGCGCGCGCGTCCGGATCGCGAAAGCGACGTCCGCACGCTGGTGAAGACCGGTCGGCTACAGGTCGGTCCCTGCTACGTGCTGGCCGATGAGCTGATTCCGTCGGGCGAGTCGCTCGTTCGCAATCTCTTGTTGGGCGCGGCGGACGCGGAGCGGTACGGTGGCAGGCTCGACGTGCTGTACTCTCCCGATGCGTTCGGACATCCTGCGGCATTGCCCAGCATCGCCCGCGAGTTTGGGCTCAAGTATGGCGTCCTGTGGCGCGGCCTCGGAGGTGAGCGCGACTTCTTTCGCTGGCGCGGGCCGGATGGCAAAGAAATCCTGCTCTGGCATTTGCCGCCCACGGGTTACGAAATCGGCGCGGCGCTGGCCGGCGCCGGTGCGCGACTTGCCGACGTGTGGCAGGAGGTGCGTGCCGCACTCGTCGAGCGCGCCGCGGGGAAACACGTCCCGGTCTTTGTCGGCGCCGACCATCACGCCCCGCATCCCGCGCTTGGCCGCCTGCGCGATCTCTTGGCGGACCTCGAGCCGGCGAGCGCCTTCCGGGTTTCACGCCTCGACGAATTCTTTCAAGCTGCAGAGAGTACGTCGGCGAAACCCATGGCGGGGGAGCTGCGGTCGTCGTACGGCTACACCTGGACGCTGCAGGGCGTGCACGGCACGCGGGCGCCGCTCAAGCGACGCCACGGGCAGGTCGAGCTGTGGCTCGAGCGCATCGCCGAACCGCTCGTCGCGCTGGCGCGGTATTGCGGTTCCCCCGCTCCGCGCGACCGCCGCGCGGTGCTGGAATCCGCCTGGCGCACGCTCGTGCGCGCGCAGTTCCACGATACGATCGCCGGCACGACGATCGATGCTGTGACGACGGCAGCCGAGCACCGTCTGACTGAGGCCGCCGCGTACGCCGCCGAGCTGACACGGGTGTCGCTGCACGATCTCGTAGGCCACGACGCTGACGTCGCGCGCGAGCGGGCCGAAGGAACGGAGCCGGCCCTGGTGCTGTGGAATCCGGCCGCGCGGCCGCGTGGCGGCGTGACGATCGCGGACGTCACGTGGTTCCGTCGCGATGTGCTGGTGGGTCCACCGGGGGAGGGACGGCGAGCACGCGAGGGCCGGGGGTACCGGCCCTTTGCGTTCCAGGCCCCCGGTGGCCGGCCGATTCCGGTGCAGGTGCTCGCGCAGCGGACCACGCGCGAGCGCATCGACGCACCGCGGCACTATCCCGATCTCGACGAAGTCGATCAAGTCCGCGTCGCGTTCCGCGCGCCGGCCGCACCCGGCCTCGGCGTCACCACGCTGACGGCGGTCGCCCCCGTCTCCATGCCGCGGGAAGAAGATGCGCGCGTCCGCGGCCGCTCCCTCGAGAACCGCTTTGTGGCGGTCGCGCTCGAGCCGAACGGCGCGCTCAGCATTACCGATCGGCGCAAGCATGAGCGCTACGGCGACGTCCTGCGTCTGGAGGATGCGGGCGACGCGGGCGATGCCTACACCTATTGCCCGCCGGCGCGCGATCGCCTGACACCGAGCAAGGGTCCCGTCACGGTGCGGCGGCTCGCCCCCGGGCCGCTCGTCGCCTCGCTGGAAGCGCGCTGGGAAGTGACGCGCGGTATTCGTGCCCGGCAGCTCGTCCAGTTGTATGCCGACAGTCCCATCGTGCGGGTGACGCTCGAGATCGATAACCAAGCCACCTATCACCGCCTGCGCGCACGCCTGCCGACAGGCATTCCGGGCGTCAGCGCGCTCGCCGGGTCTGCGTTTACCGCGCTGGAGCGGCCGCCGGTGACAGGGAAAGGGGAAGCCGATCCCGCGGCCACACCGAACGAAGCGCCGGTGCGCACCGCGCCGGCCCACCGCTTCGTGACGGCGGCGCGCGGCAATCGCGGTCTCGCCCTGCTCGCACCGGCATTCTTCGAGTACGAGCTCACGGCAAAGGGGGACATCCTGGTAACGCTGCTGCGCGCCATCGGCGACCTCTCGCGCGGCGATCTGCCGACGCGTCCCGGTCACGCAGCGTGGCCGGCGGCGATCCCCGCGGCGCAATGTCCGGGGATGACGCGCATCGATCTCGCGATCGTGCCGGTCGGTGCCGCCGACCTGGATCGCGGCGACGCGTTGCCCCAGCTCTGGGAAGACGCGTTCCTGCCGCTGCAACCGCTGTGGTTACGAGATGCCGGAGCACTGACACCGGCGCCCGTCGATGTGCGGCTCGAAGGGACCGGGCTCGTGTTCTCATCGCTCAAACCGGCCCAGATCGGCTCGCCGATGGTGCTGCGCTGCTACAACGCAACGCCTCGCAAGGTCGCCGGCGCGTGGCGGTTCGCGAGCGGCGTCAAAACCGCCCACCGCGTGCGGGCCGACGAGCGAGAGGCCGTCGCCCTCGTACTGGAGCAGCGCGGCAACGTCGTACGCTTCGTCGCCGAGCCGCATGAGATCGTGACGATCCTGGTGACGTGATGGAAGAGCACTTCCTCTCGACGCCGCGTACGGCGCGGTACTTCACGCTGGGAACCGTCGGCGCACAAGACCTCTGGCTCGTGCTGCATGGGTACAGCAATCTGGCCGCGCGATTCCTGGAGCGATTCCGGCCTATCGCAAGCGCGGAACGCTGCATCGTCGCACCCGAAGGGTTGTCGCGCTTCTACTTGACCGAGAGCCCGAGCGAGCGCCGCGTCGGCGCGAGCTGGATGACGCGCGAGGACCGGCTGCATGAGATCGAGGACTACGTCCGCTACCTCGACGCCGTGTACACCGAAGTGCGCGGCCGGGAGGACGGCGTGACGGTACTCGGCTTTTCCCAAGGAACCGCCACGGCATGCCGCTGGACGGCGCTCAGCGCGGTGCGCGTGTCGCGGCTCATCATCTGGGGTGGGGAAGTGCCGCCCGACCTCGACCTCGGCCAGCCGGTAGTCGCCGAGCGGCTGCGCGCGGCGCGACTGACGCTGGTGTACGGGACGAGCGACGAGTACTTCACGCCAAAGGTCGTCGCGGCAACCGAGGCGCGGCTGAAGGCCGCCGATGTTCCCTACGAGCTACGGTCGTACGAAGGCGGTCATCAGATCGACGAGCGTGTGCTGCGCGATTTGGTCTAGCGCGCGCTCGGGTCGAGCACGTCGCGCAACGCGTCGCCCAGCATCGTGCAGCCGAGCACCACCAGCACCAGCGCGAGCCCCGGCGCGATCGCCACCCAGGGCGCGTTCACCAGCGTGTCACGACCCGACGCCATCATGTTGCCCCATGAGGGCGTCGGCGGCTGAACGCCCAGACCCAGATAGGATAGGCCGGCTTCGAGCATCATCGCATTCCCGATGCCCAGCGCCGCGGCGACGATGACCGGCGTGAGTGCGTTCGGAAGAATGTGGCGGACCAGCACGCGCAGCCGGCGTGCCCCGAGCGCGATCGCCCCCTCGACGAACGGTCGGGCCGCGAGCGCGCGCACCTCGCCATGCACGAGCCGCGCCACACTCATCCAGCCGGTGAGTCCCAGAACCACGATCACGAGCCCCGTGCTCGGTTGCCACAGCGCCGCGAGGAGCAACAGCAATACCACGCGTGGTAACGCGAGCGCGAAATCGGTGAGACCGAGCAGCGTGACCGCGAGTGGGCCACGCCAATAACCGGCCACGGCGCCGACGACGACGCCGAGGACGACAGAGACCAGGACGGCCAGCAGGCCGACGCTGAGTGAGATCCGGGCGCCGTAGACGAGGCGCGTCCAGACGTCGCGACCGAACCGATCGGTCCCGAGCGCGTGGAACACACCATGCACATCGGTTTTGAGCGGCGGCACAAATCGAGTGGCGACGATGTCGCCCTGCGCCGACGGCGCGCCGCTCGTCACCAACGGCGCGGCGATCGCACAGATCAACACGACGAGCAGGACGACCGCGCCGAATGCGCCACGCCGGTCGCGAAGCAGTGCACTCACGTGGCCGCCGTGCGGACGCGCGGGTCGAGCCAGGTCGCCAGCAGGTCGGCCAGCATGTTGCCGGCGACGACGAGCACGGCGCTCACGGCGGTCGCCGCCATGACGACGGGATAGTCGCGCGCCTGTACCGCTTCGACGAGCACCCGACCGACGCCGGGCCAGGCGAACACCGCCTCGACGAAGACGGCGCCGGAGAACAGGACCGGCAACGAGAGACCGAGGAGAATGACGACCGGCGTGAGCGCATTCCGCAGCGCATGACGACCGATCACCTGGAGGGGCGATAGGCCTTTGGCGCGGGCCGTCGTGACGAACGGCTGGTGCAGCGTGTCGAGCATCGCGCCGCGCACGAACCGCGCGGCGCCGCCGATGCCGATCACGGTGAGCGTCGTGAGCGGCAACACGAGGTGCCGCAGTCGGTCGACGAGCCAGCCGCCGCGCGTCAGGTAATCGGCGTCGAACCCGGCCGCGCCGAAGCCGGGGAGCCAGCGCGCCCAGTACGTGAACACGAGGACCAGCATCAGCCCCAGCCAATAGCCGGGCATCGCAAACAGCGTCACCGACGCGACGGAGAGGAGCGTGTCGGTGCGCGAACCGCTGCGCGCGGCCTGCAGCGCGCCGACCGCGAGGCCGATCACATAACTGAGCACGAGCGACAGGAGCACGAGGCGCGCGGTGGCGGGCCACGCGGCGCCGAGGATGCGGCGAACCGGTTGTCCTTTGGCGATGCTGGTGCCCCAGTCCCCGCGCGCGAAGCGGAGGGTCCAGGTCACGAATTGCGACGGCAGCGGTCGGTCGAGACCCAGCGCCGCGCGTTGCGCGGCGCGCTGCTCGACTGTGCTATTGGGTCCGAGCATGATCTCGACGGGGTCGCCTGGAACGAGATGCAACAGCAGGAAGGTCAGCACGACGACGCCGAGGATGACGGCGATTCCCGCCACGAGGCGTTGTCCCAGCCGGGCAAGCATCGGCGGGAATCTCGCGCGGCGCTCAGCGCGCCGCTAGAATGCTCACCGTGTCGCGCGCGCCCATCTCGCTGCTTGTCGTCGCCGCGCTCCTGGCGGCCGGGGGGGCGGGGGCGGGGGCGGCGGGCTGCGGAGACGAAGCCGCGCGCCGGGGCGCGACGGTGCTGTTCGCGTCCGGCGCGGACCTGCCCACCATCAATCCCCTGCTCACCGTCCTGCCGCTCGCGAAGCAAGTGCAGCGCTACGTGCTGCTCACCACGCTCGCGCGCTACGACTCGCTGCTCGTGCCGCAGCCCTACCTCGCGCGCGCGTGGCACTGGTCGCCGGACCGGCGCACGCTCACGCTCGTGCTGCGCACGGACGTCCGCTGGGACGACGGCACGCCCACCACGGCGCGCGACGTCGTCTGGACGCTCGATGCCGCGCGCGATCCGGCGACGGGCTATCCGCGGATGCAGGACGTGCAAGCGATGGCGGCCATCGACGCGCGTGACGACTCGACCGTGGAGATCCGTTTCGCGGCCGACGCGGCACCGAACAATTTTCCCGACGTCTTGACCGATCTCGCCATCTTGCCGGCACATCTGCTCGACAGCGTGCCGCATGCGCGGCTCCGCCAGGCTGCCTGGAATGCGCAGCCGGTAGGGAACGGGCCATTCCGGTTCGTCACGCACGAGCCGAACCGCCGCTGGGTGTTTGCCAGGAATCCCGACTTTCCGCAGGTCTTGGGTGGGCCCCCGCACCTCGATCGTCTGATCGTGGTCGTGGTCGATGAGCCGATGATCAAGCTGTCCGCGCTCGTCGCCGGGGAGCTCGACTTCGCCGGCGTGAGTCCGCAGCACGCATCGTTCGTCCGGCGCCACGCCGACCTCGCGATCCGCGAATATCCACAGATTCTGCCTTACGGCTTGGTGTTCAATACGCGCCGGCCGCCGTTCAACGATCCACGCGCTCGGCTCGCAGCGGCGCTCGCGATCGACCGGCAGGAAATCATCGACGGCTATCTGTTCGGATTCGCGGGCAGCGCGGAGGGCCCGGTCGCTCCGGGCTTGCCGCGCTACGTCGCGCCGCCGCACGTACCATTCGCTCCCGACTCCGCGCGGCGCATCCTCGCCGCGCTCGGCGCGCCCCTCCATGTCGAGCTGCTGTCCGTCGGCAGCGGCGAAGGCGCGCTCGAGCAGATTCTGCAAGCGCGGCTCTCGGCGGTGGGCTTCGACGTCACGATCCGCCAGCTCGAGTTCTCGGCGTTCCTGGACCGGGTGTATGGGGAGCGCCACGAGTTCACGGCAGCGGTCATGGGGATTCCTGGAGACGCCGGGCTGGGATTCTTGCAGACGGTCGGCCGGCTTACGGGCGTCTCCCTTCCACGCGATCCCGATCTCGCGCAACGGGTTCTGGCGGAACAGCGTCCGGTCGTCTGGTTATATCACGCGCGTGGCGTGCAAGGGATGAATCGCCGCGTGCAAGGCGTTCACATGGACCTGCGCGGTGAGCTGCCGACCGTCGCGGCCTGGCATACTTCGCCATGAGACGGCGCGACCTGCCGACGGCGGCTCACGCCACTGCGCCGATGCGGCTCGATTTTGCCGGCGGCTGGACCGACGTGCCGCCGTTCTCCCAGCGCGAAGGCGGCGTGGTCGTGAACGGCGCGATCGGACTGCGCGCGCACGTCGCGCTCGAGCTCGGCGGCAAACTGTTGCGGCTGGTCGCCGAGGAGCTGGGAGAGACATTGGAATGTGCGAACTCGGGCGGGTTGACCGGCCCGAAGCTGCCGTTGCTCACCGCCGCGCTGCGCCGCTTTCCCGTCCTCGGCGGCTTTACGCTCACGACGCGGTGTGACGCGCCGCCCGGATCGGGACTTGGCAGCTCGGGCGCGTTGGGCGTCGCCCTGGTCGGGGCGCTCACGCGCGCGCGGCAGGATGCGCTCAATGCCCCCGATGCCGCCGATCACGCCTGGCAGGTCGAGACGATCGAGGCGCAGCTTCCCGGAGGCAAGCAGGATCAGTATGCTGCCGCCCTGGGCGGCTTTCATCGCTTGAGCTTTCGCGATCCCGACGTCGGGATCGAGCCACTCACACTCGACCCGGCGTTTCGCGCGGCGCTGGAACGGCAGACGGTGATCTGCTACACGAACAAGTCGCGCGTGTCGGGCGACACGATCTCGCGGGTGATGAGCGCTTACGAGCGCGGCGACGCGCAGGTGACCGGCGCGCTCCGAGGACTCAAGGACACCGGGAACGCGATGGCCGAGGCACTGCGCGCGGCCGACCTCGGCCGCGTCGGAACGTTGTTGACGGAGAACTGGAAGCACCAGCAAGCGCTGGACGCGGGAATGCGCACCCCGGACATGGCAAAGCTCGAAGGCGCGGCCAAGCAGGCAGGTGCGATCGGCGGCAAAGCGGCCGGCGCAGGTGCGGGGGGATGCATGTTCTTCATCATGCGAGGTGATGCTCGAGACGCCGCGCGTCCGTTGCTCGAGACGGGCGCGCGGGTCTTGCCGCTCGCGTGGGCGACCGAAGGAATGCGCGCGTGGTGACCGAGACCGAGCTCCAGGAGCGCGCGCAGGTCGTGCGGGACTCGCCGGACCTGCAGAAGCTGCTCGCGCACCTGCGCGAGCGCGCGAAGCCCCTGGTCGATCGCATGCCGACCGTTCCCGACCAGAAGGCGCTGCTGTCCGTGGACGGCGGCGTCTGTCCGGACGATGGTACCCTGCTGACGTTCGACCCCTGGAGTCCGTCGGCGCATCGCTGCCCCGAGTGTGGCAAGACCTGGCAGGGCGAGCGCCATGATCGCAGTTGGGCGCGGCAGCAACATCTCTGGCTGGCCGAGCGCGCCGCGCATCTCGCAGTGCTCGCCGCACTGGGCGGGGGCGGCCCGGATAGTCGGGCTGCCGGTGCGCGCGCGCGGGAAATCCTCCAAGCGTACGCGGAGCGCTACTGGCGCTATCCCAACGTCGACAACCTGCTCGGCCCGAGCCGGCTCTTCTTCTCGACCTATCTCGAGTCATTGTGGACGTGCGACTATCTCGCGGCCGCAACGATTCTCCGGGCCGCCGGTCAGCTCGATGATGCGACGCTGCGCGGCGTGAATCAGGTGGCCGACGAAGCCGCAACGATCATCGGGGAATACGACGAGGGGTTTTCGAATCGGCAAACGTGGAACAACGCGGCGCTCACGGCCGTCGCGGTGTGGTTCGAGGATGAGGAGCTGGCGCAACGCGTGATCGAGGGTGATACGGGATTGATCGCGCACCTCGTGCGCGGCTATGGGCGCGACGGGCTCTGGTACGAGGGGGAGAATTATCACCTGTTCGCGCTGCGCGGCATGCTCACCGGCGCCGCCTGGGCGCGCCTCGCGGCCGTCGACGTCGCTGCGGACGAGCGTCTCGCGGCGCGGTTGCGCGCCGCGCTGCTGGCGCCGGCGCTGACCGCACTGCCCGATCTGACCTTCCCGGCGCGGAAGGACGCGCAGTTCGGCATCTCGCTCGCGCAGCCGTCGTTCGTGGACTCTTGGGAGGTCGGCCTCGCCCAGCTGGTCGCCCGCGATACGTCGGACCTCACCGCGTGGTTGCGAGCGCTGTACGCGGCGCGGCCCGCGCCCTGGTTGATCCAGGACTACTACTTGCACGATGTGCCGCTCGACCGGGAGCCGCGCACCGTGTCACGCACCGCGCTCTCCTGGTGGAGCCTGCTGGCGATGGCGCCGGAGCTACCCGAGTCCGGCGGGACCTGGGAACCGCACAGCGTCCTCATGGAGAGTCAGGGGCTCGCGATTATGCGGGGCAACGGTCGCTACGTGAGCGTCGAATGTGGTGCCTATGGAGGCGGTCACGGCCATCCCGATCGCTTGCACCTGACGCTGTTCGCGGACGGCGTCCTCTGGCTCGGCGATCCCGGCACCGGCCGGTACGTCACACCCGATCTCTTCTGGTATCGATCGACGCTTGCGCATAACGCGCCGCGCCAGGACGGCGAGATGGACCAGGCTGGCGACGCAGCGTGCGAGTGCTTCGACGAGGCAGACGGAACAGGTTGGGCCTGGGTGCGCGGCCGGTTCGGGGGACTCCACCGCACGACGGCGAGCGGGCCGCGTTACATCGTGGACGTCGTCGACTTCACGAGCGGTGAAGACCACACGATCGAGCTGCCGTGGCACTTCGCCGGACGCGGCAGCGTCGAGTCGCCGGGGCGCTGGAGCGATGCGGAGCTCGCCGACACGTTTGTCGCGCGCGTGCAGCGATTTGTGCCCGCGGCGGCTGATGACGCGGTCGTCATCCGTCACGCGCGGGATGGCGCGAGTCTGACTGCCCATCTCGTCGTCAGCGGCGAGCTGCTGGCAATGGAAGGGCCGGGTCGCCCGGGGAGCCGCGAGCGCGTCCCATTCTACGTCGTGCGGGGGCGCGGTCGGAACGTGCGATTCGTTGCGGTGCTCGAGCCGGCCTCGGCGGACGCCACCGTCAAACGCGTGCACGTTCACGGCGACACGATCGAAGTGACGCTCGTGGACGGCGGCATCGATCGGCATCGCTTCGGCCGGACCGAGTGGACGATCGAGCGGGAGAATCAGCCGGTCATCACGCTGCGTGGCGCTCGCGAAGCACAGCCGCCCTTCGTTCCGATGCTGGAGATCGATCCGCCGACGCCGGTGCAGGCGCCCGCCTTCCGCGTGGGCGCGCCGCCACCGCTCGACGGGACGCTCGAAGGTTTCGAGACCTCCGAGCCGATCGAGCTCGCGCTGGAAGATCAATATCGGCGCAGCGAGGACCCGTATCCCGGTCCTGGCGATTTCTCCGCGACCGCCCATGCGGCCTGGGATGAGCGCGCGCTGTACGTTGCGGTCGAGGTCACCAAGCCGGACGTGTGTCTGCGCGCGGCTGCCGAGCGGCCTGCGAATGTCGATAACGAGCCCGACGACATCCACTCCGACGGTCTCCAACTGTATGTCGCCGCGCGGGCCGGTGCCTCTGGTCCCGTCGACGGCGAGCGTCACGATGCGGTCGGCTATCTCATCGTGCCGAGCTCCACGGACAATCGCGTGCGCGCGCGCGTGACCAGCGATACGCGCAACGGCGCGGATCCCGGCGCGGTCGGCGGCGGCTGGCGCCGGACGCCTGCCGGCTACTGCCTGACCGTCGCAATTCCCTGGCCGGCCGGCGTCCGTCCGCATGCCGGCGCGCATGTCGCCTTCGATCTCATCGTCAACGAGATGCTACCGGGTCGGACGCGTCGCACGGGGCAGCTGGTATGGAGCGGCGGCGGCGGCTGGATCTGGCTGCGCGGCGATCGCCAGGATCCCGCGCGATTTGGCGTGCTGGAGCTCGTGGGATGATCGTCGTCGTCCTGGATGAGCCCCAGGATCTCGTGAACATCGCGCACGTTGTGCGCGGGATGAAGAACTTTGACCTGCGCGATCTGCGGCTCGTCAATCCCAGAGAATACGAGCCGTACCGCGTCGAAGGCATCGCCCACCAGACCCAGGATCTGCTGGCGCGGGTGCGCACGTTCACGACGCTTGCCGAGGCGCTCGCCGATTGCGTGCACATCGTCGGGTTCACCGCGCGCGGTCGCACCGCCAAGCGCAACCAGCAGCGGCCGCGCGAAGCCGCGGCAGAGGTGCTCGCGCTGTCGGATAGTGGCCCGGTGGCGCTCCTCTTTGGCCGCGAGGATCGCGGACTCTCGAACGACGCGCTAGACCGCTGCCATCGCATCGTCACGATTCCCAGCGCGCCGACGTACTCGTCGCTCAATCTCGCGCACGCGGTCGTCATCATGTTGTATGAGCTGGCGCTGGCGCGTGGCGTCGAGTCGCAGCCGTTCAAGGCGCCGCGACGCCCGTCCGAGCCCGCGGTCGCCGACGACGTGGAACGGTTCTTCGACGACGTGGCGCGCGCGCTCGAGGCCATCGAATTCTTCAAGACGCGCAACGCGGACGGCGTGATGCGAACGCTGCGGGAGGTGGGGCACCGCACGCCGCTCGATGCCCGCGAGGTCAAACTGCTCCGCGCAATTGCAATCGAGGTCACGAAATACGGTGAGCGACTGGCGCGTTCCCGGATTCACCTCGACCGGTAGCAAGCGCCCCGAGGCGCTGTTCGGCACGCCGTCGCAGATGACGCGTGCCGCGGGCTGCCGTGTCTGGGATCCCGCCGGGCGTGAGTACATCGACTACGTCATGGCGCTCGGTGCCGTCGCGCTCGGCTATGGCCATCCGGCGGTGAATCGCGCGGCGGAAGCGGCGATCGCCGCCGGCGTGGTGGGCCCGCTCCCGCCCGTCATCGAAGAGGAGCTGGCCGAGAGTCTCGCGCAGCGTATCCCGTGGCTCGAGCGCGTGCGCTTTCTGAAGACCGGCGCCGAGGCCGTCGCTGCGGCGGTGCGGCTGGCGCGGGTGGCAACCGGGGCGGGCCGCGACGAGGTCTTGGGGTGCGGTTACCACGGCTGGCTCGACTGGTGTCAGGGAGCGACGGAGGGCGTCCCGCCGGCCGTGCGCAGTCTGTTTGCCGAGCTGCCGTTCAACGACGTGCCGGCGGGCCGCGAGATGATTCGCGCGCGCGCCGGCCGGCTCGCCGCCGTCGTGGTGGAGCCGGTCATCGTCGCCGAGCCGACGCGCGATTGGCTGCAGATGCTGCGCGATGAGACGACGCGCGCGGGTGCGGTGCTCATCTTCGACGAAATCAAGACCGCATTTCGTCTCGCGCTCGGCGGGGCGGTCGAGAAGTACGGCGTTCGGGCCGACCTCGTCGTGATCGGCAAGGCGCTCGCCAACGGCTTCCCGCTCGCGGCCGTCGGCGGCCGCGCCGATCTCATGGAGGCGGTGGGACGAACCTGGATTTCTTCGACGCTCGCGACCGAGGGTGTGGCGCTGGCCGCCGCGCGGGCGACGCTCGACGTCTTCGTGCAGCAGGACGTCTGCGGGCATCTCCACAGGGTGGGCACCCGGCTGCTTCACGGGTTACACGAGCTGCAGCGCCGCCACGCCGGCGTGATCACCGGCGTGGCGGGAATTGCCGAGATGTGCTTTCTACATTGTGCGACAGAGGAACTGTCGCATCGGGCCGCGCAGGCGGCGGCCGCGCAGGGTCTGCTGTTCAAACGCACCGCCTACAACTTCGTCTCCCTCGCCCATGACGAGCGTGCCGTGGACCGCACGCTCGAGATCCTGGACGGCGTGCTGCGCGCGCTCTAGATCGCCGTGAGAATCGCGGCGGCGAGCAGGAACACGACGATGCAGACGATGATCACGACGGCGGTATAGCCCATCGCGCGATCCTGCGGGACTTTCATCAGGATCGGCAGTCCGATGTACAAGAGGACCAGACTGTAGAGTGAGAAGATCAGGCTGATCAGGCCGAGCGCCGGAATCAGCAGGAAGATGCCGCCGACCCACGACGCCGTGCTGGAGTAGGCCGCGACCTTGAGTCCTTGCACGTCGTTGCGTTGGCCGCCGAAGCCGGGCGCCAGCAAGCTGATCACACGAGATACCACGAAGACCGTGAGCAACGAGATCACATATCGGGCGACGGCAATCTCGATGGCCGTCGTGAGCGTCACGGCGTTCGTCAGCGAGGTGAAGGCGATCCGTTGACCGAAGATGACCATCCCGATGGCCGCGGCGATCGGGCCGATCGCCGCCAGCGGAATGACGTACTTGGCCCAGATCTCGCCCGGCTTGGTGAACTCGCCGTCTATCTCTTTCCAGGTCGCGCGCGGCTCGAGGAGCATGCCTTTCACGCGGCTGGTCAGCGTCTCCATCGCCATCTGAGTTTCCCTCCCTCGGGACGCCCCCAAAATAGGGGCGCCGACCGGCCGCGCCAGCCTTGACGTCTTAGCGTCTTGGCGTCCTGGCGTCTAGCTTTTCGGCAATGCTGATCGACGTCCACGCGCATTTTTATCATCACAAGACGCCCCGGGCCGATTGGCGCGAGCGGAACGACAGCCGCCTGAGCGCCGGGAGGAAGATCGGGATCACGGCCCACGTCGCCTCGATTTTGGGGACGTTCGGCTTCACATCGCCCACCTACTTCCCCTCGCCGCCGGACGTCACGCTCGGCAACGACGCCCTGCTCGCGCTCCAGCGCGCGCATCCCGACCGCATTCGCGGCTACGCGTGCGTCAACCCGAACTACACCGCGCACGCGCGGGCCGAGATCGTGCGGTGCCTCGATGCGGGCATGATCGGGATCAAGCTCGCCGCCAGCCGGCGCGCCGATGATCCCTTGCTCGATCCGATCGCGACCTTGGCGCGCGAGCGCCGCGTGCCGGTGCTGCAACACATCTGGCAACACCGGCGCCGCGACTGGCCCGGACAGGAAGCATCCGACGCGGTAGAGCTCTGCGCACTGGCGCGCCGCCATCCGGACGTCGCGTTCATCCTCGCGCACATTGGCGGCGGCGGTGACTGGATGCATTCGCTGCGCGCGGTAACGGATGTGCCCAATGTCTACGTCGACCTCTCGGGCAGCGGCGTGGACGGCGGCATGCTGGAGGCCTGTGTCGAGAGCGTGGGTGCCCAGCGCCTGCTGTGGGGCAGCGACATCACGATGGATACCGGCTGGGCGAAGCTCCGCTACCTCGAATCGCTGCTCGCGAAGCCCGATCTCGAGCTCGTGCGCTGGAAAAACGCGGCGCGCATCTTCCCGCAGGGTGCGTTTCCCGCCGACTGATGCGCATCGACTGCAATGCGTTCCTCGGCGCCTATCCGTGGCGCAAGGTGCCCGGCACGTCCCCGGACGCGCTGGTCAAAGCGCTCGATCGCGTCGCGATCGACGTTGCGTGGGTCACGCACCTGCCAAGTCTGTTTTGGCGCGATCCAACGGAAGGGAACACCTGGCTGTACGACACGGCCAAGCGCGAGCCGCGATTCAAGCCCGTCCCGACCGTGCATCCGGGACTCGCGGGTTGGGAGCAGGTGCTCGCGGATGCGGCCAATGCGGGCGCGCCCGCCGTGCGCTGCGATCCCCTCTATCTCGGCCTCGATCCCGCGGGTGGCGCGATGCGCGTGCTCGCCGCGGCGTGTGGTGCCGCCCGACTCCCGCTGCTCGTCGCAGTGCGGCTCGAAGACGGCCGCCAGCGCCATCCAAACGATCAGGTGCCCGAGCTGCCGGCCGCGGCGGTGCGCGCGTTGATCCGCAGCGACGCGGACGTCCGGTTGGTCGTGACGCATGCCGATCGCGGCTTCATCGAGGAAGTCCATTTCGGCTCGACGCCCGAGGAAGCGCGCCGCATCTGGTGGGACATCTCATGGATCTGGGGACCGCCCGAGGATCATCTCGCGACGTTGCTGGATACGATCGGCGTCGCGCGATTCGTATTCGGGACGGGGCAGCCGCTGCGGCTCCCGGAAACCAGCGTTGCCAAACTCGATTTGCTCGATTTGCCCCGAGATGGACGCGACGCGATCGAATCCAAGAATCTGCGGGAGCTGCTCGCCTGAAGGATCGCCTCGAGTGGGCGCTTATTCCCGCCGTCCCCGTCCCGTTTCGCGGATCGACGATCGACGCCGACGCGCAGCGCGCCTATGCCGGCTGGATGGCGACGCAGCCGGTCGCCGGCGTGGCCGTGTGGGCACACACGGGACGCGGCCCGCACCTCTCCGCTGACCAGCGGCGCACCGTGCTCGAGAGCTGGCGCGCCGCGCTTCCGGGGAAGCTGATCGTCGCCGGCGCAAACAGCGCCACGA
Organism: Gemmatimonadales bacterium; assembly: GCA_035491815.1. GTDB lineage: Bacteria > Gemmatimonadota > Gemmatimonadetes > Gemmatimonadales > GWC2-71-9 > 20CM-2-65-7. The sequence continues at coordinate 13,377 of DATJKA010000006.1, read as the reverse complement.
TGGCCCGCGACGCGAAGCGCGGCGGCGCCGACATGCTGCTGGCATTCCCGGCGCGGGCGAACGCGGTCGCATATCACGAGGAGCTATCGGCGGAGCTGCCGGCGATCGCGTTCTACTTGTACGAGGCGGCCGGCGGCGTGGATTACGATGACCACACGCTGCACGCCATTCTCGAGCTGCCCGGCGTCGTCGGCATCAAGGTCGCGACGCTCGATTCGATCATGACGTTTCAGCGGATCGCGGCCGTGATGCGCGCGCACCCCGAGAAGGTGCTCATCACCGGCGAGGATCGGTTCCTCGGCTACTCGCTCATGATGGGCGCGACGGCCGCGTTGATCGGCATGGGGGCGGCGCTCACCGACGTGCAGGCGGAGCTGCTGAGCGCGAGAAAGCAAGCGAATGACCGCGTCTTTCTCCGGCTCGCTGCACGGTTGGACGATTTCTCTCAGGTGACCTTTCGGGACCCGATGGAGGGCTACATCCGCCGCATGCTGTGGGCGCTCGCAGCCGAGGGCGTGATCCCGGAGGCCGCCTGCGACGATCCATGGGGACCGCCGCTGTCCGGCGCCGAGCGGGACGCGGTCCGTCGCGCGGTGCGTGAGGCGCGCGTACGATAGAGCGCCGCACATTTCTCGAGACCAGCGCCGCCGTGGCGCTCGGAGGCTTGATGCCCAAGGCCAAGCAGCCGCACATCGCCGTCGTGGGAGCCGGCGCGTTCGGAGGATGGACCGCGCTGTTCTTGCGCCGCCAGGGCGCGCGTGTCACCCTGCTCGACGCCTGGGGGCCGGGCAATTCGCGCGCGAGCTCCGGTGGGGAGACGCGCGTCATCCGCGCGACCTACGGACCCCGCGCCGTCTACACGCATATGGCCGTGCGCGCGCTCGCTCTCTGGAAGGAGCATCAACAGCGCTGGCACCGGCAGCTCTACCATCCGATCGGCGTCCTGTGGCTCGTCGAGCACGACGAGCAGTTCGAGCAGGCGGCGATCCCCATCCTCCGCGATGCGCATGTCGCGTTCGAGTTGCTGCAAGGCACGGACGTGGCGCGGCGCTATCCGCAGATCAACACCGATCAGGTCCGGTGGGCCATTCTGGAAAAAGACGGCGGCTACCTCCTCGCGCGTCGCGCCTGCGCGGCGGTGCTCGAGGGTTTTCAGGCGGAGGGCGGCGAGTATCGGCAGGTCGCGGTGCAGGGGCCGATCCAGCCGGGGCAGGGGGAATTGACGAGCATCACGCTATCCGACGGCACCCGGCTGACTGCGGATCGCTTCGTGTTCGCCTGCGGTCCCTGGCTGGGGCCGCTGTTTCCCGAGGTCGTGGGCGAGCGCGTTCATCCGACTCGTCAGGAAGTCTTTTTCTTCGGCACGCCGCCCGGGGACGCGCGCTACACCGAGCCGGCGATGCCCGTCTGGGCCGATCATGGCTCGCGGTTCATGTACGGAATTCCCGGCAACGAGTGGCGCGGCTTCAAAGTTGCGGACGACACGCGCGGCCCGCCGTTCGACCCGACCACGGGCGATCGCTCGCCGAGCGCGGCGGCGCTGCAGATCGCCCGCGACTACCTCGGCTATCGCTTTCCCGGCCTGAAAGGGGCGCCGCTGCTGGAGGCGCGCGTATGCCAGTACGAGCAGTCCGGTGACGAGCACTTCATCATTGATCGCCATCCCCAGGCCGCGAACACGTGGATCGTGGGCGGCGGATCGGGACACGGCTTCAAGCACGGCCCCGCTGTTGGCGAGCTGGTGGCGCGTCTTGTACTGACGGGCGCCGCGCCGGATGAACAGTTCAGGCTTTCGCGCTTCGCTCGCTAGCGACTTCGAGCGGTTCAAGCGGGCGCTGCCGCGAGATTTCGCGGCCCACGTGCGCGCCGTCTACCGCATCAACCTGGCCGGCCGGTATCTGGGAGAGCCGCTGCCCCATCCCGTCGGCAAGGGCTCGGGCCAGCTGTCGCTCAATCTCAATCAGCTCGAGATCGACGCCGAGGCGGGGCTCGCGTTTGCGGTCCTGAAGACGGTGATCGCGCAAGACGCCGCCGGCACGCAGTCGATGAGCGCCTGGGCCATTCACGAATCCAAGATGAAAGTCGAGCAGCGATCGGGGGGGGGCGGCTGGACGGTGACGTGGAAGGGCAGAGGGTGGGATCGGTCGTTCGACGAGTATCTCGGGCTTGTGCGCGCGGCCTGGGATCTCGCGGCTGCCGGCCAGCTGCTGGCCGTGCCGTCGGTCAAGTATCATCTGCCCCGCTTGGGGGAGGCGTTTCGCGACGATGAGTACGCGTACACGACGCGAGCACTCGCGGCCGCGTGGGGTCAGTCGCCGCTGCTGCTCGAAAAGGACTTCTCGCCGACGCTGGCGGGCGATCCCCTTGCCGACGAGAAGACACAGATTCTCCGCTGGCTGCGCGAGGTCCCGCAGCACATTCGTGCGCACGCCGACGTGCGTCTGGCGATGAAGCTGATGAATGCGCGTTTCGACGACGACTTTCAGCGCCAGATGATGGACGCCGCGAGCAGCGCGGATGCGTTAGTGGTGTTCAATCGCCTATTTGATCCTGTGGCGGGAGTCGCGTACGGGGGTTCCGAGTTGAGTGACCGCAATCTGCGCGTCTTGGACCGCCCATCTGCCCGTCCGCCCGTGCGCCCGTCTCTCTGCGGCACCGGCAACATCAACTCTGGCCGCATGATCGTCGCCTACGCCGAGCGCGGCTGCTCCTCCGTGCAGCTGCACACGTTCTTTCAGCTGCCGCTCGAAGAATATCCCGCGACCGAGGGCTCGCGCACACAGCGTGCGCTGCATGCGTTGATCTTCGATCCCCAAGACGGGTTGATCGCCGTGATGCTCGAGCGCGAAGCGGCCGGCACGCTCGAGCGCCGCAAGGGTGAGCTGCATTTCCTCGATCTCGTGCCCGATGCATATCGCCCGCGCTGAGCTATTCGAGCTGGCCCTGCCGCTGCTCGAGCCGTTCGTGATTTCGGGCGGCGCGATCACGGAGCGGCGTTCGCTCATCGTCATCCTGCACGACGAGAGCGGCCACGTCGGCTACGGCGAGTCGCCTCCCTTTCATCTTCCTTTCTATTCTGAAGAAACGCTGACGAGTGCGCGCGATCTGATCGGACGGGTGCTGCTGCCCCGCGTCACGGACCACGACTTCATGAGCCCTGAGGCGCTCGACGATGCTCTGCGTGAAGGCGTGCGCGGCAACTGGTTTGCGCGCGCCGGCATCGAAACCGCCGCCTGGGACCTCGAGGCGCATGCGCGTGGCGTCGGCCTCGCCACACTCCTCGGCGAACGGCTCGGCGTGCAGCCGGCGGCGAACGTGCCGTGTGGCGTCGCTCTGGGAATTCCACCGGACCACGATGCCGCCGAGCTCACACGCCAAGTGTACGACGCGGTCCGGCACGGGTATGCGCGAGTCAAGATCAAGGTCGCGCCCGGTTGGGATGTGGCCGCCGTGCGTGCCGCGCGCGCCGGACTCGATGGCAGCGACATCCCCCTCACAGTGGATGCGAACGGCGCGTACGAGTGGCCGCGCGACGAGGCGGCGCTGCGGGCGCTCGACGATGCGGGGCTGCTCTACATCGAGCAGCCGCTCGCGCCGGATGAGCTGCTCGGCCACGTGCAGCTGGCGACGACGTTCCAGACGCCGATCTGTCTGGACGAAACGCTCCGCGACGCGCGCGCCGCGCGGCAGGTGGTGGCGCTCAGCGGCAACCGCACAGTCTGGAACGTCAAGGTTCACCGGATCGGCGGCCTGAGCGAGGTCTGTCGCGTCTACCGCGTCGCGACGCAGGCGGGCATCAAACTGTGGGCCGGGACGATGCCGGAGTCGGGGATCGGCTCGCAGGCGGCATTGGCCGCGGCGTCGCTGCCGGCATTCGTGTATCCCTCCGATTTGGAGCCGTCGGCACGCTGGTTTGGCCGAAACGGCGACGTCATCAAGCTCGCGATGGGCCCCAATGGCCGGATGCCGGTGCCGAACCAGTCGTGCGGAAGACTGCTCGACCGCGCCCGGTTCCGGCTCTTGACCGCTCCTGTACTTTTGGGGCGCCATGTACAAGCCGACTACTGACTATTGGGCGAGCCACCTCTACCTCAGCCCGCGCCAGCGACCCAAGCCCGACCAGCCGGTCCGCGACCTCCCGCCGCGGGCGGCCCAACGCTTCAAGAAAGCCCGCGAAGAATTGCGGAGCCTCCGGCACGTCACGGAGCAGGTCGTCTACCTGGGCACGACGTGGAAATGGGTCTGGATGTACGAGGTCGGGGGACGGAAGCTCGGTTATCTGCATCCGATGCAGTCCGGTATCAGCGGCACGTTCGTGCTGTCGGGAGCCGAGGAGCAGGAAATCAGCGCGACGAACGGCCTGCCACGCGTGATCAAACAGGCCGTGCGCGAGGGAACGGTGCTCGATGGCGTCCGCCACTGCTGGATGGAGTTCGCCGACCTCGACTCGGTGCAGGCGTTCGTCGACGTGGTGCGCCTGAAGTATCAGCTGTTGGCGCGCCCGGAATAGGCCTTGTGTGCCATTCCACCCGGTGCGTACATTCGGTGGCCGTCAGTCCCACACCGAACCGAACCACTGAATAGCCTGTAGAGGTCAAGCTGCGTTCAGCTGCGGTCGTGGTGTTACTCCTCGCCCTCCCGCCTGCGACTGCCTACGGTCAGCAGGCACAACCGGCTTCTTCTGCAGAGCGCTACCGAGCCCCCGTCATCACCGACACCGCCGGACTCAAGGGGCCGCGCCAACCGATCTTCTTCCGACATGACATCCATGCGGGGCAGGACCAGATCCCCTGCATGTACTGCCATTTCTCGGCCGCGATCTCGAGCGAGCCGGGTCTTCCGGCGCTGCAGACATGCATCGGATGTCATCAGCTCGTCGGCGGATCCACGCCGTCGCACCAGGCGGAAATCAAAAAGGTCCGCGATGCCTGGCGCGAGCGAAAGCCGCCCGAGTGGTTTCGGATTCACGCGCTGCCGGGGTTCGTGCGCTTCCCGCACATGCGACACATCAAGCGGCTCGGCGCGCAGTCGTGCACGACGTGCCATGGCGACGTGCAGCGGATGCCGCAGGTCTACCAGGTCTCCACCTTGCGGATGGGATGGTGCGTGCGCTGTCACGTCGCGAACAAAGTGACCCGCGACTGCAGCGTGTGCCACTACTGATATGACCGCGAACTCACTCCCGCCTTCCCCAGACTCGCTCGATCGCCGCCGCTTCCTGAAGGTGCTCGGCGTCGCCGGTGCCGGCGCTGCGGCGGTCTCGGCGTGCGGGATCGGGGCCGAGCCCACCGAGCGGCTGATTCCGTATCTGGTGCAGCCCGAGGACCAGGTCCCCGGGATCGCCACTTACTACGCCACGACGTGCCGCGAATGCGCCGCCGGATGCGGTGTGCGCGTGCGCGTGCGCGAGGGCCGCGCCGTCAAGCTCGAGGGGAACCCCGACTCACCGATCAATCGCGGGCGGCTCTGCGCGCGCGGGCAAGCGGCGCTGCAAGGACTGTATAATCCGGACCGCGTCGACCATCCGATGATTCGCAACGCGAGCGGCGCGTTCGAGGCGATCGATTGGGACGGCGCGTTGCAGCGGCTCGCCGGCAAGGTGCGGGAGGCGCAAGGCAAAGGCATCGTCTTCCTCACCGGCGCCGAGGTCTCGAGCTTCGGCGACCTGGTCGACGAGTGGATGAAGCAGATCGGCGGGCGCCGCGCCAGCTACGAGCCGTTCGGCTTCGACGCGCTGCGCGCCGGCAACCGCGCGACCTTCGGCAGCGCCGCGCTTCCGACGTACGATTTCGCCAACGCGAAGTATCTGATTTCGTTCGGCGCCGATTTCCTCGATACGTTCCTGTCGCCGGTCGAATTCCAGAACGGCTTCGCGCGCGCGCACGCATTCGATGCCGGCCGCCCGGCATCGATGGCGAAGTTCGTCTATGTGGGCCCGCGCTTGTCGCTCACCGGGATGAACGCCGATCAATGGGTCGCGGCGCGTCCCGGAACGGAAGGCTTGCTCGCCCTCGCGCTCGCGCAGGTGATCGTCAGCCAGCATCTCGCCCCCGCGCCCGCCGACGCCGCACGCCTCACGGCCCTGCTCGGCAGCCACACGCCCAAAGCTGTCGCCCAGACGATCGGCATCGACGAAGAGACGATCGTGCGCCTCGCGATCGAGTTCGCCAACGCCAAGGGCGGCCTCGCGGTCGCGGGCGGCATGGCGGCGCAGTATGCGAACGGCGCGGAGATCGTCGCAGCGGTCAACGTCCTCAATTACGTCGTCGGCGCGGTCGGCACGCTCGTGAAATTCAGCGGCGACAATGCCCTCGGCAGCGCAAACAGCTTCGGCGACATCGCGGCGTTGACGACCGACATGGCGGCGGGCAAAGTCGCGCTCCTATTCGTGCACGGCACGAATCCCGCGCATTCGCTGCCCGGCGCGTTCCAGCAAGCGCTCGGAAAGGTTGCCTACAAGGTCAGCTTCTCGTCGTACCTGGACGAGACGGCGGCCGCGTGCGACCTCGTGTTGCCGGATCACCATCCGCTCGAGCAATGGGGCGACAGCCGGCCACGGGCCGGCGTGGTCGCGCTGCAGCAGCCGGTCGTGCAGCCGGTGTTCGACACGCGGCAGACGGGCGACGTCATTCTCAAGCTCGCGGGCCGCACCGGGACGTTCAAAGACCGTGTCAAAGGCAAACTCGCCGATCAGGCATGGATCGAGTCGCTCGCCAGAGGCGGGATCTACGCCGAGGCGGCGGCAGCAACCCGCGCCACCGTGCGCCTGGCGCCGAACGCCGGATCGATCAACCCGGCCCCCGTTGCGAACGATTCGGGCGGTGATCAGACCGTCGTGGTCTTCCCGCATCCCGTCCTGCACGACGGCCGCGGCGCCAACAAGCCGTGGCTGCAGGAGCTGCCGGATCCGGTGTCGAAGATCGCCTGGCACAGTTGGGTCGAAGTGCATCCGGAGACGGCGGAGCGCTGGGGTGTCGCCACGGGGGACTTCCTGCTCCTCAAGTCGTCCTTCGGCGCGCAGAAATTCCCCGCCTGGGTCACGCGCTCCGTGCGACCGGACGTTCTCGCGGTTCCGACGGGGCAGGGCCACACCGCGTACGGACGCTACGCCAAGGACCGCTCGGCAAATGCGTTCGAGCTCCTCGGCATCCAGGCGAATCCGTACGGCGGCCGCACGTTCAGCGTGCGCGCCACGGCCACGAAGACGGGCGAGCACCGCAAGATCGTGACGACGGAAGGTGGGCCGCGCGAGCTCGGCCTCGGCACGACGGAAGTGCTGCCGCTCGAGCGCGCGAAGGCGTTGCACCCGGGCGATCATCCCTTCCACTACGAAGAGACGCCCGAGTACGCGAAGGATGCGGTGGAATGGTGGGGCGAGCGGCAGCATGAGAAAGCGTCGCTCGGCAATTACGCCGGCGCGCATCCGCGCTGGGGCATCGCGATCGATCTCTCGAAGTGCACCGGCTGTTCGGCCTGCGTGACGGCGTGTTACGCCGAGAACAACGTCGCCACGGTCGGCGAAGAGCTCATGCAGCGCGGCCGCGAGATGGCGTGGCTCCGGCTCGAGCGCTATTGGCGCGCCGACGCCGACGGCACGCCGCAGGGCGCCGTCAACCAGCCGATGCTGTGCCAGCAGTGCGGCAACGCGCCGTGTGAACCGGTGTGTCCGGTGTACGCGGCGTATCACACGCCGGACGGACTCAACGGCCAGGTCTACAATCGCTGCGTCGGCACGCGGTATTGCTCGAACAACTGCCCGTACAAAGTCCGCATGTTCAACTGGTTCAACTACGCCGAGCGCGGCGGTGAATTCGAGGCGTTCCCCGAACCGCTGTCGATGCTGCTCAATCCCGACGTCACGGTCCGCGAGAAGGGCGTCATGGAGAAGTGCACCTTCTGCGTGCAGCGGATCCGGGGCGCGCAGAATCAGGCGCGGCTCGAGGATCGCAACGTCCAGGACGGCGACATCGTCACGGCCTGCCAGCAGACGTGCCCGTCCGACGCGATCGTGTTCGGCGATCTCAACGACAAGAACTCGCGCGTGTCGCAGCTCGCCGGGAACCCCCGCGGCTATCATGTGCTCGCTGGATTGAACACGAAGCCCGCGGTCACGTACCTGGCGCGCGTCGTCGCAGGCGACGCCGGCAGCAAGGCTACCACGCATGGCTGAGACCCGGCCGTCGCCCACCCGCGTGACGTACGACTACGTCACGCGCACGATCGCCCGGACGTTGGGCGAGCCGACGCGCGGGTACTTCATCCTGCTCGGCGCCGCGGTCGCGCTGCTCTCGGTCGGCATCATCACGCTGTTGTATCTGATCCGCTACGGACTGGGTCTCGCGGGCTACTCGCACCCCGTCTATTGGGCGGTCTTCATCACGTGCTTCGTGTTCTGGGTCGGTATCGCGCACTCGGGCACGCTGATCTCCGCGATTCTCTTCCTGTTCCGCTCGGGCTGGCGCACGGCCGTCTACCGCACGGCCGAGGCGATGACGGTGTTCGCGGTGATGACCGCGGGACTGTTCCCGCTGATTCACATCGGACGCCAATGGTACTTCTACTGGCTGATTCCGTACCCGAACGAGCGCGGGCTCTGGCCGAACTTCAAGTCGCCGCTGATCTGGGATGAATTCGCGATCGGGACGTACTTCACCGTCTCGACGGTCTTCTTGATCATGGGGTTGATCCCCGATATCGCCGCGGTGCGCGACCTCGCGACGGGCTGGCGCAAGAAACTGTACGCCATCACCTCGCTCGGCTGGCGGGGCACGAACGAGGAGTGGCGGCACTATACCCGTGGCTATCTCTACTTGGCCGCCCTCGCGACGCCGCTCGTGCTGTCGGTGCACAGCGTCGTGTCCTGGGACTTCGCCATGTCGATCGTGCCGGGCTGGCACGCGACCCTGTTCGCGCCGTACTTCGTCGCCGGGGCGATCTACTCGGGCGTCGGCATGGTGATCACGCTGCTCGTCCCGATCCGCCGGCTGTTCAAGCTCGAAGAAATCATCACCGTTCACCACTTCGAGAACCTCGCGAAGCTCTGTCTGCTCACCGGCTCGATCGTGAGCTTCTCGTACATGACCGAGAACTTCGTCGCCTGGTTCAGCGGCAATCCGGCCGAGCGCGCTGCGTTCTGGTACCGGGCGTTCGGGCCGTACTGGTGGGCGAGCTGGACGATGAACATCTGTAACGGCCTGCTGCCCTGGCTGCTCTGGTCCAAGAAGGTCCGGACGAACATCACGGCGCTGTTCGTGATCTCGATCTTCGTCAACATCGGGATGTGGTTCGAGCGCTACGTCATCATCGTCGTGTCGCTCGCAGGCGAGCCCTACTCGACGTGGACGAACGCGGTCTACAATCCGACGTGGGCCGACTGGGGCATCATGGCGGGCAGCTTCGGCTGGTTCTTCATGTGGTTCCTCCTGTTCGTGAAGAACTTCCCGGCCGTCTCCATCTCCGAGGTGAAGGAAGTGCTGCCGCCGCCGCGGCGCGCGACCGCCCAGGCGGGAGCGCACCGATGAGTCCGGCGCTCCGGCTGTCCGTGCCGAAGCTGTTCAACGCGCCGCCGACGCCCGGTGTGCTCGGCGTGTTCGGATTTCTCGACTCGACGCTCGATGCGATCAAGCGGCTGCGCGCCGCGGGCCACACCGACTTCACCGTGTTCTCCCCGATCCCCCGCCACGAAATCGAAGACGCGCTGGCGCAGCCGGTCAGCCCCGTCCGCATGTTCACGCTGATCGGCGGCATCTCCGGCTGCGCGATCGGCGCGTGGCTGACGCTGTGGATGTCGTATGACTGGCCCGTCGTGGTCGGCGGCAAACCCGTCGGCTCGGTGCCGCCGTACGTCGTCATCATGTTCGAGATGACGATTCTGTTCGGGGCGCTCACCACGATTCTCGGGATCGTCTTCAACGCGCTGTTCGCGGCGCGCCGCATCGGGACGATCCAGTACGACGCGCGCTTCTCGAACGATCACTTCGGTATCTTCGTGCCCGCCGACTCCGACCAGGCCCGCCGCGTCGAGACGCTGCTGCGCGACGCCGGTGCGGAGGAGGTGCGCCGTGCCTAAGCGTCTCCTGGTCCTCGGCGCGCTGCTGCTCTGTGCGTGCAACCCCGACAATGTCGTTCACAAGGTCGGCTGGTTTGCCACGATGCGGCATCAGCGGAGCATCAAGCCGTACGCGCGCCCGATTCCTCCCGTCGACGGCACCGTCCCGGTCGGGGGCGTCGAGCTGCCCCTCACCCGCGAGACTGCCGACCGCCTGACGAACCCGCGCACGCGCACCGCCGAGTCGTTGAACCGCGGGAAAGTCGTGTTCCAGACGTACTGCCTCGTGTGCCACGGTGAGCGCGGCGAGGGCAACGGCCCGGTATCGGTCACCGGCGGCGGTCCGTTCCCCGGCGTGCCGTCGCTGGTCGATCCGACACGGCCGAAGATGACGGACGGCGCGATCTACGGCATGATCGTCGAGGCGCAGCGGATGGGGCGCGGCTTGATGCCGCGCTACGGCGACAAAGTGCGCGGCACCGATCGCTGGGACGTCGTGAACTACGTCCGCAGCCTCCAGCTCAACGCCCGGTCCGGCCAGTGACGACCGCCGTCATCAGTCGCGCCGATCTGGCGCAGAAAGCGCGGCAAGCGCCCGTCGCGCGCTTCACGCTCATCGGCGCCGTTGCGGCGATCCTTGGCGGGATCGTGCTCGTGATCGGGCTGCTCGGGGCCAATCCGGAACGGACCTGGTGGGCGTACCTCTCCAACTTCCTGTTCTGGGCCGGTGTCGCGCAGGGCATGGTCGTATTCGCGGCGGTGCTGAAGCTCGCCAAAGGCCACTGGGGCGGCGTCGTGATTCGCTTCGCCGAGGCGAGCGCGGCGTTTACGACGGTGACCGTGGTGTTGTTCATCGGCTTGATCGTCGGCCGCCAATATCTGTTCCCTTGGATTCACGAGCCGCGGCCCGACGTCGGATGGTGGCTCACGACGAAGTGGTTCTTCGTGCGCAACGGCGTGATTCTCGTCGTGCTGTCGTGGCTTTCCTGGCGATTCGTGCGCCGGGATGTGGGGCCCGACGTGCGCGAGCTCGCGAGCGGCGAAGCGGTGCCGCGGCTGCAAGACTCTGCATTGATCATGCGCGATGCCGCGATCCTGGTGCTCGCGTTCGCGTTCGGCTACAGCCTGCTGGCGTTCGATCTGATGATGTCGCTGGCGCGCAACTGGGTCAGCAACCTGTTCGGCGTCTTTTATTTCATGGGCAGCTTCCTCGCGGCGCTGATGCTACTCGCGATCCTCGCGCTCGTGCTGCGGGGGACGATGGGCTTGGGCGCGATCTACAGCCAGCGCCAGCAGCACGATCTCGGTAAGCTGTGCTTCGGCTTCACGGTATTCTGGGCGTATCTGATGTGGTCGCAGTTCCTCGTGATCTGGTACGGCAACCTTCCCGACGAGACGTACTTCATCTTCTACCGCCTCGTCGGCGTGTGGAAGCCGGTGGGCGTCGCCGTCTTCCTCATGGTCTTCCTGATTCCGTTCATCGGGCTGCTCGGCGTCAAGCCGAAGAAGTTCACATTCACAATGGTCGGCTTCGCGACCATCAGCCTCGTCGGCATATGGCTGGAGCGCTACCTCGAGGTCGTACCGTCCATCAATCAGGGCCGCGGGCCGGCCATCGGCCTTCCCGAGGTCGGCGTCACGTTGTTCTTCGGCGGGCTGTTCCTGCTTGCGTGGTCCTGGTTCGCCGGCCGCTATCCGATCATCTCTCCTCGTCTCGCCGCTGACGCCTTGGAGCGCGAAGCGCATTAATTAGCTCGCGACCTTCACGAAGGAACCGGGGGTAGGAGGAGCACGTTTGCTCACTACTCACTTCCGGAGGCATCATGCGTTTCGTTCGTACAGCCGTCGTCGCGCTCTTCGTCGCCGCGTTCGTTGCAGCCTGCAGCAGCAATTCCACCGGCTCGAGCAGCGGCGGCCACACGACAGCTCTCACCGTCAGCAACAACTCCTTCAATCCCACTCCCGATACCGTTCCCGCTGGACAGGTCACGTTCAGTTGGGTCAACGCGTCGAACAGCCATAACGTGACGTGGCTCACAGGGCCGGGGACGTTGCCCGCGAACTCGAGTACGATGACGAGCGGGACGTTCAACGCGACGCTCGCGCCCGGCACCTACACCTATCATTGCACGATTCACGCGGGGATGGGCGGCACCATCGTCGTTCAATGAGGTACATTCGAGAACCTTCAATCCTGTGAGGAGCGTATGCCGAAGCTTGGTGTGCTGACCGTCGCGGCACTGCTGCTCGTGGCCGGATGCGGTAGCAGCACGAGCTATGGGGGACCGCCGCCACCGCCGCCTCCTGGTCCGCCACCGCCGCCACCACCGCCTCCGGGCGGTGGTCATTCGACCACGATCACCGTGGCGAACAATTCCTTCTCGCCGACGCCGGACACGATGTCAGCCGGGGTCGTCACGTTTTCGTGGGCGGCGGGCGCGGCGACTCACAACGTTACCTGGGACAGCGCGCCGGGGACGAAGCCGGCGAACTCGGGCGACAAGTCGTCCGGCGACTACACGGCGTCGGTGACGGCGGGAACGTACACGTATCACTGCTCGATTCATGGCGCTGCGATGAGCGGCACGTTGGTCGTGCAGTAGCCTAGAGAACGCACGGACGGAGCGCCCGGGGCGATGTTTGCCCCGGGCGTTTAGTTTGTCCTTATGAATGTCTGGAAGGCCGCCGCCGATCTGATCCGCGCGGGCGAATCCGGTGCCTTGGCCACGGTCGCGCGCGTGCGTGGCTCGACGCCGGTGCCGGCGGGGACGAAGATGCTCGTCGGCGCCGAAGGACGGCTGATCGGATCGGTCGGTGGCGGCTGTGTTGAGGCCGACGTCATCGGTGCGGCGCTCGCGGCGCAGCGCGACCGTCAGCCGCAGCTAGTGACGCACCATCTCAATGCCGATCTCGCCGGCGACCTCGGTCTCTCCTGCGGCGGCACGGTGGACATCTTCGTCGAGCCGTTGCTGGCGGACGAGCGCTACGTGCGTGTGCTCGACCAGGCCGCCACTGCCGACTCCGGGCTCGTGCGGACCGCCACGACGTGGAAGGACTATCCCGTCAAAACGTTCGAGCAGCTGGCGCCAGGTGACAACGGCGTCGCCGCATCGCTCACCCGCGACGGCCGCTTCATCGAGGAACGCCTGAGCCTGGCGCCGCGCGTGTTCGTATTCGGCGCCGGACATGTCGGGGCCGCGATCGCGCGTGCGGCTGCGGCGGCCGGATTTCGGGTCATCGTCATCGACGATCGCGTCGAGTACGCCGATCCGTCGCGCTTCCCGGCCGGCACGGGCGTCGTCATGGGTGACGTCGCGGCAACGCTCGAG
>DATJKA010000005.1:0-4224 GCA_035491815.1 Gemmatimonadales bacterium | reverse complement strand
CGCCGTCGGCGTCGCCGGCACGGCGGTCTTCGAGATCGGTTCGATCACGAAGGTCTTCACCGCGTCGGTCCTCGCCGATATGGTGGCACGGGGCGAAGTGCGGCTGGACGACCCGGTGGCGAAGTACTTGCCGGCGTCGGTTCACGTGCCGTCGTACGGCGGCAAACAGATCACGTTGGTGGATTTGGCGACGCAGTCCTCCGGCCTGCCCCGCCTGCCGACCAACTTTGCGCCGCGCGATTCCACGAACCCGTACGCCGACTACACCGTCGCGCAGCTCTATGCCTTCCTCTCGTCATACCAGTTGCCGCGCGACGTCGGCGCCACCTACGAGTACTCGAATCTCGGGATGGGCCTGCTCGGCCATGCGCTGGCGCTCCGCGCGCACACGAGCTACGAGAGCCTCGTGCGAGCGCGGATCCTGGCGCCGCTCGGCATGCGCGAGACCGCGATCACGCTCACGCCGCAACTGACGGCACGCCTCGCGCCGGGCCACGACGCGGAGGGGCACGTCGTGCCGAATTGGGATCTGCCGACCTTGGCGGGCGCGGGCGCGTTACGGTCGACTGCGCGGGACATGCTCACGTTCCTCGCCGCGAACATCGATACCGGGACGACGGCGCTGAATCGGGAATTCGCGACGACCCACGCGCCACGACACCCCGCCGGCAGCCCGACGATGCAGATCGGACTCGCGTGGCACATCCTGGCGCGTCCGGGGGGAAGCATCGTGTGGCACAACGGCGGCACCGGTGGCTATCGCTCTTTTCTCGGCTACGATCCCGCGCGCCGCATGGGCGTCGTCATTCTCGCCAACAGCAACAACGCGGCCGTGGACGATCTCGGCTTCCATCTGATCGATGAAACGTTCCCGCTGCAGCCGCTGCCGCAGCCCCGCACGGAGATCGCGCTCGATTCGACGGTGCTGGCGCGCTACGTCGGCGAGTACGAGCTGGCGCCGACCTTTCACATCACGATCACACGCGAGGGTGCGCGACTATTCTTGCAGGCGACGGCGCAAGCCCGCGTCCCGATCTACGCGGAGTCGGACTCGACGTTCTTTCTGAAGGTCGTGGATGCGCAGGTGACGTTCAGGCCGGATGGCATGGTGCTGCATCAGAACGGGCAGCACATCGCGGGAAAGAAGATTCAGCAGTGAAGCACTGAGGGAGAGGCGCCGGTCGGAATCGAACCGACGAATCGAGGTTTTGCAGACCTCTGCCTTACCACTTGGCTACGGCGCCGAGGCGTCAAAAGTCACCAAAACATGCGGCTTTCTCAACCCCGCAGACCTTCCATGAGTTCTGCCGCGCGCGCGAGAATCCGCTGATCCTCAGAGGGCAGATGCGCAATGCCGTGCATCAGTCGCTCGACGCGCCGTGCCCGCCCCTTTTGCAATAGCCGCTTCCCCGCCGCCGTCGCCTCCACGAGCTGCACGCGCCCGTCCTCGGCGTGACTGACGCGGCGCACGAGGCCGCGCCGCTCCAGGCTGTCCACCAGCCGCGTAATCGTGGGCCGGCGCACCTGCTCGGCCTCCGCTAGCGCGCTCATCGTCACCGGGCCGCGAAACACCAGCACGGACAGCGCCGACGCGCGCGGCGCCGAGAGGCCCATCGCTTTGTCCTCGACCCGCAGGCGCCGCAGCAGGTGGATCGCCGCGGAATGCAGCCGGTCGGCCACGACCCGCGCCGGCGGCGCAGGGGCTTGACGGGAAGGGGTTTCCATAATTACTTAGCTAAAGCTAACTACTTTCTCGGGGAGGAGCAATGGAGCTCGCGCAGATTACCAACGTCGTCCACGACCTCGAGCGCGCCGTGAGGTTCCACCGCGACGCCCTCGGCTTGCCGCTGCTGTTTCAGGCGCCGCCGGCGCTCGCGTTCTTCCAGCTCGGCGCCGTGCGGCTCATGCTCGCGCCGCCCGAGAACCCCTCCCAGGATCACCCCGGCTCAGTGCTGTATTTGAAGGTGAAAGACATCGAGAGCGTGCATCGCTCGCTCTCGGCGAAAGGCGTGAAGTTCGTTGACCAGCCGCACCGCGTGCACGCGGCCGCGGACTACGATTTGTGGATGACGTTCTTCCACGACCCCGACGACAATCCGCTGGCGCTCATGGAGGAGAAGCCAAAGCCGAAGGCTTCCTGAACGACGAAATCACCGCGACGCTCGCAACGAGGATGTTCGCCACGATCACCGGCAGCGAGTGGATCAGCACGCCGTACAGCGCCCACAACCCGGCCGCGACGCCCTGCACTCGGCGCAACCCCCGGGGCCCCTTGGTGAAGTACGACACGAGAAAGACCGCCGTCGCGAGCCAGCCGATCAAATCGACGTTCTGCATCATGCGTGTTCCTTGAGCAGCTTGAGGATGTCGTGGTGGCCCTTCATGGCGGCGAGCGGCGCGGCCGGCTTGGGATCCGCCCCGCGCGCGAGCAGCAGTTTCACCGTTTCCGCTTGACCGAAGAATGCCGCAAGTGCGAGCGGCCCGAATCCCAGGCTCGATTGCGCGTCGCGCAGCGCAGGGTCCCGGTCCAGCCATTCCGCAACCCGCGCCGTCCGGCCGACCGCGGCTGCGTCGAAGATGTCGAGCTCGGGCGCGGCGGCGAGCAACACGGCGACCGCGTCTCGCTTGTCCCGATACTGGGCGATCAGCACCGGTGTATTGCCGCGCTCGTCCCGTGCATTCGCGAGCGCCGGGTCGGCTTTCAAGAGCGCCTGCAGCCGCTGCGTGTCGCCAGTCCGCACGACGTCGAAGATGTTCTCCCTGTCCCCCATCGCTCGTCCCCCGTCTCTTAGAAAGAGAATCCCTTTCGCAGCGTAAACGCCCACGGCTTGCGCTCGCCCGGGCCCCAGCGATAGCCGAACGCAAACTCGGCCGCGTCGCCGCGGACCGCCCGCGTGGGTCCGAACCGCAGCGACAGCCCGGCGTCACCACCCTGGCGGGCGGGCTCGTCACCATACCACGCTCCGCCGTAGTCGACAAACGGCGCCACACCGAACGCGACCATGCCCAGGATGTCATCCGCTACGAGAATGCGATCCTCGAACGCGAACCACGTCGTGCGCGTGCCGGTGAAGTCGTGCAGGCCGAACAGGCGCGGCTCGCGCTGCTCGACCCAGGGGTCGAACTCGCCGCCCGGTTTCGGGTGCGTGACGACGCCGCCTTCGGCGTGCAGGATGAGCGTGTGCCGCGCGATGTTCTGACTCACGACCGTGACCTGGCCGCGCGTGCGTGTCGTGTCGAGCCCGTTCGCGTCGGTGCGCAGCAGCACAAAGCCGCCCTTCCACACGGCCGACGTCTGACCGCTGAATTCGTAGCCCACGTTCCCCGACTGCATCACGATGCCGAGGTGCACGGTCGGCGAAAGATCGACATCCTCACGGCGCGCGTAGGAATTGAAGTGCTCCATGACGCGGAATCGCACCGCGCCGACGTCGACGCCTGCCCGCACGGTCGTGAACACCGAGTACCGAACCCGAGACGTGTCGGTGGGGGTGAAGTCCTCGCGCCGCCATTCCCAGCCGGCCCAGAGACGCACGTACCGCCGCGTGGTCGCCCGCGCTGCCACCCCGCCGATGAGGCCCAGGCGAAACAGGTGGTGACGCGTGCTGTCCTGGAGCGTGTCGTCACGAAAGCGCAGGACGCGCTCGCGCGCCACCTCGCCGGTCGTCTCGAGGGAGTACCGGGCCGCGGTCTCGTAGAACGGCAGCCCGAATTGCCATTGCCCGTGGTTGCCGTCGGAGAGATCCGAGTAGCGCGTGTGCAGCAGCGTGCGCCGGCCGACGAAGTTTGGGTTGAGAAACTCGAAGTCCAGCTGGCTCCGATCGGGGTTCTTGCCGTAGATCATCGCGAGCTGCGTGCCCGTGCCGAGGAAATTGCGCTCGACGAACCCGGCGGCCCACGTCTTGTCGCCGCCCGCGCTCGTGAAGCTCGCCTGCGGCTGTGTGCTCCAGCCGTCGGCCGTCACCGCGCGCAGCGCGAGCTTCCCCGCCGGCGTGCGCACCGTGTCGACACGCACGTTGCGAAACACACCGAGCGTGCGGAGCGCCCGCTCACTCTCCTCCATGCGCGCGACGTCGAAGGGGTCGCCGCGATCGAGCAGCAGCCGCCGCCGGATCACCCACTGCCGCGTCCGCACGTGCACCCGATTGGCGACGCGCGCAACCCAGTCCGGCGCATCGTCGTCGCGGTCGAAGACGTTGTGGTTCTGGATGATGATCGTATCGA
>DATJKA010000004.1:0-75150 GCA_035491815.1 Gemmatimonadales bacterium | reverse complement strand
CGCGAGCGAAGTCGATCGCTATTGTTCGTGGCCCGGCCAGGCGTGCGGCTACAAGGTCGGGCACAGCGAGATCAACCGGCAGCGCGACAAGGCGATGGCGGCTCTGGGATCGCGATTCGACCTCAAAGCATTCGACGATGCGGTCGTGCTGGGCGGGAACGTGCCGCTCGACGTGCTGGCGTCGAACGTCGAGGCGTACGTTCGGGGCGGCCCCTAGCGCGCAGCGCGTCACGCCCTCAGAAGAATAGTTTGCCACAGTGATGCGACGATCACCTCTATTCCTACATTGGGAGCACCACGTCACAATGATGCGCGTTCTCGCTCTTCTCCTCCTCGTTCCCGCGATGCTCACGGCGCAGCGGCCGACGCTCGCCGCTGCGGTCAAGCAATACGTCGCGGTCGATACGCCGATCGTTGCACTCACACACGTGCGAGTCATCGACGGCACCGGCGCCGCGCCCAAGGAAGACCAGACGCTCGTCATCACGGGCGGCAACATCGTCGCAGTCGGCCCCGCGCGCTCGACGAAAGTGCCGGACGGCGCGCAGGTGATGGATCTGACGGGCAAGTCGGTGATTCCCGGGCTCGTGATGATGCACGAGCATCTCTACTATCCGACCGGCCCCGGCGTCTACGGCGCCGATTACGTGAGTTTCTCACGATTGTATCTGGCGGGTGGCGTCACCTCGATGCGCACGGCCGGCAACGTCGGCGGCTACGCGGACCTGACTCTCGCGGCGGCGATCAAGGCGGGGAATCAGGTGGGACCGTGGATCGACGCGACGGCACCGTACGTGAACGGCCCTTCCCCGTTCACCCAGATGTATGCGCTGAAAGACTCGGCGGATGCGCGGCGCTTCGTGGCGTTCTGGGCCGATGCGGGCGCAACGTCGTTCAAGGCCTACATGAACATCACGCGCGCCGAGCTGGCCGCGGCGGTGGACGAGGCGCACAAGCGCGGACTCAAGATCACCGGCCATCTCTGCTCGGTCACCTACCGCGAAGCCGCGGACCTCGGCATCGACGATCTGGAGCACGGCTTCTTCGTCGCGACCGATTTCGTCAAGGACAAGCAGCCGGACGTCTGCCCCGGACAAGGGACTGCGGGGATGATGGCCCTCAGCGCCGTCGATCCGAAGTCGCCGGAGTTCACCTCATTGGTCCAACACCTGATCGCGCATCACGTCGCGGTCACGTCCACGCAGACGGTGTTCGAAACGTTCATGCCGGGGCGTCCGATGCCTCCGGGGACGGAGGTGCTCGACCCCGTTCTCAAGACGCAATACGACCAGCAGTACGCGCGCGTGCAGCAGAGCGCGACGTCGCCGTTCGGCAAGCTGCTGGCCCTCGATCAGGCGATGGAGCTGGCGTTCTTCCGCGCGGGCGGCTTGCTGCTGGCGGGAACGGACCCGACGGGCGCCGGCGGCGTGATCCCCGGCTACTCCGACCAGCGTCAGGCCGAGCTGCTCGTCGAGAGCGGTTTGACCCCGCTCGAGGCGATCAAGGTGTGCACGCTGAACGGCGCGACGTATTTGGGTCGGGCGGATCGCATCGGGTCGATTGCGGTGGGCAAGCAGGCCGATCTCGTGGTGATCGACGGCAATCCCGCGGCCACCATTTCCGACATCCGGCACGTCACGCTGGTGTTCAGGCAGGGCGTGGGGTACGACCCGGCGAAGTTGATTGAATCGGTGAGAGGAAAGGTGGGACTGTTCTAGCTACTGTAGCGCCAGGCTCTCAGCCCTTGAGTATACGAATGGCGAGATGAGCGGCGTTTTTTGCATTATCGATGCCCACCGTCGCGACGGGCACCCCCGACGGCACCTGCACCGTCGCTAAGAGCGCATCGAGGCCGTTGAGCGGACCCACGGCGAACGGCACACCGATCACCGGCAAGTCGGTCAGCGAAGCACAGAATCCCGGCAACGCCGCGGACAACCCCGCGCCGGCGATGACGACCTTGAATCCCCGACCCCTGGCACCTGACACCAGCTTGGAGGTCTGCTCGGGCTGGCGGTGCGCGGACGACGCGTAGAACTCGTACGAAAAGCCGGCCTTGGTGAGAATCTCGAAGGCCGGTTCGATGCGGGGTTTGTCGGATTCGGATCCGACGAGAATCAGGACGTCGGGCACTAGGCGGCATCCTCGAGAATGGTGTAGTCCTGTTTGCGCTTCTTTGGCGTATAGCCCGCATCGGCGATCAGGCGCTGCATTTCACTCAGGTTCGTGCGGTACGTAGTGCCTGCGGCCGAGACGACGTTCTCCTCCATCATGAGGGAGCCGAAGTCGTTGGCGCCGAAGCGAAGCGCGACCTGCCCCACCTTCATCCCCATCGTCACCCAGGATGCCTGGATGTTCGGCACGTCCTCGAGAACGATGCGCGCGATCGCCTGGGTTTTGAGATATGTGACGGCGTCGGTCTTCGGCAGGTGCGCGAGCTCGGAATTCTCGGGCTGCAGCGGCCAGCAGATGAACGCCGTGAAGCCGCGGGTGCGGCGCTGCACTTCGCGCACGCGGAACAGGTGCTCGATGCGATCGGCGTTCGACTCGCCGAGGCCGTACATCATCGTGACCGACGTCTTGAGGCCGAGGCCGTGCGCGATCTCCATGACCTCGAGCCAGCGGTCGGCGCCGGCCTTCTTCTTGGCGACCTGGTCGCGGATCTCCTGGACCAGAATCTCGCCGCCGCCGCCGGGAATCGAATCGAGTCCCGCCGCCATCAGCTCCTTGATCACCGCCTCGATCGACAGGCCGAAGCGGCCGGCGAAGAAGTCGACCTCGGACGGCGAAAAGCCGTGGATGTGGATCGGGTGGTGGCGCTTGATGTAGCGCAGCAGATCGAGGTACCACGCGAACGGGATGTAGGGGTTGTGCCCGCCCTGCATCAGGATCTGGACGCCGCCGAGCGCCTTCAGCTCGTCGATCTTGCGGCCGATCTCTTCGAACGAGAGCAGATAGCCGTCGGCGTGCTTCGGCCGCCGGTAGAACGCGCAGAACTTGCAGTCGGCGACGCAGACGTTCGTGTAGTTGATGTTCCGATCGATGATGTACGTGACGACGCGCTCGGGATGCAGCTTCCACCGCACCTCGTCGGCGAGGCGCCCCAGCTCGAGCAGCGGCGCGCGCTCGTACAGCTCGAGATAGGAGCGGAACTCGGGGCTGGTGCGGTCGATGCGATCGATCATTTACGCGACCTGCATGAATTGGAGCGAGCCGTCCGGCACCATGCCGAGCGCGGCGAGGCGGCGGAAGAAATCGGTCAGGCCCGCGAGATGCTTGTACGACAGCGCATAGTCCAGGCCGCTCAGATACTCGAGGCACGCCGCGCGCGCGACGCCCGTCGCCTGCTCGGCGGCGGAGGCCAGCTCGCCGAGGTGCGCGAGGCCCCAGGCGCGCGACGCGAGCAGGGCTTTATGTACGCGGCTGACCTTCCCCTGATCCGCGTTGCGCGACGCGGCCCACACCGCGAACACGAACGGCAATCCCGTCCAGCGCTTCCATTCCTCGCCGAGGTCGTAGCGGTGCGGATAGGTCCCGCGCGCCGAGAGTGTCAGCGCGGCGTCGCCGATGACCAGGACCGCCTCGTGCGGCAGCGCTGCCAATGCGTCCAGATCCTGCGCCTCGGCGCGTGCATCGGCGAACTTGGGTTGGACTTTCCAGACATGGCGACAGAGCAGCTCGAGCAGGGCGACTGAGGTGCGCGACGACGCGGAGAGGAGCACCGTCCGACCGTCCAACTGTCCAACGGGCCGCCGGCTGAACAACGCGACACTCCGCACCGGGCCGTCGCACGAGATCGCCAAGTCGGGCAGGAGTACGAGCTCCTTTGCGTGGCGCGCGTACTCGATCGCGCTGATCACGCTGACGCCGAGCGCGCCGGCTACCAGCAAGTCGTTCAGCTCCGCGGGTGTGCCCGTGACGAGCTCCGTGCCCGCGGGCAGCGTGACAAGCCCGCGGTCGATGGCGCCGTAGACCGGAGCGCAGTTGATGTAGCCGATCCGTCCGACTCTCACTCGGCACCATCCACGACGGTCGCCACCGGTTGTTTGGCTTTTGCCACGGCGTTCGGCCGGTGCGCGATCTGGAAGAGGTGCCCCTGCGGCGCCGGGCCCTCGGCGCGCACCGGCGCGCTGGGCTTGGGCTCGTAGCCCTCGAAGGTGCGGACCGTCTGATACAGTGAGTCGCGCTCGACCGGCTCGTTCCCCGCCCCGCGGATCAGCGTGACGATTTCGTCGTACGACAGCCACATCGGCGTCGGCGCGCCGGCCTCGTGGTAGACGCGCTCGAACACGACGGTGCCCTCGAGGTCGTCGCAGCCGAAGTTCAGCGCGATCTGCGAGATGAACGGCGTCACCATCGGCCAGTGCGTCTTCACGTGCGGGATGTTGTCGAGCAATAGCCGGCCGACGGCGATGTTCTTCAAGTCGTCGAAGCCGCTCGTCGCCGTTCCCGTCCGCCCCAGCGTCTCGCCCAGCTCGTTGTGGTCGGGGTGGTAGGCGAGCGGGATGTAGGTCAGGAAGCCGCCGGTGTCGTCCTGGAGCCCGCGCAGCGCGAGCAGGTGATCGACCCGGTCCTCCAGTGTTTCGACGTGGCCGTACAGCATCGTGCAGTTCGACGGCATGCCGAGCTGGTGGGCTTCGCGATGGACGGCGAGCCACTCTTCGCCGGTGAGCTTGCGGTCGGCGATCGTCGCGCGCGCGGCGGGTGAGAAGACTTCAGCCCCGCCGCCGGGCAGCGTGCTGACGCCGGCGTCCTTCATCGCTTGCAACACTTCGCGGGTGGTCATCCCCTCGATGCGCGCCAAATGCGCGACTTCGACAGCGGTGAGGGCTTTGATCATCACGCCAGGATGCCGTGCCTTGAGGCCCCTGAACATGTCCGTGTAGTACGACAGCTTCAGCTTGGGGTGCAGCCCGCCGACGATATGGAACTCGCGCGTCGGATTGTCTCGTGCCGCGTCCGCCTCGGCGAACACCTCTTCGAGGCTCCGTGTGTACGCGCCGTCTTCCTTCGGCATCCGGGCGAACGAGCAGAACACGCACGTGTTGCGCAGGATGCAGACGTTGGTCGGATTGATGTGCTGGTTCGCGGCGAAGTAGACGCGGCTGCCGTTCTTGCGCCGGTTCGCGAGATCGGCGAGGCGGCCGATCTCGAGTAAGTCGTCAGATGCAAAAAGCGCGAGGCCGTCCTCGCGCGTCAGCCGTTCACCGCGTTCGACCTTGTCGGCGATAGGTCGGAGGTTCAAGCGACTCTCCGCACCGCCAGTGTCACATTGTGGCCGCCGAAGCCGAACGAGTTGGACAGCGCGACGTCGATGTGCCGCTTCACGGCGTGGTTCGGCGCCGAGTCGAGGTCGCAGGCCGGATCGGCGTTGAACTGGTTGATCGTCGGCGGGATGACGCCGTTCTGCAGGGCCAGCGCGCAGATCGCGGCCTCGAACGCGCCGGCGGCGCCGAGCAGATGCCCGGTCATCGACTTCGTGGAGCCGAAGATCAGCTTCTTCGCCTGCGCGCCGAACACCGCCTTCACCGCAGCGGTCTCGGCGGCGTCGCCGTGCGGCGTGGACGTGCCGTGCGCGTTGATGTAGCCGACTTCCTCGGGCCGAATGTTGCCCGACTGCATGGCGAGCCGCATCGCTTCCTGCGCGCCGGAGCCGTCCGGGGCGGGCGCCGTGATGTGATGCGCATCCGCGGTCGCGCCGTACCCGACGATCTCCGCGATGATCTTCGCGCCCCGTCCCTTGGCGCGCTCCCATTCCTCGAGAATCAGGACCGCCGCGCCGTCGCCCATCACGAAGCCGTCCCGATCTTTGTCGAACGGCCGGCTCGCCGTCTTGGGATCGTCGTTGCGCTCCGACAGCGCTTTCATGTTCGCGAAGCTGGCGAGCGCGAGCGGCGTGATCGCGGCCTCGGAGCCGCCGGCGACCATGACGTCGGCTTTGTTGTCGCGGATCAGATCGAACGCGTCGCCCACGGCGTGGCCGGACGACGCGCAGGCTGACACCGTGCAGTAGCACGGGCCCTGGAAGCCGAATCGCATGGAGACGATGGCCGACGCGACGTTCGCCATGAACATCGGCACGAAGAAGGGAGACACTCGGCTGGGTCCCTTCTCCATGAAGGCCCGCATGTTCTCCTCGAACGTCGCGATGCCGCCCGTGCCGGAGCCGATGATGACGCCGATGCGCTTGGGATCGAGCGGGCTCTTCTCGAGGCAGGCGTCGCGCACGGCCTGGACCGCGGCGCCCATCGCGAACTGGGAGAACAGGTCGTAGCGCCGGGCTTCCTTCTTCTCGATGTACTGCAGCGGATCGTAGCCCTTCACCTCGCACGCGAAGTGGACGGGCAGCTGCGTGTGATCGAAGCGGGTGATCGGTCCCGCCCCCGACTCACCGG
The DNA here is from genome assembly GCA_035491815.1 of Gemmatimonadales bacterium. GTDB lineage: Bacteria > Gemmatimonadota > Gemmatimonadetes > Gemmatimonadales > GWC2-71-9 > 20CM-2-65-7. Next base: position 68,755 of record DATJKA010000004.1, on the reverse strand, counting down.
CGACGAGGGCGGCCCAGGTACTCGCGACGTCGTTCCCGACCGGCGTCACGAGCCCCATGCCCGTGACCGCCACCCGCCGAGTCACTACTTGCCTTTCCCCATCTTGTCGTGGAGATAGGTCATCGCCGCCCCGACGGTGCGGAGCTTCTCCGCTTCCTCGTCCGGGATGTCGATGTCGAATTCCTTCTCGAAGGCCATGACCAGCTCGACGGTGTCGAGGCTGTCAGCGCCCAGGTCTTCCATGAAGCTCGCGTCGTTGGTGAGCTTGTCGCGCTCGACTCCAAGCTCTTCGACAATGATGTCTTTGACCTTCTCCTCGAGCTGCTTCATGTCCATTGCCATGGGTGACCCTCAGCGAAGGTAAGGGGATTCACATCACCATCCCGCCGTCGACCACGAACACCTGTCCCGTAATGTAGCTGGCCAAGTCGGAGGCGAGAAAGAGGACCGCGGAGGCGATATCGGCGCCTTGCCCCAGCCGTCCCAGGGGAATGTTGTCCTGAAAGTACTTCTTGGCTTCCGGGGTAATGTTCCGCGTCAGCTCCGTCTCGATGTACCCCGGCGCCACGGCGTTTACCAGCACGTTCCGCGAGGCTAACTCCTTGGCCACCGACTTGGTGAAGCCGACGACGCCGGCCTTGGACGCGGAGTAATTCGACTGTCCCTTGTTGCCGTTCAGCCCGACCACACTCGTGATATTGATGACCCGCCCCCAGCGCCGCTTGATCATGCCGCGGGCCGCGTACTTGGTCATCAGAAACGTGCCCTTCAGGTTGGTATCGACGACGGCATCCCAATCGGCTTCCGTCATGAGAAACAGCAGCTTGTCGTTGGTGAACCCGGCGTTGTTGACCAGCACGTCGATCTGGCCGAAATCCTTCTCGACGGCCTTGGCGAACGCTTCCACCTGGTTGCCGATGCCGACGTCGCACGCGTAGCCGCGCGTGCCCTCTCCGAACGCGCTCGCCGTTTGTTCCGCTGCCGCGCCGTCGCGGGAGCACAGCGCGACTTTGGCGCCCGCGTCGATGAACGCGCGGCAGATGTCGTGCCCAATCCCGCGCGTCCCGCCCGTCACGAGTGCGACCCTTCCCGTCAGATCGAGCTGCATCCGATTCCCGCTTTGCGCTGCGGGGTCTATTACCGCCCGTCGAGCTGTGGTCATATGGTTACGCTGCTTCCATGAACTTGGTGACCTCATCCGCCGTGCCAAGGCTAACCACGTTCGCTTCGGGTACGATTCGTTTCAGAAGACCCGCGAGCACCGTCCCCGGGCCGATTTCCACGAAGCGCGCGCCCTCCCCTGCGCCTCCTATACGCGCCGCGTGCTGCATGCAGTCTACCCAACGTACCGCCGCAGTGAGCTGATCGGCGAGCAACCGGCGCGCGCGGCTCGCATCTTTGACCGCCTCCGCGGTGGCGTTCGCGATCACCGGAAACGCCGGATCGGTGAATTCGGCGCGCTCGAGCGCGAGCTGCAGTTGGTTTTTCGCGGGGCCCATCAGCGGTGAGTGGAACGCGCCGCTCACCTTGAGCGCGACGACGCGCTTGGCGCCCCGTTTCTTGCACGCCTCACCGGCGCGCGCGACCGCTTCCGGATCCCCCGAGATCACCGTCTGATCGGGAGTGTTGATGTTGGCGGCGACGGCGACGCTGGCCTGCTGCGATGCCTCGGTGCACGCCGCCTCGACGTCTTTGGTCGCGAGGCCGAGGACCGCGGCCATCGTGCCGGGGCGTTCCTCGCCCGCCTTCTGCATCAGCTCGCCGCGCTTGCGCACCAGCTTGGCCGCGGCCGGCGCTTCCAGCGCGCGCGCCGTGACATATGCCGAGTACTCGCCGAGCGAATGGCCGGCGGCGGCGACGGCCTTGCCGGCTTTCTCACCGACGATCGCGAACACGGCCGCGCTGTGCGCGAGGATCGCGGGCTGGGTGTTTTGCGTGGCGGTGAGCTCGTCTTCGGGGCCGTCGAACATGAGGCGCGACAGCGGCGTGCCGAGCGCTTCGTCGATCGCGTCGAAGACGGCGCGCGCCGCAGGAAATCGCTCCGCCAAATCTTTCCCCATGCCGACTTTTTGCGCGCCCTGGCCCGGGCACAGCCAGATCGTGCTTACCACCGCACGACCATGCTACCCCAGGTGAAGCCGGCGCCGAACGCGCAGAACATCACCTTCATGCCGGGCTTGAGGCGCCCGCATTTCACGGCCTCGTCGAGGGCGATGGCGATGGATGCCGCCGACGTGTTACCGAAGCGGTCCACGTTGACGTACACCTTGTCCATCGGCAGACCGGCATGTTTCGCGGTGGCTTCAATGATGCGGATGTTGGCTTGGTGCGGAATGAGAAGGTCGATATCGCCGGCGGTGAGCCCTGCGCGCTCGAGGGCGTGATCGCAGGCGTCGGCCATGGACAGCACCGCGGCCTTGAACACCTCGCGGCCCGCCATCTTGATGTAGTAGCTGTGATCCTTGAGCAGCTCGTCGCTCGGCGGATGGGTCGCGCCGCCGCCGGGGCGGTACAGCAGCTCGGCGAGCGTTCCGTCGGTCTTCAAGTACGACGACAGGATGCCGCGCCCGTTGGTGCTCCTGCGCACGATCGTCGCGCCGGCGCCGTCGCCGAACAGGACGGCCGTGGTGCGATCGCTCCAGTCCATGATGCTCGTCAGCTTCTCCGCCGCGATCACCAGCACGTGCTCCGCCTGCTCCGACGCGATCATGCCCTCCGCCGTGCTGAGGGCGTAGATGAAGCCCGAGCACGCGGCGATCACGTCGAACGCCGCCGCGTTCTTCGCCCCCAGCACGGCCTGGAGGTCGCAGGCCTGCGACGGGAGCAGGCGATCGGGCGAAGCGGTGGCGTAGACGATGGCGTCGATGTCGAGCGGCGTGAGACCGGTTTCCTCGAGCACCTGCAGCGCGGCGGCCTTGCCCATACAGGCGTTCGTCTCTTCCTTCGTCGAGACGCGGCGCTCCTTAATGCCGGTGCGCTCCTGTATCCACTGGTCGGAGGTTTCGAGGAACTTCGAGAACTCCTCGTTCTTCATGACGCGCGCCGGCGCGTAGCGGCCGGTGCCCCACAGCTCTGCGAAGGGGCGCTTCATGCCGGGACCTTCCCTTCGGCGAACTCGGCGGCAATGTCGTCGGACAGATGGCTGCGCACGGCCTGCACGGCGACGCGGATCGCGTTCTTGATGGCCTTGGCCGGCGATGCGCCATGGCAGATGATCACGACGCCCTGGACGCCGAGCAGCGGCGCGCCCCCGTAGGTCGCGTAGTCCAGGACTTTCAGCACGTGGGCCATCTCGGGCCGCTGCAACACGTCGGGGGCTTCGCGCTTAATGAGCGCGACGAACACGCGCCCCGCCGACTCGTAGAACTTGAGCACGACGTTGCCCACGAAGCCATCGCACGCCACGACGTCGAGCCGTTTCCCGCGAGCCTCGCCCACGGGGATGTCGCGGCCTTCCACGTTGCCGATATAGTTGATTCCCGACGCTTGCTTGAGCAGCTGATGGGCTTCCTTGACGACGGCGTTTCCCTTCTCGTCTTCCTCGCCGATGTTCAGCAATCCGACGGTCGGGTTCTGCCGCCCGAGCACGTCGCGCGCGTAGACGGAGCCGAGGTGCGCGAAGCCCACGAGCTCGCGCGCGTCGCAGTCGATGTTGGCACCCGCGTCGAGCACGAGTACGGGCTGACCGGCGCTCGGGAAGAGGGCGCCGATCGCCGCGCGCTGGACGCCGGGGTGCAGGCGCAGCAGCAGGGTGCTGGCGGCCATTACGGCGCCGGTGTTGCCGGCCGAAATGAACGCGTCGGACTTGTGCTTCTGCTGAAGTCCCAGGCCGACCGCGATGGACGAGCGCGGCTTGCCGCGGATGGCGGCAAGAGGCTTGTCTCCCATTGCAACGACGTCGGGGGCGTCCACGATTTCGACACGCGCGCGGTCCACGTCGCCGACGCGGCTCAGCGCCGCTTCGATGTCCGCCTTGCGGCCCACCAGCTGGAGCTGGAAGTCGGCCGCCAGCTCCTTGAGCGCCTGAGCCGCGCCTTCCACCTCGACCTGGGGGGCCTTGTCGCTACCCATCGCGTCCAACGCGATGCGGATCATCAATCCTCGACGGTGATCCGCTGCTCGCCGTTGTAGTAGCCGCAGGTCGGGCAGACGCGATGCGGCTGCTTCATGTCACCGCAGCGCGGGCAGGCCTGCAGCGTCGGACGGACCGCCTTGTAGTGGGTGCGGCGCGCGCGCTTCTTGCGCTTGGAGGTTCTGCGCTTGGGTACGGCCATGTAGCGGTATCCTTTTCAGTTAGAGCGAAGCTTGTCTTTCAGCGCTTTGAGCGGCTGCCACCGCAAGTCGGTCGTGGGCGCGCAGCCGCAAGCCCCGGCGTTCAGGTCCTTCCCACATTGCGGGCACAGTCCCTTACAATCTGCGCGGCATACCTCGTACTGCGGCGCCGCCAGGACCAGCTCTTCACGAACCGCGGGCGTGACGTCCACCTCGGTCGCATCCGGGGCCACTGGATAGGCATCGGGGTCGTCCAACGCCTCGGAATCCTGGGAGAACAGGGCGCCGATCTGCAGGCTAAGCGGCGTCGAGAGCGGCGTCAGACAGCGACGGCATTCGCCGGCAATCGCGGTCGTCGCCGTCCCCTGCCAGTAAAACCGGCCTTCACCGATGGACTGCAGCCGTCCACCGATCACGACCGGTTCTTTCAGTTGGATCTCCGTCCCTTCCAGCGCAAGGTCGTCCTGCGTCAGCTCGCCCCGCGTTTCGACTGGACCGCGGGCCAGCTCCCGCAGATCGACTCGCAGCATGGTGACGGCGAAGCTAAACCCTTGTGGCACTTGCGTCAACGGCGTCAGCGCCGCCCGCGCTGTGGGAAGAAAAACGCGACTTCCCGTGCCGCATTTTCGGGCGAATCGGAGGCGTGAATGGCGTTCCGCTCTTTGGATTGCGCGTACAGCTTGCGGATCGTGCCCGGCTCGGCCTGAGCCGGGTCCGTGGCGCCGATGACCTTCCGCAAGTGCGTCACGGCGTCCTGCCGCTCCAACGCCAGGGCCAACGCCGGCCCCGACGTCATGAACGTGACCAGCGGGCGGAAGAACGGCCGCTCCTTGTGGACCTCGTAGAACGACTCGGCGCGCTCCGTGGTCAGGGTGATCATCTCCGCGGCGCGGATCCGAAAGCCCTCGGCCTCGAGATGGGCGATGATCTTCCCCGTGTGGCCGGCGGCGACGGCGTCCGGCTTGACGATGGCGAGTGTGACCATGGCTCCCTAAGTGTTGGCGACGAAACGACGAATCAGGTCGGCGCGCGTCAGAAAGCCGACGACCACGCCTTCCCGCACGACCGGAAAGCGATCGACATCCTTGTTGCTCATCAGATTGGCGACGTCCGTCAGCGTCTGATCTTCAGAGAGGCACAGCACCGCGCGCGACATCACGTCCTTCACGGGCAGGCCGCGCGGATCGGTGCTGCCGGGATGCCCGGCGGTGAGATTCGCCGGCAGCGCGCGGAACTTCCCGCTCTTGGATCGCTGGAGATAGTCGGGGATCAAATATTTCAGCAGCTCGCGATGCGTCACCATGCCCACGAGCGAGCCGTTGTCGTCCACCACCGGCAACGCGCGGACGTCCTTGTCCATCATCAGGCGCGCGACGTCGCCGAGGCTTTGATTGGGCGTGGCGGAGACGACGTGCGGCGTCATGAGATCGCGCACGGCGAGATGCGTCGGGAGCTCCAGCCCCTGGAGCGCGCCGATCTGCACGAACTGTTCGGGAGTTTTGGCCGCGAGCATGGCCAGCACGATCGTCGGATCGGACAAGAGGCGAGCGAACGCGCCGACGACCTGCAGGTATGTGGGCGTCTCGCGCGGCGGTGCGACGACCAGGATGACGATCCGCGCGGTGCGGTTCGCGTCTCTTTCCCAGCGAATCGGCGTGGGCGAGACGCCGACCGCGGTCGTGAGTGTGCGCACCGCTTCCGTCCGGAAGTGCGGCAGGAACGCGTGCTCGCCCACGCTGACCATGTCCTCCGGCCAGGCGTTGCGGATCACGGCGTTGATGCGGTTCGCTTCCGCGACGCCGTTCGCCACCAGCCGTTCGGCGAGCCGCTCCGTCGCCTCGCGCACGGTGTGCGCGTCGAGCGGCACGACGACGTGTTGCGGCGCGACGACGTCGCTCAGCTTCACAGCCGTTCCTTGAGCAGCGGCACGACGTCGGCGGGACGTTTCATGACGCTGATGCCCGCCTTCGCGAGGGCCGCCATTTTGTCGGCGGCGGTGCCGGAGGACCCGGAGATGATCGCGCCGGCGTGGCCCATGCGCCGACCGGGCGGGGCCGTCTGACCGGCGATGAAGCCGATCACCGGCTTCTTCACTTTCTCCTTCACGAATTCGGCTGCCTGCTGCTCGTCGGTGCCGCCGATCTCGCCGATCATGACGATCGCGGTCGTCTCGGGATCCTTCTCAAACGCGCTGAGGCAGTGGATGAAGTTCGTGCCGATGAGCGGATCGCCGCCGATGCCGACGCAGCTCGACTGGCCAAAGTTGTTGGTGCTGAGCTGGTGAATGATCTCATAGGTGAGCGTGCCGCTGCGCGACACGACGCCGATCTTCCCCGGTTTGCAGATGTTGCCGGGGATGATGCCCACCTTGCTCTTCCCCGGCGAAATCAGGCCGGGACAGTTTGGCCCGATCAGGCGGGCGCCACGCTCGTGGACGTACGGCAACGCGCGCGTCATGTCGAGGACGGGAATGCCCTCGGTGATGCAGACGATCAGCTCGAGTCCGGCGTCCGCGGCCTCGAAGATCGCCGATGCCGCTACGGCCGCGGGGACGTAGATGACCGCGGCGTTCGCCTGCGCCTTGTGCACGGCCTCGGCCACGGTATTGAAGACCGGCACTTTGTCTTCGAACTGCTGGCCGCCTTTCCCCGGCGTCACTCCCGCCACGACGTTCGTGCCGTAGGCCATCATCTGTTTGGCATGGAAGGAGCCGTCGCGGCCGGTGATGCCTTGCACCACGAGGCGCGTGCGCTGATCGATGAAGATGCTCACGCCGCATGTCCTTTCGCCTTCGCCACCGCCTGTTTCACCGCTTCGTCCATGTCGGTCAGCGCCGCGAAGCCGGCTTTCGTGAGGATCTGGACGGCGACCTCCTGATTCGTGCCGGTGAGTCGCAGCACCATGGGGACCTTGAGCGCGAATTCTTGCGTCGCCTGGATGATGCCGTTCGCGACGTCGTCGGTCCGGGTGATGCCGCCGAAGATGTTGAAGAGGATGACTTTGACGCGGGGGTCGGACGTGATGATGCGCAGCGCGCTGACGACTTTCTGCGGGTTCGAGCTGCCGCCGATATCGAGGAAGTTCGCGGGCTCGCCGCCGTAGTACTTCACGAGATCCATGGTGGCCATCGCGAGCCCGGCGCCGTTGACGCAGCAGCCCACGTTGCCGTCGAGCTTGATGAACGTGAGTCCCGCCTCGCGCGCCGCCACTTCTTCGGGCGCCTCTGCCGACGGATCGCGCAGCGCGGCGATGTCGGGCCGCCGGTCGAGCTCGTTGTCGTCGATGGCAATCTTGGCGTCGAGCGCCTGCACCGCGCCTTCCGGTGTCGTGACCAGCGGGTTGATCTCGGCCAGCGACGCGCCGACGTCGTAGACCGTCGCGTACAGCTTCTGCATGATGTCGGCGGCGGCGCGCGCCTGCTTGACGTCGCTGTAGAGCGCGAAGCCCAAGGCGAGCGCCTGATGCGGCAGCAGACCGTAGCGCGGATCGACGGCCAGCCGGTGGATCTTCTCCGGGGTCTTCGCGGCGACTTCCTCGATGTCGATGCCGCCCGCGGGACTCACCATCAGGACGGGGCGTTGCGATGCGCGATCGACGATGATGCCGACGTAGCTCTCCGACGCGATCTCCGCCGCCGGCGCGATCAGCACCTTGTGCACCGTCAGGCCCTTGATCGTCATGCCGATGATTGCCTTGGCATGCGTCTCGGCCTCGGCCGCCGTCTTCGCGAGCTTGACGCCGCCGGCCTTGCCGCGCCCACCCGCGTGCACCTGCGCTTTCACGACGACCCTGCCCCCGAGCCGCTCGGCGATCGCCCGTGCTTCCGCCGGCGTCGTCGCGACTTCGCCCGGCGGGACGGGAATCCCGTGTCGGCGCAAAATGTCCCGCGCTTGATACTCGTGCAGATTCACGCGTACTCCTTCGTAATCGTCGTTCCCGCCTGCCCCTGGAGCGCCGCCAGACCGTCTTCGAGCTGAGCAATGATGGCGCGCTCTCCGCCACCGCGCACGAAGTCCGCCGCCGCCTCGACTTTCGGGCGCATGCTGCCGCTCGCCAATTCCTTGCCGGCGAGCAGGTGATCGGCCTGCGCCAACGTCAGCCGGCGGACTTCCTCTTGAGCGCTCGTGCCGTAGGCGCGGTACACGGCTTTCACGTTTGTCAGGATCAATAGAACCTGCGCGCCGATTTCCCGCCCGAGGATCGCGGCGACCCGATCCTTGTCGACGACCGCGTCGATGCCCTCGAGTCCCAGCTTGGGGTCGCGGTAGACCGGAGGGCCGCCGCCCCCGCCCGCGATCACGATGTAGCCCGCCACGGAGAGATCATGCACCATCTGGCTCTCCACGATGCCGATCGGCCGCGGGCTCGGCGCCAGGCGCCGTCCGTCGCGCACCGGAATGCCGCGTGCCATCAGCCGCGCCTCACGCACGGGATCGAGCTTGTGGCCGAGCGGCTTGGACGGCCGTCGCAAATCGGGGTCGTCGGCGTGACAGAGCGTCTGCGTGATCAGCGTGACGACGGAGCGCTGCACGCCGGCCCGCTCCAACGCGTTCTGCAGTGATTGCTGGATCATGTATCCCATCCACCCCGCCGTGTTGGCGACCAGCACTCCCAGCGGGAGCGGCTCGACCTGATCGGCGGCGATCTCGTTGCGGGCGAGCTCGTCGCCGACCTGCGGGCCGTTGCCGTGGACGAGGACGATGTTCCAGCCTGCCTTGGCCAGGTCGACGATCGGAGCGAGACTCGCGCGGGTGTAGCGGAATTGATTGGCGATCGTCGGCCGCTCGTTGGGCGGGGCGACCGCGTTCCCACCCAGCGCGATGACGATGGTCTCGGGCTCGGACACGGCGGCGCAACCTAGCGGCGCCGCTCGAGCGGAGCAAGCTCGCTCATCAGCGCGCGCCACAGCCGGCCGAACGCTTCGAGGTCGCCGGCGCTGAGCGCAGAATCGGCGCGCGCGGCGAGGCGCCGGGCGCGATCCCACCGCGCCGCCAGCGTCGTGTCGGTGACGATCTGCTCGCCGCCCTTGAGCGCCGCGCGTGCCGTCAAGCCGCGGCCGCTGCGTCCGTCGTACGTGACGTACACTTCCGCCACGCGCGGGGCGGAGGGTGCGCGCGCGCCGAGCGGGTCGTAGAACTGCGCCTGCGCGGTGACGAGCGAGCTGCCCGCGGGCCAGATCCGCAGCTCTCCGGGGCGCAGGCTCGTCGAGCCGACGAGCTCACCGGGGAGGCGCTGGACGGCATCGGCGGAGGACGGCGCGCGCCACAGATGCAGCTCGGGACCACGGTCGGTGAGCGCGCCGGCGAACAAGCCCACGAATCGCTTCGGCGCGAGTCCGGCGGTCTCCAGGCCGACACCCGTCCATAGCATCCCCGGTGGTGCGCTCAACTGGAACGGCTCGCGGGGGCGGACCGCCCACCCCGGCGCGCCTGCGGAATCGTTGCTGGCACGCACCAGCTGCGAGACGGCGAGCGCGAACGTCTCGGCCGGAACGGCGAGCTGCGCGCGCAAATCGGCGGGGAGCCGGCTCACCGGCTCGACGAGCGGCTCGAAGTGGCGCGCCCATGTGGCGGACAGCGAATCGTCGCCCGGCGCCAGCCACAAATGTGTCTCGCCCGTCCCCGCGCGTACCGCCCCGATCAATCCGGCGCGCGCGTAGCGCACCTCCGTTGCGCCGTCTCGCCACGCGAGCGGCCGCGCCAACGGAAAGACCTCGCGCGAGACGTAGCCCCAGCTCACCCACCAGAGGGCGCCGTCGCGAATCGCGGGGGTAGGTTCCCCGAAGCGCGCGAAGGGCGCCAGTCGCTGCAACCGGTCCGCGACGTCCCGCCGCCACACGAGCACGTGCGTGCTCTCGCTCGACAACAGGCCCCAGGCCTGGATCGTCCACGCGATCGCGAAGCGCCGCCACGCACCGGTGATCGGCACGCCCGCGACGCGCCCGGGCGGCGCGCTGTCGAGCGACGTGACGATCGGGCTCGCGGTCTCGAGTCCGGGAGCGAACAGGACGCGCGGATCCGCGGCCGGCAGCCCGGTAACGGCGAGCCCGCTATCGGTCTCGAGGGCGAGGCGAATCGGACCCGTGGGCGTGGTGGGAGCGACGAGCCACGCCGGCGCGGCGTCGCTCCCGCGGAGCGCCACCGCCGCCGCGGGGACGCCCAGCGCTTCGCCCACGTGCGCAGGATCCCAGAGCGGCACACCGCGCAGCGCCGCCTCGCCGGACGCAAAGACCGGCGGGACGCCCGAGTCGATCGTGGCGAGCCCGAACGCGACGCGCTCGAGCGTCGCGCGGCGACGCGCGAGCTCCGGACTGTCTCCGCTGGAGGACGCCCGCACGACGCCGGGAATCACGAAGTACGCCGCCGTGAGCGTCACGAACAGCGCGGCCCAGCCGGCGATGATCAACTTGGGCCGGTCGCGCCACGCCCACACGAGCGATATGAGCGCGGTCACGAATGCGACCGCGACGACCGCGATCGCACCGGGGAGCCGCACGGTGAGCGCGGCCTGGTCCGCGATGCCGTGCAGTCCCGCGACGACCTCGGCGGGATCGAGCAACCCGCCCCACGCGATGACGAGCGCCAGCGATGCGAGCAGCACGCCCACGTGGCGGCGCGCGTAGCTGCTTGCCCGGATGCGCCCGCGCCGGACCCGCAACGATCCGATCACGGCATACAGCAGCGCCACGACGCTCAACGCGGTGACCGCGAGGAGGAGCGCGCGATTCTGCAACGCGGCGAGCCACGGCAGCACGCCGAGGTAGTAGCCGACGTCGTGGTGCAGCACGGGTTCGGTCACCCCGAACCGCAGGGGCGAGCTGGCGAGCACCGCGTGCCGCCACCAATCGCCCGTGCCGAGCGACAGCAGCGTGCCCAGGACGACGCCGAGCAGCACGGTCGCGGCCAGCAAGGTGTGCTGCGGCACGGCTTCGACGATCTCGAGGTCGCCGAGGCGGCGGGGCATCTGCACCGAGCCGATCGCGCGGTAGACGATCAGGAGGTTGCCGGTGATCCAGGTGATGCTGACGGCGGCCGCGAGGGCCTGCAACATGCGGGCGAGATTGCGCGCGGCGATGATCGTCGCGCCGCCGGTGAACGTCTGGTCCCACGCCCGCTCCGCGGTTTCGACCGCGAGCCACCGACCACCGACCAGGGCGGCGACGAGGAGCGCGGCGCCGATGACATACAGCCTGCGCCGGCTCTGTCGCGAGGTCACGCCGCGGCGCCTACCCCGTGCGCCTGGAGCCAGCGCTCGACTTCGGCGCGATACGCGTCGCGCGCCTGCACGCTCGTGGCTTCGAAGCGCATCACGAGGACGGGCTGCGTGTTTGACGCGCGGAGCAGGCCCCACCCTTCGGGGAACGTGATGCGGACGCCGTCGAGCGTCGAGACCGGATACTGCTTCGCGAACGCGGCCGCTGCCTGCTCGACGACGGCGAACTTCTGCTCGTCCGGGCAGTCGACGCGCATCTCGGGCGTGGCGTAGGTCTTGGGCAGGTCGGCGAGCAAACGCGACAGCGGGCCGCCCTCACGCGCGACGTAGTTCAGCAGGCGCGCGGCGGCGAACAGCGCGTCGTCGAAGCCGTACCAGTCGCCCCCGAAGAACATGTGGCCGCTCATCTCTCCCGCGAGCGGCGCGCCGATCTCCTTCATCTTCATCTTGATGAAGGAGTGTCCCGTCTTCCACATCACCGGCTCGAGGCCCGCCTTCTTGAGCATCTGCGGCAGGACCTCCGAGCACTTCACGTCGAAGATGACCGGCTTTTTCGGCCCCATGCGGCGCACGAGATCGCGGCCGAACAACACGAGCAGCTGGTCGCCGAGGACCGGCTCCCCGGTCTCGTCCACCGCGCCGATGCGGTCGCCGTCGCCGTCGAACGCGATGCCGAGCTCCGCTTTCTCTTTTTTCACCGCGACCTGCAGGTCGTGCAGGTTCTCGAGCACCGTCGGATCGGGGTGATGGTGCGGGAACGTCCCGTCCGACTCGGCGAACAACGCGACGACGTCCGCACCGAGCTCGCGCAGCGTCTCGACGGCGACGAGACTCGTCACGCCGTTGCCGCAGTCGACGACCACGCGCAGCCGGCGCGCGAGCGGCGCGTTGCGCTTGACGATCGCCTTCCGGTACTCGCGCAACACGTCCCGCTCGGTGAGCAGCTGGCCACCCGAGCGTGCGACGAGCTTGTCGTCGGCGATCAGGCGATGGAGGACCTGGATGTCGTCGCCGAACACCGCGTCGTGGGCGAGCACCATCTTGAAGCCGTTGAACTCCGGCGGGTTGTGCGAACCGGTGACCTGAATGCCGCCGTCGACGTCGAGCGTCTTCGTCGCGAAGTACAGCGCCGGGGTCGGCAGCTCGCCGACGTCGAGCGCGATGCCGCCCGCCTTCGCGATGCCTTCCCGGACGCCCTGGGCGAGTGCGCTACCCGAAGGCCGGTTGTCGCGTCCGACGGCGACGCGCGGCGCCTTGCCGCTCTTCAGTCGCTGCCACGCGAGCGTCGTGTAGGCCTGTCCCACTGCGCGGGCGGCGTCGGGCGTGAGCTGCTTGTCGACGAGCCCACGGATATCGTACTGCCGAAAAATTGTCGCTGGAAGCTTCACGCGAGACTCTCGGGATGACTACTGACCAGCCGTCGTCGTCATAGGCCGCACGCTGTCGCCGGCCGAGCGCGCGAGGTCGAACAACCGGTTCGGCCAGACGCCGAACAGCAGCACGAGCACGACGATCGCGGCGAGCGCGGTGCGCCCCCAGCGGTCGAACACGACTTCCACGTGCGCGGTTTCTGCCGGCGCGGGAGCGGGCTTCATATACATCGCCATGATGACGGGAAGATAGTACCCCGCCGAGACGACGCTGGTCAGCACGAGGATGGCGGCGAGGACGTTCTGGCCCGCGCTCGTCGCGGCGATCAGGATGTACCACTTACCGATGAAGCCCGCGGTTCCGGGGAAACCGAGCAGCGACAGCATGCAGACGGCCAGGCCGAACGCCAGCCAGGGCCGCCGTGCGGCCAGTCCCGCGAGGTCGTCGTTGGTGACGTCGCTCTCGCCCGCCCGCCCCTTGGCCGCGAGGATGGCGAAGGCGCCGATCGTCATGAGCGTGTACGCGACGGCATAGACGAGGAACGCGCCGCTTCCAGCGGAGCCGCCCGCCGTCACCGCCACGAGCAGGTAGCCCGCGTGCGCGACTGAGGAGTACGCAAGCATCCGCTTCACCGACCGCTGCGCCAGCGCGAACAGGTTGCCGCCCACCATCGTGACCACGGCAAGCCACCAGACCATGTCGTGCCAGGCGGCGACTTGCGCGAAGCCCTGGATCATCACGCGGAACAGGGCCGCGAATGCGGCGGCCTTCACCCCCGTCGCCATGAATGCCGTGACGGGGGTGGGCGCGCCGTCGTACACGTCCGGCGCCCACATGTGGAACGGTACGGCGGCGATCTTGAACCCGAACCCCACCGTCAGCAGCGCCATCCCGACGAGCAGCATCGCACCGGGCGCCGTGCCCGCGAGGCTGATCTGGGCGCCGATGAGCGCGATGTTCGTCGTGCCGGTGGCGCCGTAGATGAGCGCGATGCCGTACAGCAGGAATCCGGACGCGAACGCGCCGAGCAGGAAATACTTGAGCGCCGCTTCCGCCGAGCGCGCGCGCCGCCGGTCGAACCCGGCGAGCACGTACACCGCGACCGACATCAGCTCGAGCCCGAGGAAGATCACCATGAGGTCGGCACCGGCCGCCATCACCATCATCCCGAGCGTGCCGAACACGAGCAGCACGTAGTACTCCGGCGCGAGCAGCTGCTCGCGCTCGAGATAGGCGACCGAGATCAGCGTCGTCAGCGTCGCCGCGCCGAGGAAGATCCAGTCGGCGACCCAGCGGAAGTCGTCCGCGGCGACCATCGCGGCGATGCCGGCGACGGTGGTGCGATGCCACCACAGCCACCACACCGCGACCGCGGTGGACGCGAGCGCCGCGAGCGTCAGGTAGGCGGCGACGCGCAGGTCGGCCACCGTCTTGTGACGCCACGCCACGACCATGAGCAGCACGAGCGCCCACGCCGTCAGCACGATCTCGGGCAGGAGCGAAAGCAGGAGGTCGCCGTAGACGGAGGGATCGAGCGTCACTGCTGGCCTCCGCCGCCGGTTACCGCGGAGGGCGGCTCGTTCTGCGTCGTTCCCGGTTTGATCAGCTCGATCAGCTGCCGCGAGGCGGGTTCCATGCGGCGCAGGAACGGCTTGGGATAGATACCGATCCAGAAGATGCAAACGACGAGCGGCACGAGCACCAGCAGCTCGCGCGGCGTGAGGTCGGTGAGCTTCTCGTTTTCGTGGTTCGTGAGCGGATTGTAGATGACGCGCTGCAGCGCCGTGAGCAGATACGCGGCCGCGACGATCACGCCCGTCGTCGCGATAGCGGTCGCCACGGGGTACGTGCGGAACGCGCCGAGCAGGACGAGGAACTCGCCCACGAAGCCGTTGGTCGCCGGCAAGGCAATCGATGAGAGCGAGACGATCGTGAGGATCGCGGCAAACAGCGGGACCACGCGCGCGATGCCGCCGTAGGCTTCGATCAACCGGCTGTGGCGCCGCTCGTAGATCATGCCGACGAGGAAGAACAGCGCGCCCGTCGAAATGCCGTGGTTGATCATGATGAGGATCGCGCCCTGCACGCTCTGCAGCGTCAGCGCCCAGATGCCCAGCATCACGAAGCCGAGATGCGCCACCGACGAGTAGGCAATGAGTTTCTTGAAGTCGGGCTGCACCATCGCCACCAGGCCGCCGTAGATGATGCCGATCAGCGCGAGCGCCACGATGATGAGCTGCACCGTCTGATTGAGCGCGACGCCCGGGAAGAACGGCAGCGCGAACCGCAGGAAGCCGTACGTCCCCATCTTGAGCAGGATGCCCGCGAGGATCACCGACCCCGCGGTGGGCGCCTCGACGTGCGCGTCCGGCAGCCAGGTGTGCAGCGGGAACAGCGGCACCTTGATCGCAAACGCGAGGAAAAACGCCGCGAACAGCCACCAGGCGATGGGGCCGAGCAGCGCGACTTGCTGGAGCAGGTGCGTGTAGCCGAACGAGTAGACGCCGGTCACGCGGCCGGCATGCAGGTAGAGCACGAGGATCGCGACGAGCATCAAGAGCGATCCGAACATCGTGTAGATGAAGAACTTGATCGCCGCGTACAGCCGGTTCTCGCCGCCCCACACGCCGATGATGAAGTACATCGGGATGAGCATCACTTCCCACATCACATAAAAGAGGAAGAGATCGAGCGCGACGAACACACCGATCATGCCGGTGGTCAGTACGAGCAGCAGCGCGTAGAACCCACCCTCGCGCTTCGTGATGTACGTCCAGCTGCCGAGGATCGAGAGCGGCATGAGGAACGTCGTCAGCAGGACGAGGAACAGCGAAATCCCGTCCACGCCGACCGTGTAATGCACGCCCCACGCGGCGATCCAGGGAGCGTCGACGGTGAACTGCATGCCGTTCGCCGGCACGAACGTCCACCAGAGCGGCACCGAGATCGCGAACTCGACGAGGCTGGCCGCAAGCGCCACGTACTTGGCGAGACGCGCCGGAACGAGCAGGACGATCAGGCCGGCGACGAGCGGCCAGACCAGCAGCGTCGTGAGCACCCAGCGCGCGTACATCAGCTCATCGCCCGCCAGAGGAGGAGCAGCACGCCGACCACGAAGATCGCCACGTACATTCCGACCTGACCCGTCTGCAGCCAGCGATTGGCCCAGCCGAGCGCGCGCGCGCCGCGCGCCGCGCCATTCACGGCGCCGCCGTCGATGACGCGCTGATCGATCCGCTTCCACAGCACTTCCCGCGACAGCCAGACCAGCGGCCGCACGATCAGCGCGTCGTAGATCTCATCCACGTACCACTTGTTGCGGAGCACGCGCGCAAAGCCGCGCTCTTCCGGGGCCTTTGATGCCGGGACCAGGGACTCGGGCTTGAGCAGCCGCCAGGCGCCGACGATACCGACCGTCGCGACGGCGACGGCGATCGCGACGAGCAGCCATTCGGTGTTGGTGGACAGCTGGGGCTCCGGCAGCAGCGCGGCGCCCGCCTTCCCCACCGGCTCGAGCCAGTGTTCGAGCCACGCGCCGCCGTGATACAGCTTCGGCACGTTGAGCAGGCCGCCGGCCGCTGAGAGCACGCCGAGCACGACGAGCGGGCCCGTCATGATCCACGGCGCCTCGTGCAAGTGTGCCCGGGCATCCTCACCGCTGCGGTTCGGGCCGTGAAAGGTGTAGATCATGAGCCGCGTCATGTAGAACGCGGTCAGCAGGGCCGCCACGAGTCCCAGGGCCCAGAACACGAGCCAGGCCGGCTCTGCCCCGCCCCGCGCGAAGGCGGCGGTGAGGATCTCGTCTTTGGAGAAGAATCCTGCGAGCGGCGGCACGCCGGCGATCGCGAGCGTCGCGATCCACATGAGGGTCGCGGTCCACGGCATGTGGCGCGCGAGGCCGCCCATGTTGCGCATGTCCTGCGCATCGTCGTGGGCGTGGGTGTGGTGATAGGCGCGGTGCATCGCGAAGATCACGCTGCCCGAGCCGAGGAACAGCAGCGCTTTGAAGAACGCGTGCGTGGCGAGATGGAAGATGCCGGCGCTGATCGCGCCCGTCCCGACGCCCAGGAACATGTACCCGAGCTGCGAGATCGTGGAGTAGGCGAGCACCTTCTTGATGTCCCACTGCTTGAGCGCGATCGTCGCGGCGAACAACGCCGTCACCGCGCCGACGCCCGCCACCACAGCGCTCGACACCGGTGCCATCGCGAAGAGCAGGTTGCAGCGCGCGACCAGGTACACGCCCGCCGTGACCATCGTCGCCGCGTGGATCAGCGCCGAGACCGGCGTCGGGCCGGCCATCGCGTCGGGCAGCCACGTGTAGAGCGGGATTTGCGCCGATTTCCCCGTGCAGCCGAGGAACAAGAACAGCGTGATCGCCGTGACCGTCGAGCCGCGCGCCACGAGCGCCGTGGGCGCGTGCAGGAACACCGTGTCGAAGTCGAGCGAGCCCGTCGCCCGGAAGATCATGAACATCGCGATCATGAACCCGAAGTCGCCGATGCGGTTCATGATGAACGCTTTGCGACCGGCGTTCGCGTTCGCTGCTTCGCTGAACCAGAAGCCGATCAACAGATAGCTGCACAGTCCGACGCCTTCCCAGCCCACGAACATCACCGGGAAGCTCGCGCCCAGCACGAGCACCAGCATGAAAAAGACGAACAGGTTGAGATACGCGAAGTAGCGCGCGTAGCCCGGGTCGTCCTTCATGTAGCCGACGCTGAAGAGATGGATCAGGGAGCCGACGCCGGTCACGACCATGAGCATGACCGCCGACAGCTGGTCCACCTGGAACGCGAAGTCGAGCTGCAGCGTGCCGACCGGAATCCACGACCAATAACGGAAGATCAACGGCTCGTCGGGGTGGAGCCCCGTGAGCGCGCGGAAGACCAGCACGGCGACGACGAACGCTCCGGCCAACACCCCGACGCCGATCACCGACACCAGCGTCTTGGCGGCGGGCCGCGTGAGCGCGAGCGTCCCGTTCAGCAGGAAGCCGAGCAGCGCGAGCGCCGGCGCGAGCCAGATCAGATCGACGGCGGTGCCGGTCATCCGTCCTTCAGCAGGTTCATGTTCTGCAGGCTGACCGACTGCTTGTGCCGGTAGACGGCGAGAATGATCGCGAGACCGACGGCGGCTTCAGCCGCGGCGACCGCCATCACGAAGAACACAAACACCTGACCCCCAAGCCCCAGCCCCTGTGCCAACGCCACGAACGTGAGGTTGACCGCGTTGAGCATCAGCTCGACGCACATGAAGATGACGATTGCATTGCGGCGCAGCAGGACGCCCGTCACGCCGAGCGTGAACAACACGGCGGAGATCGCGAGGGCAGGACCGGTGAGCATCTACAGCTTCCGCTTCGCGAGGACGACGGCGCCGACGATCGCGGCGAGCAGCAACACGCTCGCGATCTCGAAGGGCACGAGGTAGGCGTCGAACAGCGGGTTCGCGACGGCACCCACCATGCCCTGCTGTTGCTGAATGGCTGCCACCGTCCCCGGCGGCAGCTGCGCCGCGCTCGCCGGCGCGCTCCAGAGCACGCGGAGCTCCACCAGCAGGACGACGGCGAGTCCGACGGCGAGCGCGAGCCCCCAGGGGCCCGTGATGTCCGAGGGGCCCGGCCGGCCGAGGTTCAAGAGCATGATCACGAACAGGAACAGCACCATGATCGCGCCGGCATAGACCAGGACCTGCAGCGCCGCGATGAACTGCGCGTCGAGGAGCACGAACAGCGCGGCGAGCGAGAACAACGTCACGACGAGCCACAGCGCGCTGGCCACGGGACTCTTGCGCGTGATGCACAGGAGTCCCGCGCCCATCGCAATGACGCCGAAGATCCAGAAGATCGTGACGGTCAGGCTATTCGCCTTTCGGGTCCGTCGGGTCACACAGCGTCGATACTGGGTGCGTCTGCGCCGTCAGGCGCTCGAGGTCGTAGACGAACCGGTCGCGCGAATACTCGGAGTTCTCGTAATGCACGCCGACGTGGATCGCTTCCTCGGGGCAGACTTCCTGACAGTAGCCGCAGAAGATGCAGCGGAATTCGTCGATCTCGTAGATCAGCGGATAGCGATGGCCCTGTTCGTCTTCGCCGGGGACGAGCTTGATGCAATTCGCCGGGCAAATCTGCGGGCACAGGCCGCACGCCACGCACTTCGCTCGGCCCTGCTCGTCGGTGAGCATGCGGTGCGTGCCGCGCCAGCGCGAGGAGAGCGTCCAGTCTTTCGACGATTTCTCCTCAGGGTACTGCATCGTGACTTTGGGCCGCAGCAGGTGGCTGAACGTCAGCGCCATGCCCTTGAGCGTCGCGCGCAGGTACGACGTCTGCGCGGTCGGGCGCCTCATGACTTTCACGCCGATCGCCATTACACCGCCTCACTTTCCCGCGGCATCGAGCCGGAGACCAGGCGGCCGCGATCGAGCACCCACACGATCACGATCAGCAGCAGCACGTTCAGCCCGCCGAGGGCCCAAGCCATGCGCGCGCCGTAGTCCCAGCCGAGCTGGATGCGGATGAACCAGATCGCTGCCGCGATGATCGTCACGTACAGGAGCGCCAGCGGCAGCAGCACCTTCCAGCCCAGCGCCATCAACTGGTCGTAGCGGAAGCGCGGCAGGGTCCAGCGAATCCAGATGTAGGTAAAGAGGAACACGAACGTCTTCAGGCCGAAGAACGCGAGCGTGACGAGGGATTTCAGCACGGTCGGATCGCCGGTCGAATCCCAGCTCGTGAACGGGATGTCCCAGCCGCCGAAGAACAGCGTCGCCATGAGGGCGGACGCGGTCACCATGTTCGAGTACTCGGCGATGTAGAACATCGAGAACTTCATCGAGCTGTACTCGGTGTGGTACCCGGCGATCAGCTCGCCTTCCGCCTCGGGCAGGTCGAACGGCAAGCGATTGGTCTCCGCGAGCGCGCTGATGAAGAACGTGACGAACGCGACCGTCAGCGGCACGATGAACCACGCGTGCGCGACCTGCTGCTGCGCGATCACCTGCGACAGCGTGACGTTGCCCGCGAGCAGCAGCACCGCGACCGCGCTCATCCCCATCGCGATCTCGTAGGAGATCATCTGCGCCGACGCGCGCAAGCCGCCCAGCAGTGCGTACTTGTTGTTCGACGACCAGCCGGCGAGCACGATGCCATACACGCCGAGGGAGCTGATCGCGAGGATATAGAGGAAGCCGATCGGCAGATCGGCGACGACCATCGGGACCAAGCCCCATCTGGTCGGCAGGGGCGCGGCAAACGGGATCACGCCGAACGTCAGCAGCGCCGGCACGAACGAGATGATCGGCGCGAGGGTGAAGAGCGTCTTGTCCGCCATTGCGGGCGACGTCTCTTCCTTCAGGAAATTCTTGAGGCCGTCGGCGGCGGGCTGCAGGATGCCCTGCGGCCCTACGCGGTTCGGGCCAAGCCGATCCTGCATCCAGGCGCAGACGCGGCGCTCGAGCAGCGTGAGCAGCGCGACGCCGACCATGATCAGGTTGAAGACCACGAAGACCTTGATCGCCGACGCGATCAGGAAGAAGGTCATCGTGTCGCCTCCGCGAGACCCAGCGCGGTGGCGAGCTCGCCCAGGACCCAGGCGGCCGGCTGCGCCATTCCGGGCGCCGGCTTGGCCTGGTAGTAGCGCTGGTCCTTGCCGTCGCGGTTCGTAAAGGTGCCTTCTTCTTCGGCCACGTTCGCGATGGGCAGGACGACGTCGGCTTTGCGGCACGCCGCGTCGTTGCCGAGCACCGTGCCGAGATAGACAAGCGCGCCGTTGGTCTCGACGGCGCAGTCGGGCTCGTCGAGCACGAGCACGACGGCGGCGGTCTTCGCGGCCTCGAGCGCCTGCGCGTAATCGCGCGTGTAGCCGAGGTTCTCCGCGCCTTTCGCGTTCGGCGCGCGCTCGGCCCGCAGCGCGAGATTGGGCACGCCCGCGAGGGGCGCTTCCTCGCCCATCACGATTTGAAATGCGCCGGTCCAGCTGAAGCCCGCCCCGGACAGCAGACGCTTGGCGGCCGCGAGCGCTTCGCTCGACGCGCCGGGCGACACCAGCGCGACGGCCTTGCCGGACGCGCCGCGCAGAATCGTCTGCACTTTCGCGAGCGCTTCGTCCCAGTCCACGGCCTTCAGCTCGCCGTCGCGCCGAATGAGCGGCGCCTCGATCCGGTCGCCGCGATTCATCCATTTGTAGTGCGCGCGACCGTGATCGCAGATGAAGTAGCGATTGACGTCGAGGTTCGGCCGCGGGCGCACGCGCACCACGACCTCGTCGCGCGTGTCGAGCGTGATGTTGCAGCCCTGCGAGCAGCCGGTGCAGATCGACGCCGTCTTGTCGAGCTCCCAGGCCCGCGCTTTGTGCAGGAAGTCTTTGGAGAGCAACGAGCCCACGGGACAGAGATCGACCACGTTGCCTGCCCAGGGATGGTCGAGGCGTGCTTCCGGGTGAATACCGATGAACGCGCGGTCGCCGCGCTCGGAGACGTTGAGCACCGGCTCCTTGGCGACGTCGTCCATGAAGCGCACGCAGCGCGTGCAGAGGATGCAGCGGTTCGGCACGTAGAGGACGTCCGGCCCGAAATCCTCCACGGGATTGAACCGCTTGGCAAACTCCGCGTACCGCGTGCCCGCCTGGCCTTCCTGGAAGACGAAATCCTGCAGCTCGCACTCGCCTGCCTGATCGCAGATCGGGCAGTCGAGCGGGTGGTTGATCAGCAGGAATTCGAGCACGCTCTGACGCGCGTCTTTCGCGGGCGCCGTCTGCGTTTTGACCACCATGCCTTCGGTGACCGTCGTCGCGCAGGCAATCTGCAGCTTTGGGGCTTTCTCGATTTCGACGAGGCACATGCGGCACACGCCCGCGACCGGCAGTCCGGGATGGTAGCAGTAATGCGGGACCAATACGCCCGCCTGCTTCGCCGCTTCGATGACCAGCGTGCCCGGCGGGACCGCGACCGGGACGCCGTCGATCGTCAGATTGATGAGCGGGGCGGGAGCGGTCACGCGACCATCACCGGCTGACGTTTTCCCGCCAGATACGCTTCGAATTCACCGCGGAATTTCTTGATGCCGCTCACGACCGGCGCGGCGCAGGAATCGGACAGCACACAGATCGTCTTGCCCGTCATGTTCTCGGACAGATCCAGCAGCAGGTCGAGGTCCTTGGTCTTGCCCTGCCCCGCCAGGATCCGCTCGAGGATCTTGGTGGTCCACGCGGTGCCTTCGCGGCACTGCGTGCACTGCGCGCACGACTCGTGCGCGTAGAACCTCGTGAGTCGCATGATCTGATAGACCATGTCGGCCGTGTCGTCGAACACGATCACACCGCCGGAGCCGAGCATCGAGCCCTTGGCGACGACGCCCTCGTAGTCGAGCAGCGTGTCTTCGGCTTCTTCGCGCGTCAGAATCGGGACCGACGAGCCGCCGGGGATGCAGGCCTTGATCGTGCGGCCGGCCGGCGCGCCGCCCGCCATGTCGTTGAGCAAGTCTTTCAGCGGGAAGCCGAGCGTGACCTCGTAGTTGCCGGGGCGCTGCACGTTGCCGCAGACCGAGAACAGCTTCGTCCCGGTGCTCTTGGGGTTCGACAGGCAGAGGCCTTTGTACCAGGCGGCGCCGCGCTTGAGGATGTGCGGCACGGCGGCGAGCGTCTCGACGTTGTTGATCGTCGTCGGCAGGCCGAACACGCCGGCGGCGGCGGGAAACGGCGGCTTGATCCGCGGGTTGCCGCGCTTGCCCTCGATCGAGTTCATCAGCGCGGTTTCTTCGCCGCAGATGTAGGCGCCGGCGCCGCGGTGCAGGTAGATCTTGATCGAGCCGAACACGCCGGCCGCGTCGGCTTCGGCGAGCGCCTGCTCCATGATCGTCCACGGCTCGGTGAACTCGCCGCGGATGTAGATGTAGACGACCTCGGCGCGGATCGCGTGCGCGGCGATCGCCGCACCCTCGAGCAGGCCGTGCGGCGTCCACCGCATGATCTCGCGGTCCTTGAACGTCCCGGGTTCCGACTCGTCGGCATTCACGCAGAGGTAGTGCGGCTTTTTCTTCTCCTTCGGCATGAACGTCCACTTGAGCCCCGTGGGGAAGCCCGCGCCGCCCCGGCCGCGCAGTCCCGACTCCTTGACCACGTCGGTCACGGCCGGCGGATCCATCTTGAGCGCCTGCGCGAGGGCTTCGTAGCCGCCGCGCTTCACCCAGCCCTTGTAGGTGCGCGCGTCGGCGTCGCCGAAGTACTGCGATAGCACGACCGTTTCTTTCGGATGCGGCTTATGGGGGTAACCCATCAGCGGTATTTCTTCACGATCTCCGGCACTTTGGCCGGCGTCACGTTCTCGAGGAAGTCGTCATTGACGAGCACGGGGGTCGCGAATCCGCAGGCCCCGAGACACTCGACTTCGATGATCGTCCACTTGCCGTCGGGACTCGTCGCGCCCGCGTCATGAGCGCCCGTGTGCTCGAGGAACGCTTTCAGCACGCCTTCGGCGCCGCAGATGTTGCAGGGCGACGTCGTGCAGACCTGCACGAAGTTTTTCCCGACGGGATGCTGGTGATACATCGTGTAGAACGTGACCACACCCTTCACATAGGCGGGCGTGATCCCCAGGACCTCGGCGACCTCCGCCATGACGCGGTCGGAGATCCAGCCCTGCTCGCGTTGCGCGATCCACAGCGCGGGCAGCAACGCGGCTTGCTTCGTGGGATAGCGCTGCAAGACGGTCTGGAGCTCGTCCATGATCTTGCCGACGAACACCGGCTGATACTCTTCCCCGTGACTCACGGCGTGCGTCATCGATCGACCTCACCCATGACGATGTCCACCGACGCGTTGATGGCAATCAGATCGGACAGCAGGTGGCCCTCGGCCATCTTCGGCAGCGCCGAGAGGTTGATGAAGGAGGGCGGCCGGATGCGCCAGCGGACGGGCTTCGCCGTCCCATCGGACACGAGGTAGTTGCCGAGCTCGCCTTTCGGATTCTCGATGCCGACGTACGCCTCGCCCACCGGGGCCTTCACGCCTTCCATCACCTGCTTGAAATGAAAGATCATCGCCTCCATGTCGCTCATCGCGCGCGTCTTGGAAGGCAGGATGACTTTCGGATCGTCGACGTTGATGGGACCGTCCGGCAGCCGGTCGAGTGCCTGCTGGAGAATCTTGTTCGATTGATAGCACTCTTCGAGTCGAACGAGGTAGCGGTCGTACACGTCGCCGTGCTCGCCGACAATGACGTCGAAGTCGTAGGTCTCGTAGCCCAGGTACGGCTTGTCCTTGCGGAGGTCGTACGGCACGCCACTCGCGCGCAGCATCGGACCGGACAGCGAGTAGTTGATCGCCTCGGCCGCGGTGAGCGCGCCGACGCCCTGGGTGCGGCCGGCCCACACGGCGTTGCGCGTCAGCACGCGATCGATTTCGTCCAGCGTCTTGGGGAACGTCTGGGTGAACTCGCGCAGCTTGCCCACGAACGCGTCGGGAATGTCGGCCATCAGACCGCCCACACGGGTCAGACTCGTGGTGAGACGGGCCCCGGTCCACATCTCTTGCAGGTCGTAAATGCGCTCGCGTTGCTGGAACGCCCAGAGGAACGGCGTGAACGCGCCCAGGTCGATGGACGTCGTGCCGAGCCAGACCATGTGCGAGATGATGCGGCTCATCTCGCAGGCGATGACGCGCAGCACCGTGCAGCGCGGCGTGATCTCGATGCCCATCAGCTTCTCGGCCGCGAGCGCGAAGCCAACGTTGTTCGACATCGGCGACAGGTAGTCGGTGCGGTCGGTCAGCGGAATGATCTGATTGTAGTGGCGGTACTCGCCGAGCTTCTCGAAGCCGGAGTGCAGGTAGCCGACGTGCGGGATGCAGCGGAGCACGGTCTCGCCGTCGAGCTCCACCACCAGGCGGAGCACGCCGTGCGTGGCGGGATGCTGCGGCCCGATGTTGACGAGCAAATGCTCGCCGCCCAAGTCGGGCTCGACGGGGGCGGTGAGCGGAACGCGCGTAGCGTGGCCCTGCGCGTCGACGCCGGGGGTTGCGAGCTCGAGCTCGAGGGTCCGTTTACTCACGGCTGCCAGGCTCCGGAATCGTGCCGCGCTCGCCACGCTTGAGCCGCTCGCGCATGTCCTCGGGCAGGTCGCCGCCCGCGTCGGCGATCGAGAGCTCCTCGAGCGAGTAATGCGCTTCGGGATTCGCGTTCAACGCCTGCCGCACCTGCTCGGCGCGCGAGAAGCGGCCGCGCAACGGAAAGCTCTTGCGGAGCGGATTCCCTTCCGCGTAGGTCTCCCACATGAGGATGCGCCGGAGATCGGGATGGCCCGTGAACGTGATGCCGAACATGTCGAACACTTCGCGCTCGAGCCAATCGGCGCCGTGCCACAGACTCCACACGGAATCGACCGCGAGCTCGTCGGCGGCGTCGAGCTCGACTTTGACGCGAATGTCGACTTTGCGGCTCAGCGAGCGGAGGAAGTACACGACTTCGAGCGGCCGCTCACGGTCGCGGTACTCCACGGCCGTGACGTCGACGAGATAGTCGAACGCCTGGTCGGGGGTTTCCTTGAGCCAGCGCATCGTCTCGAGCAAGCGCTCGCGGGCGACGTAGACGATGTGCTCGCCGTCGCGCGCCTTGGCTTCCCGCAGGACGCCGGGTATCACGACGAGCGGAACTGGTGAATGGAGTTGCCGAACGGCTCGGAGATCTCGTCGATCGTCTCGGGCGCAAGGCGCAGGCCCTTCTCGTCGAGCGGCTGCTCGTCGCGGCGCCGGACGTGATCGAACAGCGATTCGCCTTTGATCTTCTTGTGGAGCAGCAGCACGCCGTAGAGAAGGCCTTCGGGACGCGGCGGACAGCCCGGAACATACACGTCCACCGGCACGATCGTGTCGATTCCCTGCACCATCGAGTAGTTGTCGAAGATGCCGCCGGTCGAGGCGCACGCGCCCATCGAGATCACCCACTTGGGCTGCGGCATCTGGTCGTAGATCCGGCGGATCACGGGGGCGAGCTTGAACGGCAGGCGGCCGGCGCAGATCAGGACGTCGGCCTGCCGCGGCGAGAAGGCCTGGCGCTCCATGCCGAAGCGCGCGAAGTCGAAGCGGCTGGCGGCGGTGGCCATGAACTCGATCGCGCAACACGCCGTGCCGAACGGCATCGGCCACAGCGAGTTGGCGCGCGACGCATTGACCGCCCAGTCGACGAGATTCTCGAACTTGGCGAGCAGGTAATTGGAGCTCTGGACTTCGCCGACTGTCTTCACGGTTCTCCTAATCCCACTGGAATGCGCCGCGTTTCCAGACGTAGATGTAGCCCACGAACAGAATCAGCAGGAACACGAGCATCTCCACGAGCAGGAATCCTGTCGAAACGGTCGCGGTCCCTCCACCCCCCAAAAAGATCGTCGCCCACGGGATGAGAAACACGGTTTCGATGTCGAACAGAATGAACAGCACGGCGACGAGATAGAACTTGACCGAGAATCGCTCATGGGCGCCACCGAGCGGCGGCATGCCGCTCTCGTACGGCCGCTCCTTGACGTCGGTCGGGCGACGCGGTCCGAGGAAATGCGAGGCCACGATCATCGTCGCGCCGGCGACGATGGCCAGACCGAACAACATGAGGAAGGCGATGTAGGGCTGCATCACTCGCTCGTGAAAAAATTCACTAATGCGCTGCGTTAGTCAAGTTGGCGCGGGGCCGTTACATTGCGCCCCCATGTCCATCAAATCTGATCGCTGGATCACCAAGATGTCCAAGCAGCACGGCATGATCGAGCCTTTCGCCGACCGGCAGGTCCGCGACGGCGTGATCTCCTACGGCGTGTCGTCCTACGGCTACGACATGCGCGTCGCCCCCGAGTTCAAGATTTTCACGAACGCGCTCTCGGCCGTCGTGGATCCCAAGCATTTCGACCCCAAGTCCTTCGTCGAATTCAGCGGCGACATCTGCATCGTGCCGCCGAACTCGTTCGCGCTGGCGACGTCGGTCGAGTACTTCCGGATTCCCCGCAACGTCCTGACGATCTGCCTCGGCAAGAGCACCTACGCCCGCTGCGGCATCATCGTGAACGTGACACCGTTCGAGCCCGAGTGGGAGGGCTATGTGACGCTCGAGATCTCGAACACGACGCCCCTGCCCGCCCGGATCTACGCCAACGAAGGGATCGCGCAGGTCCTCTTCTTCACGGCCGATGAGGGCGACGAGTGCGAGGTGTCCTACAAAGACAAGAAAGGCAAATACCAGGCGCAGCGCGGCATTACCCTGCCGAAGCTTTAAGCGCGTCGCCGTGCCCGTTGATTGTACGCGTAGGCGACCGCCAGCGTAATCAGCGCGAGCACGAAGAAACTGCCGACCCGATAGAGCGCTTGGAGGGCTGAGAGATCGTAGACCACGATCTTCAGAGCCGCGAACGCGGCGACACCCAGTCCCGCCGATCGGACCACTTTCTGGTCGAGCCGGAATCCGATGCTCACCAGGGCGCCGGCGTAGAGCAGCCAGAACGTGCTGATCGCGAGATCGCCGGCCAGCTCGCTCGTAAATGCCCGCCGCAGCTCCATGGAGCCGCCGATGAACACCGCGCCGCCCGCCATCCACCACAGGGTTGCGCGGACGGTGCCGCGCGGTGACCACCACGCGGCGAGCGCCGCACTCACGCTGCTGACGTACCACGCTACCGACCAGAGCCCGAGAAACGCCCCGTCCCCGGCGGGCCGGCTGTCCGACGCCATCGTGAAGAGCATGACGTAGGCGGCCGCAAACAACGCGGCACCCATGCGGCGCGCGAACGCCTCGCGCAGCGGCGCCCAGGACGCTGCCGCCCGGGTCAGCGCCAGTGCGAACAGCGACCAGTAGAGCACCAGCGCCGTCGCACCGCGGAATGCATTTCCTTGGACAATCTGGATCAGCTCGACGGACCCGCCCGCGAGTAAGGCGCCGGCGGCGAGAGACCAGAGGAAGAGACCGGTCGTGTTGTCGCGCGTGGCCTCCGGCCTCGTGTCCCAGCAGTACGCCGTCACCGCGAGCCCCGCGAGCGCGATATACCACGCCCGCGACCAGGTGCCGAGCAAGACGGGGTTGTTGGCGCTGAGCAGCGCCCACGTGAACAACTGCACACACGCGAACGTCGCGATCGCGGCGCCGACCGCCGAGGCGCCGGGGCGTTTCGCCCAACGGCCGCTCGCGCTCGCAAGGGCGGCGAGCACCGCCCAGCCGGCTGCGACCGTCGCGCCGTCCCACTGTCCGGAGATCGCGAGTCCGAGCAAGACGAAGCCCATGACGATCATGTGCTCGGCCGTTGCCGCCCATCCGCTGCCGAGGTAGAGAATGCCGAGCGCCAGCGGCAATGCCCCGCCCCATTGGACCATTCCACTCGGTGCCGCGAATGCAGCGAGGGCGACCAGCACGAGCGGCGTCAGGTAGACCGGGAACTCGGTTGTGATCTTGTTGTCGCGCAGACCGGCGAGCGGCGTGGCGTCCCGTTGTTGCCACCAGACGATCAGGGTGACCAGCAGGCCGCCGCCCAGCGCCATCCAGCGAAGCCGGTCGTCGGACTGCAGCGCGAACAGCAGCGTCCACCCGAGGACCAGCCCGCCCAGGCGGCCCTCGGGCCACGCGACGGCTTGGGGATGTGTCGCGAGCACGGCGAGCACCATGCCGAACACGACATAATTGACGCCGGCCGGGGAGCTCATCGCGTTCGCCAGCAGCGCGGCCGGGATCAGGAAGAATCCGAACAGCGCGCTGTTGAACGTCGCGCGCCAATGGATCCGCTGCGCCAGGATCAGCCAGATCGCGCCGATGACGGCGAGATAGGCGAGAAATTTCTCCGGCTCGGGTGCGGGGCCGCGCAAAAAGATCGGCGCAAGATAGGCGCCCGCGAGCGCCCAGATCGCCAGCGCCTCCACCGTGTGGCGGATCGCGAGTGCCACGATGAGCCCGCTCGTGGCGGCGAGCAGGATGATGCCGATCTGCCGTCCGACGAGCTCGTAGGGCCCGGCGGCGGCCCAGATGCCGAGGTAGATGAGTCCGCCGCCGCCGCCGATGATCGCCGCGCCGTAACGCAGGAGCCCGCGGCGCACCAGTCGATCTCCCCACACTGCCAACGCCGCGCCGCCGAGAATTTCGCTGCTCGCCCGGACGACCGGGGGGATCCAGCCGTGCTGGATCGCGTAATTCAGGAAGAACCCGCCCGTCGCGAGCAGCGCGAGGACGCCGACGATCAGCAGCCCGCGCTGTCCGATCCATTGCTCCCAGTCGATGACGCCGTCGGACCCACCGCCGCCCGGCGGGATGTCGACTTTCGGCTTGACTACGACGCGGGGTGCGGTGGGGGCAGACGTGGCCGGCGCCGCTGGTGGCGCCGGAGCGGCTTGCCGGGCGGGTAGGTCCCGCGCTGGGCGACCGATCGGAGCCGCTATGGAGCGGACGAGGAGTTGCCGCACGATGCCTTCGAGCTCTGCGACGCGTCGCTCGAGCTTCGCGATGGCGTCTTGCTGCTCGTCCGTCACACGACCGCGGCGGTCCTACGCGATCCTGCCACCGTGATGAGCGCCGTCACCGCGACGATGATGGTCAGGTCAGGAATCCAGTTCAGCTCGGTCGCGGGCACCGCCATTTGCAGGAAGTACATGGCGAAATCGAACACCCCGATCAGCAGCCCGAGCAGCACCGTGTACTGCAGGTCGCGGTTGAACCGTGCGAGCAAACTCCCCGTGACGAGCGCGACGGCGCCTTGCCCACAGGCGAGGGCAACGGAGAGCACGGCGCCACTGAAGAGGGTCTCAATCGTGCCGAACCTGCCCGGGTGGTAGCTGAAGAACCAGGTGTGGATGAGCGCGATCGCGCCGCCGGCGACGGCCGCGCAGATCGTCGCCCAGATGGCGTAGGCGATGACGATGCGATTCTTCGTGTCAGTCATGCGTCTCCCTCGCCATGATAGGGATCGGCTTCCATTACCGCAACGCCGCGGCGGCCTCCACCAGCGCCGCGCGCGCCTGGTCCACTCGATTCACGACGTCGGCGAGCTCCTTGGTCGCGGCCTGAGCGTCGCCATAGCGAATCGCCTCGTTGACGCTCGGGAACGCCATGGTCGCATAGCCGTTGTCCAGATCGGCGGCGAACTGCAGGCTCCGGAACCACGGCCGGCTCACGAGACCCTCCGGCCGGGTCAACCGTCGCTCGACTTGCATGAGCGCGTGATTGACGCGCTGGGCACGCGCCGAGTCGATCGGTCCCGCCCGCAACGCGGCATCGCGTGCGGTTCCGAACGCGCGGGCGACCGCCGTGAACCGGTCGAGCGCATCCTTCAGCGACTGTGTGTTGACCGACTGCGTCCACTGCTTCTTCGCGATCCCGGAATCGAGCTGGGTTACCAGACCGTCCATCTCCGCTCCGAACGCGGCGTAGTCGAGCGGCAGCAGGTCGTCGTTCGCGAGCCGGCCGAGGATCACCGCGACGAGCTGTGCGCCGGCGCGATGGGCTTTGTAGCCGGGGTCGCCGAAGCGCGTCATCCAGTCGTACGAATCGTACGCCGAGTGATAGATCCCGTCGGGACCATCGAATCCGATGCCGCCCGACGGAATGCCGAGATGATGATAGAACCCGGAGAAGTCCGAGCCGCCGCCGAGGTTGCCCATCGTCAACGCGGTCGTGTCGCTGTTGTGGGCCTTGAGCCAGACGTCGTACACGGAACCCGGACCGACGGGATCGGGCACGGCGCGTGCGGCCGACCGGAACAGCGGCTTGAGCGACGGCGAGCCGGCGCCGCTGAAGTTCGGGCCCGAGAACGTGCCGTCCTCGTTGATGTACGCGACGACGTGCGCGCGCAGGGTATCTTCGAGCTCCTCGACCCACTCGGTCGAGCCGATCAGTCCCCACTCCTCGGCATCCCAGGTCGCGAACACGACGGTGCGCGCCGGCTTGAGCCCGCTCTGCGCGAGTGCGGCGAATGCGCGGGCGGACTCGAGCACCGACACGGTGCCGCTGACGTTGTCGCGCGCGCCCGGGCCCCAGGCGTCCCGATGCCCGCCCACGACGACCCATTCATCCGGCCAGCGCGTGCCGCGGATCATGCCGATCGTATTCCAGATCTTGTGAAAGCCGCGCGCGCCGCGTTCGGTCTTGACGTGCAGATGCGCCTTCGCGGGACCGGGGCCGATGTGATAGCGGAACGGCAACCCGCCCTGCCAGGTCTGCGGCACGGACGGCCCGGTCATCACCTCGAGGAAACGCCGGGCGTTGCCGTAGCTCATGGGGATGATCGGGATCTTGGGAATGTCGAGCGAGTCCTCCGGAAGGCGGCGCGCGCCTTCGACCGACGACCAGCTCGGCGTCGTGGGATCGCCGTTGCCGTTCATCATGCTGCCGCGCTGGATGCCGTCGGCGTTGCGCATCGGGCCGTTGGGGTACACGTCGCCGCGGAAGTAGCCGTCCTCCTGCGGATCCGAATAGACGATCAGTCCCACGGCGCCGCGCTTCTGCGCCTCGCGCGCCTTGATGCCGCGGAACGAGCGGCCGTAGCGCGCGAGCACGACCTTGCCGCTGATGCTGATCCCGAGCGAGTCGAGCGTCTTGTAGTCCTCGATCAGCCCATAGTTCACATAGACGATGTCGGCGGTGACGTTGCCGTCGCCCGTGTAGCCGTTGAACGGCGGAACTTCCGCGACCTTCCCTTTCACCGGCTCGGTCAGCGTCAGGCGCGTAGTGTGCTTGCCGTTGATGAACCAGGCCTCGACCGTGTCCGGCTGCGGCATGTAGACGCTGTATTCCTTGCTCCAGGCCTCGATGCCCCACGATTTCATCTTGTCCAGCACATAGTCGCGCGTCGTTGCCTGCGCCGGCGTCCCGGCCATGTGCGGCACCGCGGACAGGTCGCGCGACATCTGGCGGACGCTCGCGGTGTCGGGGACGGCGAGGAGGCGCTGCTCGAAGGACTGGGCGGCCAGACGGTTTAGCGGTTGACCGGCTAGTACCAGGAGCGCAACGATTGCGAACCGCTCAACCGCCGAACCGCTCAACCGCCTGAGGTAGCGTCTCACGGCGCTCACCTGGGGTTCAGAATCTGGTCGATGCGCGCCAGGAGATCGACGATGTGGGCCTGCGTCGCCCGGTCAGAAGCCCGCGCCCGCGCGCCGCGGAGCGCCGTCTGCAGATCCGTCAGCTCGAGCCGGGCCTGCGCCCGCGCATCGGCGGGACGCGGCGGCGGCGGCTCGAAACCCGGGAACGGCGTGAAACCGGGAGGCAACGGCGTGACGAGTGGCGTCGTGATCAACCGCTCCATCTGGTCCACGAACGCGCGCTGCATGTTGCGCCGGTACGGATCGACCGTCACCGATCCCGTGCCGAACTCCGAGAACACGCCGCGGCGCACGTCGCCGAACAGATCGGCCATAGTATAGGCCTCGCCCGCCGGCAGGGTGGCCTGTGCTTCCGCGACGCGGGAGAGCCGCGCGTCCTGGAACAGCGAGTTGAGGATCTGCGTCTGCCGTGCGCGCACGCGCTCCACGAATCCGGTCGGCTCGATGCGGCGCAGGACCTCGCGGTCGAAGAAGAACGACGGCGTCGCGAACACGTTTTCGTTGAGGAACCGCACCGCGTCCGCCTGCTTGGCGCGGGGCACCGGCTGATATACGGTGCCGGACTGGCTCGCGTACTTGGTGAATTGGTAAACGCCGCCCACCTCGACGGCGACGTGTCCCATTTCGCGCGCCCACTGGCCGATCAGCTCGCCGTACATCTCGTCCAGCAGGTCGAAGTTGTCGAGCTTGTCGTTCGTGGTGGCCGGGATCAGCATCGGCACGAGTCGCTTGATGTTGCGCACGCCGTAGCCGCTCGCCTTCACCGGATCGTCGCCCAACGCTTCGGTCGCGATGCGGGGATCGACGGGGTCGCCGTCCCCGATCCAACGGAACCACGGATTGGCGTCCTGCAGCCGCGCCAACGAATCGAGCACGGGTCGCTCGGCATCGGGCGACGGTGCGGTGGGGACGCGGCGATAGCCCCAGTCGATCGCGAAGAAGTCGTAGGGGCCGACGCCCTGCATCAGGCAGGCGCTGTCGCCCGGCTGCGCCACGTAGTTGTAGCGCGCGTAGTCCATGATCGACGGGCTGGTGCCCTTCATGCGGCACGTGAACGAGCGGCTCCGCAGCGAATCGACGGGATAGTAGCTCGACGCGACCATGTTGTGTCGCAGGCCCAGGCTGTGTCCCACCTCGTGCATGGCGACGTACGCGACCATCAAGCCCATCAGCGAGTCGGGGAACGGCAGCTGCCGGGCCCGCGCGTCGGACGCGCCCGCCTGCGTCCAGTACCACGCTTCGACCAGGCTGGTGACGTTGTGATAGAAGCCGATGTTCGCGTTGAGGATTTCGCCCGAGCGGGGATCACTCACGCTGGGGCCGTACGCGTTCTCGATCGTGGACGGCAGCCAGCGGATCGTGTTGAAGCGCGCGTCGTCGAGATCGAAGTCGGTGTCGCTCGCTTCCGGGACGCGGGCCGTGATCGCGTTGCTGAATCCCGCGGCGCGGAATACCGGCTCCCACATCTCGACGCCCTTGATGAGCCAGTTGCGCCACTTGGCGGGAGTCGCAGGATCGATGTACCAGACGATCGGCTTGATCGGGTCGGAGACGGCCGCGTTCGGATCCTTCGGCTCGAGCCGGAAGCGCTTGATGAAGCAGCGCCGCGGACCGAACACGCGCGTCTCGTCGAAATTCTCGAACGAGATGTTGAAGAAGCCCACGCGGTCGTCGCACAGCCGCGCCATCATCGGCTGATCGGGCAGCAGCACCATTGAGTAGTTCATCAGCATCGTGAGGGAGTTGAGCGAGCGATTGGGCGGGCCGCCCGCCGCTCCCGGCACCGAGTCCACCTCGAACGTCTGCAGCGCCCTTACTTCCACGTTGCGCGGGAAGGATTTCGCGCTTTCAACGACCGAACGGGCGGGATCCATGCGCCGCACGCGCACGCCCGACTGCCGCACGTTCAGCTCGCCCACGTCGGTCGTGAACAGCTTGGTCGCTTCGATCACGGCGTTGCTGTCCGCGCCTTGCGTTTTCTTCCAGGCCGCGACGTCGAAGCTCATGATGATCGGCGAAACGTTGGACAGCTGCACGGCGCGATAGACGGGAGACGCCGTGTCGGCGCGCATCGCGTACGACACGATCCGCAGCAGCACGCGGTTGCCCATCCGCTCCCACACCACGATGCGGTCGCTGATCTCTTCACCCGCATAGCGGACGCCGCGGACCGTGCCGCGCTGGTCGGCGACGAGCAAAAACTGCCGGCCAAACATGCCGGCAGGGATTTCATAAAAGAGCTTCTCGCCAATCCTGTGAATTATGAAGACGCCGGAATCCGTGACGGCACCGGCAGTTATGACCTGGTTGTAGGGCTTGGGCGCGGGGGCGTCGGTGGGCGCTTGCGCGCGACCAGCGCCGGCCGCCGCGTGTGTCGTATCTTGCCGGGCGGCCCCGCCATTGGTCGCCTGGGACGGCGGCGGGCCCGCCGGGTGTGCCGTGGTGGTCGCGTGAGAACAACCGAGGAGAAACAGGACACCGAAGCACACCCCGACGCTCATTCTACGCATGGCGGAACCTGGAGTTGGGAGACGCGAGAGATTAGACCGTGCGAAGCCATCCGTCTAGTGCCATGTTGACTCTGTGACGAAGAGTCTCCGCGTACTCCTGGTCGCGGTGATTGTCGGCGCCATGCTCTACGCCGCAGCGCTCACGCTCGTCGTCACCGGTTACCTCGGCCGCTCCGCCGCGCTCATCGTCCTGGTCGTCGGTGTTGTCCTATTGCCGGTCTCTTTCCTGCTCGTCCGCCGACGCCTCTGGCTACCGCTCGCCGCGCTCGAACGCGGCATCAAGCAGGTTTCAGACGGCGACCTCACGACACGGGTCCCTGTCGCGCGCGCCGACGAGCTGGGGAACGTCACGGCACACTTCAATCAAATGACGCGCGTCCTGCGGGATCGTGCCGAGGAACAGGGCCGTTTCGCGGCGGCCGGCGAGCTGCTGAGCGGTGTCGCGCACGAGGTCAACAATCCGCTGATGGCGATCGCGAGTCACGCGGAGCTGCGGCTGGCGGACGCCAAGCTCCCCGCCCAGCAGCGGAACGAGATGCAAAGCATCCTGCGCCAGGCGCAGCGCGCGGCCAAGCTGCTGCGCGGTTTGCTTCGCTTCGTGCGTGCCGGCGAGAAGCGCGCCGCGATGGTCAACCTGAACGACGTCGTGCGGAGCGCGCTCGATCTGGTGTCCTACCGGTTCACCATCGACGAGATCTCGATCGAAGGGCGGCTCGATCCCCTGCTGCCGAGCGTGATCGGCGACGCGATCCGGCTGGAGCAGGTGGTCGTCAACCTGCTCAGCAACGCGCTCGACGCATTGCGCGGCGTGTCCCCGCCGCGCCGGCTCACCGTGGACAGCTTTGTGGACGACACCGGCGGCCGCGTCTGCGTCACGGTTGCCGACAACGGCCCCGGCATCGCGCCCGACATCACGAAGCGTCTATTCCATCCCTTCGCCACGTCCAAGGGCAACCGCGGTACCGGGCTCGGTCTGTACATCTCGCGCCAGCTGGTGCGGGAAGCGGAAGGCGAGCTCGATGTGGTGCCTTCCGAGCGCGGCGCAAAGTTCCTCCTCTGGTTGCCGAGCACGCGTGAAGCGACAGCGACGGCACCCGCGGCCCTGCCGCAGCGCGCGTCCCCCACCCCCACCCCCACCCCCACCCCCGGCCCCGGCCCCGATGCGCCCGCCGCCGGCGGAAGTTTGGAGGGGATCCGCGTCTTGCTCGTCGACGACGAAGAGCTGATTCGCCGGCCGATGGGCCGCTTTCTCACGAAGCGCGGCGCGGAGATCGCCGAAGCAGTTGACGGTCTGGAAGCGCTGGAGCGCATTCGGGCGGGCTACGATCCCCATGTCATCCTGGCCGATTTGCGGATGCCCAGGATGGACGGCGGCGAGTTCTTCCTGCTCCTTCAACAGGAGCGGCCGGCGCTCGCCGATCGCGTCATGTTCCTGTCGGGCGACATCACGCATCTCGCGGGCCGTGGACTGGCCGAGGTCCCGCGCGACCGCGTGCTGGTAAAGCCGGTGGAGCTGGCGGAGTTGGAACGGCGGATCGTCGAGTTCGTGCGCGAGAAGGCCGCCTGATCTTTCAGTCGCGCGTGATCAGGCGCGCGGCCCGCTCGTAGAAGAAATAATCCCACGCCCAGTTGAGCAGCACGAACAACTTGTTGCGAAAACCGATGAGCTGAATGATGTGCACCACGAGCCACATCACCCACGCCGGGAATCCTCGCCAGTTGATCCCGAAGACTCGTGCCACCGCGGCGTTGCGGCCGATCGTCGCGAGCGTGCCCTGGTCGTGATACCGAAACGGCTCGGGGGCCTCGCCGCGCTCGAGTCGCCGGATGTTCTTGGCGGCGCAACGCGCCATCTGAATCGCGACCGGCGCGACCATCGGGAGCGCCTCGCCATTTTCCTCGCGGTATGCGGCGTCGCCGATGACGAACACTTCGGGATGCTCCGCGAGCTGAAGCGTCGGCTCCACCGGAATCCGGCCTTGCCGGCCCGGCGCCAGCCCGAGCCACGCGCCGAGCGGGGCGGCGCGCACGCCCGCGGCCCAGATGAGTGTGTCGGCAGGAATGACCTCGCCGCTCTTCAAGCGGACCTGGTGGCCGTCGAAGTCGGCCACGGTGGCCCCGAAGCGCACCTCGACATACTTGCGCCACAGCGTCCTTCCTGCTGCTTCGCGCAAGGGTTCCGGCATGGCGGCGAGCAGCTTGTCCGTCGCTTCGAGCAGCAGGATGCGCACGTCTTTGATGTTGAGCCGCGGATAGTCCTTCACGAGTACCAGGCGGATCAGCTCCGACAATGCGCCGGCCATCTCGACGCCGGTCGGTCCGCCGCCGACCACGATGAACGTGAGGAGCGCGCGGCGGCGCTCGGCATCGCTCTCGAGCATCGCCTGCTCGAAGCTCCGCAGCACGTGGTTCCGGACGGCGAGGGCGTCGGGGATGTCCTTCAGGCCCAGGCCGTGGCGTTGCACGGTGTCGAGGCCGAAGAAGTTCGTCTCGCCGCCGGGCGCGAGCACGAGATAGTCGTAGGCGATCGGTCCGGCACTGGTCTCGAGCCGGCGCGCCGCCAGGTCCACTCGCGTCACGTCCGCCATCCGGAAGTCGAAGTTCTTTTGACCGCGTAGAATGGCGCGCGCCGGTTTCGCGATTTCCTCCGGCTCGAGTCCCGCGGTCGCCACCTGATAGAGCAGCGGCTGGAATAGATGGTAATTGTTGCGGTCGACGAGAATGACCTGCACGGGGGCGCGGCGCAGCTCGCGCGCGGCGTTCAAGCCGCCGAATCCCGCGCCGACGACGACGACTACTTTGTCAGCTTGCGCCACAACGCGGCAATCGGATCGAAATTCGCATCCACGACGCGTTCTTTCAGCGGAATGATGGCGTTATCGGTGATGTGGATCGATTCGGGACAGACCTCGGTGCAGCATTTCGTGATGTTGCAGTAGCCGATGCCCCCGACGTGGCGCAAGTGCTCGCGCCGGTCCGCCTCGTCGAGCGGGTGCATCTCGTAGACGGCCGCCCGCACCAGCATCGCGGGTCCCATGAACTGCTCGTGCTTCTCGTGGGTGCGCAGCACGTGGCAGACGTCCTGGCAGAGGAAGCACTCGATGCATTTGCGGAATTCCTGCGGGCGCTCGACCTCGTACTGATACATCCGCCACGTGCCGTCGGGCGCGTCGGGCGTGCGCGGCTGGAATGCCGGGATGCGCTTGTTGACCTCGTAATTCCACGACACGTCGGTCACGAGGTCTTTGATCACGGGGAACGCACGCATCGGCGTCACCGTGATCGTCTCGTCCGCCGGATAGTCCGACATGCGCGTCATACACATGAGTCGCGGCTTGCCGTTGATCTCCGCCGAGCACGAACCGCACTTCCCGGCCTTGCAGTTCCAGCGCACGGCGAGGTCGGGCGCCTGCTCGGCCTGGATCATGTGCACGGCGTCGAGCACCACCGATCCTTCGGCCGCCGCGACCTGATACTCCTTCAGCTCGCCGCGTTCACGCGTCCCGCGGAACAGCCGCAACGTGCGCTTCTCGGAGGGGGGGGCCACGGCTATTTCCCTTCCTTAATGAGGGCCGCAAGATCGGCCGGAATCGGCGGCTGCTGCTCCCGCCGTACCGTCATCCGCTCGCCTTCTTTCTTGATGACGATCTGCTCGCGCGCCTGCTTGTCGTCGGAATCGGGATAGTCGCTGCGGGTGTGGCCGCCGCGGCTCTCGGTGCGCTCGAGCGCCGCACGGGCGGTCGCTTCGGAGACCACGAGCAGCGAATGCAGATCGATCGACGTATGCCAGCCCGGATTGTATTCGCGGCTGCCCGTTACACCCACTTTGCGCGCGCGCGACTTGAGCTTCTCGAGCTCGGCGAGCGCCGTCTCGAGCCCGGCTTTGTCGCGAATGATGCCGGCGTTGCGCTGCATCACGGCCTGGAGCGCGGCCTGCACCGCGTAGGGGTTCTCGCCGTCGCGCTCGAACGGCGCGAGCGCATCGCGCATCGCTTGCTCGATTTCACTGTCGGGGATCTTCGGCGCTGCGCCTTTTGTCGATGCCGCATACTGACCGGCGCGACGGCCGAACACCAGGAGATCGCTCAGCGAATTGCCACCGAGCCGGTTCGCGCCGTGCATGCCGCCCCCCACTTCGCCGGCGGCATACAATCCCGCGACCGTGGACTCCTGTGTCTCGGCATCGACTTTCACGCCGCCCATGACGTAGTGCGTGGTCGGACCGATCTCCATGGCCGTGGTCGTAATGTCCACGTGCGCCAGCTCTTTGAACTGGTGATACATGCTCGGCAGCTTCTTCTTGATGTAGTCGGGGCTTTGCTTGGATGCGATGTCGAGAAAGACGCCGCCATGCTCGGTACCGCGCCCTTCGGCGATCTCCTTGGTAATCGCTTTCGCCACGACGTCGCGGGTGAGGAGCTCCGGTGGGCGGCGATTCTTCTTGCGATCGCCCTTCACCCAGGCGTCCGCTTCCGCTTCGGTCTCCGCGAAATCGCCTTTGAACATCTCGGGCATGTAGCGGAACATGAACCGCTCGCCCTTGTTGTTTTTCAGGACGCCGCCTTCGCCGCGTACCCCCTCGGTGACGAGGATGCCGCGCACACTCGGCGGCCACACCATGCCCGTCGGATGGAATTGCACGAACTCCATGTCGATGAGCTCGGCACCGGCTTCATAGGCGAGGGCGTGCCCGTCGCCCGAGTACTCCCAGGAATTGCTCGTGATCTGCCAGGCTTTGCCGATGCCGCCGGTCGCGAGCACGATCGCGCCGGAGCGGAACACCACGAACCGGCCGGTCTCGCGGAAGTAGCCGAGGGCGCCGGCGATCCTGCCGCCGACGACGAAGACCTTTACGATCGTGCACTCCATGTGCACGTCGATGCCGGAATGCACGCCCTTGTCCTGGAGCACGCGGATCATCTCGAGACCCGTGCGGTCGCCGACGTGTGCCAGGCGGCTGTAGGTGTGACCGCCGAACGGCCGCTGGTTGATCTTGCCGTCGCTCGTGCGGTCGAACAACGCGCCCCACGCCTCGAGCTCGTTGATCCGGTCGGGCGCCTCCTGCGCATGGATCTGCGCCATGCGCCAGTTGTTGTGCATCTTGCCGCCGCGCATCGTGTCGCGGAAATGCACGCGCCAGTTGTCTTCCGGGAAGACGTTGCCGAGCGCCGCCGCGGCGCCCCCTTCGGCCATGACGGTGTGTGCTTTGCCGAGCAGCGATTTGCAGACGAGGGCAACCTTGGCCTTCTGCGCACTGGCTTCGATGGCGGCGCGGAGGCCGGCGCCGCCGGCGCCGATCACGATGACGTCGTAGTCGTGGTTCTTGAGATCGGACGCGGCCATTAGAACAACCGCACGTCGTGGATGACGCCCATCGCGCAGAGGCGGATGTAGACGTCAGTCAGCGCGACCGAGAAGAGTGAGCACCATGCGAAGAGCTGGTGATGGCGATTGAGCGCGCTCACCCCGCGCCACGCCTGGAAGCGCGCCTTGCCGCCGCGGACGCAGGAGTAGCAGTCGATTTGCCCCCCGATCAGGTGCCGGATGGAGTGGCAGCCAAACGTGTAGCACGACAGCAGCACCACGTTGATGAGCATGACCAGCGTACCGAGCCCCAGACCGAATTGATGCCCCCCCCCGGCGGCCATCGAGCCGTCCGGAAGCACCCCGCCGACCGGCCAGCGGGCCGCCTGGATGACGTCATACGACAAGATGAAGATGAACACGACCGCGGCGTACATCGCGAAGCGATGCAGGTTCTGCAGAATGAACGGGAATCGAGTCTCGCCCTTGTAGCCGTGTCGCGGCTCGCCGACAGCACAGGCGACGGGGTCGAGGAAGAACGCCCGGTAGTATGCCTTCCGGTAGTAGTAGCAGGTCGCCCGGAACGCGAGCGGGAAAATGAGAATCAGAAACGCCGGCGACAGCGGCCACCAATGCGTGCGGATGAGCGGCGAATAGAACGGCGAGAGGTACGGGCCCCACTCGTAATTGTTGCCCACCCACGCCGCCCACGTCGCATAGATGCCGAAGCTGCCGAGCACGAGTGCCGTGAGTCCCGGCGCGATCCACCAGGCGTCGCGGCGCATCGTCGCACCCAGGCTGCGTTCCTGGAGGTCGCGGACCGATGTCGTCATAGCGTCACCGCCGCCATGGTCTGCTTCACTCCGTCCGCCGATTTCTTCAGCGCCGCTTTCTCTTCCGCGGTCAGCTCGACCTGGATGAT
Source organism: Gemmatimonadales bacterium (assembly GCA_035491815.1). GTDB lineage: Bacteria > Gemmatimonadota > Gemmatimonadetes > Gemmatimonadales > GWC2-71-9 > 20CM-2-65-7. The sequence goes on along the minus strand of DATJKA010000004.1, from coordinate 28,115 downwards.
CTGCTCGAGCCCGTTTTTGCCGAGCTTGCAGGGCACGCCGCAGTACATCCCGGAGAGTCCGTACTCGCCTTCGAGCCATGCGGCGCACGGCAGCACCCGCTTCTTGTCGAGCGCGATCGATTCGACCATCTGCACTGCCGCCGCCGACGGCGCGTAATACGCCGAGCCGGTCTTGAGGAAGGCGACGATCTCGGCACCGCCGTTGCGCGTGCGATCCACGATCTTGTCGAGCCTCGCTTTGTCGAGCAGCTGCGTGACCGGGATTCCGGAGACGGTCGTATAGGAAATCAGCGGAACCATCGTGTCGCCATGACCGCCCAGCACCATCGCCTGAATGTCCTCGACCGAGACGTCGAGCGCCTCGGCCAGGAACGACCGGTACCGCGCGGTGTCGAGCACGCCGGCCATGCCGATCACGCGTTCACGCGGGAAGCCGGTGACTTGCTTCGTGACCCAGCACATGACGTCCAATGGGTTCGATATGACAACCACGATGGCCTTCGGGCAGTTCTGCTTGATTTGCTGCGAGACCTGCTTGACGATGTCGGCATTGGTCCGGACGAGGTCGTCGCGACTCATGCCCGGCTTGCGGGCGATGCCCGCGGTGACGACGACGACCTCGCTGCCCGCAGTCGGTCCGTAGTCGTTCGCCGCCCCGATGACGCGGGTGTCGAATCCCTCGATCGGGGCCGATTCCCACTGGTCGAGGCCCTTACCTTGCGGGATGCCGTCGACGACGTCGACGAGGACGACGGTGCGGGCGAGTGATTTTTCGGCGAGACGCTGGGCAGTGGTGGCGCCGACATTCCCGGCGCCGACGACGGTGATTTTGGTGAGCATGGTGCGGGGAAGTTAATCGCGCTCGTTATCCCCCTCTAGTGTGCATTTCCCGGTGCGGATCGGCGCGCAGCCCCTCGACTTCATACAAGGCAGAGCGATGGGTAACGCCGAGGCGCTCCTCGGCGCCGCGATCCGAACGGCCCCGCCACCGTTCCGCGATGAGATCCGCGATTTCCGCATCGCTCGCGCCACCGCGAAGCGGCTCGCGCAGGTCGATCCCCCGCGGCGCATAGAGACATAGAAACCACGTGCCATCCGCCGTCAGCCGGCTGCGATCGCACGCGCTGCAGAACGGTGCCGTCGTCGAGGCGACAATGCCGAACGTAGTCCCATCCGGAAGCCGGAACCGCTCGGCCGGCGCCGCGGCATCATTCGCCGGCATGGGCGTGATGGTACCATATCTGGCCGACAGCGTCTCGATGATTTCGCGCTGCGAGACCACCTGCGCCGCGCTCCACCCGGTCGCTCCGCCAACGTCCATGTATTCGATGAACCGGACCTCGGCGCCCCGTGAGCGACCGAATTCAATGAGGTCGATCAGCTCGTCGTCATTCACGCCCCGCATCACCACGGTATTGAGCTTGAGCGGGAATCCGGCTCGTCCCCGCCCTGCCGCGGCGATACCCGCCAGCACGTCGGCATGACGGTCGGTCCTGGCCAGCACCTGCATCCGCTCCGGCCGCAGCGTGTCGAGGCTGATCGTCACGCGGTGGAGGCCGGCGCGCCGCAAGGCATCCGCCTGTTTGGCGAGCAGCAATCCGTTGGTGGTGAGCGCGAGGTCCCGAATGCTCGAATTCGCGGCCAGCATCTGCGTAAGCGACGGCAGGTCATGGCGCAGCAACGGCTCGCCGCCGGTCAGCCGCACCTTCGACACGCCGAGCCCCGTGAAGATGCCCACCAGCCGGGCAATCTCCTCGAACGTCAGAATCGAGGACTTGGGGAGCCAGACATACTCGTCTTCGGGCATGCAGTACCGGCAGCGGAGATTGCACCGGTCTGTGACCGAGACCCGCAGGCTCCCGAGGGCCCTGTGAAAGCGATCCGTGATCACGTCGGCTGACCCACCCACGTCGCTGAGCCGTCCGCGCGCAGCTCTTTCTTCCAGATCGGCAACCGCTGCTTGACCTCTTCGATCAGGTAGCGGCACGCCGCGAACGCCTCGTCGCGATGCGGCGCGGCCGCGACGATCGCGATGCTCGCCTCCCCGACCGGAATCACGCCGAGACGGTGTTGCAAGGTCACGCGCGCGTTTGGCCAGCGCGCGTGCGCTTCGCCGAGCAGCGTCGTGATCTCCGCGAGCGCCATCTCGTCATACGCGGAGTAATCGATCGCGGTCACGTGGTCGTCTGAGCGGACGGTGCCGAGGAAGACGCAGGTTCCACCGCGTTCGTCGCCCTGCACGGCGGCGAGCAGCGCCGCGACGGCAATCGGCTCACGCGTGAGATGCGTCATCCACCGGCCAGCGGCGGGAGCAGGGCGAGCTCGTCGCCGTCCTGCACGCGCGCGTCGAGTCTCACCTGATGGCGATTGATTGCCGCCAGCGGCCGGGCGGGCAGCTGCTGCGCCCCGGGGACGGACTCGCGGACGCGCGCGAGCACATCGGCGACCGTCGCCGCATCGCTCGCGATGCTGACCGCCGCCGACTCGCATCCCGTCAGCTCGGCGTATCGCGCGAAGAATCGGACCGTCACTCGGGCCATGATTCGATTATAGACCCGACGCGATGCCCTGCCAAATCTTGGCCTGCTGCGGCGTGGGATTCGGCGCGCGCTCGAGCCCGATGCGCGCCGTCGTTCGCTCGCGCACGGTCGTGTTCAGCGTGAGCGTCTGTCCGCCGCGCTGCACCGTGATCGTGAGCGGCTGTCCCGACTTGCCCCGATAGCGATCGCGGAAAGCAGAGCCCCAGTCCTGATCGGGTGTGACGGTCACGCCACCGACGTTCGTGATCACATCGCCGACCTGGACGCCCGCGGCGTCCGCCGCGCTGCCCGGCGTCACCTGTTGCACCTGCATCCCGCCGCTCTGCGTCGCGCCCGTCGATACACCGACGAACGGCACAGTCACGACCTCACGATGGAATAGAAGGCCGGCCTTGGCGAACACGGCCGCGTACGGCAGCGAGTCGCGCCCGTCGATGTACCGACGATAGAACGTCTCGACGTCGGGCATGCCGGCGGCGCGGAGCTCCTTCAGCAGGTCGGCCGTCGTGAAGCCGCGGTTCTGTTTGTAGTAGCGCGTGTACAGCGCGCGCATCACCTCGTCCAGGTTGTGCGCGTTGCCGGTGGCATCGCGGATCGACACGTCGAGCAAGAATCCGAGCAGCGATCCCTTCGGATAATAGAGCTGCGAGCTGTTGACGTGGACCTCGTTGATCCACGTCGCTTCGCTGCCGTCCTCGGCGCTCCACGGCTCCGGCACCGACTCCACCTGCTGAATGTCGGACGTCGCGTTCTCGAGGAACTGATCGGGCGTCCAGAGTCCCGAGCGCAGATTCGTGAGGTCGGCGTAGTAGTCGGTCACACCTTCCGACCACCACAACAGCGGCGTGTACTGCTCGGCATGGTAGTCGTACGGCCACATCTCCGCCGGCCGGATGCGCTTGACGTTCCACAGGTGGAAGAACTCGTGCGAGATCAGCGGGTACATGAAATCGCCCAGCACGCCGGACGGGTCGGCAAACGCCCCCGCGGGCATGATGTCGTACTGCGCCGAGCTGTGCTCGAGCCCACCACCGAATCCGATCGGCTGATGGATGACGTTGAAGAAGATCGTGTAGGTAGCATAGGGCGCTTCACCGAGCACGCGGTTTTGCACGGGGGCCATCTTCGCGATGCCGTTGCGAATGTTGCGCGCGACCGGGACACTGTAATCCGCGGCGGGCCACACGGCGACGCGAATCCACTTCCCGTCGGCTTGCAGCGAGTCGAGGCTGTAGCGACCGAGGAACGTCATCGCGTCGGCGAGCTCGTGATAGTCGGCGGCGCGATAGGCGCCGTTCACCGGCCCCGGCAGTGCCGTCGTCACCTGCCAACCGTTGGGAACGCGGAAGCGAACCTCGGCGGGACGGGCGAGCTGACCCTCTTCGAACATGAACAGGTTGGTGCCGAGGAATTGCGCGAAGTCTTGTGTGGCACGCGCGATCGACAGATCGATCGTATCGGCCTGGTAATCGAACTCGACGGTGACGCGATCGGTCTTCCCCGTCGCGATGCGCCAGGTGTCTTTGTCGAAGCGATCCCACCGCAGCGGCTGTCCCGATGCATTCTTGGCGCCGAAGTCGAACACGTAACGCGCGTAGTTTTGAATCTCGTAATTGCCGGGACTCCAGGCGGGAAGCGAGACCAGCAGCGTGTCCTTCCCTGTCGCCGGAAATTCCGCCGAGACGTGGAACTGCGTGGAGCCGGCTGACATGGACACTTCATACCGCACGGGCGGCGTCTGCGCGGAAAGCGGCGCGGCGCACAGCGCGAGCGCGAGACAGCGGCTGAGCCAACGCATCATCACTCCGGACAAGAGGTTGAGAGGTACCGAAAACTAGAAGGCCTCGGGCGTTGAGCCGAGGCCTTGAAGGCAAGTCTTCGGTGGGCAGCGTGTTAGGACGGAACTTTCGCGCTCGCTTCCGCCACCATCGCGCGCAACTCCTTGCTGGGCTTGAAGACAGGCACCGGACGCGCCGCCACTTCCACGGGATCACCAGTTCTCGGGTTGCGCGCCATGCGTGTCTTGCGCTGGCGGATCTTGAAGGTCCCAAACCCGCGTATCTCAATGTTATGCTGCTCCGATAGCGCAGCTTTCACGGCGTCGAGAAAGGAATCGACAACGCGCGCACAGTCCTTTTTCGAAATGAGGGGACCAGCGGTGCGAGCGATTTGTGCGGTGACCTTTTCGACCAGATCGGCCTTCGTCATTGGGCCCCCCGTAACTGCTGGCGTGTCGCCGGGTTGCAAAAGTCGGGGGCTATGATAGGGGCTTACTTATTTGGCGTCAAGAGCTTGTAGGAATTGTTGAAAATGTCCTTGAGCGTCGTGAGGGCCCGGAGAGGCTTCTGGGTGGTATTGGACCGCGAAAATCGGGTATTCCCGGTGCTTGATGCCTTCGACCGTGCCGTCATTGAGGTTCAGGTGGGTGACCTCGAGCGCCTGGGCGCCCGGAACGCCGCCGCTCTCACCCCGCACTGCAAAGCCGTGGTTCTGTGACGTGATAAGTACTTGTCCTGTAGCGAGATCACGCACAGGATGATTCCCACCGCGGTGCCCGTACGGCAACTTCACCGTCTCGCCGCCCAACGCCAGTCCAAGCAGCTGATGGCCGAGGCAGATCCCAAAGATGGGGATCGAACCATCGGAGAGCTCGCGAATCGTTTGGATCGCGTACCCGACCGCGGCCGGATCGCCGGGACCGTTCGATAGAAAGACGCCACTGGGCTTGAGCGCCCGGACCTGTGCCGCGTTCGTCGCGGCAGGCACGACCGTCACGCGACAGCCCTGCTGCACGAACAGGCGCAGGATATTGCGTTTCATCCCGAAGTCGAACGCCACGACATGATGCTTCGCGGTCGTGGGACCTTCCGTGTAGGCGTTCGGAATCGTCGCGGCACTGGCGAGGTCGAGTCCGTTCATCGACGGTGAGTCGGCGAGCGCCTGCTTCACCGCGTTGGACGGCTCGGCGCCCATCGCCAGCACACCGCGCATCGCGCCCTTGGATCGGATGTGTCGCGTGAGCTGGCGTGTATCGACGTCGGAGACGAGCGGCACTTTGGCGCTGGCGAGCCAATCGAGGAGTGTGCCCGTCGCGCGCCAGTTGGACGGCGTGCCCGAAAGCTCGCGCACGACGACGCCCGCCACATGCGGGCGATCGGACTCGACGTCTTCCGGGTTGATGCCGTAGTTGCCGATCATCGGCGCCGTCATCACGACGATCTGACCGAGGTAGGAGGGATCGGTGAAGACCTCCTGGTAGCCGCTCAGATTGGTGGTGAAGACGACTTCTGCGTACGCCGGCTCGAACGGGAGTGGTGCGGTTCCGCGGAACCAGGCGCCGTCCTCGAGGAGGACGTACGCGGGCGGAGGCTGACGCTTAGGGTCGGCGATTGGGTTTCGCGGGTGCCGCCGGAGCGGCCGGTGGCGGCGCCGCTGGTTGGGTCTCGATCGGGAGCGGCGTCTGCTGCACCGGGGCCGGCGCGCCGCCTTGTCCCTCGAGCACCGAACGTGGCTGGGCCGCGGACTGCGACATGAACGTGAGTACGAGCGAGAGAAACAGGAAGACGCCGGCGGTCCACCACGTGACCTTGGTCAGCAGCGTGGTCGCCTGACGACCGCCCATGACGGTTTCGGTGCCGGCGCCGCCACCCAATGTGGCGAGGCCGCCGCCCTGCCCCGCCTGCAGCAGGACCGCCGTGGCGAGGACGAACGAATCGAGAATGAGGACACCGACGAGAACGCCGAACATGCGCCGGGCAAGATACCTAGGTCACGGCCGTGCGCACAAGTTGCGCCCAGTCGCGCGGATTGAGAGACGCGCCGCCGACCAGCACCCCGTCCAGCTCATGCTCGGCTAAGAGCTCGGCAACGTTCTTCAGGTTGACGCTGCCGCCATAGAGCACGACGAACGGGGCGGCGGTGACTGCGTTGTCCTTCAGCCAGGCGCGAATCGCCCGATGCACGTCGGCTGCGTCCTGCGGAGTCGCGTTGCGTCCGGTACCGATCGCCCAGACGGGCTCGTAGGCGATCGTCACGCGTGCGTTGCCGTCTCGACCGCCGAGTGCCGCGTGCAGCTGTCTGGTCACCACTGCCAACGTTTCGCCGGCTTCGCGCTGCGCGAGGGTTTCGCCGACGCACAAAACCGGCTGCAGGTCGGCCGCGAGCGCGGCGGTGACTTTCTTGCCGGTTTCCTCGTCGGTTTCTCCGAACACGTGACGGCGCTCCGAGTGGCCGATGAGCGTCAGACGTGCGCCCGCCTGCTTGGCGAGCGGTCCGGATGTGGCGCCGGTAAATGCGCCCTTGGGTTCCCAATGGATGTCCTGCGACCCGACGAGAACGTTGCGATGGCCGGCAATGCCCTGCGCGACGGTTTCGAGTGAGACCGCCGGAGGGAAGAACCAAACCGATCGCTCGTGCGGAATCTCGCCGGCCGCAAAGAAGGCGCGCAGGAATTCACGCGCCTCGGCCGGTCCGATGTTCATCTTCCAGTTTCCCGCGAACACGAGCGGCCTCATGCGTCTTCCAGCGCCGCCACGCCCGGCAGCTCCTTGCCCTCGAGGAACTCGAGCGACGCACCGCCGCCGGTCGAGACGTGGGTCAGCTGGCTCTCCATTCCGGCGACTGCTGCGACGGAGTCACCGCCACCGACCACCGTGACCGCGCCTTTCTTTCCGGCGTCCACCAGCGCCGTCGCGATCGCGCGCGTCCCGGCGTCGAACGGCGGTGTCTCGAACACGCCCATGGGCCCGTTCCAGAAGATCGTCTTGCCGGCGAGCAACCGCGCGCGGAAGTCGTGCTGCGTAGCCTCGTCGATGTCGAAGACCGCCCAGCCTTTGGGAATCGCATCGGCCGGGACGGACTTGCTCTCCTTGCCGCGCTCGAGCGATGGTGCGATGACGGCGCCGCGCGGGAGGATCAGCTTCTTGCCGCTTGTGGCCAACAAGTCTTTGGCGAGGTCCAGCCGATCCGGCTCGACCAACGAGTTCCCAACCTCCAGCCCCATCGCCTTGAAGAACGTGCACGCCATGGCGCCGCCGATGAGCAGCGCGTCGACGCGCGGCAGGAGCGAGCGGATGACGTCGATCTTGCCCGAGATCTTCGCGCCGCCGAGCACCGCGATGAATGGCCGCTTCGGGTTGCCGAGCAGCTGCCCGAGGAATTGCAGCTCCTTCTCCATCAAGAATCCGGCGACTGCGGGCTTCAGGAGATGCGCGACGGCAGCGGTCGAGGAATGCGCGCGATGCGCCGAGCCGAATGCGTCGTTGACGTAGAGATCGCCGAGTGCCGCGAACGTCTTCGCGAGCGCCGCATCGTTCTTCTCTTCTCCCGGCCAGAAGCGCGTATTCTCGACGAGTGCGACCCCGCCGCGCGGCAGCGTGCGCGTCGCCGCCACGCCGGCCGCCGGATCGGAAATGAACTCGACCGGTGCGCCCAGCAGCTGCTCGAGCGGCCGGACGATCTGTTTGAGCGAGTACTGTGCGTCGGGGCCGCCCTTCGGCCGGCCGAGGTGCGACAGCAGGACGACGCGCGCGCCTTTCTCGCGGAGGTACTTGATCGTCGGCAGCGAGGCGCGGAGCCGCGTGTCGTCGGTGACCTGGCCGTTTTTGAGCGGAACGTTGAAGTCCACGCGCACGAGCGCGCGTTTGCCGTCCAGCGCCTGCGGGGGAAGATCTCGCAGGCTCCGCTTGCTCAACGCCGCTTCCCGAGGAACGCCAGGAGGTCGACGCAGCGCATCGAGTAGCCCATCTCGTTGTCGTACCAGGCCGACACGTGGACGAGATTGCCGTCGATCACGGCCGTCGACTGTGAGTCGACGATGCTCGAGAACAGGTTGCCGATGTAGTCGCTGGAGACGAGCGGCTCGTCGCTGACGTCGAGGATGCCCTTCAGGGGCCCGGAAGCCGCCGCCGCTTTGAACGCGGCATTCACCGACTCGACGGTCGCCGGCTTCGTGACTTCGGCGACCAGCTCGACGATCGAGACATCGGGCGTCGGCACGCGCAGCGAGATCCCGTCGATCTTCCCCTTGACCTCGGGGATGACGAGCCCGGTCGCCTTCGCGGCGCCGGTCGTGGTCGGGATGATGCTGAGTGCCGCGGCGCGGGCGCGCCGCATGTCCTTGTGCGGCAGATCGAGGATCTGCTGATCGTTCGTGTAGCTGTGCACCGTCGTCATGAAGCCGTGCTTGAAGCCGAAGGTGTCCATCACGACTTTGACGACCGGGACGAGGCAGTTCGTGGTGCAGGACGCGTTCGAGATGATCGTATGCTTGGCCGGATCGTATTTGTCGTTGTTCACGCCCATGACGATCGTGATGTCCTCGCCCTTGGCGGGTGCGGAGATCACGACTTTCTTGGCGCCGGCCGCGAGATGCTTGGACGCGCTCTCCTTGTCGGTGAAGCGGCCGGTGCTCTCGAGCACGAACTCCACGCCCAGATCCTTCCACGGCAGCTTCTCGGGTTCTTTAATGGCGGAGACCTTGATCGTCTTGCCGTTCACGACCAGCGCGTCGCCCTTTGCCTCGACGGTGCCCGGAAAGCGGCCGTGCACAGAGTCGTACTTGAGCAGATGCGCCAGCGTTTTGGTGTCGGTGATGTCGTTGACGCCGACGAACTCGATCTCGGTTTGCTTGGCCATCGTGGCGGCGCGCAGCACGTTGCGTCCGATCCGCCCGAACCCGTTGATGCCGACCTTCACTGCCATGGTCTTCCGGTCTCCCCTAAGTGAAGTCTGGAATGGCGGCGCGCGCGAACGTCACGCCGTGAATGCGCCTCGCACCCGCTTGCTCGAGGGCACGCGCGGCCTCGGCGAGTGTTGCCCCCGTCGTAAATACATCATCGACAATGATCAATGTCCAATCTCCAATGATCATTGGACATTGGGCACTCGCACCGAAAGCTGCGCGCACGTTCGCCAGACGCGTCTCCGGTGTCAACGTCGTTTGTGTCGGTGTCTCGCGCGTGCGAACCAGCGCGTCGCACACGGGAATTTTCCACACGCGGGCCAGCGCGCGCGCCAGCACGTCGCTTTGATTGTAGCCGCGCTCGCGCAACCGCTTGGCGGCGAGTGGAATAGGGACGAGCGCCGACCGACCGGCGGCAGCGGGCCGCAAGCCGGCCATGGCGAGCGCCACATCATCGGCGATACGCGGCAGCCCGCCATACTTGAGCGCGTGCACGGCCCGCCGTGCGCCTTCCTCCAGCCAGACGGCCGATCGCACCGCCAGGAGCCCGGACGGCCACTGGGCGCAGAGCCGGCAGGGACCGAAGTGCGGCGCGGGTTGGCCGCAGCGCTCACACCACGGCGGGCGCACCGCCCGCCAGCGCTGCCGGCAGAGCGGGCACACGATTCGCTCCGCGTCGCGCGGGGCGAGCAGGGCATGACAGACGAGGCATTCGGCGGGAAGAAGCAGCCGCTCAAGCGCGGAGCGCACGGACGACAGCGGCACGCATGACCTCGACCGGCGCCGACTGTCCCGGGAAAAAGCGCTCGAACGCCGCGGCACCCTGCCGGACCAACATCTCGCGGCCGTCGGCGGCCCGGATGCCGCGCTCACGCAGCGCATGGACCCAGCGGGTCTCGCCCGGGCCGTACACGAGATCGAGCGCGCGCTGCACGCCGGGAATGTGATTCACGTCGACCGGCAGCGGATCGTGTCCCGCGAGTCCCAGCGGTGTGGCGTTGATCGCGACCTCCACCTCGACCGGTCCCGCGGCCACGTTGGCGCGCACGCCACGCGTCTCGGCCCAGGCGGCAAACGCGTCGGCGCGTTTCGCGTCGCGCGAGCGGATCCAGAGTGTCGCGCCCCGCTCCGCCGCGCAGATCGCGACGGCGCGCGCCGAGCCACCGGTGCCGATCACGAGCCAGCGCCCTCCCGTTCCGTTCACGCCGATCTGGTCCAAGGCGCGCGCGACTCCGACCACATCCGTGTTGTCGCCGACCAGCCGTCCGTCTTCCGTCCAGAACGTATTGCACGCGCCGACGCGGGCGCAGACATCCGTTTTCCGCGCGACGGATCCTTCGACCGCCTCTTTGTGGGGAACGGTCACGTTGCCCGCGCCACCCGTCGCGGCGTGCATGGCGAGCACGGCGGCCAGCTGATCGGCGGGAACGCGCAGCGCGAGGTACACGGCGTCGAGTCCGAGGGCCCGACACGCGGCGTTATGCATCGCCGGAGAAAGAGAGTGGGCCACCGGATCGCCGATGACCGTCAGCAAACGCGTCTTAGCGCTTATCTCCACTCTTGCTCTCGGCGGCGAGGCGGTCGGCCACGGCAGCGACGAGGGATTCGAGCTCCTGGCAGGTGTCGCGGTAGACGCCGAGGTCGCCGCCGAACGGATCGCTGACCTCGTCACCGCCCTTCCCCGCGTACTCGCCGAGCACGAAGACCCGTCCCTCACCGCCGAGCTCATCGACGCGGGCGCGATGGTGGCGTGCCATCGTCAGAATCAGATCGGCTTCCTCAACGAGCTCGCGTGACAGCAGACGGGCGCGATGGCTGGAAAGATCGAGTCCGCGCTCGAGGCCGACGAGATAGGCGCCCTCGGACGCGGGCGCGCCGTCCCAGGCGCCGGTACCGGCCGAGGTGACCTCGACCTCGAGGCCGCGCTCCTTCAAGGCGCGCTCGAGCAGCGACGCCGCGAGCGGGCTGCGGCAGATGTTGCCGGTGCAGACGAACAAGACGTGCTGGATCATGGCGCGAGCAAGCCGACGGCGCGTCGCAGCTCGGCGGTACTCAGTGTCCCTTCGCGGACGATCTGCGCGCGCGGCTTGGTGCAGTCAACCACCGTCGAGGGAGGGCGGTTCCCCAGCACGCCGCCGTCGAGCACGAGCAGCTGACCGCGCTCGACCGCCGGCGCGAAGTCGCGCGCGATCGCGTCCGCTCCCGCCCCCGGCGGTTGTCCCGGCAAGTTCGCGGAGGTCGAGGTCAGCGGCGAGCCCAGCGCGGCGACGAGCTTGGCGATGGCCTGATGCGACGTCCAGCGCACCGCGATGCCGCCGTCGGGTCCGCGCAACAGATCGGGGAGCCGGCCCGAACCGCCCGGCAGCACGAGCGTCAGCGGCCCCGGCCAGAATGCGCGCGCGAGCGCATCGGCGGACGCATTGAACGCAAGGCCGTGCGCCTCAGCCATCCCGCGATCGCTGATCAGCAGAAGAAACGGCTTCCCTGCCGACCGGCCCTTGAGCGCCGCGAGGGCGGCCACGTCGGCCTCGATCACCCGCGAGCCGAGTCCGTAGACGGTCTCGGTCGGATAGGCGAGCAGCCCGCCGTTCGTGAGGTGCTGGACGACTCGCGGAATCGCCGCGGCGATTTCCGAGGCCGACTGAAACGCGAGCGGGGCGAGCTTCACCGCAGCTCACGTGCGAGTGCCTCGGCGATCCGGAAGTCGTCGGCGGTCGTCACCTTGAAATTGTACGGCGAATCGGGGATCAGCTCGACCGGAAATCCTGCCCGCTCACACACCTCGGCGTCGTCGCTCGGTGCGCCGCCGTTCGAGAACGTCCGCAGGCGCGCGTAAGCGTCGCGCAACATCTGGCGTGGAAACCCCTGCGGTGTCTGCGCCCGCCAGATCCGATTGCGATCGACGGTGCGCGCGACGCGTGGCGCCGTGTGCGGGGGCGTCGCGTCCCCGACTTCCTTCAGCGTGTCGGCGGTGGGAACGGCGGCCACGGCGCCCACGCCGGCGCGCGCCCGCGCGATCACGGCGTCCACCGTCTCGCGCGTCACGAACGGCCGTGCCGCGTCATGAATCAGAATGACGGTGGCATCGGGCGGCAGCACCTCGAGCCCCGCGCGCACGGAATCGGCGCGTTGCGCGCCGCCGGGGACGAAGCTGAGCCGCTCACCGCGCAGCTTCGCGAGCCACTCCGGCGGGCGCTCCGCATAGCCCGGCGGCAGCGCGACGACGACCTGACGGACGTCCGGATGGCTCGTGAATTGGCGCAGGGCCCGGAGCAGCATCGGGACGCCGAGAATGGGGCGGAACTGTTTGGGCTCGCCGGGACCGGCGCGCACGCCCGCCCCGGCCGCCACAACGACGACGCCGACGTCAGGCTGCGAGCCGACGGGTGAGCTCACCGATTCCCTCCAAACCGATCACTTCGAGATCGCCGCTGGCTTTGGATCGCTTCGACAGAAACACGCGCCGAAAGCCCTGCCGCGCGGCTTCAGCGAGCCGGCGTTCCACGCCGGCGACGGGCCGAATCTCCCCACCCAGTCCGACCTCGCCGAGGAACAGCGCGTCCGCCGGGACGGGGCGGTCGTGCACCGTGGAGACGAGGGCGGCAAGGACGGCGAGGTCGGTCGACGGCTCGACCAGTCGCACCCCGCCCGTGACGTTCACGAACACATCGAGGCTGCCGAACGGCAAGCCACCGCGCCGTTCCAGCACCGCGAGCAGCAGCGCGAGCCGCCGGTGATCGAGCCCGGTAGCGACGCGCTGGGGTGTGCCGAAGCCGGCCTTCGACGCAAGCGCCTGGATCTCGACGAGCATCGGACGCGTCCCTTCCATCAGCGCCGTCACGGCGGAGCCCGACGCGCCCGTGCTACGGCCCGCGAGGAACGCGGCGGCCGGATTCGCGACCGGCTCGAGTCCCGCGCCCGTCATGCGAAACACGCCGATCTCGTCCACCGAGCCGAAGCGGTTCTTCACGGCGCGCAGGATGCGGTGGTCGAGCGTCGATTCGCCCTCGAAGTACAATACGGTGTCGACGATGTGCTCGAGCGTCTTCGGGCCCGCGATGCCGCCGCCTTTGGTGACGTGGCCGACCAGCAGCACGGCCGGTCCCGATTCCTTCGCGAAGCGCATGAGTCGGGCGGCGCACTCCCGCACCTGGCCGACGTTGCCGGGCGCGCCCTCGAGCGCTTCGGTGTAGGTCGTCTGCACGGAGTCGAGCAGCACGACGTTCGCCTTCAGCTGACTCGCGTGATGGACGATCGCTTCGAGTCGCGTTTCGCCGAGGACGTGGATGTTCCCCGCGTTTTCCTCGAGGCGATCGGCGCGCAGCCGCAGCTGCTCCGGCGACTCCTCGCCCGACACGTACAGCGTCGTCACGCCCTGGCTTTCGAGCCGCGCGGCGCATTGCATCAACAACGTCGATTTGCCGATGCCGGGCTCGCCGCCGACGAGCGTCACGGAGCCTGGGACGATTCCGCCGCCGAGGACGAAGTCGAACTCAGCGAGGCCGGTTTTCCAACGCGCGCTGGGGGTCGCTTGCATCTCGGACAGGCGCACCGGTTCGGCGCCCGAGGGCGTGCTCCGCCCATCGGCCCGTCTGCCCGTCCGCCCGGCCGCCTCTTCAACGAGCGAATTCCACGCGCCGCAGCTCTCGCAGCGCCCACCCCACTTGGGCTGATCCGCGCCGCACTCGGTGCAGCGAAAGACCGACTTCCCCTTAGCCATTCGCGGTACTCTCGCGCGCCGTGTAGTTGTCGAAGCGCGTGTATTCCTTCTTGAAGTGCAGCTTCACCGTCCCGGTCGGCCCGTTGCGCTGCTTGCCCACGATCACCTCGGCAATCCCCTCGATGCTGTCGTTCGTCTTGGGGTCCACGGGGCCGTCGTAGAACTCCTGGCGATAGATGAAGCACACGACGTCAGCGTCCTGCTCGATGGCGCCGGACTCGCGCAGGTCCGACAGCTGTGGCCGGCGGTGCTCGCCGCCGCGCTGCTCGGGTGCGCGCGAGAGCTGTGAGATGGCGACGACGGGCACGTCCAGCTCCTTGGCGAGCGCCTTCAGCGAGCGGGAGATGTACGAGATCTCCTGCTGGCGGTTCTCGACGTCGCCCGGGCCCGTCATCAGCTGCAGATAGTCGACGATCACGAGCGCAATGTCGTGCTCGGACTTCAACCGGCGTGCTTTCGACCGCATGGCCAAAGGCGTCAGCGCGGCCGAGTCGTCGATCCAGATCGGAGCGGTGCCGAGCAGGCCGGCGGCACGGGCGAGCTTGGGATAGTCGTCGTCGCGCAGCTGCCCACGGCGCAGCCGCTGCGCGTCCACCAGCCCCTCGGAGCAGAGCAGCCGCTGCACCAGCTGGTCCTTCGACATTTCGAGCGAGAAGAACGCGACGCCGGTGTTGTGCTCGATCGCGGCGTGCTGGACGATGTTGAGCGCCAGCGCCGTCTTTCCCATGGAGGGCCGCGCGGCGAGGATGACGAGATCGGACCGTTGGAAGCCGGCGGTCAGCCGGTCGAGATCCACGAAGCCGCTCGGCACGCCGGTTACGGAGCCGGAGCCGGACTGGAGCTGCTCGATTCGCTCCATCGTCGGCCAGATCAGCTCCTTGATCCGGATGAATTCCTCCGCCCGCCGGAACTGCGCGACCTGGAAGACGCGATGCTCGGCGTTGTCGAGCACTTCGCCCGCCGTGCCGCGGCCATCGTAGATGTCCTGGATGATGCCCGTCGCCGCCTCGACCAGCCGCCGCATCACGGCCTTGTCGCGGACGATCTTGGCGTGGTAGTCGAGATTCGCGGCCGTCGGGACGACGTCGATCAGCGCCGCGATGTACTCCATGCCGCCCGAGCGGTCGAGATCGCCGCGGCGGCTCAGCTCGTCGCGCAGCGTCACGGGATCGATGACGTCGCCGCGCTCGGTCAGCGAGAGCATCGACCGGAACAGCAGCCGGTGGCTCTCTTTGTAGAACATCGTGTCGTCCAGGATTTCCGCGGCCTTCAGGGCCGCGTCCTGGTCGAGCATCATCGCGCCTAAGACGGCCTGCTCGGCCTCATTGCTCCACGGCGTCTGCCGGCCGGCGAACTGGTCAGGCGGCGAGGAGGCGAGCGGCGATACGGACGTCATCCCAGGTCGGTCTCTTCCAGTTAGGGTTACGCAGCAACGCCGCCGGGTGGTAGGTCACGATCAGCGGGATGCCGCGAAAGCGATGCACGAGGTTGCGGAGCGAGCCGAGCGACTGCTTGGTGTTGAGGAGCGACTGCGCCGCCGTCCCGCCCATCGCCAGAATCACCTTCGGATTCACCAGCTCGATTTGCCGGTACAGGAACGGCAGGCACGCCGCGATCTCGTCGTACTGCGGCAGCCGGTTTTCGGGCGGCCGGCACTTCACGATGTTGCAGATGTACACCTGCTCGCGCGGCAGCTCGATCGCCGCGAGGATTTTCGTCAGCAGCTCGCCCGCCTTGCCGACGAACGGCCGGCCGGTCTCGTCTTCGGTCCGCCCCGGTCCTTCGCCCACCACGACGAGCCGCGCGTTCGTCGGACCTTCACCGGGCACGGTGTTGGTCCGCGCCTCGCACAGCTTGCAGTCGCGGCAGGCGGCGATGAGCTGGGCGACGTCCGCGAGGCTCGACGTCCGTTGCAGCGGGCTGGTCGCGAAGAGATCGGCCGAGGGCGGATCGAACGTCATGCCGGCGTGCGGGAGATCGTCGGCAGCGGCCGCGGGTTCGGCCTCGATGACGGGTGCATCGGCGGCCGTCTGGCCGTCAGGCCGTCTGGCCGTTTCGATGATCACCGAGTCTCCGCCCAGCAGCCGCTGTTGTTTGAGATACTCGACAGCCAGAGCCCGCTTCTCAGTCAAAGCGCTGTTTCCACTACGTCGAGGATTTTTTCGGCCACGTCGCGCTTGGGCAGCAACGGCAAGTCGACTTGCGTGCCGTTGCGTCCCAGAATCGTCACGCGATTGGTCGTGACCTCAAATCCGGCCCCGGGCTCGAGGGCGTCATTCAGGATCACGAAATCGAGCGCCTTATTCTGCATCTTTGCCCGCGCCTTCGCGAGTCCGTCTCCCGTCTCCAGCGCGAATCCTACGACGAGCATCCCCTTGCGCCGCTCGAGCGAGCCGAGGATGTCGGGCGTCGCTTCCAGCTCGACGGTCATCGCGCCGTTGCCGCGCGGCCGCTTCTTCTCGCCCTGCACTTTCGGGCGGTAGTCGGCCGGCGCGGCGCTCATGATCAAGGCATCCGCATTCGGGATCAGGGATTGTACCGCGCGTTGCATCTCCGCAGTGGTTTCCACGTGTGTCGCCGGGACGCCTGCCGGCGGTATGAGCTCCGTCGGTCCCGTTACCAGCATCACGTCCGCGCCGCGCGCGCGCGCCGCCTCGGCGAGCGCGTACCCCATGCGCCCGCTCGACGGATTCGTGATGACGCGCACCGGATCGAGATGCTCGCGCGTCGGACCGGCGGTCACGACGACGCGCTTGCCGGACCATTTGGTCTGGTGCACCGGTCCGCCGAGCAGTCGCTCCGCGGCCGCGAGGATCGCCTCGGGCTCGCTCATGCGGCCGGGTCGCTCGCTCGGTCCCTCGGCCAACGCGCCGATCTCCGGCCCGATGAAGTGCCAGCCGCGCTGCGTCAGCGAGCGGATGTTCGCGGTGGTCGCGGGATTCGCGTACATCGCGTCGTTCATGGCGGGCGCGGCGAGAATCGACTTGGTGGTACGGGCGAGGAGCAACGCCGTCAGGAGGTCATCCGCCATCCCCATCGCGGCGCGCGCCAGCACATGCGCCGTCGCCGGGGCGACGATGAGCAGATCTGGCTCCTTCGCGAGCGCGATGTGCGCGAGCGCGCGACCGCGTTCCCACAGGGACGTGAGCACCGGGCGTCCGGTTAGCGCTTCGAACGTCAGAGGCCGCACGAACTCCGCAGCGCCGGCGGTGAGCACCACGTCGACCGTTGCGCCCAACTCAGTCAGGCGCCGCGCCAGCGTACAACTCTTGTAGCAGGCGATCCCGCCCGACACGCCGAGGACGACGTGACGGGGGGGGCCGGCGAAGGGCATCAGGCTTCCTGCTGGCGCCGCCGCCGGACCAGGCGGTACTTGAGGCCGCCGCGGACGAGCTCGTCGAACGCGCGGGTGGTGAGCTTCTCTTCCCAGTCCACGGAGCGGTCGCGCGGGAAGTCGTTCACGAAGCGCGCGAACTTGGCCGCGACCAGGACGCCGAGGTACTTGTTCTGGGTCTGTCCCGCGACTTCTGCCGGTGTCACGATGCGCATTGCTCAGCCTTTCTGTTGGTGCAGTGCGTCATACAGACGCTGGGCTTCGGCCTGCAGGCCGCGCCCATAGTTCGTGATCCACTCAAAGTCCTGCCGCTCCCGGGTGCGGCCCCGCGTGTCGTCGGCGATGGCCACAACTTCCCGCACAGCGGTCTGCAAATCATCGTTGCGAATCCACCGGTCGAATAGCGTGGACTGCTGCAGCTCGTATTCCGCGCGGTCCAGGCGCCAGCGGATCTGATCGATCGACTCGCTCTTGCGCGACTGCAGCCGCTCGAGCAGCACCCGGGGATCGCTCGGGAGAATGAAAATAGAAACGGAACGAGGCGTTGGGTACTGCTCCCGGACCTGGCGTGCCCCTTCCACCTCGATATCGAGCAGCACGTGCTTGCCTGACTGCAGTACCTTCTCCACTTCCGCCTTGGGAGTGCCGTACAGCTGTCCCCCGTACTCGGCATACTCCAGGAACCGCCCCGCCCCGACGCCCTCGAGAAACTGGGTCCGCGTCTTGAAGAAGTAATCGACCCCTTCACGTTCTTCGGCTCGCGGCTTGCGCGTGGTCGCCGACACCGAGAACCCGAACCGGTCGGGGTATTGCTCGCGCACGGCTTTGGCGATCGTCGTCTTTCCGCCGCCGGACGGCGCCGACAAGACGACTATGCGTGCTATCACTCCAGGTTCTCCAGTTGCTCCCGGAACTTCTCGAGGTCGCCTTTCATGGCGATCACCGTTTGCGTGATGCGCGCATCGTTCGCCTTGGAGCCCATCGTGTTCACTTCGCGCAGCAGCTCCTGCGCCAGGAATCCGAGCTGCTTGCCGACCGCTTGATCGGCGCGCAGCGCCGCGCGTGCCGCCGCCACGTGCGAGCGAAACCGCACCAGCTCTTCTGTGATGTCCACGCGGTCGGCGAGCAGCGCGATCTCGAGCGCGAGCCGTTGCTCGTCCACCTTGGCCTGACCCGTCAGCTCGGCCACCGCCTGCTTGAGTCGCTCATGCTCGGCCTTGAGTCGCGCCGGCGCTTGCGCTTCGATCGTGTTCGCGGCCGCTTCCAGAGCGTCGAGCCGGGAGTTCAGCTCGACGGCGAGCGCCTTCCCTTCCCGCTCCCGCATTGCCACGACGTCCTTGGCTGCACGCTCCACGATCGGCTGCACGTCCGCCCATTCGACGGCTTGCTCGGCACTCGCGTTCGCGCCATTCGCCACGGTCAGGACCTCGGGGTGACGCGCCACGAACGCCAGATCGACCGTCCCTTTGAGCTTCAGCTTCTTCTTGAGCTGCTGCGCGGCCTGCAGCACCTGTTTGGCGCGCGGCAGGTCGACCGTGATCCCCCGCTCCGGCGCGGGGCCTTCGATCCAGCGTGCCGTGACGGCGACGTGGCCGCGCTCGAGCAGCTGGCGCAGCCGCTCGCGCATCTCGATCTCGAGGCCGGCGAGGTCGGCCGGCAGCTTGAGCTGCGGATTGAAGTAGCGGTGATTGACGGTGCGGATGTCGACTCGCAGCCGCCCGCTCAGGACCCGATCTTCGGCCGAGCCGAAGCCCGTCATGCTGCGCGGCATCAGGCGGTTAAATGTAGTCGGCCGCGCTAGTTCGTGAAGAACCAGCGCGCGCCATACGATTGGTAGGCCTTCGGAAAGCCGAGGCCGTTGACGTAGCTGGACCGCATGACGTTGATGTTCTGGACCGTCCAGAAAATCGTGACGCCCGCGAGCTGCATCTCGAGATTGGTGTCCACGAAGCTCGATCCCGTCATGGCGCGCTTCGCGCCCGCGCTGTCGATCCCGCCGAACGCCCACCGGCTCCAAGACTCCATCGCGACCTCGGCGCGCAGCGCGAAGATCCCGCTCCGGAAGACGCGCCAGAACTTGGAGTAGAAGGTCGCCGACAGCCGGGCGTGGTGAGGCGGCTCGAAGTCGCCGCCGCCGGCGAGCGGATCGAAATACCAACCGGACACCAGGAAGCCTGGTGCCACCTGGATGCTCGCGCGTGCCGCGACGAAATCGGTGAGCGGCGTCGGGCTGACCGAATCGACGGCGCTGATCCCCTGCGCAAACCCGACCGGTGCGAAGGGGTCGCGGCGCCCCCGGCCCAATTCGACCGTCAGCCGGCGATGATCGAAACGGAGCCACGCCGCCACGTCGGTCTGCTGGGTCACAGGGCCCGTCGCCATCAGCGCGATCTGCGGATCCTTTCGCCACGCTGCCTCCGCGCGGGCCGAGAAGCCCAGCGGCAGCGTGAGGCCGGCCGTACCGAAGGCTTGCGCTCCTGTCCGGCCATCGGAATACGACGACTGGCGGACGCTGCCCGACAACACGAACGGGTCGAGGGGCATCCAACCGGCTGTCGCTTCGAATTGTTGTGGCGCGCCGCCCGCCCCGAACCGCGCCGTTGCCACTACGGCGGCACGACGCCACACCTGGCTCGCTTCGACTTGGGCGATGGACATCGACCGAGCGCGGGTCGCCGTGTCGCGACTCGTTTCGGTCGTGCTGAGCGTGCCGGTCAGTCGCCACCCCGTGCCGTCGTCGCGCTGCGCCACGAACATGCGCAGCACGCGATCGGCGCGATCTTGCCGCCAGCCTGTGACGCGATCCGATTGACTGCGATGCCAGCTCGAGCTGAGCACCTCGAACGACGCCCCGATCAAGCCATCGGACGGCACGTAGTCGGCCTTCAGCCAGATGTCGCTTGCCCCGAAGCTCGTGCTCGTGTTGCTGAGCGCGCCGGGGCCGATGCTGTTCCAGTCGGCGATCAGCGCGACGCCGACGCCGGCGCGCGTGCGCATCGCATATCCCGCGCGGTAGTCCGCGATGTCCTGCTGTCCGGTCAGAATGCCGATCTGGGTGCGGGGCGCCGTCGAGCGATACCCGGTGCTCACGAGGTACACCCGCAGCGCGGCCGGAAGCACAATGACGTCGACGCGCTCGATCGCGGCGAGCGGGATGCGTGCCGGATCCAGATAGAGAGAGTCGCGCCCGAGCGGTCGGTACGGGACGCCGTCCCAGTAGATCTCGAGGCCGGCGGCCCCGCGCCCACCGTACAGCACCGGCTCGGCCTGTCCGAACCAACCGCCCCGCGCGACGTACACGCCGGGGATGTGGAGCAGCAAATCGCTCAGCGTGCGCGAGGTGAGCAGCAGCAACGAGTCGGCGGTGAAGGTGTAGCGTGCCCCTTTGGGGAGCGGTCCTGGGACGATCGCTTGGGGAAAGACGGGCAGGAGCGCGGGCAGCGTGTCGCGCGCCGTCGAATCGCGTGCGGTCGTGTCTCGGGCCGTCGTGTCGCGCGCCGTCGTGTCTCGCGCGGGCGTGGTACGCTTCGTCGTATCGACCTGCGCCGCGAGGACCGCAGGCCATAGTGCGACGACGAGGAGCGCAGCCCTCAAGCGCCCGCGCGTTTGAGCAGAAACTCCGTAAACAGGCGCACGCCGATCGCCGTCGGTCCTTTGGCGTGGCCCGCGCCTTCGCCTTCCAGGTACGCCGTGCCCGCGATGTCGAGATGCACCCAGGGGAAGCCGTCCACGAATTCGCGCAGGAACCAGGCGCCCGCGATCGTGCCCGCGGCGCGGCCGCCCGAGTTCTTGACGTCGGCGACGTCGGACTTGAGCAGGTCGCGGTACTCGTCCCACAGCGGCAGCGGCCAGCAGCGCTCGCCGGCCCGCTCGCCGGCGTCGCGGACTTCGTCGAGCAAGGCTTCGTCGTTCCCCAGCATGCCGATGGCATGGTGGCCGAGCGCGATGACGACGGCGCCGGTGAGTGTGGCTGCGTCGATCGCCACCGCCGGCTTGAACCGCCGCACATACGACAGCGCGTCGCACAGAATCAAGCGGCCTTCGGCATCGGTGTTGATGATCTCGATCGTCTTGCCGAGGTGACTCTTCACGACGTCGCCCGGCTTGACCGCCGTGCCGGACGGCAGATTCTCCGTCGCCGGAATCAGGCCGATGACGTTGATCTTGGGCTTGAGCCGTCCCAGCACCTCGAATGTGCCGAGCACGGCCGTCGCGCCCGACTTGTCGAACTTCATGTCCTCCATATTCAACGCGGGCTTGATCGAGATGCCGCCGGAATCGAACGTCACGCCTTTGCCGATCAGCGCGACGGGCTGGCCGCTGCCGCCGTGATACTCCAGCACGATGAAGCGGGGCTCCTCGGCACTCCCTTGCGAGACGGCAAGCAGCGCGCCCATCCCTTCCTTCTTAATCTGCGCGAGGTCGAGGATGGTGATCCCGAACTTGTGTCGGTCGGCGAGCTTGCGCGCCTGCTCGGCGAGGTAGGTCGGCGTGCAGACGTTGCCGGGCTGCATTTGCAGGTTGCGCGTGAACAGGTAGCCGGCGGCGATGGCGTCGCCGATACGGCGGCCGGCCTCGGCTTCGTCTTTGTCGGGCGCGTCGAACACGAGATCGACGGACTCGACTTCGGGCTTCGGGTCCTCGGGCTGTTTCTTGAGCTCGGTGAATTGCCACGAGCCCTGCGCCACGCCTTCGACGGCCACCTGGGCCAGCTCGGCGGCTCCCAGGCCCCCGCGTGCTTCTCTCGCGACCGCGAGCGCGAACGCCCGCGTTCCCAACGCCCGCGCCCGTTTCGCCGCGATGGCGGCGGCGCGCCGCACCGCGCTGCGGGTGATTTCGGCCGGCTTCCCGACGCCGACGAGCAGAATGCGCTGCGCCTTGCCGTTGCCGTAGACCAGCAGCGTCTCGTCCTTCTTTCCTTTGTAATCGCCGCTGGCGACCGCCCGCTCGAGCGCCTGCTCCACGGGCGGCGGCGACCCTTGCGCGACGATCAGCGCGAGCAGCGGCGTCTCAATGCCATTCAACGGCCTTGTCGTGATCTGAGTTTTCATGCGAGATGCTCGATGATCGCGTCTGCGAACGCGGAGGTCGCCACTTCGGTCGCGCCGGGCATCTGCCGGGCCAGATCGTAGGTGACGCGCTTGGACGCGATGGCACCCTCGAGGCCCCGCACGATCGCGCTCGCGACGTCGTCCCACCCCAACTCCTCGAACATCATCACGCCGGAGAGGATCACGCTGCTGGGATTGATCTTGTCCTGCCCCGCGTACTTCGGTGCGGTCCCGTGCGTCGCCTCGAACACGGCGAAGCCGTCGCCGACGTTGCCGCCCGGCGCGAGCCCGAGCCCGCCGACCTGCGCGGCCGCGGCGTCCGACAGATAGTCTCCATTCAAGTTCGGCGACGCGACGACCGAGTACTCGTCGGGACGGAGCAGGAGCTGCTGAAACATCGAGTCGGCGATCCGGTCTTTGATGATCACTTTGCCGACGTCCTCCTTGCGCTTCCCGCCGCCCCCTTCCGCTTCGCTTACCGTCTGGCCGCTAAAGCGTTCCTTGGCGATCTCGTAGCCCCAATCGCGGAACGCGCCTTCGGTGAACTTCATGATGTTGCCCTTGTGCACCAGCGTGACGGACGGAAGCCGCCGCCGGATCGCGTGCAGGATGGCTTTCACGATGAGTCGTTGCGAGCCGAACTTCGACATCGGCTTGATCCCGATCGCGCTGCCTTCGCGGATCTTGGCGTTGAAGCGGCGCTGCAGGAACTCGATGACCGCGTCGGCGTCGGGACTGTGCGCCTTGTACTCGATGCCGGCGTAGACGTCCTCGATGTTCTCGCGGAAGATGATGATGTTGAGCTTGCTGGGATCCTTCATGGGCGACGGCACGCCGTTGAAGTAGCGGACGGGCCGGATGCAGGCGTACAGATCGAGAATCTGCCGTAGCGCGACGTTCAGCGACCGGATACCGCCGCCCACGGGCGTCGTCAGCGGTCCCTTGATCGCCACTCGATGTTCGCGAATGACGCCGAGCGTCTCCTCGGGCAGCCAGCTGCCGGTCTGGTTGAAGGCCTTCTCGCCGGCGAGCACCTCGCGCCATTCCACGCTGCGCTTGCCGCCCGAAAGTTTTTCGACGGCCGCGTTGAACACCTTGACCGAGGCGCGCCAGATGTCGGGCCCTGTGCCGTCGCCTTCGATGAACGGAATGATGGGGTGGTCGGGGACGACCCAGCGGCCGTCCTTGAAGTCGATTTTGGCGCTGACCGCACCGCCGCGCCGTCCTTCGGTCTGTGTGGGCATGGCCCCCATCTTACACAAAAGGGCCCACCTTTGCAGGTGAGCCCCTGTTCGCCATCAGCCCTGTGTATTTACCAACCCAGCGCGAGCCCCGCAGACAAGACGAGGTCGTTCTGGAATTGACGGCCCGTGCTGAAATTGCCGCCGTAGAAATAGTCTTCGCCCTCGAGCCGCAGACCGACCGAGGCCGAGAACGGAATGCGCACGCCGAGGCCGGCGACGCCGCCCCAATCCGTGACGCTTTGACTTTCCCGGGCGACATCATTGCCCCGGCGAATGATCGCGGGACCGCCGCTCAGGAAAATGCCGACGCGCGACGATGCGGGTGACAACCCGAGCATCAGCTTGGCGCCGCCGACGAACACCTGCGTGTTGCGATCGCCGTTGATCGTCGTACCCGAGATGTGCACGCGCGCGGGCGCGAACCCGCCGGTGAACTCGAGCCCGATCGGACTCTTGCCCCAGAACGTGAGCCGCGCGCCACCGATGAAGCTGTTGTCGCGACTGATGTCCTGGCCTACGGTGCTGAAATGATTCCGCGTCGGGATGTATGCGCCCGCCCACGGAGTGACGGAGAAGCCGCTCTGCGCGGCCGCGGGAGCTGCGCTCAGCGCGCCGATAACTAGGAACGCGAACGCGCCCGCCAGAACTCTCGTGCCTCGAGCCATAAGGTGCCTCCATATAGGGACGCCGCCCTTAACAAATGTCTGTGGGCGGACTCCTCACATGATCGCCGGGTCGAGCGCGACGAACAATCGATCCGCGGGTGTGGGATGCACTACAACGGGTGATCTATCTCCGACGTAATCAGAGAGGCCGCGCGAACTAATCCCGCTGCAGCGTGTGACGAAGCGGAACGGCGTGAGGTGGTAATGGGTAGCCGAACTATGCACATGCGAACCTTGCGGTACATGCTCCTGCGCAGCGCGATCACGCTCGTGATCAGCGGCTGCTTCGAAGGTGCAGGATCCGGTTTGATCGGGATCACGGGCGGCGGTGGCGGCGGCAGCAGCGGCGCGCCACCGGTGCTCGGCTTTTTCGTTCAGCCGGGCACGGCGGACGAAGGTCAGACGATGGCGCCGGTCGAAGTCGTCGCCACCGATTCCCTCGGCACGACCGACTCGACGTTCACCGGCGCGATCACGATCAGTCTGACGTCGAACTCGACCGGTGCGGCGTTGAGCGGCACGGCGACGCAGCGCGCCTCCGCCGGCGTCGCGACGTTCAATAATCTCTCCGTCGACAAGGCCGGCACGTACCGGCTCCAGGCGACGACGTCCGGCGCCAGCGCCGTGACGAGCAATCAGTTCACGATTACGACGGCGACCGGGCCCTAACGACGCATTCTAGAGTCGGTATCCCACCAGCGTCCCCGGACCGGTTTGCAGGAACAACATCCCCGCAATGTCGTCGACCGCGTAGACGGGCTCGCGCTCTTTGCCCAGCGCGACCCGTGCGCGCGGCGTGGCGCTGTCCTTGTCGATCTGCAGCAGCACATTGCCGTTGCCGTCGGTTGAGCGCGTGAGCATGAACAGCGAGCTCGGCGTTGCGAGCGAGGCCCGGAAGCGCTTGGAGGCCAGCGCGGAGGCTTGTTGCGAGTAGCCGGTCAGCTGTGCCCCTCCCTGCGAGTACGCCGACGCGAGCTGGTTCGTCAGCCGCTTTGCCGTCGTGTCGGTCGCCTGGCGCGACATCTGCGCGAAGGCGTCGCCGTAGGCCGAGGCGGCCGCGCCGTAGAGACCGGCGCGCACGGAGTTGATGCGGTACAGCGCGCGGAGCAGCCCCGGCAGCTGCGGCGCGGGATTGTAGACCTGCTGCTTGATCTGCCCGTCGCGGCCGATGAGCACGAGGTTTTGCGATGAGCTGAGCACGAGGCCGCCGGTGCGGACCTCGAGGTTCGTGGGATCTTCATTCCCCTGCAGTTTGATCTCGGGACTCAGCGCGCGATACGTCCCGTCTTGTCGGTTCACGGCGTAGAGCCGGCGATCCTTCGTCGCAAACACGTACAACGTCGCGCCGTCGAGCGCCCGCAAGAGCGGCGCGTTCTTGTCGCCTTCGACCGCGTCCTTGTATTTGGGGTCGCCGCTCGCGAGGTCGATGACGTTGACTTCGCCGTTCGTGGACGCGTCGGAGCGCGACACGTAGAGCAAACCGCCCCCGCCGGGAAGCAGCTCGGCGTAATCGAGCTGCCCTTTGATCTTGACGTCCTTCTGCAGCCGCAGCGTGGCCGTCGCGACGTTCAGCACGTTCACGAACGTCTTGGAATCGGCGTCCACCGCGAGCACGACGGCGTCGCCGGTGATCATCGCGTCCTTCACCGTGCCGCGCATGTGCAGCGGCTTTGCGGCGATCATGGTGCCGTCGTCGTAGCGCGCGACGTTGAGTCCCGTTTGCACGACGCCGTTCACGATGCGCACGTTGCCGGTCGCCTGATCCGCCGGCGGACCTTCGGGCAGCATGATGATCCCGGCGGGATGCTGCACGATGTCGCGGATCCAGCCGTCCACATTCGCCGGCTTCGCCCAGAGTGCCTGGCCGTCGGCGAGGCGATACGCCATCAGCCGGTCGTCGTAGCTCACGTAGATGCGATCGTTCTTTGCGAACGACGGGTAGAGACGCACCTGATGCGGCACGGCGCCGTTCCGCGCCATGGGGAGCGCGGCGGTCCACCGGATGGCGCCCGTCTTCGCGTCGAGCGCCCGCAGGCCCATCAGTGTGTGCACGACGATCATGTCGGATCCCGCCTGCAGCACCTCGAGCGTCGTCGCCGCCGACGCGGCGCGCACGAGCCCCTGCATCAGGCCGCCGAGCCCGCCGCGTTTCGGCTCGGTCTGCTGGAAGAGCGATTCACTCACCCAGCGCTGGCTGCCGGTCGCGAGATCGTAGAGCGCGACGAGCGGTGGCCCCGATGCGCGCTGGCCGTGCACGAGCAGCGTGCCGGTCTGCGGCAGCACTCGCCGCGTGACGACGCGCGTCAGCGTCAGTTTGCGCGAGTCGAACAACGCGGTGCCGGTGACGGGATCGAAGATCATCGACAGGCCCGGCTTCGCCGCTTCCATGAGAAGCGAGCCTTCGACCATGTGCACGCTGTCCACCGGCAGGCCGCCAAGCTCCGGCTTTTGCCAGAGGATCTGACCGCGGTCGATGTCGATGCCGATCAGCGCAGCGTCGGTCGAGACCAGCAGGGCGCCGGCGGGGGTCACTTGCTGCCAACGGATGTCGCCGGTCACATGCACGGTCCATGTGGCGACGGAGCCGGGAGGTGCTTGGGGAGCTGTCGTGGAAGCCGGGCGGACGGGGGTAGCCTGTAGCAGCGCGAGGATCAGCGGCAGAGCCATGGATGGCCTCCTGGGAGGCTCATCATATCCCCCCATTACCGCTTCGAGCGCAAGGGGTTTGCGGGCTACGGCGGCGGCGGCTCGCGTTTGAAGCGCACCTCCACCGTCCGCTGGGTGTCGATCTTGGCGCGCCGCTCCCTCGAAAACCGGTAGGTCGTGATCGCCGTCAGCGAATCCTGTAGCGGGACGCCGCGCGCGATGTCGCGAAACCGCGTGCGAAACGTCATGCCGCTGACGTCGCTCAGCTCCGATCGCTCGGGCCGGGTCAGCACGGTCACGGTATAGCGCAGCTCGTAGCTCTCGGGATCGAGATATGCGGTGCCGGCCATGTCGGCCGAGCCGATGCGCAGGGCGGGCTCGAAATCCAGGCGGACGAGGGCGTGGCCTTCGATCGTGTCGCGGCCCATCAGATGAAAGCAGTGGTTCGCGATGAACTCCGCGTTGCCCAGGTCGCGCAGCTCGGCGCTGCGGATGACGACGAAGTGGTCAGGATCGCCCCACGGCCCCCACGCGCGCTCCACGACTCGGCCGACGTGATAGGGATGATGGTCGTTGCTCGGAAGCTGAATCCGTTGGAGCTCGGGCGGCCCGGTGTCGCCGCGCAGGCCTACCTCGCGGATCGACAATGATAGGGTGAAGTGAAACGGATACGAATCAGCGAGCAGCTCGAAGCGGCGGGCGTTCTCCTGGAGTTGATCGAACACGGCCCGAAGCGCCGTGTCCGTCGAGTCGGGAGGGCCGGGATTGGTGCAGCGATTGGCCGTGACGGTGACGGGCGGCAGCTCGATAGCGAGATGCCGCAGCGCGATCTGCAGTACCGCCGGGCGTTCTCCATCGATCACGAGCTGCGTATCGAGCGGCGTGTAGCCGATCTGGCGGACGCTGAGGACATATCTCCCGGCGGGCGCTCCGGTGAACGCAAATGTGCCTGATCGGTCGGTGAATTGGCGGCGGCCGCCGGGCTGGAGCGTCACGATGCTGAACCCGAGTGGCTGGCCGGACTCGGCGTTCGTGACGGAGCCGCTGATGAGTGGCGGCGCGGTGGCGGCTTGGGCGATGAGTACGATCGGCGCCAGCAGCATACTGCAATCCTACCCGTTCTATGCCCGAGGAGAGAGTCGAACTCTCATGGGGTTGCCCCCGACGGATTTTGAGTCCGTTGCGTCTGCCATTCCGCCACTCGGGCCAACTCGTGGGCCCGTAACTTAGCTA
>DATJKA010000003.1:0-2034 GCA_035491815.1 Gemmatimonadales bacterium | reverse complement strand
CCGCCAGTCGCCGCTGACCATGCGGCCGATCAGGAGCTCGCGAATCTGCGAGTAGAGGGGGCGGGATCGGGGCGAGCGCTGTGGGTTGGCCATAGACATGGGGTTGGCTGGCGGACGGACGCACGGTGTCCGAGTATACCGCCCGGGTCGTGGCTGCCAATCGCTGCGTGTCTGCGTCGCCGGCTCAGCCGCCATGCACGTCAGGCTCACGGGGGGAGCCGGACCCCGCCGCGTAGAACCCCCCAAGCCACTCGCTCGAGATGGCGCGGCCCCCTTTCTCAGCCCGCATTTTTCGGCACAGGAACGCTCCCAGAGCCGCGAACTGGATCGTGCGCCCGGAGTTCTTTTCTTGATGTAGACGATGCCCTTGCCGCCGCTGGCGCCCGTCGGCGGCTGCCGGACCTGCGCCCGGCCGAACCCGCGGGCGATTGGCGGCGACACCTTCGGCGAAGTCGCGGAACGCAATCCGCATTGTCTCGATGCAGTCGTCGTAGGTGAACAGGCGGCGCGCGTTGTCGTCCGAGATGATGATGGTCTTGGCACGTCGGGAGAATTGGAAGGCACGCGACTATGACCGTATTGCCAGAGCGGGCGAGACGGATGGAATCCTCAGACCGCCTTGGCGATCGGAACCACCACCCGCGACGCCGGGAACCGCACCGTGACCCTGGTGCCAACGTGAAGCACGCTCTCGATTGACAGCGTGCCCTCGTGCATCTCAACCAGTCGCTTGGCCAACGGCAGCCCAAGGCCAGTGCCCTTGTATCTGCGGCTGAACGCCGATTCGACGACCTCGAACGGCATCAGCACCTTGGGGATGTCGGCCGGCGCGATGCCGATGCCCGTGTCGGCGACGGACAGGCCCACGCTTCCGTCGACGCCGACGAATCCGTGCACGGAGACGCGGCCGCCGTCCGGCGTGAACTTCACGGCGTTGGACAGCAGGTTGAGAACAACCTGCTGCAGCCGCGTGGTGTCGCCGCGGACCATTGGCAGCGCGCGGAACCCGTCGGCCACCACCTCCAGGCGCTTCTCGTCAGCGCGAAGCTGTATCATCCGCTGGGCGGAGACGGCGATCTCGCCCAGATGCGCGTTGCCGTCGGACAATGCCGCCTTCCCCGATTCGATGCGCGCAAGGTCGAGTACGTCGTTGATGATTGCGAGCAGGTGCTGGCCGGCGGAATGGATGTCCTGAATGTATTCGCTCTGCTTGTCGGAGAGCCGCCCCAGCAGCCCGCGCTGGAGCGCCTCGGAGAAGCCGATGACGGCGTTCAGCGGCGTGCGCAGTTCGTGACTCATGTTGGCGAGGAATTCGGACTTGGTACGGTTGGCGACCTCGGCGCTCTCCTTGGCCATCCGCATCGCCTCGCGGGCCATGTGGTCCTCGGTGATGTCGCGCAGCGAAAGCGCAATTCCATCAGCGAACGGCGTCATGCGAGCACGGTACCAACGCGCACCGCCGCCATCCGCGGACATCGATCTGACATGCAGGTCCTGGGCCATGCCGGTGGCGTGCGCCGCCTGGCATTGCTCGACGATGTCGCGCCGAATGAACTCGGGCGCGACCGCCGAGAGCGAAGCGCCGATCAGGGTCCTGCGCTCGCACCCGAGCAACGAGCAGGCGGGGGCGTTGACGTCGGTGATCGTGAAGTCCTGCTCGCCGTCCACGTGCGGCGCGACGGCGAAGAACGCGCTCGACGTCGAATCGAGCGCGGCGCGGAATCGGCTGTCCGCCGCGACGCGGGCGAGAATCTGGCCGTGCACGGCGAACGCGAAGCCGCCGATCCCCACCACGATCAGGATTCCGAGGCTGATATAGCGGCCGACCAGCTCGCGCCAGCCTTTCAGCACCTCGTCGTAAGACTCGGCGACGCCGATTACGAGTGGCGCACCCTCCACCTTGCGGTAGCTGGTGATGCGCCGGACGCCGTCGATGGGTGACGCCGCATCGAACGTGCCGACGGGCGAGTTCTTGAAATGCGCCGCGAACATCGGGGATTGCCCGAAGGACTGATTGATCTGCTCCTCGACATA
>DATJKA010000002.1:0-2981 GCA_035491815.1 Gemmatimonadales bacterium | reverse complement strand
ACCGCGTGCACCACCGTGCAGACGCCGCAGATCCGCTGTGTGAACGCCCAGGCGTCGCGCGGGTCGCGGCCTTTCATGATCGTCTCGATGCCGCGGAACTGCGTGGACGTCGCCCACGCGTTGGTGATGCGTCCGTTCTCGGCCTGAGCTTCGATGCGAAGATGTCCCTCGATCCGGGTGATGGGATCGACAACGATCTTAGTCGTGGCCATCGCCCGTTCCTCCCGTTTCCTTCTTTGAAGGGGTTTCGATTACCGGCAAGGCTTTGCCGCGCTGCCGCACCTGATGCACTCCGGTCGCGATGGCGTGCGCGGCGACACCGGCGGTCGCGCCCACCGCGAGCGCGAGGCCGATCGTGTCGGCATAGCGTTCCACGCCGAAGCCGGCGACATCCGGCAGGCGGCCGTAGAACGGCGTCATCGTGTCCCAGAAGTGCCGCTCGGTGCAGCCGAGGCAGGGATGGCCCGCGCCGATCGGCCAGCTGGTGCCGCTATTCCACTGGAAGATTGGGCAAGGCGAGAAGGTGGCCGGTCCCTTGCAGCCGACGTGATACAGACACCAGCCCCTGCGTGCCGCCTCGTCGTCGAACGCTTCGACGAACTGGCCGGCGTCGAAGTTCGCACGGCGCGGGCACTGATCGTGAATCCGCGCGCCGTACGCGAACAGCGGCCGGCCGTCATAGTCGAGCGCGGGGACCGTGCCGAACGTGAGGAAGTGCACGATCGTCGCCGTGACGACGTCGCCGATCGGCGGGCAGCCGGCGATGTTCACGACCGGTTTGTCTTTGACGATGTCGGACACGCCGACCGCGCCGGTCGGATTGGGCCGCGAGGCCTGGATGTTGCCCCAGTGCGCGCAGGCGCCAACGGCGATTACGGCCTTCGCGTCCTTCGCCGCTTCCTCGAGAATCGTCTTTGCCGTGCGACCGCCGACGGTCGTGTAGATGCCGCCGTCGTTCAGCGGAACGGAGCCGGTGACGACGAGCAGGTATTCGCCCTTGTTCTTCGCGAGCGAGCTCTGCAGCGCCGCCTCGGCCTGATGACCGGCGGCGGCCATGATGTTGTGCTGGTAGTCGAGCGAGACGACGTCGAGGAGCAGATCGCCGATGGTCGGCTCACCGGTCCGCAACACACTTTCGACGCAGCCGGTGCATTCCTGCAGCGACAGCCAGATCACGGTCGGTCGTTTCACCGCCGCGAGGGCGTGCGCGACCCGCGGCGCCATCGTGTCCGCGAGGCCGAGGATCGCCGTCATTTGCGCGCAGTAGGTGAGGAAATCGCGGCGAGTCACACCACGCCGCTCGAGGTAGGTGCCCAATGAGTCTTCCGGGGTCCACGGATGCGACTGAGGGAAGTACATCGGTCTGCTCCAGACGCATGGTATGGCTTCCAAGGTGCGGCGCTGTGGCGGTAAGCCTGTTAAAGTCCCGGTGAAGAAATCTTCAGAGCGCCGGCGCACTTAAAGGAAGTTTTGCCGTGTCTTCACGCTCCTGGGATCACCGCGGTGAGAGACTGTCAGTATGGCCACCACCGGGTCGATCCCGCAGGGAGACCTGGGGCGATTGCTCGAGACCGAGCGGCGGCTGGGGGAGCGCCTGCGCGCGGCACGCGTCGAGAGCGAGCGGCTCGTGGCCGAAGCCCAGGGAACCGCCGCTGACCGTGAACGCGCAGTTGCCTCTGATCTGGCGCTCGCAGAACAGCGGCTTGCGGAAACGCTCGAGCTGGAGCGGCGGCGCGGCGAGCGGGAGATCGCCGCCGCCGCCGAGCGCGCCGCAGCCGCGTTCGAGCAGATCTCCGACGACCGGATCGCCGCAGTCGCCAAAGCGCTGGCGCTGCGGTTCTTCACGGCGAGCACGCAGTGATCATCGCGATGTCGAAAGTGCGGTTGATCGGGGCGCGCGAGCGCCTGGCCGCCGTGCTGCAGCAGCTTCAGGACCTGAGCTTGCTCCACCTTTCTCCCCCAAGTCTCGCGCCGGGACAGCCGCTCGACCGCGCCCAGCTTCCGGCGCGCGAGGAGCGCGAGCGCCGCCAGCTGCGCCGCCTCCTTATCGACATCGACGGCGCGCTCGGCGAGCTGCGGGCGCCGGAGCCCACGGCGCGGGTGCGTTCACCGGCGCGCGCAACGTCCGGCGACATCGTGAGCTGGGCCCGGCGCGCGTGGCGGGTACGGCGCGAAGCCGAGCGGCTGCGGATCGGCCTCGTGGCGCTGGACGAGGAGCGCGCGCTCATCCTCAAGTACCAGCAGTTCTTCTCCGCCTTTCGCGCCCTGCTCGAGGCGGAGGACCGCTGGCCGAACGCGACGGCATATCACGTGCTGGTACGCGGCAGCGACGCCGGCGCGATTCCCAAACTGCGCGCCAGCCTCTCCGGCGCGATCGGCTCGGACTTCGAGATCTACACGCAACCGCTGGCCTCCGGCGAGATCGCGCTCTTGATCATCGTCGCGGCCCCGGCGGCCGCGCGCGTGGAGCGGTTGCTCGCCCAGGCGCAGGTGCGCGAGATCCCGGTGCCCGCCGCCTACGGCGGCGGGGCGCTCGCCGCGGCGATTCCGGCGATGCTCACGCGTCTCGCCGCCATTCCGGGCATGATGGAAAAAATCCGGGCCCGCCAGCAGGAGCTGCTCAGGACCGACGTGCCGGAGCTGATGCGGGCCTGGCTCGCGGTGCACGACCGGTTGCGCGAGCTCGAAGCGGTGCCGCTCACGGGCGTCACGCCGCATGCATTCCTGCTCGAAGGGTGGGTGCCAACGCGCTCCTTCTCCACGCTCGCGCAGAAGCTCATCACCGCCTTCGGCGACGCGATCGCCGTTAGCGAGATCTCGAAGGAAGAGTGGGCGTCGACGGACGCTCCCGTCGTGCTGTCGAATCCGCGGCTGATCCGGCCGTTCGAGGCGCTCGTCCGCGTCTTCCCGTTGCCGCGCTACGGCACGATCGATCCCACCCCGTTCGTGGCGGTGTTCTTTCCGGCGTTCTTCGGGCTCAT
>DATJKA010000001.1:0-8135 GCA_035491815.1 Gemmatimonadales bacterium | reverse complement strand
CGCGCGGCGTAGCCGTAGAACGAATTGCCGCCGTCGATCGCGACGTCGCCCTTCGCCAGCAGTGGCGTGAGCTCGTCGAGCACACCGTCGACCGCCGCCGCCGGCACCATGATCCAGACGGTCCGCGGCGGCGCGAGCTTCGAAACCAGCTGCGCCAGCGAGGTCGCCCCGGCCACCGTCCCGCCCTCCTTGATGAGCGCGGTTACCGCCGCCGCGTCGGGATCGTACGCGACGCACGCGTGGCCGCCGCGTTTCACCCGCCGCACCATGTTCGCGCCCATCCGTCCCAGACCGATCATTCCCAACTGCATGGCGACTTCCTCTCGGTTGGCCCCCAAACTAGCGTACGCGTTGGATGCCGCCAATGAAGCCCTCCCTGATCCTGATTCTCGCTGCCGCAAGCATGGCGACGAGCCATGACGGCCATCGCCAGGCTCCCGTGTATGAGCGTCGCGAGCTGCGGATTCCCATGCGCGACGGCACCGAGCTCTTTGCGGTTGCGTTGCTCCCTCGCGACACGGCGCCGCTGCCGATTCTGCTGATCCGGACACCGTACTCGGCGGCCGACGCGTTCGAGACGGCGGAGCTGCCTGCCGCGTACCGGGAGCTGGCCCAGGACGGCTACATCTTCGTCGCCGAGGACATCCGCGGGCGGTTTGGGTCGGGAGGCCAGTTCTTGATGATGCGCCCGGGCACCGGCGAGTCGGACGATGCGTACGACACGATCGACTGGCTCGTCAAGAACCTCCCGCACAACAGCGGAAAGGTCGGCGTGCTCGGCATTTCGTATCCGGGCTGGCTGGCGGCGCTTGCCGGCGTGCATCCGCATCCCGCGCTGAAAGCGATCTCGCCGCAGGCCCCGATGGGCGACGTCTGGCGCGGCGACGACTTCTTCCATAACGGTGCGTTTCGCGAGACGCAGGGACTCGAGTTCGCAGCGTTCATGGAGATGAACCCGGGGAAGTTCTTCTTCCTACCGATTCCCGATTACGACCACTACGACTTCTACCTCAAGTACCGGACGCTCGATTCCGTCGCGAACGCGACGGGCGTGACAGAACTCCCGACGTGGATCGGGCTGCAAGCACATCCGACTTGGGACGCGTACTGGCAAGAACGATCGCTGCTCCATGAGATGACCCGCCCCGAAGTCCCGACGCTGTTCGTGGGCGGCTGGTGGGATCAGGAGGACATGTACGGGCCCGAGGCGAGCTATCAGTCGCTCGAGTCTCGCGACACGAACGGCTGGAATCACGTGGTCCTGGGCCCGTGGTTTCACGGCGGCTGGGCGCAGCCGGGCGGCGATTCGATCGGCCCGATCCCACTCGGCGGCCCGACCGCGGACTTCTTTCGTGCGCAGATCCAGCGCCCGTGGTTCGCGTACTACCTGCACGGGATCGGCGACGGGCACTTCCCCGAAGCTCGAGCGTTCGAGACCGGCGAGAACACGTGGCACACGTTCGACGCATGGCCGCCGAAAACCGCCGCCGCCCGCAGCATCTATCTCCACGAGAACGGCGCGCTGTCGTTCGAGAAACCGCGCGCGTCATCTACGCCATTCGACTCCTACGTCTCCGACCCGGCGCACCCGATTCCTTACATCCCGCGCCCCGACAACGGCGAGGGCTGGCGCAACTGGCTCGAGCGGGACCAGCGCTTCGTGGACGGGCGGCCGGACGTGCGGACGTGGGTTTCGCCGCCGCTCGCGGAAGATTTCACAATCGCCGGCAACGTCGTCGCTCACCTGTTCGCATCGACGACCGGAACCGATGCCGATTGGGTCGTCAAGCTGATCGACGTCTACCCGGACAGCGTTGCCGAGACGCCGAGTCTCGGTGGGTACGAGCTGATGGTGAGTGCGGATATCATGCGCGGGCGTTACTGGCGGGGCTTCACGAAGGCGACGCCGGTTCCGGCGAATCGCGTGATCGAGTACACGATCGATCTGCACCAGCAGCTCTACCGCTTTCGTGCGGGGCACCGCCTCATGGTGCAGGTGCAGAGCACGTGGTATCCGCTCTACGACCGCAATCCGCAGGTCTTTGTGCCGAACATTTTCCACGCGCGGGCTTCGGACTTTCGCGCACAGCAGCATCGGGTGTGGCACACGGCGCGTTATCCATCACACATCAGTGTCCAGCTAGCGCCGCCTTGACCCGCGTCAGCTCCGCACGGTCGCCGTCTCCAGCAGCCAGCTGTTTCACGTAGTCGGTGTAGCTCGCGTGCGCCGCGGCGGTATCGCCGGCAAGCTCGGCGGCGCGTCCGGCCCCGTACAGGCTGCGCGCCCGCCGGCGC
Source organism: Gemmatimonadales bacterium (assembly GCA_035491815.1). Lineage (GTDB taxonomy): Bacteria > Gemmatimonadota > Gemmatimonadetes > Gemmatimonadales > GWC2-71-9 > 20CM-2-65-7. Next base: position 5,840 of record DATJKA010000001.1, on the reverse strand, counting down.
TCGCGCGCCAATGACGCGGTATATGCCGCGCGCGCATCGGCGTAACGACGCGCCTCGAGCAGCATATCGCCCAAGAGCTCACGCGCCGGCAGCAGCTCGCCGGGCGTGATGGGCTGCTTCTCGGTGACGTCCTCGAGGTCGGCGGCGGCCCGGCAATCGCGTAGGGCGGACGAGGTATCACCGGCGGCGAATTCCGTCCACGCCGTCACGAGCTGGCGTTTGATGCTCACGACGCGCGCCCAGTCGTTGTCACCGCGCTGCGTCATGTCACGCTCGACGTCGGCGAGCCCGGCGATGGCGGCGCGCGCCGCCGCGGTGTCGCCCAGCCGAGCGGCGCCGATGCCGCGCGCGAAGTGCGCCAGTGCCGCGCCGATCGTCAACGCACCGGCACGGACCGGCAGCTCAGAGGCCGCTTTCCAGTCGCTCCGCTCGAGCGAGAGGCGCGCTTCCATGGCGACACGATTGTAGTTCGCGACGACCGCATCGTTGGTGAGCACCGTCTGCAGCGCGAGCGCGCGGTCGACGACCCTTCGCGCGTCGCGGTCGCGGCCTTCCTGGAGGTCGGCGTAGACCATGTAGTCGAGCGCGTGCAGCTGTTCGGGCGCCACGCCGGTGTGATGCGCGGTCGCGTAGTTGAATCCGGCGTCGAAGGCGCGCTGGTTCGCCGCGATCGTTTCGTCCCACAGTCCGAGGCGAATGAAGATGTGCGACGGCATGTGCTGCGCGTGCGGCGCTGCGGGCGCGATCTGCGCGTAACGGCGCGCGGCATCGAGCCCCAGTGGCGCGAGTGCCGGCGAATCGTTGGCGTGGATGATGTAGTGCGCGAGCCCCGGATGATCGGGGAAGCGCACGAACAACGGATTCAGAATGGCGGCGGCGCGCTTCTGCCGCGCGAAGGTCGTATCGGTCTTGGGCGCGGTCTCGACGAGCGATAGCGCATAGGCAATCGCGATTTCAGCATCCGTCGGGAAATCACGATAGAGCCGGGCGAGCGTATCGGAATAGGCGCGCAGCCGGACCGGATTGGGAACGGTCGGGTAATCGCGGTACAGCGCGGCGGCGGCGGCAAGAAACCCTTGTTCCCGCTGCGTCGGCGCACCCAGCTGGGCGGCGCGCGCCGCCGCGGCGGCACCTCGGCGCATACTCTCGCTGGTCTGTGGCGGACCGCCCGCGAACGGATTCCCCCACGCGGTCAGCGCGAGACCCCACTGCCCCATCGCGCAGCTCGAGTCCGCGGCCAGCACCGCTTGGAATGCGCCCTGCGACTCTTCCCACCAGAAGGAATGCAGCAGCGCCATCGCGTGCTCGAACGCGCCTTGCGCCGCCGCATTGCACGAGGTGGGAAACGTCACATGGCCGAGCTGCTCAGCGTGCTCGTGCTGAGCCCAAGCGACGCGCGGCGTAACAACGATCGCCAGAACGGCGACGATTCGTCCGGGGCGTGTCATTGGCATTTAACGTAGTAGTTTTTAGTCCACATGACACGCCCAGCCACGCGGTTACGTCACACGCGACATGCCGCCGGCACCGCACCGTCCGCGCCCACGGGTCTCTTGCCCACGCTGTACAGCAGCGAAACTGGGCGCGCCTATCGCCTGGATCGCCTCGTCGGCAAGGGCGGCTTCGGTGAGATCTACCTCGCGACGCCGGAGCCGGCGGGACCGTTGCCGGCCAAGGTCTGCGTCAAGATCACGTACCGCATGACCGGCTGGCTGCGCGAGGCGTACTTCGCCGAGCTGCTCGGCCGCCAACCGCGCGCGCTCAGGATCTTCGACCGCTTCGTCCACGTCGAGCCGCCGAGCACACGGTATTGCCTCGTCATGGAATACGCCCAGCACGGCGATCTGAGCAATTGGCTCGGGCAGAAAGGCGCGCAGCCCGAGCGATTCGTGCGGCAGGAGATCGCCGCGATTCTCGCGCCGCTGAACGTGCTCCACCGCGGCCAGGCGCTGCACCGCGATCTCACGCCGTTCAACGTGTTCGTGTGCGACGATGAATGCCTCAAGCTCGGCGACTTCGGCATCGCCACGCACCAGGCGAGCCGCCGCGGTGTCACCGCCGACGCGTTCAATCCGCTGGGCGCACCGACGGAGATCGCGTGGGGCAAGGTCCGCAAATGGCAGCAGCGCGACGACGTGTATCAGGTCGGCCAGCTGATCGCCATGCTGCTGCGCGGCGACGTGCACGCGCCGATGCACAGCCGCGACGTGCGCCGTCTGCCCTGCAGCGACCATCTCAAGGAAGTGATCCACCGTTGCCTCGGCGCGCGCGGCAAGCGCTACGAGTCGGCCGCCGAGCTGATCGACGCGTTGCAGCATCCGCCCAAGCAGCTGCGCAAAGGCCAGGTCAAGAGCATCGCGGGCCGGCGGATTTCGTTCACGGGATTCCTGCGGCGCCCGCGGCGCGAAGCGATTGCCGCGGCGAAGAAGTCGGGCGCGATCTTCCAGGCGAGCCCCGGTCCGTCCACCGACATTCTCGTGCGCGGTCGCCCCAATGCGCTCCAGGTTGCCGGCAAAGACGGCGGGCTCAAACTGATGGAGATCAAGCGGCTCGCCGCCAAGGGGCATCGCGTCACCGTGATCGGCGAGACGCAGTTCTGGAAGCTCGTCGGCCGGAGAGTCTAATGGGATCCACGTTCGACAAACTGCGCGCGCTACTCCAGGCCTACGGCGAGCGAGCGGCAAAGCATTCGCCGGCGGCGAGCAAGCCGCAGGATGAGGCCGACCGGCGCATGTGCGGCGAGCGGCTGCGCAGCGTCGCGCGTCCCGTGCTCGAGGCATTCATGGCCGAGCTGAAGAGCGCCGGGCATGAAGCGGCGGTCCGCGAGCACACTGACCGCGACGACGCCTATCCGAGCGTCGCGCTCTCGTTCACGCCGCGCGGCGGCGGACCGGCACTCGCGTCCGCCGTCATCTTCCGCTACGACCCGCGACATGGGATCGCGGTCCAGCGCGAGGTCAAGCAAGCCCCGTGGAAGGGACGGCCGCCGACCGGCTCCGGCGATCGCCTCGGCAACATCGGGATCACGGCGATCTCGGCCGCGTGGGTCGAGACGAAGACCCTCAGCTTCATCGAGGCGGTGTTGAAAGCCAATTAGGAGAGGGCTATCATTGCGGCGCACTTTACCCGGGATCCTTCGTGCGTCGCTCTGTCTTCGTCGTCGTGCTGCTCGTCGTTGCCGCCGCTTCGCTCCGCGCCCAATCGCTGCGCCAGCAGATCCGGACCGATCTCTTCACGTTCGGCACCTGCGGCGAGCCGTTGTGCCTAGCGGGCGCGCTCACCGGCCACGGATCGCACTTCATCCCCGCCACGCAGAGCGCCGCCGGCGATATCCTCGATCTGCTCGGCAACTCGCTGGCGGCGAGCATCGCGAACACGCCGGTCGGCTCTACCTCGAGCGGCGTGACCTACCAATTCGTGGGCGGCTTGCCGGTCAAGACCGCGACGTCGGGCGGCCCGATTTTCGGCGAACGGTCTCAGACACTGGGCAAAGGGCGGTTTTTCGTCGGCGCCAACGTCACCGCGATGCACTTCGAGCGCCTGCGCGGCATTCGGCTGGATGACATTCTCTTCAATTTCACGCACGAAAACGTCGCGCCGACGGATACGCTCGGCAGCCCCGGTTATGAAAACGACGTGATCGCGGTGCGGGTGGCGATGAACGTCAACCTGATCGTCTCGACCTTCGTCGCGAGCTACGGCCTGGTGGACGGTGTGGACCTGTCGATCGCGGTGCCGGTCGTGCATACGTCCGTCCAGGGCACCAGCGTGGCGACGATCATGCCCGCGGAATTTCCCTCACCGCATCGCTTTGCGGGCACCGATTCGAACCCCGTGATGACCGCCATCGCGCACATGGACGGCTCGGCGAGCGGTCTCGGCGACGTCGCCGCACGCCTCAAGATCAACCTGACGCAGAGCAACTCGTTCGGTGCCGCCGTGCTGTTCGACGGCCGCTTCCCGACCGGCAACCAGGACAACCTGCTCGGATCGGGAAAATTCGCCGGCCGCGGGCTTGGTATCGTTTCGGCCAAATTCGGGACGCTCGCGCCGCACCTCAACTTCGGCTACGTATTCCGCGACGCGAAGCTCTCCAACAATTCGATCGTCGCCACGGCGGGATTCGACAACGCGGTCGCCGGCTGGGCGACGATGGCATTCGACCTGCTCTCGGAGTGGCAGGTCGGCGACAGCAAGCTCACGATTCCCGGCCCTGTGCAGTATCAGGCGCCGTTTCCGCACAGCGTCAACCCGACCAACATCCCTGATCAGAAGGACGACTTCTTGAGTGCCTCGGTGGGATTCAAGTTCCAGACGCCGCGCGGGATCCTGATTACGACGAATGCGCTCTTCCCGCTCCGGAACTCGGGTATGCAGCCGAGCGTGGTGTGGACGGGAGGGTTGGAGTACAACTTCTAAGAAGGATGGTGAGGGTTGGTGAACGCACCTAGTTGTTCGGCGATCCCGCGTTGATCCAGCGAAGCAGAATATCCGCGAACGTAGCGTTGGTCCCGCTCGGCGGCATGAAGCCGCCGCAGGCTTGCGTACCGGCAAGCTTCCGGTAGAGATGGCTGTTGGCGGCGCTGCTCGGGCTGATGAGCACTGGTGTCGTCGCGCACGAAGACGCCTGATTCACCGTGTTGGCATAGGTCCAGGCGTGACAGCCGGTGCAGGAAACGTTGTAGATCCCGCTCTGGATATTGTACGAGTGCGAAACGGCCACGTTGATCGTCGATGACGTCGCGGACGTCACGCCGCCGGACGCGAACGTGAACGAGTGGCTCCCGTAGCCCGTCAGATTCCCGGTCACCGACAGGTTCGTGAACGTCGCGATGCCGGAGGCGTTGGTGAGCACCGAGAGCGTGCCGCTCAGCGTCCCCGTGCCCGATGCCTTCGAGGCGGTCACCGTAACCCCGCTCTGCAGGACGTTGTTGTTAAAGGCGTCCTGGAGCCGGACCGCGGGCTGCGTGCTTCCCAACGTCGTGCCCGACGTCCAGCTCGCCGGCTGCGTCACCATCACAACTTGCGAGGCAGCGGCCGCATTCACGGTCACCGCTGCGCTGCTCGGTGAGATCGTCCCGCCGCCGGTGCCCGTAAACGACGCGGTGACCGTCTTCCCCTGCGCCACGGTCGACGAGAAGCTGCCGGTCGCGACCCCGCTCGCGTTGGTGGTGAGCGCCGGCTGTGTCACGCTGTTCCCCGACCCGTTGACGAAGAGAGTCACGGTCCGGCCGCTGACCGGATTGAGGAACTGATCCTGCACCGTCACCGTGACGGACGACGTGCTCGAACCGCTGCTCGCCGTGATCGGCGAAGTCGCGCCGACCGTCGAATTGGCGATCAACTGACTGAAATCGGGATCCACCGTGACGGCCGCGGGCGGGCTGATCAGGCCGCCACCAAGCCCGGTGGTCGCCGACGCATTGATCGACTTCAGCTGCGCCGTCGATGAATTGAGCAGCGTCTTGAAAATGCCGCTCGCATTGGACGTGCCGCTGGCGCCGGGGCTGAACGTGTTATTGCTGCCGCTCGCGCTCACCGTCACCGATGCACCGTTGATGAGATTGCCGTACTGGTCGCGCACGGTCACCGTGACGCTGTCGGCGGTGCCGCCACCGAACGTGCAGCTCACGGAGCAGGCCGTGATGTTGGTCGCGTTATCAGCCACCGTCGACTGACTCGAGCTGGGGGCGTCCGGCGTGCCGGTTGCCGAGAACGACGCGCCGAGCGCGCCGGTGACGGTCAACGCGTTCGCTCCCGCGCCGGTACCAAGCGTCCACGACGTCAACTGCGCGACGCCGATCGCATTGGTGATCTGACCAGTCCCCGAGACAGGAGAC